>CAWDAK010000008.1:0-442322 GCA_963800255.1 uncultured Ignavibacteria bacterium | reverse complement strand
TCCCGCCACCTCCACCAAAAAGGGTTAAAATATAGCTGTAAGGGGACTTTTTATTGGTTTGAGTGAGTGGCCGGAGGGTAACTACTCAGCTCTCTAGAGTCTATGAGATTATCGCCAATCACGCTCCCCTGCAATAAGAACTCAGGGAAATCCTTAAGGACCTATCAATATGGGTGCGGCCGCGTATAACAGTAAAGCTAAAACAAAAAGACCTATAGCTCCGAGCCAGAGTGATGAGAAAAAAGTTTTTTGAAAATTAAATTTTTCTTCCTTTATCTCTTTTATGTTTTCCAACTCAATCTTTGAAACTAAAGAGTTATTATGCACCATCAGCATTTTTTTCGCCGGATAGAAAAAAATTGGTTGACCTTCGGGAACGGAGATTTTATCGTCATTTTTTAAGGTAATCTCTACTCTGCCATGGTTTACATTATTTTTGAAATCCTCTGCGGGAACAGTGAACAGAGTGAAGCAGCCTGATAGCAGGAATGATGATAGTAGTGTTGTTACAGCGGTTAATGTATTACCCAAAATTCCCTTGCTAATCATTTTATTCCCCGGCAAAAATTATTTTACCAAAATCATTTTTCTTACAGCGTAGTAAGATCCTGTCTTCATCCTGCAGAAGTAAATTCCACTTGATAGTTTTCCGACCCTAAGACTCCTCATTTTTCGCCCCAGTTGATATTATTTCATTTTATAAATTATATAAAGTCAGTATGTATTGCAAATAACTTTTCTCCACCCGAATTAATCTTTGTTGAAATATCATTTGTGAATTATCCGTTCAATCCAAAATTACTCTCTCACTGTATACAATCTTTCCTATCAGGTATCTTATTTAGACAAAAGGAAAATTACAGAGGGTAAAACCGGATAAAAATTACCCTTAAGTAATTTAATAGGGATAAATCCTTTCTGTACTTAAACCTTTTCAGAGATGAAAAGATATTCCGCCTGTAATGAGGAATCCTGAAAAATCGAATGCCATAGATTTACCGTCAGCATTCCTTAAGGGCATATCCTTATATTCGGTTCTATTTTGTATAAAATCACCTCTTAACACACCTGCATCCGCTATCCTGTATCCTACTGCCGCTTCCAGTCTTATTTTCTCCAATACCAGCTGTAATCCGCTTTTAAATCTGCCCGAAAAATAATTTCCACTCATGGTACCATCAAAATTATAGCCATTGCCGGGGTCAGTATAAGAAGTGAGATTTTCGGAGACTGCTACTGATGCAATACCAATTCCGCCTGCTGCCTGAAAAAAAGGTTGAACAATAGAATTCTCAGACGGGAGTACGATTTCAATAAGTCCCAAAAATTCTACTGTACTTACATCAAAGATGTCCTCAAAAGCACCTATATCATCTTTATAATAAAAACTTCCGGAGGAGGAAACGTAATTGCTTTCGACGCCGAAATTAAATATGCCAACTCCATATTTGAAGTTTCCTTCGAAAAAGAAGCCGCCTGAAATTTCTTCCGGCGGAGAGGGGAATAACCCTTCATCATAGAAGAAACTTTCAGAACTCTCTAATACATCATTGACCATTTTCATTCCGAGGAAGCCATGTCCCACAGAAAAGCCAATCGATTGAGTATAAATGTAAGGGCATGCAGATAAGAAGATAATAATAGCCAGACTCACAGACTTTTTCATTTGTTTCTCCCTTTATAATATTTATGAAATAACTATACTGGTGCTGAATTTAAATATATGTCCATAGGTTATATCTTCCTGGTATCTGCGGGCTCCCTAATGATATCCATTTATAACTAGTCCCCGGGAATCGGATGAGATCAGATTATTTTATAATACTAAGATAATATCCGGAAAAATAAAAATTGTCATAAAATTGTAAAAATCCTCTATAAAAGTCACTGCTGTCCAAATTAAATTATAAATAAATAAATAGGTTCGATAATCGTCAGTATTGGACAGATTTTTCTGCTTTTCATTTTCAATCCCCCCTTAAAATAAATTTATCTGCCCGTTTTCTATCGAAAAATCTTCCGGAGGCTTAAACGGAGTATCTAACCATGAACAAGGGAAGATCCATTCAAAGAGGATTTTAGGACAATTTTACGAAGATGATTGTTTTGTCCTGTTTTTTGCACAAAAAGTACAAAACTCTGTTTATAATCAAACCTATATTTACCTCTGAAATAACCATAAGCATATAAACTTAATTGAAACGATCGGATGGTAATTTTGAAAATTGCAGCTGTTACTACATCGGATGCTAAAGATGACTTAACAGTTGTTTATTCAATTACACCTCTTAAACGGTCATGGTAAGGTTCTTTAGAAACATCAGGAAGCAGCTTGCCTCTGAAAACCTGGTTGACCGGCAGGCAGGTAAAGTGATGGCGTATTTGCGTTACGCTATTGGAGAAATAATTCTTGTTGTTATCGGAATTTTAATTGCACTTCAGGTTAACAACTGGAATGAGGGAAGAAAAGATTCAACTTTTGAACATGAAATTCTTTCGCTTATAGACCAAAACCTTGAACAAGATTCTGTTTCTTTATCGTTTGAACTTTCCCATACAAAACTTGCTATAAATTTAACTGATCGATTGCTAAAGCAAGTCGCCTTAAAAAACTTTAATGATAGTTTGAATTTCTGGATGGGAAAAATTATCTCCTTCGAACGTTTCAGATCTCAATCCAGCGCTTATGAAATGCTGAAGGCAAAAGGTCTGGAAAACATTTCGGATAAAACACTTCAGATGATCCTGATATCATATTATGATGAAAGTTTATACCGTGTTTATCAAAGCTTAAATGATGTTGAATTATCATTTAACAAAGACTGGACTCCTTTAATTAAAGAAGAGTTTTCAGATTTTAGCTGGACAAATTACTGCATTCCAACTAATTCTAAAGAATTCTTTGAAAAGCCAGCTACAATCACTCTCTTTAAATTGTACCAGGATAACAGAAGAGGTTTTGTTAGAAATGGAGAAAAAGCACTCAATAAGATTACTGAAATCAGAATGCTAATCAAAGAAGACATCAGTTAATGAAAATTTTTAGAAATGTAAGACAAAAACTTGCTGCCGAAAATAATATCCCAAAATACTTGCGTTATGCAATTGGTGAAATTGTGTTGGTTGTTATTGGAATATTAATTGCGTTACAGGTTAACAACTGGAATGAGCATCAGAAACAAAAAAAACAAGAGAAAATTTATCTGCAGAATTTGAGTATTGATTTAAATAATCAAATACAGTTACTGGATCGTTATATCGATTTTGAAAATATCTTCATTCAGGATTGCAAAGACATAGTTGCACATTATGAGCAAAATAAAGGGTTCAAAAAAATGGATTCCATATTTACAAAAATAAACGACCTGACTGTAAGAGTGACCTTTACTAATGGAAACACAACTCTTTTAGAAATGATAAATTCTGGTGACATCAATATTATTGACAATGAATCACTAAAAAAGGAACTAATGGAATTTAACCAGCTTATAGAAGGGTTCGGCACAAATACAGTTAATAATAATACCAACCTGGTAGATCAAATTGTTGCAAGAAGTGTGATAAAAAACAGCAACTTTGCATTTTCTACTTATTCCGAAAAAATGAGAAAAATGTTCCTGAACAGTTATCCTATGGATTTTATTAATGTTAAAGACGAGAAGCTGAGAACGATTGCAGTTCAAAACCTCAATGAACCTAAACTGAGACTGGAGTTAATTAATGATGTTGTTTTTAGAAATGGTTTGGCCGAATTACAAAAAGCCGGGGATAAAAAATTAAAAGCCAAAGCAGAACAATTGTTAAAACATATTGAAACAGAATTAAACCAAAGATGAAAATTTTTAGAAACATCAGGCAAAAACTCGCAGCCGAAAATAGTGTTGCAAAATACCTGCGCTATGCTGTTGGTGAGATACTACTTGTCGTAATTGGAATCCTCATTGCACTTCAGGTTAATAATTGGAATGAAGAAAGGAAAGCGAAAATAAATGAACGAGCATTATATGGTCGCATATTAATGGATTTGAAAATTGATGAAGACAGAATAAACCAACATATTGATTATTTTAATAATGATTTGGAAATTCTTAATAGTATTTACCAGGAAACTCAGGGTTTTTCGAATAGTGATTCCCTTGTTGACTTTGGTTCAATTCGGAGTTTTAGAATTTTCAATCTAGTCATTACCACAAATTATTCCAGAAGTACCAAAGAAGTTAGTAACCCTGAAATTGAGAAAAGTTTGAATGAATATTTTGGAAGAGAACAGCTCATAAAAGATGCTTTAGAAAATATTCGAAATTTCAAGGAGAGCCATGTAAAACCCTTTTTGGCCGAATACGGCATCAATAATACCGGTGTGCTATTTAAGAACCGCCAATTGGATTATTATAAGCTTAGGGAAAAAAATATATTATCCCTCCCAAAATTTAAAGCACAGTATGGTACCGTACAATTAGACCAACTGCTTTTTGGTATCGGCGTTAGAACTTCATGGGCCAGGACAGAATTTCAACATATATTGTCAATGAATAAAAATTTACAATTGGAGCTGATGAATGAGCTGGACGGCAATAATTCAAATAATAACCAACAATGAAAGCAGAACAAAGAGGAAAGTATTTCTTTTTATTATGCTTCTTTGCACTACATCATTTTCTCAATCGAAGGATTCGATATCTGCCGGAGACAATCCCGGACAGGAGAATTACAGGCCGCAAAGAAGATGGTTTTTAACAATCATTGGTCTACGAGCTGTTTTTAATAAAAAATACGCATGTATCAATGTGCCGTTAGAATTTCAATTTTAAAAACACAAATCGGGCTAAAAATCATTCTATTATTTTTTGCCGGCAAGGAATTCGAAATTAGTTTAAATCTAACAGGAGAACCGGAGATGAAAAAAATAGTTCAGCTAATTGCACTGTTTATCTGCTTATCGTTTTACCAGTCTGCAGAAACTTATGCGCAAACGGGCATAAACGTTCCTTCAATGCATACAAGCGATAGTCTTATAACTCAATTTATAAATAACTATGGTATTCATGGGGCAACAGTTGCGATTTCAAGAAATGGTAAGCTGATATATTTACGGGCTTTTGGTTATGCCGATATTGCGGAACAGGAATTAACTCAGCCTTATAATCTTTTTAGAATTGCAAGTGATTCCAAACCTATCACTGGTGCCGCAATAATGAAACTGTGGGAACAAGGACAAATAAATCTCGATGCTCATGTCTTCGGACCTGGAGGTCTTTTAAATGATGATCCTTATTACAGCAGTGCTGATATTACCGATACCCGGATATATGATATTACAGTAAGGAATCTGCTAGAACATTCCGCAGGGTGGAACCGTGATATTCCCATGTTGCCAAACCCGCTTCCTCCTTATCCGTATGGATTTGCATCAAGCGATCCGATTTCTTTTCCTTTGCACGTAACTCTTACTCTTGGCGAATCAAATCCTGTAACTGAAAGAGCGCTTATTAAATTTCTTCTTGAGAGAGGACTGGATGTGGCCCCCGGAACAGAATATCATTATTCAAACATCGGCTTTCTGATACTTGGTGTTATAATAGAACATATTACAGGAATGAGTTATGAAGATTATGTTAAAACAGAGCTGCTTGATCAGATAGGTGCGTATGACATGCACCTTGGAAAAAACCTTCTGTCAGATAAAATGGAAAGAGAAGGAGAATACATAAACAATTTTACAACACTTTCCTGCTACGGAACCGGGGAGTATGTTCCATGGCAATACGGCGGATGGAACCTCGAAGCTATGGATGCTCATGGCGGTTGGATTTCTACTGCCGAAGATTTACTAAGATTTGTACTTGCAGTGGATAAATTTAATACTAAACCCGATATACTATTGCCCGCAACTATTGATACGATGACTGCTCCATCAGTAACAAACGCGAACTATGCAAAAGGCTGGGAAGTAAATCAATATAATAACTGGTGGCACACCGGCAGCCTTGATGGAACAAGTTCCGAGCTGGTTCGCGCAGCAAATGGTTTCGCCTGGGTAATAATACTAAATGGCCGGGCGGAAGGAAATTTTTACTCCGATTTTGATAACCTTATTTGGAATTGCCTCAGCAGCACTTCAACTTATCCATCCTTTGATTTGTTTGATAGTCCCATGCAAAACGGCACAGGGATCAATTTTAGCAGCATAACAACAAACTCTGTTACCATTAACTGGAGCAATGGTGACGGGGAAAAGAGACTTCTATTAATGAGATCAGGAAATGCAACGAATAAATTTCCTCTTGACGGAACCGACTATTCTGCAAGCTCATCATTCGGTTCGGGAGAAGATCTTGGTGAAGGTAATTTTGTCGTTTATAGTGGAAGCGGAAGCAGTGTGACTGTAACTGATCTTGATCCAAACCAGACTTATTATTTGAGATTATTTGATTATAATAATAACTCTACAACAGGAAATAATTCGTTGTATCTTCTTGCAAACAGCCCATCATCATCCATAAATCTTAATAGCACAGATGTAAAAGAAGATCATTTAAATAGTATAAAATTTGGCTTAGCTCAGAACTATCCCAACCCGTTTAATCCCTCAACCAGGATCCACTATTCTATCCCTGGTTTAAAAAACTCTAACGGAATTGTCCGTTTGAAAATTTATGATGTCCTGGGTAATGAAATAGCAACCCTGGTGAACAAAGAACAGCCGGCAGGAGAATATGAAGTTGAATTTAATGGATCGTCTTTTGCCAGCGGGTTGTACTTCTTTAAACTTGAGTATGGTACCTTTTCGGAAATAAAAAAGATGATTTTATTGAAATAGTGCCAAATGGCCCTATAGTAAATAATATCAAATGACAACATTTTCATCTTTTTTTGAAAAATTGTTTTTTCAATTTATTTAGATTCCCTGAGACAGCTGCGTGGATGCTCCGAATCGTAAATAGTACGGAAAAATTAGTTATGCACTATGAATTATCACAAAATATTCCGAATCCATTCAATCCTACTACAACCATAAAATATCAAGTTCCAAAAACCAGCCATATGTCTAGGGATCTTTACTATTTTTTTCTAAAACTTAAACTATTTTGATGCTTTAAGTTTATTTTAGACAGTGAGTAATTTATCTTAAATCAACTTTTTTATTCTAAGTGTTCAGATGAAGCCCGGAACAGAATGAAAGACGGTATCGAAACTAACTTTATAATGGTGCCTTCCGGTTGTAAAAATGGATTTAAGAGACGTAAAAATTGTTCTTAAAAATACTATAGTACTAAACTTATAATCAATGATGTCAATTTTTTTATTTCTGTTCAGGTTTGTTTATAAAATATATCTCCTTGTATGTTTTGTTTTACTGTTAATCCTGCTCTATCCGTTCTTTCGCTTCTTCCTGTCTAAGAAAGGGAGGTTCAACTCTGCTTTTAAAATAATGAAATTCTACGGAAAACTGTTTTTGTATTGTGCGGGAATTTTCTTGAAAGTTGAGGGCAGAGAAAATATTATTTCAGATAAATCCTTTATAATCTGCTCTAACCACAGCTCATATATAGATATTCCCTGCCTGTACTCAATTTTCGATCAATATTTTGTGTTTACGGGAAAAAAGGAAGTTGGGAAATGGCCTTTATTTCATATTTTTTATACATCAGGTATGAATATATTAGTTGACAGACAAAATAAGATGGGATTAATAAAAGCATTCAAAAGGATGATGGAGGTAATTGATGAAGGACATCCGTTGGTTATTCTTCCGGAAGGTACTATTTCGAAGGCTGCTCCTAAACTATCGGAATTTAAAACAGGATCAGTTTCATTGGCTGTTCGAAAGCAGGTTCCGATTTTACCCATAACGTTTACAACAAACTGGAAAAGGCTGCAGCGCAAAGGATTGCTGAAGGGGAAGGCCGGTCCGGGTATATCTGAAGTTATAATTCATCCGTTAATTTCAACAAACGGATTAACTAAAGATGATACGGATGAGTTGCAATTAAAACTATATAATATAATCAACTCACCTTTACACAAAAAGTACGGAGTTTAGATATCGTAGGGTTGAATATCATTCCTCGAAACCGGACGGATTGGAAAAGCATTAATAGATAATAAAAATCCTTGAGAAATGAATTTTACAATTCTACCTGCAGAAACTGAAAATATGGCTGCAAAAGAAAACAACTGAACAGTTTTGCAGGTCAACTGGAAAATTATCGCTGCCGCATTTACCCGCGGCAGCTTTATTGCATAAATAATTTTTACTTCATTATTTCATCAGGATCATTTTCCTGGCTTCAGTAACGGTTCCGCTTGTAAGTCTATACAAATATACGCCGCTTGCAAGATTCTGACTTCCGTAAGTATGACCATTGAATACAGCGGAGTAATTACCTGCGGGCTTTTCTTCGTTAACCAGTGTTGCAACTTCATTTCCCAGAACATTATAAACCTTCAGGGTTATGAATTGCTTACTGTCTGTTGAATACTGAATCCTGGTTGACGGGTTAAAAGGATTCGGATAATTCTGTGAAAGTGCAAAAGATTTTATTCTCCCATTATCATTTTCAATGGCAGTTGTCCCTGTATAACCGCAAATATACCCGTAATCGGCGGTGAGCCAGCCATGCTGAGCATCAACAAAATATATACTGAAAATTGAATTGCCGCCTTGTGTATTCTGGAGAGGGGTTACCTGGGTTGACCATGTTGTCCCGCCATTTGTAGTGTGCTGAAGTGTTCCGTAACCTGCCCCGTCTTTGGAGGAGATCCACCCATTGTTTGCATCAAGAAAGAAGACGGATTTACTTCTGTAATCCGTACTTATACCGCTGTTTGTAATAAAATTCCAGGTAGTACCCCCGTCAGTTGTTCTCATAACCTTAGCATTATCTCCTATAATCCATCCGTACTGCTGATCGGAAAAATACATTGCGTTATAGCCGCCGGCTGTAGTATCTGAATATTGTTCCGTCCAGTTTGTTCCACCGTTTGTAGTGCGCAATATTTTATAAGGAGGGTCTGCACCATTCATACCTGACCCGTAAAATGACCAGCCTGTGTTAGCATCTACATAGAAAAAGATTCCGGCACCATCAAATGGCACCCAGTTGTTTCCGCCGTCAGTGGTCCTCATAAAAGTTGCAGTCTGTGTTGCAAAATTAAAAACAAGAAGCCAGCCATTGTTTACATCTGCAAACTGAATCTCGAAACCGAAATCACCTTCTGTAGTAGACAGTACTTTCTTCTGCCAGGTATTTCCGCCATTGGTTGTACTGTGTAGTACAACACCATAGGAATTACCATATGCCGGACCAATAGAATTAATTTTCCATCCATGAGTGGCATTAACCCACGACATAGACAATGCCGGATCAGAAGAGGACCAGACAGTATCATTCGGAAATGGTGTTACAAGCAGCCAATCTGAACCGGCATTGGTTGTGTGAAGCAGATCGCCGTTGCTGCCTGAAATCCATCCTTCAGTCGGACTTACGAACTGAACTTGGCCAATCATAGCATCCTCGCCGGTTCCCAGCGGGTTGGATTGCTCAACCCAACTGTTTTGCGCAAATGTTGGATTAATTAAAAAGCTGATGAGCAGAACCATAACAAACCGTAGACACTTTCTCATAATATTTTCCTTGTGTTTATTTTGATGGGTCATGTATTATTACAATCTGTTGATATAACATTTGTTATAATACAGCCATCCTGTAATAGATATTTATTGGAAATCAAACAGGTGTGTTGATAGAATTCTTTTGGTACGTGGACGTATACCTGTGAACATTTAACCATACAAGTAAATCCATAATGTTAATTAAAACTATGTTATCGGTTAATCAGGACCAAAATATATGCCACTATTTATTATTAATAATATTCATATTTAGTAATAAACGGCGTTATGGCTGCAATTAAGCACACTTTTTAGGAAACAATTACACTTTTCTTGGTAAACTTTGCTTTGGTTTTGTCAGATTATAACTGGATAGAATAAGGGTTTGTTATTCCCCTGTCTGCCGCTAAGTGGTCTTACCTTTTTTTTACAGGCTTACCTTTCCTGTCTCTTTGTCCTCAACTTTACGGAAAATATTACGATAATACTTATAGTAATGGAATTTAATTATGTCAAGAATTATCGTTTTAATACCGGCCGTAATCTGCTTATTTGTACTTAGTTCTTGTGCGATCGTAATGCATTCAACAACTCAGGAAGTTGAGCTGAAATCGAATCCCCCTAATGCAAGTATTATGGTTGACGGCAAAAAATTTGGTACATCGCCGCAGGTTGTAAATGTGGATCGCGGTTCAAACCATGTTATCAGGTTCCAGTTGGATGGATATGATGTTTATGAAACACAGCTTACAAGGAAATTATCTTTCTGGTTTTGGGGTAACGCGCTAAACGCATTCATCCCCGGAATGACGATTGATATGTTTACGGGTTCAATGTACAATCTTCTTCCTGAAAAAATTGATGTTGATTTAACGCCCGCGAAAGTTGAGCCGCCGCGCAAGAAAAGGTGAAATCGCTCCACTTTTATGCACAGATCCTGTTGTTTAGTAATATGGCGTTCACATTTTTATTTTTTATCCAGTCAGAGCTGATGAGTTTTGAGAATCTTATTTTTCCTGTAATATATCTATACTTTTTTGATTCATATCGTTCGTATAATTCTTCAAATTCGGTGGGACTGATATCCCGCTCGCGGTCTGACCTCACATAAACTTCCGCAAAAAAATCATCAGTTATACTGCTTCCATTTGCCTGTCTCTTTTTCTTATATTCGTATTTGTAGTTATAAGTTAAAGCCGAAAGATCCGAAAGCAGCGCTGCCGCTGTCGGTAAAGCGCCGGCACCTTTGCCTATAAATATGTTCCTGTCCGCAAAATGGTTTTCGGTTACTATCCCGTTATCAACTCCCTCTACTGTAAAAAGTTCATCGTTTTCATATACAAGTTCAGGCATTACAAATGCTGCGATATTCCCTGTGCTTAACTTCTGTGCCCTCGCAATCAGTTTTATTTTTCCCCCTTTTTCCCGGGCAAACTTTATATCAAAATCATTTATTCTTTGAATACCAAGATTGAAAATACGGGCGGGGTCTGCGGTTAATCCGAAGGCATGTGTAAGAAGTATGCTTAGCTTATACCTGGAATCATATCCTTCTATATCCAGACAAGGATCACTTTCCGTGTATCCATGAAGCTGTGCGTATCCAAGGGCTTCACTGTATGTTTTTTTGTTCCTGAATATATCGGTTAATATGTAGTTCGTCGTGCCGTTCATTATGCCGCTGAATGATTGTATAACATCATTATCGTAGTACTCTTCAAAGTTCCTTATCAGAGGAATGCTTGCACAGCAGGCGGCCTCATATAAGAGGGGAGTCTTATATTTTTCCTGAAGATTCTGCAGCTCACTAAGCCGTTCTGCAACCATTTTTTTATTGGCGGTAACTGCAGGTTTGCCTTTTTTAAGCGCTGCTGATATAATATCGAAAGCTGCATCAGCGTCGTCCGTTGCCTCTACTATCACGTTTGTTTCGGGATTTTCCAGCAGTTCATCTTTTTCAAAAGTGAAGTGCTTGTTATCTATAGTTCTGTGTTTTTCTCTGTCTTTTACACAGATTCCCGCTAGCTCAACCTTTAAACCTCTTGTCTTCTCAAGAACCGAATAAAGCCCTTTCCCTACACAGCCGAATCCGAAAAGTCCTATCTTCATTTTATTCTGTTTCATTTTTAATATTTCCATATTTAATTTTTTATTGATTCAGGACGATATTATTCCTGTTTACTTTTACAAGTGCCTCGCTGAGGTCTTCTATCAGATCTTCAGCATCTTCTAGTCCCACGGATAACCTGATCAGGCTGTCGTTAATTCCAGACCGAAGTCTTATTTCCCTTGGAACAGATTTATGCGTCATTGTGGGGGGATGGCAAATCAGACTTTTTGCACCACCCAGACTTTCAGCCAGCTTAAATAGCCGGGTTGAGGTAACGAACTTTATCGCATTTTCCTCGGTGTCTTCTTCAAGCGAAAATGATATTATGGCACCGGGAAGTTTCTGCTGCCTGAGCGCAACTTCATAACCAGGATGATTCTTTAACCCGGGATAGTGAAGATTTTTTATCCCTTCTGTGTTTTCCAGGAACTCTGCTGCCTTTAGAGCATTATGTGAATGTTTCTCAACTCTCATCTGCAAAGTTTCAATGCTCCTTATTAACAACCAGCTGTCAAAAGGTGAAAGTACTCCTCCTGTAGCATTTTGAATGTACTTAAGCCTTTCACCAAGTTCCTGTGAATCGGTAATTACAACTCCTGCCAGAACATCCGTATGTCCACCGATGTATTTTGTTGCGCTGTGAAGTACAATGTCTGCTCCAAAATCAAGCGGTTTCTGAATTATCGGAGTCGCAAATGTATTGTCCACACACACAAGTAGTTGGTTCTCTTTCGCTATCCGGGATATTTCTTTGATGTCGGATATTTTTAATAACGGGTTAGTTGGACTCTCAAGCCATATCAGCCTGGTGTCCTTTGTTATTGCTTCCCTTACGTTTTCCGGATCGGTTGTATCAATAAACTTTACTTTTATACCAAACCTGTTGTACACTGTGGTAAACAGTCTGTACGCTCCACCGTAAATATCATCCACAGCAATAATTTCGTCTCCTGCGTTCAGAAGCTTTATTACGCAATCAATTGCTGCAAGTCCACTGGAAAATGCAAGCCCGTATCTTCCGTTCTCAAGTCTGGCCGCAATCTCCTCGAAGATCTTCCTTGTGGGATTGTTAGTCCTGGTATAATCAAATCCTTTGTTTATGTTCGGCGCTTCCTGAACATATGTTGATGTCTGGTATATAGGAACAGCAATTGAACCTGTCAGCGGATCAACAGGAATTGATTGAAGTATTTTTGTCGACTCGTTCATAAAGATCCTTTCTTGTAAATAATTAATAAAAAAACCCGTCTTCTTTCTGCTCGAAGCAGGCTAAAAAGACGGGGAATAAAAATTTGCCTGACTTTTTAGCATTTGATTTTGGATCGTTTAGATCCATCCCGCCCGTGCGGGAACGTCGCTGCAATATGTCGCAAATGACGACGGTTAGATTTTCAGGAAAAGCAGATATGGCACAAAAAAACCCGTGCTTTATTGCCGGCAGGCAAGCTAAACAACGGGTAAAACCTTTAAGAGCTGTTTAGCATTTTATTTTATGTCGCTGCAATTCGCTGTAAATCACGACTAGTATTTGTAAGAACTATTGCAAATATAATCCTGAATATTTAAAAACAAAATTATTTTTTCCGGCTTATCATTTTTTGTTCTGAACATTCGATTAATTAAAAAGGTCTCTTTAATTACAATTATTCCATAGTTTATACATTTAAAATTCACTATTATTGTGCACCGGAGCTGATTGGTCTTTCCTTCTGTTCATCATAAAATATATCCAATATTAGGTTCAAAATTATATGTATAACCTGCCCTATCATAAAGAAAAAGATCCTGAAGTCATCAGGGAATTTATTAACCGGCACCCATTTGCATTTTTGACGGGCTGCAGTCACGAAAACAAACCTGTTGCTACACAGGTCCCGGTATTTATTGAAGAGCATTATGGCAGGAAAGTTCTGAGAGGGCATATAATGAAGAATACTGATCATCATAAAGCCTTTTTACACAATGATAATGTACTTGTGATTTTCACAGGTAATCATACTTATGTAAGCGGTACATTGTACAGCAATCCTCATACGGCTTCTACCTGGAATTATATGAGTGTACATGTAAACGGGATTATTCGTTTTCTGGGTAACTCAGAACTGGAAAATATACTGAGGAAAACCTCTCTACATTTCGAAAACTACAATCAGCAGTCAACAACAATTTTCGATAATCTTTCTGCGGAGTACAGAAATAAACTATTGAACGCTATCGCCGCTTTTGAAGTTGAGATAATCAAGATGGATAACGTTTTTAAATTGAGCCAGGACAGAGACGCTGAAAGTTACCATAGTATTATAAATGAACTTAAAAAACAGGGAGAAGATGGACAGGTTATCGCTGCCGAAATGGAAAAAAGAACTTCCGGTTTGTTTCCGGTAGAAAAGAAAAAGCTTCCCTAATTAGTTAAATCATCTTTTAACTTAAAGCGGGTTAATCAAAGGATTATAATATTCAAAAATACTTTACAGATTATAGTCTAATTCAATCTTAGCACCGTTTTTATCAGCGCTGTATTTGCCTGTACCTTGAATACCTTTTAAATCTCCGGTCCCTGAACCCGCAATTATCTTCAGCGTTGAATTTGCTCCACCTTTTTCAAACGTTCCGTTATCTTCAAAAACAAAACTGCCTTCGCTGCCATTGACCTTCCCTTTGAACATTATTAAACCGACGTAAACTGCTGATGAAGCATGCTGGTCCTTCTCATCGAAATGTTTATAAAACATCAGGTATTCCACCTGTGCCTTTCCGTCAATTTCTCCCTGCATTTCATATTCAACCGTTGCCCTGGTCATCTTCATTTCCGTAGCTACCTGGTCGAGGGGTTTCTCCTCCCATTTTTTTACAGTATATGTACTTTTTGCCTGCATAAAAATAATCCTTTTTGATTTTTAATCTATTCCCGCTAATTTACTCACAGCAGACTAAAATTTAAAATAGCTATAAAAAATAGTGATAATGCTTACTTATGAAACATCTTCTAATTATATTTTTCCTTTTCTTTTCCCCACTCATAATACATTGGGTACAGAAGCAATTCTTTATTGTTCAGCATCAACTTTAAAAAATCAAGACGGGAAATTCCCTGAGGCATAAAGGACAGGAAATTTTCGTTTGTATTCGGCTTTTTCACATACCATTCATATAGATAACCCGCTACATTTAAAAAGTAGCGTGAGTTCTGTGTCGAATATTCGTCGTAGAACTTTAAGTCGATTTTATCACCAGGTAAAAGTACCTGGTAATTGCCGTCTCTCTTCAATATTTTATCTTCAATTCTTTGGCCCGAAACTTCGCCTGTTTGCAAAGGCACTTCGGCTGCTTCCATTGATTGGACGTCGGAATAGTCGATCGATAAGGCATCAATTTTCCAAACATCCGACATACATTCAAGTTTGATTCTAAGTTCCCCTGAATTTATATCCTTTAAGTTAAACCTTATCAGTCTTTCAAAAGACAGTTGTGTTGCTTCCGGGTAAATTTTTCCTGCATATATCCAGTCGTTGCCGTTCCACACAGAAGCTTTTAACGCCGCTTCTTCAAACCATTTATTCATTAAAGCAATCATCTCTGGATCATTTTCCATCGCAAAAATAAAATCAAGTATATCGTCTCCTAAAAATTCATAGATCCTGCTGAAAAGAACGTCACTGATCCGGGTATTAATAGCTTTAACTATAAGTGAGGCTGAATTCTGAGCTTTTTCGTTTCTGAAAGTGACTACTATCTCATCCCTATAGGTACCTGAAGGAACGGCTGTAGATAAATCTGAGTTCCAATAATTACCATCGTTATCTATTATGGTTGGAGTAATCGAATGCTTATTCAGATCTTCTGCATAAAGAGGAAATTCGGGATTTGTGACAGGCCAGACTTTATTATATTCATCCGCAACCGGTCTGGTTCCAGGAATGCAGTTGAATTTTAACAACCGTACAGAATTTATATAATGAGTCTCAGGCCTCTCATTTGCAATCCTTATTTCAATTTCTTTTTTGCCTGCTTGTGTATGAGAAAGAAAATTGGTCGTTTCTGTTTCAAATTTCTTGCCCAGGGATATCGGGATAGCTTCTCCTTCAGGAATATATTCAGAATTGGCTTTACTATAAATAATAGGGCAGGAAGGACTGCCGCTAATAGGATATATTATATTTACTCTTGCGCCATCTGCGTTATCTTTTAGAATTGAGGCTGAGGATATCGCTAAATATCCTACAACACCAAGGACGGCAATAGTTCCAAAGAAACTGGATTCATTTGCCTGAATATATAGAACATCAGAAAGATTAATGTCGCCGTTAAATTCTTTGGTTATCCCTGCCTTTTCAGCTGTGCCTGTACCCCTTATTATAGAGTCAAGCAATGCCGCTTCTTGCAAAAAATATTTTGTGGAATCAACTGTCAAAAGTCGGATTTCTTCTGAGTTAGCTTTATTTCTAAACTCGTCACTGGTTTTTATGCTTTCACTGTAGTAACACCCTGCAATAAGAAGTGTTGTTATAATACCGGATATATAATTTAGATATGTCATGACTGTACCTTCTTTCTAAAACATAAGATTTATGAAAAATCCTGCACTGAAATTTCCGGGCTTAATTTCAGAACTAAAACCGGAATTGGGCTCAATATATTTGTAAGTCGTTAGGAAATAGAAATCAGCAGCGATTCCTATGACAGAAGGTATTTCCTAAGGATGCAATAATTCCAGCTTCGGTGATTAATCCGGCTGTTTCCCCATCGACCGTAACAGATTCTAGCATTCCTCCCAGCGAATCAACTGAAGCTTTGCCATAATCTATAGTTACAAGAAAATTGTTCCTGGTATAGCCTAGTCCGGCATATGGAGCAAAATTGTCAATCAGGCTGGTAAAACGGTACATCGCCATTAATGTCATAGCCTGGTATTCAATTTTAGAATTGGATAAATTATACTCGATCATTAGAGCAGCGGACATCTCAGCGGTAATTTCAAAAAGTCCTTTAATTCTGAAGACGGATCCGAGCTTATAATCAAAATCTTTTTGGGGAGAAACTGCATAACCCCTCTCATTGAAGTATTTATCTACTTCGTTTGTCAGGCTGGCTATTTCATCAAAATTAAAATCGGTAAATGATGGACCAAGACTAATACCAAACCTGGGGTAATGGAAAAAGAATTTCTCGTAATCATTCCCGGTGTTGTTTGTCAGCATAAAATTACTTTGGAGCTTCTGCTCTTTTTTTATCTTTTTGTTTATTTCTTCTTTTTTAACCCAGACATATGAAAGCCGGGCTGGATTCTCTCCTACAGTATATTCACCCGTCTTGATCTTTTCGAAATTAGTGAGCCTCTCTGCTATGTTAAAAAGACTTACTTCCTTTAGATCAACTTTTCTTTCCTTCGATCCTGTTTCATCCCCGAATATAATTCTTGCAGAATAGACCTTATCAGAGTCTCTGAGTATGTAAGCTAACTGGAAATTGACGTCAGTTGAAAATATTCTATAATAATTTCGCTCGCTCAATTCAATGAAGGGCCCTATTTGGGGACAAAGGATAGTAACTTCAACACTATCCTGTGCTTCAACGGAATATTGAAGGATTAAGATATATAATACTATTGAAAGAAAGGCTTGTGTTCTCATTTGTTATCCTCTTTGGATTCATTCCCATTCTCCACTTTTATATTTCGGGATATAATATTTATCCCGGATATAGGATAATTAGATTTTTAAGAACAAATGTCATAGAATTGTAAAAAAATGTTCCTGAATCTAAGGGTTTTCCCATGGAGGGCAGATACACACTCCCCCTAATTTATTTTATTATTTTAGCTTTGGCTCAGGTGTGATACAGAACGGAAACAAAAGAGGCTGTCTCATAAGTGTCATTCCGAATTTATTCCGGAATCTGATTATCCGATGAGACAGCCTCTATTAAGTGCCCCTTACTTAGCGAGTAACATTTTCATTGTTTGGGTATGGTTACCCGCCCTTAGTGCGCAGATGTATACCCCGCTTACATATTGTGAAGCATTGAAGTTAACTGTATAGCTGCCGGCCCCTTTCTTTTCGTTTACTAGGTTTGCTATCTCATTCCCCAGGATATCGTAAATCTTAAGGGTTACAAAATTCTCCTCAGGAACATTGTATCTTATCGTGGTGGAAGGGTTAAATGGGTTTGGGTAATTCTGTTCTAATTTGAATTCCTCCGGCAGAATAGTTTCATCATTTGCTTTTGCCAGGGGAGTATCAAAAATATTAATATACCCGCCTTCAATCGGGTTCATTGCCAGATTGTCATAAACAATTCTGTCTCCGTCAAGTTTATCCCAGATGGTAACCTTTATAAGGTCCCCCTCACTTCCGCCGTCAACTGCGGTTATCAGAAAACCAAAGCTGCCATTCCCTGTATTTTTCCCCTCACCTCTTACAGTGATAATGTGGTCTTCAATTACAAGGCATTCAAGGGTATTACCTGTAAGGTTTATTCCACCGGCAGGTAATTTAATTTTTACAACTCCACGGGACGAATTCGGGTGATTGATATCGTGGATGTTCATATTGAAATTTAATTTCCCTGTCACACCCGGGTTTGCAATAAATGCCCCGGGCTCAGAATTAAACCAGCCATCTGATTTAATTCTATCCGCAGTAAGACGGTTGCCCACGTTGATTATTCTCCCGATATTTTTGGGATGGATAAAATTATTTAGCGACGTTACATAAGCGGATGCGGCATCAAACTCTGTAACCCCGGTAAGTATGTTCGGGTCACTATATGGAATACCTGTAAAATCGAGGATACTAATTACCATCTCGCTGGCGGTCACGGAAAAGACTGCGGCCGGGTCAATTGGCTGCCCGTTCACAGTTACGGAAACAACTCTTTCTCCTGCTGGTTTGCCTGCATCGTATTGGTATTCTAATCCGGAAACCTGTAATAAGTAATCCGAACCGGTTTCAATTTGACTTAAACCGAATTCTAATCCCATCCAGATTGCCTGACCGGTCATATTGAATGTGGCTAGCTGAAATCCGAGAGTATTTACTGTATTAAACCCATATCCATTTACTCTGAATATATCGGAAAGTGTGAAGGTTCCTTCCCAAAGTGGGAATCCTGTTGAACCGCATGCGTGAATCGACAGGTCTGTTCCTGTATACGTCCTGAATGCATCTGCCGCGAGGTTTCCTGCAGGTGTGTCGTGAGCACCTAATTTAAATAGATCCGAAGGTTCTCTTGCAAAAAATCCATCAGCATAGCCAAACGGCTGTGTGAAAAATGGAGTTTGGTAGAAGGATTCAATCTCAGCGAGCATTGAATTGACCATCGCTTTTACAGATGGATCTTCGGGAATATTTTGGTCAACAGGGATTAGTGAATAATCAAGAAGACTAACATTCCCTCCGTCAACGGCTAACCGCATTTTGCCCACATACAAATAGTTCGATCCTGCCTGGGCAACCCAGGTGGTTCCACCTAGAGGATTGGGAACGGCAAGGGGTGTGTCATACTTGTAGTGGTCGTGACCTCCAATAATGACGTCAATTCCCGGAACCATCGAAGCAACCGCCATATCAAATTGTACTCCCAGGTGTGAAAGGAGAATTACAACATCACAACTTTCAACATTGCGGAGGATATAGGCGGTAGTCCCTGCGATGTTCATAATTTGTTCGATGTCATCTTCAATTACAACGGGAGATGGCTGCGAAAGTATATTCGTTGATGGTGTTATCAGTCCGAATATACCAACCTTTACAGAACCAATTTCTTTTACTGTATAGTCGTAAATGTATTGATCAAGATCCGGAATCGCTGAGGCATCTATATTTGCCCCGAGCAGTGGAAATGCGTCTGAAGGTGAAGGGAATACATTCTGTAATGATCCCAGTAGTGCGTCAGGTGTAAGATCGAATTCGTGGTTCCCTACAGCCATAGCGTCAAACCCTATCATACCCATCCAGCTTAGCTCAGCGGCCTGGAAATACATGTTGAAAAAAAGGTCGCCGATGGATATATCCCCGGCATGGAGCAGAAGCAGATCAGGATCGATGCTCCTTTCGTAACCGATAAGTGAAGCTGCACGCGCTATTCCCCCCAGCGTTCCCTCAAGGTTTTGATCGCGTGGTCCTACGGGAGCCAGGGTTGAATGTGAGTCGTTAACATGTAGTATAGTTATTTCGGTTTGGGCAAATGCGTTTAATGCAATGAGACTGAAAATGAAAATAATGTAGTAACGAATCCTTAACATTTAACACCTCTTAAGTTTTTGTATGATGAAATCTTTTCCTTTGTGGGCAACCTAAGGCATTAAAAGCAGGCAGTTGTCAAAAAAATGTCAAAACTTCGTAAGAATTCTTTCATTAATCACAAAAAATGGTATCTCCGTCATTTTACCACTTAATTACTGAATAATTTGATCATCAGGCTGTTGCAACTTTAAAAGTATATTTCTAAGTTTCTGTATCCCTTTATAGAAGGGATACAATAAAGAGCCCAAATTAGCCTGAAAAGAGGATTATGGAACTCAGTACAAAACTACAGCAGATAGGACTTACCAAACGGGAAGCTGAAGTATACATAGCCTTACTTCAGAGAAAAGAATTCACCGCCCCGGAACTTACTAAGATGACTACCATTACCAGAACGAAGATCTATGAAATCCTGCAGAACCTCGTTCATAAAGGTATTGTTACCGAGAGCAGCAGGAATGGAAATAAAATGTACCGCAGCATCGATCCTCAAATCGCTCTGAAAAATATTATAACAAACTATGAAGAGAGTGTTGAACAGAAGAAAATAGAGTTTGAGGAGAAGCAGAAGTTCGATATAGAAATGAAGAAAAAAGCTGCCGGCCTGCTTGAAAAAGAATTGGTTTCCTTACATAAGGACAGTGCCGATAACCTGGAACCTTTCGATTATATTGAAATGCTTACAGACATCAGGCAGATAGGGGAGAGGTGGGTTACAATACAGCAGAATACTAAACAGGAATTACTCGTGTTCACAAAACCGCCTTATACTACACCTGCTCTTGAGGATAATATCGAACAGGAAAAGGAGGTATTCCGGAAACAGAATATTATTGTAAAAGGACTTTATGAATACGGGGGTCTAACACAGGAAGAGCTTGAAAGCCTGGTAAAATCAGTGGAGATCTACCAGGAAATAGGTGAAGAAGCCAGGCTGATAGAAAAGCTTCCGATGAAACTTGTAATAAGCGATGAAGCATTAGTAATGTTTGCCCTGAATGACAGAATTTCTTTAAAGCCGAACATAACCAGTATGTATGTAGATCATC
Source organism: uncultured Ignavibacteria bacterium (assembly GCA_963800255.1). Taxonomy (GTDB): domain Bacteria; phylum Bacteroidota; class Ignavibacteria; order Ignavibacteriales; family Ignavibacteriaceae; genus DATFVA01. Next base: position 421,304 of record CAWDAK010000008.1, on the reverse strand, counting down.
CCGGTTATGCTGCTGCATTAAAGAAAATGTTTGAAAGCTATTGGGCTGATGGTATTAATGTGGAAACATTCAAAAAAACAATAAATAATTAAATTCAACACAAAATCTTAACAAAAGGATCTTTATGGTTTACAAATTACTACGCACAGCTGCCTTTTTAATGGCTTATTTATTTTTAAGCCCGGGTTCCGCTGATGCACAATGGTACTGGCAGAACCCCCTGCCGCAGGGAAATACGCTTAGCTGTGTTTCTTTCACGGATGCTGAAAACGGTCTGGCTGTGGGTGACAATGGTGCAATTATAAGAACCACGGACGGAGGCGCAACCTGGGTTAGCCAGCAGTCTGGCTTAACCATTCCTCTTAACAGTGTTTCCTTTGTTGATGGAAATATCGGAACAGCAGTGGGATTAAATGGTAAGGTTGTTAGAACAACGGACGGCGGAGCAGTCTGGTTTCCTCAGGAAACAGGAACCAATTATCAGCTCCACTCTGTTTCTTTCTCAGACGCAGATCACGGTACAATAGTGGCAAATAATGGTGCCGTTTTAAGAACAACAAACGGCGGCGTTAACTGGACACCTCAAACCAGCGGTACTACAGACGACCTTTGGGGAGTTGATTTTACAGATGTAAATAACGGTACTATAGTAGGCAGCAATGGCATCATCTTAAAAACTAATAACGGCGGAGATACATGGACGCCCCAAACCAGTGGTGTATCAAGTCTTCTTCATGACGTCTGCTTTACCGACGCTAATACCGGAACAGTGGCAGGTCAGGACGGTACGATTCTAAGAACAACTGATGGGGGCACTACCTGGACCCCTCAGAACGCAGGACTGAATCCATGGGATTATGTTTACTCTGTTTCATTCTTTGATGCTGACCACGGAACTGCTGTAGTTTCAGGTGCGGTAATTATAAGTACTTCAGACGGCGGAGCAAACTGGACACCTTACAGCATCGGTACCTGGAATGATCTTAATTTCGTTGCTATGACCTCAGCAAACAGCGCTGTGGCTGTTGGGTATAGCGGTATGCTTTACAGAACAACAAACGGCGGTACATCCTGGGAGAATGAGCTCCAGGGAGTATCTGACCAGGCGATGACTTCCGTTGCATTTGCAGATGACCTGAATGGAATAGCTGTTGGTACAGGCGGAGTTGTACTTACAACAACAAACGGCGGACTAAACTGGGTAAGTCGTGTAAGCGGTGTAGCCGATGAACTCTATGGAATCTCTTATAAAGAGGTTAATACTGCTGTTGCCGTGGGAATGTCAGGAATAATTATCAGGACCACAGACGGCGGATTAACCTGGAACAACCAGGTTAGCGGCACTTCCGAAAATCTTAATAGTGTTTCTTTCGGTGATGTAAATAATGGAAATGCAGTTGGTCAGGCAGGCGTTATCTTGAGAACCACAGACGGAGGCGCAACATGGACCCCCCAGAATAGCGGAACAACTGTTGCACTTTGGGGAGTTTCTTTTTCAGACGCCGACCATGGTATTGCTGTGGGAAACTCAGGCACTGTATTAAGAACTATTAACGGAGGAGCAACCTGGGTTGCGCAAACCTCAGGAACTAACGGTTCACTCTATGGCGTTACTTTCATTGATGCAAATACAGGTTATGCGGTTGGTTCAACCCCTTATCCTGCAGTTGTAGGGCTGGTTATCAAAACTACTGATGGCGGAATAAGCTGGGTTCAACAGAACAGCAACACAATAATGTTCCTTAACAGCGTTTCATTTGCTGATGCTGATAATGGCGTTACGGGAGGACTAAATGGCGTAATAATGCATACAACAGACGGCGGGGCAACCTGGGAGCCGGATGAGAGTAATACTGGAGCAATGGTAAGAGGTTTATATCTTACCGATGCGAATACCGGTTATGCTGTAGGCGAGAATGGTATGATCCTCCGAAAAGGTGATATCGTTCCGGTTGAAATGGTTTCTTTCACAGGAAAAGTTAATGGTTCGGCAGTTCAACTGACCTGGAGTACTGCAACCGAAACAAACAACAGCGGATTTAATGTTGAACGTTTATCAGCTGGCGGCTGGCGTTCGCTTGGTTTTGTGGGTGGTTCCGGTACCACAACTTCACCAAGGTCATATTCATTCAGCGATACCAAACCTTCAGCCGGAAAAAATTATTACCGCCTGAAACAGGTTGACCTTAATGGAACGTCTGAATACAGTAGTACAATTGAAGTTGATTATATGAACTCTCCGGTGAAATATAATTTATCGCAGAATTTTCCAAATCCGTTCAACCCTGTAACTACAATCAATTTTGCTCTACCGTACGATAGTCACGTAAAAGTTACTATCTATAATGCCTTGGGTGAGTCGGTGGCGGTAATGCTGAACGGAATGAAGACTGCAGGATCTTATTCTGTCAGCTGGAATGCACTGAATTATCCTTCAGGACTTTACCTGTATAAAATTGAAGCTGCTTCGGCCGATGGGTTACATAAATTTTCTTCAGTGAAAAAAATGATCTTGATAAAATAAATTAAAATGCCGGGCGGGAGAGGAGGCATTAGTTCTCAAACCCGCCCGGATTTATGTGGAGCGAAAAGTATCTCAGAAATGATATTCAAAGTTGATGGCTCCATAATAGTTTGCCTTAGGTGCCGGATTAAAATAGACAGGCAATCCTCTTTCCGACCTCGATCTCTGGTTAACAGCTATAATCGGTGAATAGCTTTCTCCTGTGGGATTATTAACACCAGCATATACCTGTAATGTAAAAACATCTGCCAGGCGCCTTCTGAATCCAATCTTAGCATCAAGTACATAGTAAGCTGCCATATAAGCCGTATTGTCATCCTTCAGAGGCCTTTCACCTGTATAATCATAAGTTAGATAAAGATATAACCCTGTTGATGAAGTGACATCCAGTCCCGCATTAAAGAGACTGTGCGGTATACCCGGTAAATCATTCCCTGAATAGTCAGTGCCGTTAAGTGTATACTCCTTGAACCTAAAATCGTTGTATGAATAAGTAATAAACGGGCGGATAAGGCTGACCAAACCTTTTCTGTCTTCAAGCAGTTTATAGGACAACAGCACTTCGGCACCCTTGTTAGTTGACTTGCCGGCGTTTACAAACCTGGTGAATCCGCTTTGATCAGTCTGCGGAATAAAGGAATCAAACAGGTTAAGGTAAAACAGACTTAATTCATAATGCACCTGATCATCAAATAAATCTCCGTCTGACCCTGCTTCATAATTCAGACTTCTTTCAGGCTTCAGATCAGCATTAACGCTTCCGTTGCTCAATGATATTTCTGAAACCGTCGGAGGTGAAAAGCCAGTGTTAATCTGGGCATATAAACTGATCTTTTCTGAAAGATAGTGTCTGAGTAGTACACCGGGACTTAAAGCTGCCTTCATCTCTCTCGAAAGAGAGAAGTCTATACTATCTGTCCTTAGGTTATCTCGTACGTTGTACTCTGCCGTACTTAATCCGCTGCTGGCAGTAAGAACCGTGGAGGCTCCGAAGTTTATTGTTCCCTGCAGGAACAGGTTAAAATGTTTCAAGTCAAGTTCCCTGTCTAAAATTATCATACCGGGTACACCGTCTGGGGATATTGCATAATGTCTTTCAACATTGAAGTTGCGTATAACCTCACCACCGAAAGCAAACGTGGTTTTATAATCACCAAGAGAAGTATTATACGAAAACAGGGTCCTTGCTCCCTGTTTATCCATATCGTTCCTGTTATAAAAAGGTTCGATGGGTGATTCATTGAACGTATGTCCCATAAGAATACTCGTTGTATTTTCGAAGGATTCAGTGATCTTAAAAATGTTTGTGACCCCGAGAAGAAATGATTTGCTGTGAAGCCCGATATTTTTATCGATATATGCCTGGTTAGCCGTTTCAGGGCGATTAATAAAATCAATGCTGTCAAGCTCTCCCGGGAATTCATCGTTTATATAGGCATAGTTCGCAAGGAAAGAAAGCGTTTGCGATTCACTCACAAAAAAATCACCTCCGAAGGTAAAAAGCTGTTTCTTTGAGTGTGAATGTTCCCTGTAGCCGTCATAATTCTGGTAGCTGTAATTGGTAAAGAAGTTCAGTTTGTCCGTACCTGCCCTGAAATTAAAGGTTGATCTCAAAAGACCGTCAGACCCTGCGGTGATTATCTCGTTAAGATCTTTTTCCTGGTAATGGGCTCTTTTTGTGAAAAGATTAACTGTGCCTCCGATTGGACTTCCATAAATACCTGATGAAGAGCCTTTAATAACTTCAATCTTTCCCAGGCTTGTGAAATCAATATTATCAATGCTGGTAGTTCCGTCAGCATCTGTAAGCGGTATTCCGTCGTAATATACCTTAACATCCCTGATTCCGAATCGTGACTTTCCGCCGACTCCCCTAATAAGTATGTGAGATTGAGATGTGGAACTTCGTGTTTCCATTTTTACCCCGGGAACGAGGTTAATAATTCTATCGAGATACATATCGTTGGTTCTGCGTATATAATTAAATCCGAGTACGTCAACCTTCCCGATTGTTTTGGAAACTTCAGCATTAGGGTTTCTTCCAAGAACTAGGACTTCACCAAGAGTATAGTTCTTTTTGCTCAGACCAATTTTGAAATCTTCCCGCTGCAGGGAATCAAGGGAGACTGTAAGTTTTTCATACCCTGTAAGCTGAAAGGTTAATGAAGATGAATTCTTAAAAGGAAAGAATGGTGCTTCACCTTTTGAATTTGTAATGGCGCTCGTTTGCGGATTGTCGCCTGTTATTACCACATAGTTTAAAGGGAAATTTTCTTTTTGATCGACAACTTTTATTGTCTGTGCATTCATAAAAGTGAATGCAGAAGCAATGACTATCAGTATAAAAATAATTTTCATTTATAAAAGCTCCTGGCCGCATAACGGCGAAATATTAATAGCCTCGTATTGTCACCCCTAGCCGCATCGCGGCGAAACATCAGTAGCCTCGCAACGCCACCCCCAAAAAAACCTCCCCCGCTTCCCATCACCGCAATACCCGCATAACGTCAATCGATTCCTATTGCCGCTATAGCCGCATCGCGGCGAAACGCTAGTAGCCTCGCAATACCATCCCTAGCCGCATCGCGGCGAAACATCAGTAGCCTCGTAACGCCACCCCCAAAACCTCCCCCACTTCCCATCCCCGCAATTTAGAATGTATAAGACAGAGAAAGATTTCCGTAATAAGCTGCTTTATACGGTGCCGGTATTATATAACCGTCGCCATGCCCTCCGTCTTTAGGCAGAGCAAGTCCTGTTATATCCGGTCCGGTAAACAGGAATGAATAATAGGTGCTATTTGTCAGGTTATCTCCTCCTACCGAAAGGTCAAACGTGAAATGCTCACCCAGCATTCTCTGGTAGCCGATCTTTGCATTAACCAGACTATAGGATTTCACATATGTACTGTTATCAAAGGTCACCGGTGCCTTATCAACATACTGGTAGGTGCCGTAGAAGTATAATCCGAAATTTGTCCCGAGATCTACCCCGGCATTTATCATATTATCAGGAACGCGGGCAACCTTGTTGCCTGAGAAATCAACTGTACCTGCAGCATTATTGTTATCACTTTTGAATTCCTTATACTTGAAATCTGAATACGTATAAGAAGCCCATGGACGCAGCATAGAAACAACTTCTGTTGGATCATTAAGAATCATATAACTCAAAGAGACTTCTGCACCTCTGTTCTGCTGCTTGCCTGCATTTGTGGTGAAAGTGACTGAGTTAGACGTCTCCTGTACCAGCTTATTAGTATTTTCAAGATCGAATAACGCCACCTGGTACGCAAGTTTGCCGTCAAACAGGTTTCCCTTGCTTCCAATTTCATACTGAACTGCTTTTTCGGGTTTCAGGTTGGTGTTCACTGTACCATCATTTGCAGTTGCGTCACCAAGCAGCGGGGGAGTATACCCTGTACTTACACTTACATAAACTGATGCTTCTTCATTAAACACTTTTGAAAAAGCGATCCTTGGAGTAAACGCGGGCTCAAAAGCTTTTACTGTTAAACTCGTGGTATCGTTCAGCTGATTATTCTTAAGCATATTCATTATACCAAATTCATTCTTATTCAAACTTGCACCCGCTGTGATGTTAAAATCCATGGGTAAAGCAAAGTTCCATTCTGTAAACAGATAATAATTCAACGCATAGTTTTCTGATGCACTTGGTCTCTGGGGACGTGGAGGTGTTGGAAGGGGAACCACAAATACACCGTTGCTTGTTAAATTGGATTCCTGAATCATTCCTCCTATCGTACCGTTAACTCCAATATCCTCACCCTGTGTAACAAAATTGAATGCAGTTCTTGCCCCATAATTATATTGTGTAACATCAGTAAATCCATGTGCAAAAGGTTGATTTGAAGTTCTTCCTGATCCGAACAAAGTAGTCTGGTTACTTATCTGTTCATTAAAGCGGTAGAAATCAGTTACTCCCATACGGAAGCTCTTTACTTTAATATGTGAATCGTTTTCAAGATAAGCTTCATTGCTTATCGGCTGCCTGTCGTAGAACTCGGCACTATCAATTTCGCCGGCCAGCTCTTCATAAGATTTGTTGTAAGCAAAATAAGTTGAAATCGTCTGGCTGCTGCCTGCCTGGAAATCTGCATTAGCCCTCACAAAATCCTTCCAGGAGGCACTGTGAGGCCGGAATGATTTGTATGTCTGATGACCATAGTTAACCGTAAAATCTGAATTAACTCCCGCACCCTGTACAGATGTGGTTGACCTGAATAATCCATTGCTTCCTCCAATAGTCTGCTGATGGACGCTGGTTTCATCAGGAGCCGGCCTTGTTGAAGTCAGTAAAACAGTTCCACCGATAAAGCTTCCGTAAATACTTGAAGAGGGACCTTTGATAACTTCAACATTTCCGAGGGATGCGAAATCAATATCATCCAGCACTGTAGAACCAGTGGCATCAGTAATGGGAATATTATTCAGAAATACCTGGTAACCCAAACCGTTGCTGTTAGGACTATTCCTGCTTGTGCTGGGATAATAACCGCGGATTGTTATCCGGGCTCCTCCCCATGGTGTACGGGACTGCATAAAAACGCCCGGCACCATGTTGATGGAATTTTCAAGTGAAAGTCCGCTGGCGCGCTGCAGATCTTTCGTTGTCAAAATACCTACAGCCTGCGGTCTTAAGATCTGGTTACTGCCAATTACCTGTACGCCTGAAAGTTCAATAGGTGAAGGAGAGAGTTGAACATATAGAGGTTTCGAGGCATCCGTAACCGAAACTTCTTTAGTTAGGTAACCTATACGCCTGATGGTTAATGTAAACTTATTTGAAGAAGTGTTGAATTTAAATCTTCCGAAATCATTGGTGGTTGCAGTTAAAGATGATCCTTCAATAGCTAATGTGGCTCCTGCTATTGGATCAAGCGACTGCTTGTCAACCACAATTCCCGTAATAGTAACCTGTGCTGTTATTTGTGTAACAGCAAATAAAATGATGAAGAAGAATATTGACAAGTAATTCTTCATATTCAGAATCCTTTCTTAAAAGTTCATTATTAGTTATTGTAAAACTGTAGAAGGGCTATACATACGCCGGGTAAGGACAATAGCATCCCGCCTTATCAGATAAAACGGATCAATTACTTTCCGAAGAAAGATTTCCCGTCATTTTTTTCTTATGTATAACCTGTGATTAATAAATCTGGAAAGAATCAGGAGACTTCGGGGGGAGGAGAGAGTATTTCTTTATTTAGACTTTTATAAAAACTGATAACGCAGATATTAAAATTATTAGCTTTCTGAACGGATGGGATTACTATCTTAGCCACAGGGAAATACTTACTTAGTTCCTTCTGAGCCATATTCCTGGATTTTCCTTCATTGTCCTGGTTCTTTTTCAGAAGCTTTTCAAAGGAGGATTCAAGTTCTTTTTCATCCCTGTCCCTCACACAGTAATAAGTTACTTTGCCATTGTGGATTTCACTTTTCAATACGTCGTACATTTCATCATTATATCGAAATTCTTTGCCTTCTCTCACCCAGGCCGGTGAATCTTTCTCTGCATTCAAATCAAAGGAAAGTTTTACTATAAGGTTACCAGGGAGTGATTCTTCGAGCAAGCGGTTCATTTCAGACCGGATGACGGTTCGTTTAACGAGATACGGAATATAAAACCCGAAAATGTTAAACAGGAATAAAAGAAGAATGAATGATGTAAAGAATTTCTTCAAGTCGAAAATAATTGTTGAGTGATTGAAAAGCATATTACGGAATTATTTTAAAAAAGAAAATATGTCAGCAACTTATTTTTTCATATTTGTTACGGTAGGATCCAATTTCTGGATTTCTTTAATGTAATTTTCTCCTCCCCTTTTTCTTCTTGCTTTTAATATCGAATTACATTTACAGGATCCCTGACAGTAGCCCGGATTCCTGACAGTTGCCGCACCTTATTTTGCTCGCAGCAATTACTCCAGCATAATTAGGGCAACCTGCCTAAACCTTAAAAGGAAGGTTCATGGGGGTTTAGTTTATACATCACTATCGCTCCTTTCATACCCAGGTTGCTTGGAATTATATAGGTAACCGCTTACGTAAGTATTTGTTGAATTATTGGACTCCTTGCGCCAAAACCCGACCCATACAGGAAGTCTCACTATATCCCTTTTCATCCCCACATATTGCTTTGAAATAAGGTTCCATAGCCGTTTTATTTACCGGTAACCTACTTGTCACCTGGCTTTAATATACGCTCCAGATACGCTCCATATACGCTTCACATACGCTTCACATACGCTCCACATACGCTTCACATACGCTTCAAGTTCTTTTTAGGTCCCTCATCCTGCCATTCAAGGAAACAGGTGGGGGTCTTTCTTCCGGTACTTTAATTTTCTCCGGACTTCCCGCAGAAAAGACAAACACTTCTAACTGAATTACCGCCGACTGTGTTATATTCTATAAGGATCACTATTTTTGAGAATATTTTATTCAGAGAAATTTATTATGATCAAATCTCTACTCATCCTCCTTCTTATTGCCCAATTTGCGTCTGCACAAAATATTGCCTATGTAAATCCTTTTATCGGTACTTCGAATGGGGGAAATGCTTTCCCGGGTGCAGTCATTCCCTGGGGGATGGTCTCTGTTAGTCCGCATAACAGCCCTGGCTCTCCCTCCGGCTATCGTTATTCTGAAAAGTTCTTTTACGGAGTGGGACACACTCATCTGAGCGGGACAGGCTGTGCAGATCTGGGAAGCTTAATAGTGACAGTCAATGCAGGTGATATAAAAACTGTCCCTGATGAATATAGACAGACTTACTCCGATGAAAAGGCTTCCTCCGGTTATTACTCGGTACATCTGGATTCAGCTCAGGGTAACCCTGGAGTGTACTGCCTCTCTGCATTGCGGCCTTATTAAAATCATATCTGACAGGGATCAGAAAGTCAATCTTCTCCTTGATGCGGGCACTAGTCTCGCTATTACTGGCGGAGGCGGGGTAAATATCATTTCTCCGACTGAAATGCAGGGATTTAATATCAGCGGAGGTTTCTGCGGTGAGGAAAACAGGCAGAATACCTTTTTCTATTCCATAATTGATAAACCTGCCCTCGCTGAAGGAACCTGGCTTGACGGGAACATTACGAGCGGCAATAAAAATGCAGCGGTTGACTCTTCCCTCGGCATCTGGCTAACCTATTACCTCAGCAAAGGAGAAGAACTCCTTCTTAAGACAGGAATCTCATACGTCAGTACTTCGAATGCCCGCCTGAACCTTGAGTCTGAGGTTAAAAGCAAAAATTTCAATGAAGTAAGGAATGAAGCCGAGGCATCCTGGGAAAACGAACTGTCAAGAATCAAAGTAGAGGACTCAAACGACAGCAATAAAGTAATATTTTATACTGCCTTATACCATGCCCTCATTCATCCGAATATTATAAGCGATGTTAACGGCGATTATCCGCTGATGGGCAGAGGGGGAATTGGTAATTATAAACACAGGAACCGGTATTCAGTATTTTCGTTGTGGGATACCTACAGAACTCTTCACCCTTTCTTAACCCTGGTTTACCCGGAAAGAGAATCTGAAATTGTAAAAACAATGATCGATATGGCGGAAGAGAATGGCTATCTCCCTAAATGGGAACTTACAGGAAACGAGACATATATGATGGTGGGTGCTCCTGCAGATATTGTTATTGCTGATACTTATATAAAGGGCATAAGGGATTTTGATGCTGAGTCAGCATTATCTGTTATGTTAAAACCTGCAATCCTGAACAAAGAAGAAAAAGCTCCCCCGGTAAGAGCAGGCTATCATGAGCAATTACAGTACGGTTATATCCCTTTTGAACAAAACTGGAATGACGATTGGTGGGTTTGGGGGCCCGTCTCCACAACTCTTGAATACTGCTTCTCAGATTATTCCATTGCACAATTTTCTGAGGCTCTTAATAAACCTGAATATTCTGAATTATTTTTTAAAAGGTCATCTTTTTATAAAAATCTCTTTGATGACAGCACCCGGTTTTTTCGTCCAAGGTCAAAAAAAGGAAACTTCATTGTTCCTTTTGATTCCACCGGCACAGAAGGTTCGGGTGACTGGGGGGGATCAGGAGGACCAGGCTACGTTGAGGGAAATGCCCGGGATTACGCATTTTATATACCTTTTGATGTTGAAGGTATGATTGATCTGTACGGCGGGAGCTCAGAGTTCTATAAAAAACTTGATTACTATTTTGAACACGACTACTTCAGCCTGAATAATGAACCCGAAATGTTCTATCCTTACCTCTTTAATTACATACCGGGGAAGGAAAAGAAAACCAGGGAAATAATATCGTCAATAATGAAAAGCAGCTTTAATACTGGGCCTGGTGGTCTGCCCGGTAATGACGACTGTGGTGCAATTTCTGCCTGGTATCTATTTTCAGCATTGGGTTTTTATCCTGTTTGTCCTGCTTCTGATGAATATCTTACCGGTATTCCTCTATTCAGAAAATGTGAGATTAGACTTTCTGATCGCTATTACCACGGCCAAAATATTGTAATCGAAAAGCTTAAAGATACCCCGAGGGCAGGACAATCCTTTATTAACAATAAGGAGATATTGGATTCTAAAATCAGTCATTCTTCTTTAGTATCGGGATCGCACCTTCGTTTTTACACGCCGTAATTTAATATTTTACGCTTCCCGGAGGGTAAACTTGACATAAATATTTTAAAGTTGTAGATTCTGTGCAAACGTTTGCGCTAATTTTGTAATTTTAGATGGCTATAACATTAAACGATATTGCAGATAAAGCTGGTGTTTCTGTTTCCACAGTTTCACGGGTTCTGAACAACAAGACAAAGAAGTACAGAATAAGTGAAGAAACAGAAACTCTGATTCTAAAAGCAGCCAAGAAATTAAATTACAAACCAAACCAGTTAGCGCGGGGATTAAGACTAAAAAAAACACTTACAATAGGACTTATCGTTCCTGATATTTCCAATCCTTTCTTCGCTCACGTTACCAGGATAATCCAGACACATGCTTACCAGGCAGGCTATAGTTTAATAGTCTGTAATACCGATGAAGATATAAAAACAGAGCTTGAGCAGGTTGAACTGCTCATAAGCAAAGGAGTGGATGGCTTTATTGTAATGCCTGTAGGAACAACATTTTCACACATTAAAAAATTGATGGATGACTCTGTCCCTCTTGTACTCCTTGATAGAAGTTTTGATGATCTAGACACAAGCTCTGTAGTGGTAGATAACTACACAGGCGCTTACAAAGCAACTGAATACCTGATATCGATGGGGCACAATAAAATAGCGGTTATACAGGGCCTGCCTGATACTTATACAAATAATGCACGTTTAAAAGGCTACCTTGATGCATTAAAAGACGGCGGCATTGAAGTTAACAGGAATTATATAGTGGGAAAAGATTTCAGAAAAGAAAACGGTTATATTGAAACAAAATTTCTTCTCGGTCTCGAGCAGCCGCCCACCGCAATTTTTACTACAAGTGATTTAATTACGCTTGGCGCACTGGAGGCGGTATCAGAAGAGAAGTTAATTATTCCCGATGATCTTTCCCTTGTTTCATTTGATGATGTTGATTTTGCTCCATTTCTTTTTGCTCCACTGACGGCCGTAAGACAACCGAAGGAAATAATGGGAGAAGTTGCCGTTAAGCTCCTAATTGATGGCCTTACGTCCAAAGGCAAAATAGTCCCTAGAAAAATAGTCCTGAAATCTGAATTAATCGTCCGGGGTTCTGTTAAGAAAATTGCAGATACTGTAAGTCCGGCAGCGGTTAGCTGATCCTGTGGGGAGAGAGTTCTAATAATAATTCATTTACGTTGGAAAGTTTACTTTAAGTATAACTTTCAGAAATTTGCGCAAACGTTTGCATTAAAAAGGACTTTAATGAATTTCACCAGGAAATGGGAGTCACCAGCAGGAACTGCGTCCTGCTCAACCTTAATAACAAAGAGGATTAAGTGAAAAAATACATTTTTACTGCTGTATTGATTTCTTTATTCGCATTAAACTGCGGGGGAGATAAAAACGAACCTTCTGCCGACGGCAAGGTTGAGATCATATTCTGGCATAGCTTTGTTTCATCAACTGTGCCTGCGTTAAATGAACTTATTGCAAAATTTGAGAAAGAAAACCCGGGAATAACTATTAAGGCGCAGTATATCCCTACGGGCGACGCTCTGATTCAGAAATTAATCACAGCAATTCAAAGCAAAACTGCTCCTGATATCTCATGGCTCCACTCCGATTTTATGGAAAACCTGGTGGACGCAGATGCTATATACAAGATGGATGATTTTATAAACGGAGATGACGGCATAACAAAGGAAGATCTTGAAGACATTTATCCTGCACTCCGCCAATCTGCTTCCTGGAGAGGTACTCTTTACAGCATGCCGATGGAAGCTACTAATCTTGCACTGCTTTACAACAAGGATATGTTTAAGGCCGCAGGTCTAGATCCTGAACATCCCCCCAAAAAACTGGGATGAACTTCACGAATACTCAAAGAAATTAACGATTGATAACAATAACGACGGTACATTTGAACAAGTAGGATTCTTTGTACCGGTTTACCCTGCGGCAGGACCGCAGGGTCCCTGGATGGTCTGGCAGTTTATGCCTTACTTATGGCAGGCTGGAGGAAACATTATTGATTCGGCTCAAACGCATGTAATGTATAATGAACAGCCGGGAGTTGAAGCTCTGACTCTATGGAAACAAATGTACCGTGAACAGAATCTAAGTTCGTTTACCACAGATTTCGATGTTGCATTCACTTCAAAGAGACTTGCGATGGCTATGGACGGGCCCTGGAATCTGCCCAGGTATAAAGATCTGCTTAAAAACCTGAACTGGGCATTTGCCCCCTTACCGGCAGGACCGAAAAAGCAGGCAACCGTAGTAGGCGGTGAATACCTTGCGATATTCAAACAAAGCAAACACCCCAAGGAAGCCTGGAAATTTCTAAAATGGATGATTAAACCCGAAGTTCAGGCATTCTGGGCGATGAAATCAGGATATCTGCCGATTCGACACGCTGTTCATAATGTTCCGGAATTTCAGAAATATCTTACTGAAAATCCCAATTTTAAAGTGTTTGTTGATCAGATGGACGTAGGACAGGCTCAGCGTTCTATAGATTATGGAGCACTCGAAGTAACTCAAAACGTCTCCCAGGCAATTGAAAGAGCCACCCTGGGAAAAGTAGACGTTAAAAAAGCCCTCGATGAGGCAGCGGCAAAATCTAATCAGGCAATAAAACAAAAGTAGGCAAAATTGTTCAATACTACTCCCGAAGTACAGGATGAGAGAGTGCTGGAAGCAGCAGCTGTCGGGAAACAGCCTGTTCCTAAGAAATCAAAACATAAAAAAGGTGATCTATTCTCAGCTCTCCTTTTCCTTTCTCCAACTCTCGTAATATTCACCGCATTCATTCTTTTCCCCGTTTTCTTTTCTTTCTATCTGAGCTTTCAGAAATGGAATATGTTCAGCGGGCAATCGACTTTTGTGGGATTAGACAATTACATCAGGATGTTTCAAAGCGCAGAATTCTGGAATGTTCTGAAGAATACCGCATACTATACTTTAGGAACGATCCCCTTGAATATGGGCTTCTCCCTGCTTGTTGCTTATATACTGCATAAAAAAATATTCGGAAAAAAACTTCTGCGCACCTTGTTTTTTGCTCCCGTAATTATTTCTCCAGTAGCAGCCGCGGTTATCTGGCGCTGGCTTTATGATCCGAACTTCGGACTCGTAAATTATTTTATCGGCTTATTTGGTTTTGATCCTGTCAACTGGCTGAACGATCCTACAGCTGCAATGTTCGCGCTGATAGTAATGGGTGTATGGAAAACATTCGGTATAAATATGGTGCTCTTCGCCGCTGGTCTGCAGGCAATCCCCGATCAATACTATGAGGCAGCAGAAATCGACGGGGCAGGGCAATGGTCGAAGTTTAAGAATATCACTATCCCGCTGCTTGCGCCTACCACTTTTTTCATTATGGTGATGTCGATGATCAGTTCATTCCAGGTATTCGACATAGTGTATGTGCTAACCTCGGGCGGTCCCCTTGGTTCCACAAAGGTAATGGTGTTCTATGTTTATGAGCACGCGTTCAAATTCTTTGAGATGGGTTATGCCTCAGCAGCGGCGTATGTGCTGTTTGCAATTCTATTTCTTCTCACTCTTGCCCAGGTTAAATACATGAAAAATAAAGTTTATGTGTACGGTGGTTAATGGCTAAAAAATCTACTATTGTAAAAAACATATCTGAACATTTGTTTATTTACATTCTCGCGTTCTTCACCGCAGCTCCATTTATATGGATGATACTCACCTCTGTGAAGGATATGAGTGAAATCTACGTCTACCCGCCGAAGTGGTTTCCTTCCGTTGTACATTTTGATAATTATATAAAAGTATTTGAAGCAGCACCATTCGCAAGATATTACCTGAACAGTATAGGTGTAGCTTTACTGGTTACTCTTGGTCAGCTTATCACCTGCTCTATGGCGGCATACGCTTTCGCACGCCTGAGATTCTGGGGAAGAAATACACTCTTCTTTATTTTTCTCGGTACAATGATGATACCCTACAACGTTACTATGATTCCCAGTTTTATGGTGCTTTACTGGCTGGGCTGGGTGGATTCATACCAGGCATTGATCGTTCCCGGTCTTGCTTCAGCGTTCGGTGTTTTTCTTCTCAGGCAATTTTTTATGACAATACCGAAGGAGCTGGAAGAAGCCGCGGTTATTGACGGAGCTAGTAAACTAACCATCCTGAGGAAAATAATTGTCCCTCTTTCCAAGCCTGCACTTGCAACACTGGCTATTTTCACGTTTATGGGCGTGTTTAATGACTTTATTTGGGCTCTCATTGTAATAAATTCGGAGAGCATGAGGACGGTGCAGCTTGGACTTGCAATCTTCCGAGATCGTTACTTAACTCAATGGGATCTTCTGATGGCAGGTTCTGTAACCGCTGTGCTCCCTATATTAATTATATTTTTCTTTGCACAAAAATATTTCATTAAGGGGATTACTTTAAGTGGACTTAAAGAATAATAAAAAACCAATAATTATACTTTTAACTGCCTTCATTGCTGCGGTTAATTGTTATGCACAGGATTCACCTGCAGTTAGCAAAGGCGATCTGCAGTTCTATGTTGATTATGCTTCATTTATGGGAAAAGAGAACAAAAGTTATACAGAGTTTTATTTGATGTTTTTTTCTGACCAGATTTCAGGCGATGCTTCAGGTACAGATTCAGTGAAAGAATTCACAATAGAATCAGCAATAAGTAATCCACTGGATGGAAAAACAGTATATGATAAACAATGGAATACGAACGCTCTCCTTCCCCGGGATTCAACGAAATCTAACCGTCTTGTTGTTTATGACCAGTGGGCGGAACTTATGAATCCCGGGACTTATAACGTTAAGGTAAAAGTTTCAGTACAGGGAATTCAGAAAAAAGGAGAAGCAAAGTTCAATCTTACTGTTCCGGAATTTGATGCCGGTACATTTTCTATCAGCCAGATTGAATTTGTTTCCGGTGTGAGCAATGGTGTTGATAGCTCGCCTTTCGTGAAAGGGGATAAAAAAGTATTTCCCAATCCCTGGAGAAGATACGGAGCATTGAACTCGCAGCTCACTTTTTTTTATGAGGTATATAACAAACCCGGCGATGAAAATATAGCCGGAGAATATACGATCATGGACAATACCGGAAAAATTGTTAAAAAATTGTCAGGTATTGACTATGATAAAAAAGCCGGAAATGTCAGTATAACGCATGGAATTAATGTATCGAAACTTCCGACCGGTGTCTATAATCTGAATATATCAGTCAGTGATTCCTACCGGGGATAACAGCGTTTCTCAATCTAGATCTTTTGAAATTATCCAGATGGATTCAGTAGTTCATCAAACCCGCCTCACCGAAGAAGAAGCAGAAATTGAAGGCGGCCTTATTAAGTATATAGGTACACCGGAAGATTATAATAACTATAAAAATCTCGATCTCACGGGCAAAGCTCATTATGTAATCAACTTTTGGGCAGAGAAAGATCCTGTACCCGGAACCCCCGAAAATGAATACCTTCGTAAGGTGATGGAGCGATTCCATTATGCAAATACAAATTTTAAGTGGGCAGGGAAAGAGGGCTGGAAGTCAGACAGGGGCAGAGTACTGATAAAATACGGGATGCCTGACGATATTGAGAGTCACTCCACTGAAGCCGGAACAAAAAGTTATGAAGTCTGGAAATACAATCAAGATAAAAATTTCGTTTTTGTATTTGCCGATCTCAGGGGGAATGGAAATTATACATTAATCCATTCTACCAAAGAGGGAGAAATTTCTGATCCAAACTGGAGAGAGTATCTCCATTAATTATAGACAAGATTAATATATAAGGAATAAGACCTTATGAAAAGTTATTTTACAAAGTTGACCGTCATCCCCGTAGTATCAGTTATTCTGACGGCAATGATATTTTTCTCCTGCAATAAAGAAGACAATACCCTGGCCCCTTATGCAGGATCAGACGGATTGTCAGAGATAATGATCCAGGATAGTTCTTTTACCCCTAAAGTCACCTGGCTGGGTGGATATGTAACCGTTTTGGGGGTAAACAGGGGAACGCATGCGGCTATTGATTCCAGCCTTATCTGGTTGATTTACAAGGCGGATAACCAGATTCATTTTCCTGTACAGTACGGTGTGCTTCCTGCAGGAGCCCAGGATCTGACGAGTCAGTATAACGGGAGTTTTCTTGATACCCTGATTGAAGACAGTACATACACTTTCTGGATAATGAAAGCTGAAAACTGGAGTAAGATTTCTTCAGAGCAGAATAAAATAATCGTGCTTGATTCTTCGATTACAAATTATCAGTCAAATGGGGATACCGTCAGATTTTCACCCCGGGATTATTTTCAAATAACTCAAAATCTGGATAACTACGTCAATATCTATAATATAGAATCCCGTGGAAAATTAGGAACGATTTCAGTTGAACAGCCGAGAACAAGTAATAATCCTTTAATCTCCTGGCAAATAACACAGGTCCAGGATTCGTTAATAGCCGCTATTGGAATTACAGAAGGCAGTCAATACAATGGTTCAGCAATAGCCTGGGAAGTATACTCCGTAAGTGATAGTGCCGGCGGTACTTATTATGGCAAGAAGAACGTGATAGCATCGCCAGTAATTGCAGGACAGGACTTACCCGAAACATTTGTATTCACTCCTTATATTGAAGGCGGTTTAAAAAGAAATACTTCTTATTACATCTGGATAGCTAACAGGTTTTGGGACGGGGAAGGCAGAACTAGGGTAACTGATTATTATGCCTATGTTACTTTTAATACCAATTAAACTCAAACCAGGAGAAGATAATGGGATCTAAAATAAGTTTAATTATAATAGGTATACTATTGACCGGTTCTAACCTGTTTGCAGGCGGAGCAGATCTTAATGTTATCCCTGGAGCAAAGACACTTTCCCTCGATGGACTTTATTTTGCGGGCGGAGATGGACTCAATTCTGTGCTGGGCAACCCTGCCGGACTTATCAGGATTTCTGATAAATACCTTGAATTAACTATTGCAGACCTGGTGGGCCAGCAGAAGTTTGAAGGCGATACGAAAGGTTTACATAAATCATATGAGAATGACCATTTCGCATTAGAGGGCGGATTGGGCTGGGCTTTTTCCCCCGACTTAATTGTCAGCCTGTCGTATGGAAGAGCATTCAACTATAATGTAGAATGGCCTTTCCTGGCATTGCAGCAGACTGACTCAACTACTTCCACCTCTGCATTTAATCTTTATAATAGAATTAAAATCGATGCTGCTTCTGTATCCGGAGCCTTACGTTTTAACAATCTGACAATAGGTGTAACCGTAAGTGCTTACCAGGTTAAACAGGAAACCGCGTTTCCGCAGGAGAATCCCTCATGGTTCGACAGTCTTAGTACAGGATTAGCTTCGTACCAGTTTCACTATAATGAAGATGCATGGACATACGGATTCGGACTTGGTTTTTTATATGAAGCCGGTACAGATCTGCAGATTGGTGTTATGGCAAGGAGCGGATTTTCAGCTGATTTATCCGGAAGTGCTGATACAGAATTTTTCACTGATCTTGATTCAGCCTCCTCCACGGCAGATTTGTCTTCCAAATTTGAGATGCCATGGGTGGCTGGTGCTGGAATGGTTTACAAACTCAACGAAAATATAATCGCTAATGCAGACATACAATATAGTATGTGGTCGGGTACGCAGAAAAGCATAACCTATGATTTTAACAATCCTGTGTGGCAGAATAATGCCCCAGGTATTGATACATTGAGCGGAATAAACACTACAGAATTTAACTTGGATTTTCAAAACACAATCGATGCAGGATTCGGACTTGAATTTCTACTCTCTGAGATTCACCTGAGATTAGGTTATCGCTTCAGCCAGAGTCCGAATTCAGAATCAACCTATTCATATTTGTTCCCCTCTGTAGATCAGCATCGTGTTTCCCTGGGATTAGGATATGTTGATGAGAACCTTTCAGCAGACCTTTCAGTTTCATACGCTTTTGGCGTTGATAAGAAAATAGAAGGAACAAAAACAGGCTTCAACGGAATTTATAATTCCGATCTTGTTATTCCGGCAATTACCATCAGGTATAAGCTTTAATATCTTAAATAAAATGATCTGGGACTCGTAAATAAACTAATTCACAATCAAAAAACCGGGAGGTTAAAATGAGTAAGTTCAAGTTACTATCTTTCTGGCTCCTGCTCATAATTGGTACAACATCTGTTTTTGCTCAGGATTACATAAGGAAGGAAGTTGACGTTCCTAAAGTCGACTCCGGAGCAATAACTATTGATGGTATGATGAATGAGGCTGAATGGAGTAATGCGGCTCATGCTGATCTGGTAACTAACAGTGGTTATGAGATTTATGCTGACTATTATTACCGCGATGGTCTGACAGAACCTGATTTCGATGCACTTTATGGCAGAATGCTGTGGTCGAAAGATACATTATACGTTTTCGTCCATTGGGATGAATTCCATAATGATTCCACCAACCTTTATTGGAATGGCAAATGGACAGGTGATCAATTATTTGTAAGTCTTTCTAACCGCATAGCAAGGAATATGCAGGGATGGTACGATGGAAATTCCTATGCAGCTCCTGACGGTCCATATCACTTCTGGATATTAGGCTCTGATGTGACGCTGAATGGCGGGGATACTACTTATGTTCCTGAAGAGTACAGAAAATGTATTGATCAATCAGATTCACTCCAGATTTTCCATGCTTCTGATATTGCAAGATGGGCTGCGGTTATCGATACCAATACAGGTGTATGGGATATGGAAATGGCAATTTACAATCCTAATGTAAATGCTCAATCACGCATCGGATTTAACATTGGCGGAAGTGCCGGTTCAAGCTATACAGATGCTCTATACGGCGATGCATATGCTTATTTTACCTGGCAGCCTAATGTAGCAGATGAGCCGTTTACCGATCCTGTTGGAAATGGCGACCCTGGTCAGTATAACCTTGCAAATTCAAATTATTGGGCAATTCTTAAATTTACACCCGGCAGCGACGATATCACCAGGCGTGAGGTTGACGTACCAGGGGTTCAGAGAGCGAACATAACCGTTGACGGTATGATGGATGAATCAGATTGGCAGAGTGCCGCCGATATCGGGATGATTACAAATTCCGGTTATGATGTCTGGACCAACTATTATTATCGTGATGGACTAACTGAACCTGATCTGGATGCACTTGATGCTAAATTGCTCTGGTCAGATAACTATCTCTATGTATTTGTTCATTGGGATGAATTCCATAATGATTCTACGAACCTTTACTGGAACGGTAAATGGACAGGCGATCAGCTGTTCATAAGTTTATCTAACAGGTTGGGAATGGATATGAAGGGCTGGTATGACGGTAATTCTTACGCTGCACCTGATGGTCCTTATCATTACTGGGTTCTGGGACCTGAGATGACCCTGAATGGCGGAGATACCACTTATATTCCTGAAGAATTCCGCGGTTCAATCTGCTATGGTGATTCACAGAGGGTTTTCTTTGCCAGTGACTATGCTCAGTGGGCTGCCGTAATCGATACTAATACGGGTGTCTGGGATATGGAAATGAAAATCTATAATCCTAATGTGGCTAACCAATCCTGCATAGGATACAATATGGGAGGCAGCTTCGGATCCAGCTATACAGATGCGCTCTATGGCGATGCTTATGCTTACTGGACCTGGCAGCCGAATGTACCGAATGAACCATTCACAGATCCTTACGGAAATGGTGATCCTGGATACTTCAACCTTGCAAATTCTGAATATTGGGCTGTTCTTAATTTCGGTTCGCCTGTAACAGGAATTGCTCCCGGTGACCAGGCTCAGCAGATCCCTGACAGGTTCAGCCTGTATCAGAACTATCCGAATCCTTTCAACCCCAGCACAACCATAAAGTTCGATATGCCGGAAAGAAGTAATGTTTCTCTCCGGGTTTATAATATACTCGGACAGTTAGTTACTACCCTGGTAAATAACCAGAATTTCTCGGCTGGTACCCATTCGGTTAATTTCGATGCAAGCAGACTTGCCAGCGGCATTTACCTGTATAAACTTGAAGCAGGAAATGTCCAGATTTCTAGAAAAATGTTGTTGGTAAAATAACCACTTAAGTAAAATAACCTGTAGTTCCTATGCGGCGGAGGAATCTGCCGCATAGATTTATTCAAACGGAAAAAATTTTTATGAAAGCTGCTGTACTATACGGACCTCACGATTGGAAAATTGAGGACCGTTCTACTCCCGGTATTAAAGAAAACGAAGTCTTATTAAAAATCAGAGCATGCGGCGTCTGTCATTCTGAAATTCATCAGTGGGATAAGAAAATAAGCGGACTCGAGTACCCGAGATTTATAGGGCACGAAGTAGCGGGTGAAGTAATAAGAACGGGATCATCCGTAAAAGATTTAAAAGAAGGAGACAGGGTTGCTGCATGGGCTGACGGTAAAGGTTATGCCGAAGAAATAGCTGTAGACCGGGAAATGGTTTTCAAAATAAATGATAACATAACTTTTATAGAAGCAATGGCTGAGCCTATAGCCTGTACCACCAATGGTGTCATCAGAACTAATGTCCAGATGAACGATACTATTGCTCTTGTCGGTACTGGTTTTATGGGGCTCATACTTCTCCAGGAATTAAAACTAAGAGGCGCCTCAAAAATTATCGCAATTGATATCAGGGAGGAAATGCTCGACCTTGCAAAAGAACTTGGTGCCGATGAAGTTATCAATTCTGCAAAAGAGGATGCCGCGGTTAAGGTGAAAAAGATGACAGATGGAAAGGGAGTTGATATAAGTTTTGAAGTAGGCGGAGTTCAGGCAACTCTAGACCTTGCCCCTCAAATCTGCAGGATGGAAGGAAAGCTTGTTATTTTCGGATATCATCCCGGGGAAAGAAAAATAAATGATCTGGGTTACTGGAACTGGATGGCATTTAATATAATCAACGCACATTTTCGCGATATTGGAACAATACTAAATGGAACCAGGGTCGGTATGGATTTACTGAATGCCGGCAAAATAAAAATGAACAAACTAATAACCCACCAATTTGAATTGAAAGACATTGAAGCAGCCTTCAATGCTGCCCTGACAAAACCTGCCGGGTTTGTCAAATCAGTAATAGTAATGAACTAATAATGCTGACGTATTCCGGTCAATTGAACATAGGTAGACTTATGAAAACAAATGATACTTTCTTTAAAATAGCTTCAGTTGTATTTCTGATCTTTTTTGTATTAAACATGCCTCATGATGTATATGCGGCTTCCGGTGGGAAAATCACCGGGAAAATAATAGAAAAAGGTACCGGCGATCCTATGCCGGGTGTCAATGTCCAGCTGGTGGGACAATCAATGGGAGCTGCCACTGATGTAAACGGTGAATACTATATTCTTAATATTCCTCCGGGTACTTACGAAGTTAAAGCATCAATTATTGGTTATAAATCTATAACTAAGACCGGAGTTGAAGTAAGTGTCAATCATACCACAGAGATAGATTTTCAGATGGAGGAAACTGTTCTTGAGCTTAATGAATCTGTTGTGGTTACAGCTGAAAGACCTCTTGTTGAAAAAGATCTTACATCGTCCAGGCATTATGTCACTTCCAAGGAAATTGCAGTAAGACCAACAACGCAGCTGACAGAAGTACTTAGCACTCTGCCGGGAATAGATGTAAATGCAAATGGGGAATTGACTGTAAGGAGAGGATCACTGGATCAGGTTGCTTTTTTAATAGATGGTATGCGTGCAAGCAATCCTCTTAATTATCAACCGTATACAAATGTTAACCTTTCATCAATCCAGGAACTCGAAATTATAACCGGTGCCTTCAACGCAGAGTACGGTCAGGCTCAGTCAGGAGTTTTTAATATCGTTACAAAGGAAGGTTCTAACAAATTCAGCGGTTACGCTGAGATGAGGTATATACCGGCACATAAACCTCACTGGGGAACTGCGTTTTATGATTATTCATCGCCGATGTACTGGGAAAATTCACATGCCCGGCACCTGCAGTGGTGGATTGACCATCCTGATCAGTGGGTAGATCTTAATGGAACTGCCGGAAATGATCCTGCAAGTCAGTTCAGTCCCGAACAGGCTTATGCCCACTATATGAATACTCATCAGCCTCTTAATGATTACACAAACGAATCCGGTTATCAGACAGAAGTTTCACTGGGCGGTCCGACTCCTTTAAAGGATCTATTTTTCTTCGTTACTGGTAAATACAGGAACGTTCCTCC
The DNA here is from genome assembly GCA_963800255.1 of uncultured Ignavibacteria bacterium. Taxonomy (GTDB): domain Bacteria; phylum Bacteroidota; class Ignavibacteria; order Ignavibacteriales; family Ignavibacteriaceae; genus DATFVA01. The sequence goes on along the minus strand of CAWDAK010000008.1, from coordinate 397,887 downwards.
CGTTACAGGGAATAGTTACAGGAACAGGGGAACCTGGCTGGATGGTACCGCAAAGCTTACTTTTAATCTGAGTTCACAAATGAAATTTATGGCTTCAGGTTTTTATGGTGAAGAAAATACCAATGATGGTATGGAGTATATGAATTCCGCCTTCATCTCAAGTTACGGACTTGCAAGTAAATATGCTTACTATGATTTTGCAGGATATCCTGAAAACAGCAATAACGGACAAACCCTTCAATTTACTCATGTACTGGGTCAGAGTACATTTTACGTCCTTCAGTTCAGCAGAGTATTCGACTATACTTCACAGTCAACCTTTCCCGGTGACGCCCCCGGCTGGGACACCGGTGTACCCGAGCATGATATTCTGAGGGGAGTTGATTCTTTAGGAAATGACATACCCGGAGGAAACAGTGATCTGATAGGGCTTCATACTTCGGGTTATTATTACAGGGGACAGGATAAAAATACTAATTATACATTGTCAGGAGATATTACCTCTCAGTTAAGTTCCAGGACGCAAATTAAAGCAGGCGGCGATCTGGAGTATTATATTCTTAACCGGTTCCAGGAGGCAAAATCAAACAGGGCAATTGAAAATAGTATATATCACCCTTATGAAGGGAATGTTTACGCTCAAACAAAACTTGAGTTTGAGGGCCTTGTTGTTAACGCCGGTCTGAGGTTTGATTTTTATAATCCCAACGATAAAAAATACCTGGATCCTTTTGATCCTTTCGGTATTATTACAGCTCAGCGTGACAGTACTGCCCCGAATCCTCAGACTGAACCAACTTCAACTTTTAGTCAGCTTTCACCCAGGATTGGTATTTCTCATCCAATCTCCGAAAATACAGTCCTGCATTTTTCGTATGGTCACTTCTTTCAGAGGGCAAATTTCGGCGATTATGGAGAAGGTTCTTATGTTTCGGGCATACTTAATACATACATAACTGACCCTGAAACAGGTACTCCTACAGTATTTAACCTGGGAAATAGAGATCTAAAGCCTCGTAAAACAGTTGAATATGAACTTGGTATTGAACACAATATTTCAGGTATTGTGTTCGATGTTACCGCTTATTACAAAGATATAACTCAGACGGTTAGAACCATTACTGTCTATACATATGACCGCGGTCAGTATAAAACCTCCGGTAACGGCGACTATGGTGATTCGAAAGGCGTTGAGATTTCTGTCCGGAAACCATTAACAAATTATTGGGGAGGTTATCTCAACTATACTTTTACCAGCGGTATAAACGGCCGTTCCGGTGATCCTACAACTATAATACCCCCGGGATCAGATATACAGGTAGGTCAGACTACATTTATAGGCGACCAGATAGTATATGATGAACCTAAACTTAAGTTTGGACTAACCTTTGCAACACCTTCTGATTTCGAATATCTCGGAGGAGTATTTAAAGATATCCAGCTTTCAATAGATTACCAGATATATTATCCGAATAAAAATATTGCCAGTGACGTATTTTCTGAAGCGGGTACTCAATATGAAAGGTATGCAGATAAAAATGCTGATATAAGAATAAGAAAAGAAGTAGATCTTGGATTTATTCGTCCGGCGTTCTTTGTTGAAGTACGGAATGCATTTAATGATACCTGGACGAATCTTGATATAGTGAAATCTGCTTCTCCCGAGGATAGGGTCAATTTTGTAAATTCGGGTTACTCTGTCTTCCCTTCAAAACAATTAGATGGATCACCTTTTCCGGATATGCTGATGTATAGAAATCTGCCGAGACAGATAACATTTGGCGTGTCATTCAGTTATTGAAATTTTTAAGAAGAGTAAAATTATGAAAAGAAATATATTCAGAGCATTCCTAACTGTGTCAGCCGTTGTATTGATTGCGACTGTTTCAATAGAAGCTCAGCAGAATTCAACGACGCATACCAGGGGCAAACTTTGGGAAACTTTATATAACTTCGGATTTATTGGTGATCCGGGCGCCTGGGATTATACTGAAGTTACCGGTATAGGTTTCTTTCCCGGTTTCGCAGGGTTCACATATCCAAATGATGAAGAACTGGCAAACGGATTTATCACAGATGCCAACTTTCATAATTTCAGATCAGGTCCCTGGATATTAGCAAAAGATGCTACAACTTTAGTCCCTCCCGGATTTACGCCTCAGCAGAAGGATTTTCTTCTTTATCATTCATCTCTTGCAACCTTAACTGATGATTATGGTGTAGTCACCGGTGATATAATGCCTTTTAAGAGAACCGAAAATTATTCCAATGAACCGGGTTTCAATCCCCAGCTGCCTGAGGAAATTAATTATGTTGAATTCCCGACTGCTACCGGGATCACTGTAAAGCAGAGATCAATGCAGTGGAGTTACCCGGGTTATAATGATTTTATTATCTACGATTATGTTTTTAAGAATACCGGTGAACTGGCAATACCTGCCGCCGGCAAGGTAATGCATTATGATCAGACGCTTAACGAGGTCTGGTTCGTGTTTCACAGTGGAATACAGGTTTCAACAAAAGGTGTTCTTAATTTTCACTACAATTCAGATTTCCTTTCATCCGTAGCCCCTGCCGGAGGTTTCGGCTGGCATCCCGGAAGCGGTTATACAGATTATTGGGTAGTTCAAAACGACCAGCCGGATCAGAAGGGTTTGTTTTATTACAGCAGGGATTACAACGGCGGAAGAGCACCCGTCCCGTGGGATCAATACGGACTAAAGACAAACTGGCAGGATCAATTAAGAAAAGTGCCGGGTAATCCGCCTGAACTTCAGGATCCCTCTGGTTTCGGCTTCACCTTTTTGTACAGAACTCCGCCTCCCGGAGCTGATCCGAATGAAGCAGACCCTACACACTTCAGCATATATTCTGATGAAGCAGAAAAATTTGAAGGGAAGAGCGTCGACTTTGAAAGTTTCGGTCTGCGTGTTTTCAGCCTTTCCCAATTATATGATTTCATCAAAACAGATCATCGGGTATCTAATACCGGAAAATTATATTGCTGGTATACCAGTTCTTTCGGTCCCTATACACTAGCACCTGGTGATTCTGTAAGAATCATCCTTGCTGAGGTCGCAGGTACACTTGATCTGCACCAGGTCTATAAGGGAGATCCGGATCACTGGCTGAAAAGTTTTAATGAAGATTATATGAATGATAGTCTTGCTGCTGATATGCAGCGTAACGTTAGTGCAGTAAGGAATGCAGTCAAATGGGGAATTGGAGCAAACGTAGGCGGGATTGATCTTGCAGCAGATGTCCCCGACGCCCCTCCGGGACCCGATTGCAAAGCCATCAATTCTTCATATGGTGGTGATACAGCAATTATAGCGGTTCAGTGGGATAAAATTGCTGAAGAAACCCAATATACAGACGGCTCAGGCCAGGTATTCTACAATGGGTCAACCGATTTAAGCGGCTACAGGGTCTACCGCGGAATTGATAAGCGAGGCATATGGGATTTGATTGCTGATATTCCCAGAAGCGAGTTCAGTAAATACTGGGATTCGGAAATAAATCAATATAACTATAAAGATTACACAGTACAGTTCGGCTTTGAGTATTATTATTATGTGGAAGCTTATAATTCCACTCCGAAACAATGGACATCAGCTAACGGAACAGTAGTTGACAACCTGCCTGAACTTGTAAGCGGAGATTATAACCGGACGCCGCTGACCAGCGCAAAGCCGGGACCGGTTGATATTCAAAAAGAAGGCTGGGATGTTTTTGTAGCTCCTAACCCTTACATCGAAGGAGATCCCGAACATAGCTTCCCTACTCAGTATAAAATAGAATTCAGACAGCTGCCTGAGAAAGCTACTATCCATATTTATAGTATTTCAGGTGATCTTGTCCGGGTACTTAACCACCAGCCGGATCAGTACGGAAACCTGGCTGGAAGTATAGCCTGGGATCAGCGTTCAGACTCGGGGCTTTTGGTTGCCCCTGGTTTATATATCTATGTTGTGCAGTCTGAAACAGAAGGAACAATAGGTTCCAAAGCGACCGGAAAATTAATGATCATTCGTTGACAATTACGGATTATTGTCGGAGGATTTTAACGTGAAAAAATTTACACTATTATTACTTGTGCTTATTATCGGGATTGTTCAGTTAAGCTACGGACAATTCAATAAAGCCGGCAGAACATCAATGCAGTTTCTTAAAATAGGCAATGGATCAAGGCAGGTTGCTCTGGGTGAAGCTTCAATTGCCGGCGTTCAGGATATAAATGCTATCTTCTGGAACCCGGCTGCCATTACCGGTATCAATGGAGCACAGGCTGCTTTCAACTATAATAAATGGATTGCTGATCTTAATGTTCTGTCTGGAGCAGTTGGCTATAACCTTGACGGGGTTGCTGCTTTTGCTTTCAATTACGTATCTCTTGATTACGGCGATATACCGGAGGCTCTTGTTACCAGCGGTTCCGGAAGCATTGATACGAGAACAGGTTCCTTTTTTACAGGCGGTGATGTAATGATCGGGTTCGGCATCGCACGCCGTTTTACGGATAAATTATCTGTCGGTGTCAATGTTAAATACATAGAAGAAAAACTTCATGTCTATTCCTCTTCATTATGGGGATTTGATGTTGGAAGTTTTTATGACACCGGATGGCGTGGAATCAGAATAGCTATGAGTGCCCAGAATTTTTCAACACAAGCCAGGTTTTTGCATACCAGGGAAGAGGAACAGCAGACGTATGAAATACCCCTGGTATACCGTATAGGTGTTTCGATGGATTTAATGGGCGGGGAGGATTTGTTCCTGGGAGGAGAGCCTGACCAGCATAAACTTACATTCAACGTCGATGCTATTCACAGTAACGATTATAAAGAAAGACTACATATAGGTCTTGAATATAAAGTTTTCAATATATTTTCTCTAAGGGGTGGATATAAATTCAATTATGATGAAGGAAATCTTAGTTTCGGTGCCGGTGTCGATTATTCAATTGAAGGGTTCAGGTTCAATTTCGATTACGCATATGTTAATTACGATTTTCTTGAGTCACCGCATAGATTCACAGTCAGCTTAGGTTTTTAGAATTACAGCTTAATGCAAATAATGGGATAAAGTCTGGCTCCATTATAAGGATAGTTATTTACGGGCTCAGCTGTATTAAGAAATGGGTCCTGATCCTTCTGACTGGGGCAGGAATGATCCCCCTCCGGCAGTCCCAGATTAGCATTCAACCTGATCCCTTCAGAATAACCAACAAAATAATACTATGTCTCAGGATACAAGCAATCCTTGAAATGCATTGAATGAAGCAGCCTCCGGAGGCTGATAAAATTTTATACCAAAAAGATTTATGATAAGGAAGGACGTAAATGGCATTCTCTAAAAAATTAGTTACTGGCGAGACCCTTACCAGGGAAAATTTCAAAGTTCCTCCTAAAGAGATGGGAATTCTTCCTTTCTGGTTCTGGAATGGTGAAATGGATGAAAAAGAAATGGAATGGCAGATTAAGGAATACAAGTCGCAGGGCATACCCGGCTTCTTTATACATGGAAGATTCGGTGAGAAAATCGGATATCTGTCCGATACCTGGTTTGAAAGGGTGAAATTTGCCGTTAAGAAGTCAAAAGAAATCGGAATAGATGCATGGGTTTATGATGAGATGAACTGGCCAAGTGGTACTGCTGAAAGGCAGGTTCCAAAACAGTTTCCTCATTTGAAGCAGAAATACCTTGAACTGGTTCCCCTTATGGTTGATGGTCCTTTATTTACTTTCCTGGAAGCAACAGATGACAGGTACGTAAATACAGGTAATTCCAGACCGATAGCCGCTTTCGCCTGTTCCGATGAAGAATACCGGACCGGGATAAAAAACCTGATCGATTTAACTCCCAACTTATCTTTTAATGCGGTAATTCCCTGGGAGGCTCCGGCGGGTAAATGGAGACTGTTGTATTTTCTTGAAAAAGAAATCGATTATTACATAGATGCATTGAACCCTGAATCAACTGAGAGGTTTCTCGAGCTTACTCATGAAAAATATAAAAAGGCAGTCGGTGAAGACTTCGGAACTATTGTCCCAGGATTTTATACGGACGAACCTGCGATGCATTATTATCATATCGGTCTTGATAACCTTGTAATTCCCTGGTCCTCCCAAATGTTCAAAATATTCCGTGAACGAAGAGGCTACGACCTTAAACCTTATCTGCCTGCCCTCTATACTTCGATGGGAGAAATTACAGCTAAAATACGTTATGATTTCTGGAGAACCCTTACCGAACAGTATTCTGAGACATATTATAAGAAGATACACGATTGGTGCGAATCAAACGGAGTATTGTTTACAGGTCATCTCCTTGGTGAGGAATGGCTTAGAATTCATGCAAGGTGTGAGGGGAATATTTTTAAGCACCTCAAACATATGCATATAACTGGCGTTGACCATCTTTATCCAAAAATAGGAACGGAGGAAGAGCCGGATCAGCATGTTGCTTTAAAACTTGCAAGTTCCGCTGCACACCATTATGGCAGCAACAGGCTGCTTTGCGAATCAATGGGCGGTACTTACTGGGATTGTACACTGGAGAGGATGAAATGGATAGCTAACTGGGAATACGTGCTTGGAGTAACGATCTTCAACAATCATGGCTACCACTATTCTATTGAAGGAGAAAGAAAAAGAGACTGGCCCCCTTCACAGTTTTACCATCATACCTGGTGGAAATATTATAACAGGTTTACCGAATATATGGCAAGACTGGGGCATATCCTTTCTGGAGGAAGACACGTGGCCAAGGTGCTTATGCTGTATCCGATAAATAGCATCTGGACCAACTACACTCCGCAGGCAAGAAATGAGGCTGGAGACGCAACAGAATTTGCTTTTAATTATTTAACTGATACCCTCCTCAAACTTCATTATGATTTCGACTATACAGATGAGGATATTCTGAATGAAGCAGAAATAAAGAATGGTAAAATAAAAATCCGCGATGAAGAATATTCACTTCTTATTCTTCCCCCTGTTACACACATTCAGAAGGATACATATACTTCGATACAAAAATTCCTTAAAGGCGGAGGTAAAATTATTGCTGATTCACTTCTTCCAATAGGACTGCTGGAGTATGACAAAAAAGATTCTGCGGCAAAAATTGAAAAACTTTTCGGAACCGACCCCGAGAAATTACTAAAGGATTTTTCCAACGGCGCAAAGTTCAGCATAAAACATCAAAATACTAATGGAGATGTCTACCTGCTTAATGGAAAAGGAATGCACAAGGAAAGAAAGAAAAATGAATTGAAGAAAGTTCTGAACCAGTGTATTGTCCCTGACGTTACTATCAGCAGTGAAGATGTCTTTTACCTGCACCGGGTTAAGGATGATTTTGATATTTATTTCTTTGTGAATACTACTCAGAATGATCTGGGAAAAGTAAACATCACATTCGAGAAAACAGGAACACCTGAACTCTGGGATGCCAATAAGGGGGAAATGAACCCGCTGCATGTTTTTGATATAAAAAATGACAGGCTTAATCTCACCCTGAATTTTGCCGCAAGTGATTCTCATATAGTTATAATTAATGAATCCCGGGCAGATAACTTCATTACCAGAACCAACCTGGTAGTGGAAGAATTTGATGGCCGGAACTTTAAAGGATATTACTCCGGTGATGATGAACAGATCTATGCAGCTGTAAAAACAAGTTCAGGCAGAAAAAATCTTAAAGCAGAGTCCCGTAAAGCTTTGAGACCAATTAAGTGCGGAAGGGAATTTAATTTTGAGATTGAAGGAGATAACGTACTCTGCATCAATAGATGGAAGATGGGAGTTGACGTGCCGGATGTAGAAGATAAATTTTACAATCCGGGTTTTAACGACAGCAGCTGGCAGGATGTTACAATGGGAGCATGGGAAATGCAGCTGCCCCAGGAAAGAGATAAAGAATATTATCCGGTTCCTCTCTTTTACAGGACATCCTTCAATATCAGTGAAATTCCGTCTTCTCTGCGTCTTTTGATTGACGGGTTCAGCGGAAGTAGTTATAAGTTATTTATTAATGGGAACGAGATAACTGACAGGGGAAAGAGGAGCAGTCTGGATGCCGAAATAAAAGAAGTCGATATCAGACCGTTTGTAAAAAAAGGTAAGAACCTTGTTGCGGTAAAATTAATAGCAGAAAGAAGAACCGACGGCATACTCGACCTCTTGAAACTTATCGGAAATTTTGCTCTTTCCAAATCTGAAAGCGAATATACCATCATCCGTCAGCCTGAAAAGCTAAAGATCGGCGATTGGACAAAGCAGGGTTATCCTTTTTACTCAGGAACGGTAAAATACACGTCCGAAATAAATATTCCTGAAAAGTACCTGCAGGGTAAAATGTTCATTGAAGCTGATTGCGGAGAAGATATTCTTGAAATTTCCATAAATGAGAGCGAATCTGTAGTTGTTCCATGGCATCCGTATAATGCAGATATTTCGGGAATGATCAGGGCAGGTTCAAATACAATAGAAATCAAGGTTACAAATACATTAATTAATATTCTTGAAGGAGTTCAGAAAGAATCAGGACTCTTTAAAGAACCATTAATAATTCACTCAAATATATATACATTATCACTATAAGGGAGTTCATAAATTATTATGTCTAAGGATGGAGTTCTTGTTGTAGGCAGCGCTAATATGGATCTGGTAGTGCAGTGCAGCAGGTTCCCACTTCCCGGCGAAACAATATTTGGAAATAATTTTCAAATGTTCCCCGGAGGAAAAGGAGCAAACCAGGCTGTAAGCTGCGCCAGACTTGGTGTAAAAACCTGCTTCATCGGAAAAATGGGTCAGGACGAGCTTGGAAACAGGCTTTCTGAAACAATGAAAAAAGACGGTGTTGATCTAACAAATCTTTTTATTGATGCAAATGAACATACCGGCACAGCATTAATTACTGTGGATTCTAACGGGCAGAACCAGATCATTGTCATCTCAGGCAGCAATATGAAACTTTCTTCTTCAGATGTAAGGAAGAAGAAAGCAGTTTTTGCAGGAGCCAGGGTGGTTCTTACCCAGCTGGAAATTCCTCTTGAAACTGTTATCGAGACAGCCAGGCTGGCAAGAGAAAATAATTCGATATTTATACTAAACCCCGCACCCGCATGTGAAATACCTGATGAGATCTTTCCATTGGTAGATTATCTGACACCTAATGAAACCGAACTTCAGATGCTGTCGAACATGATGGTGACTGATGAAAATTCTGCTGAAAAAGCTGCAAAGCTGCTGCTTGAAAAAGGTGCACGGAATATAATTATTACGCTGGGTGAAAAAGGTGCCCTGCTGGTAAATAAGTACACAACGGAGATGTTTTCCACACATAAAGTTGACGTGGTTGATACTACGGCCGCCGGCGATGCTTTCAACGGGTCTCTTGCATACTCACTTGCCAGCGGGAAAAAAATATCGGAAGCAATTTCCTTTGCTAACAAAGCGGCCTCAATCTCTGTAACTAGATTGGGTGCGCAAAGTTCTATGCCGGTAATTGCTGAGTTACAATCTGTATTAAATTCATAAAGGAGGAAAGTTAAAATGAAAAAGCGTGGAATCCTGAATGCTAATCTCTCACGCACAATAGCTTCGATGGGGCATACTGATAAGCTTGTTATCTGTGACAGCGGATTGCCGATTCCTAAAAATTCAGAAGTTATTGATCTTGCACTCACTACAAACATTCCAAGATTTCTTGATACCCTTAAGATAATACTCGAAGAATTACATATTGAAAGTGCGATTATTGCCAGAGAAATGTGTGATGGAAAAGATGGCCTGTTTGATAATACTGCCAAACTGCTGAACGGTACAAAATTGAAAAAAGTAACTCACGAAAAATTTAAAGAGCTCACCAGGGAGAAAGGAAACATAACCTTTGTTAGAACAGGAGAAACAACACCTTATGCAAATATTATACTTATATCGGGTGTAACTTTTTAAGTGAAGGGAAATAATGAAATATAGAAGTTTTGGAAAACTAGGCTGGAAATTATCGGAAATCAGCTTTGGAGCTTGGGCAATCGGCGGTGATATGTGGGGTCCGCAGGATGACAATGAATCTTTAAAAGCGCTCCATAAGGCAATCGACCTGGGTGTAAATTTTATTGATACTGCCCAGGGATACGGAAGCGGGCATAGTGAAGAAATTATCGGGAAGGTTCTGAAAGAAAGAAAGGAAGAATTATTTGTAGCTACTAAAGTTCCGCCTCTACCCGGCAGCGTCTGGCCGCCTCCTGAAGATCAGGAGATAAATAAATCATTTCCAGCCGCAAGAATCATTGAGGAATGTGAAAAGTCGCTGCAAAGGCTGCAGAGAGATTATGTGGATATTTATCAGTTTCATACCTGGGCTGCCGCGTTCAATGTACGGGATGAATGGTACGAAGCAATGATGAAACTTAAAGATCAGGGTAAAATCAGGGCTGTAGGTGTATCGGTCCCGGATACAACACCCGACAGTGTTATAGGAGCCCTTGCCCAAGGTAAGGTGGATTCTGTACAGGTTATTTATAACATCTTTGAACAATATCCTGAATGGAATCTTTTTCCGGCAGCTGAGAAATTCGAAACCGGCATTATCGTGCGGGTGCCTTTTGATGAAAGTGCATTAACCGGTAAACTTGGTACAGAAACAGAATTCCCCGAAGGGGATGTAAGGAAGCATTACTTCCGTGGAAATAACCTGAAAGCAGTTGTAAGGCAGGTTAAAAAACTTGAACAGTTTAAAAACAAGAGACATCCTGATATGCCTCTTGCTGAGTATGCATTGAGATTCTGTTTGAGCAGTATGACCGTGAGTACAGTTATACCTGGAATAAGAAATATCAGGCAGGCTGAGTTAAATACCGGGGTAAGTGACGGCAATTTCCTCCACCAGGATGAGCTTACCGAACTAAAACAATTTTACTGGAAAAAAGATTTCTGGCACGAAGAAGTTGAACTCTAAAAAAAGAAAATCAAAAACAGGAGTTTGAAATGAGACAAAGAATCTCTTATGCACTAATTATTATAGTTTTCTCTTTTATCCTTATATATCCTCAATCTAAAAATCTTATATATGATCAGCTCGAAAAACCCGGTAATGCAGCGTATTATCATGTTCCTGTAGGCTTATGCGAGGACTATCCCGAAGAAACTACTACCATGCAGATCATTAAGAATGACTTTGAGTTCCTTAAAAAGCATAACATAAACCTCTTAAGGATATCATTCGGCTGGGACGCTATTGAAACTGAAAAAGGAAAGTTTGAATGGCTCTTCTGGGATGATTTTGTTAAGATGGCAGTGGATGAATATGGTATTACCCTGGTTCCTTATATCTGTTATACGCCTCAATGGATATCCCGCGGAGCAAAGTGATACTCTTTTCTTCTGGAATTATCCACCGAAGGACTTTAGCGAGTTTGGTGTTTTTATGACTCACCTCGTTAACAGGTATAAAGACCGGATAAAAACCTGGGAGCTTTGGAATGAACCCGATATTGAAATCTACTGGCAGGGATCGGTAAAAGAATTTGCAGATTTTATTAAGGTCGGAGCCGATGCAGTCAAAAAGGCAGATCCATCATCAAAAGTGGTTTTAGGAGGACTTGCATACGACCCTTATTTTCTTCTGCACTTGTTCCGGGATAATGGATTAAGTCCTTACATCGATATAGTCAATTGCCATAACTATTATGAAACCTGGCACCGTCATCCAATAGAGAGCATTACAGAATACATTAACGAAATAAGCGACATTATATGGAGATATGGAAATAACCAGTCATTATGGATGGCAGAAGTGGGTTACAGTACCTTCAGAAAAGGAGCCGGGGTCTCTGAAAGTTATTCTGCTTATTACGATTATGAGCATACTCCTGAATACCAGGCGGTAGAGCTCTTTAAAACACTAACCCTTGCAGTTTCTACAGAGAAACTCTCGGCAATTACATGGTATGAGTTAAAGGACCTTCCGCCAAGTGAAGGCGTTATCGGAGATAACGATAATAACCGGTTTCTTGGAGTAGCTTATCCCGATTGGAAAGATAAGCCTGCGGCAAAATCGCTTGAATTCTTTAACAGCTTATTTTCCTCTAAATATAAATCAATAGATGATGAAGTTACTCTTGTAGCACCTATCGGATCAGACAGTCGGGCTAATGCTTTCCAAACAGAAAACGGAGATGTAATTGTGGTAGCCTGGCTTCAAACCAGCGTTCCCGGACATCAGAGCCAAGATAAAAGCGGGATGGTTAAAGACACCAGAACCGAAAAGGTTGATGTTATTATTCCCGTCGGGTTGAATGGTAAAGTTTCCCTGTATGATGAATTGGGAAATGAAAGCTCATTCAGTAATTCAAAGTCAGAAGCAGGAAAGACATCCTTGAATAACCTCGAATTAAAGGGCGGAAAGATTGCGATAATTAAACTCAGGAAGTAATTATGAGTATTGATGCGAAAAGAATCTCTACTGAAAACTTTAAAAGGTTCGGCAGTGTTGTTAATTCTCCATCCGGAAAACCCACATCTGAAGCAGCTGACTACAAATTCTGGTCGGATATAGCAGATTATAATATTGATGGAGAAACTGAAATCGGGATCTGCACAGTATTCAGACAGAAAGAAAATTTAATAAGTGGAATGGAGAGACACTTAAAGACGCCGGAGATATTGATCCCGATCGACGGTGCCTTTGTTCTTCCACTTTTGATTGATGGAGAAGACATCTCCGCTTCTGAAGCCTTTCGTGTGGAAGTAGGTGAGGCTGTTAAAATAAATGATGGGGTATGGCATGGTGCCTGTCTCCCTGCTGATAAAAATGAATCATCTTATTTTGTTATTTTCAAAAAAGGCACTCCTCATAATGATGTGGAGAAAAGAAATCTTAGTCCCTTTAATATATTGATCTGAAATTTATACTAACTGTTATGTATGACGAACACAATAAAATCTAAAAACGTTGAAATGATTTTTAACGAAAATCCTTTCCATATAGAAGGGATTTTTATTTTACCTGATCGCACAAAGGTTTGCGCACAAGGAATCCTTAATTTCTTTATAAGGACGCGTGATGCATTATCTGATCCGGTATTCCTTTCGGAATATGAGGATGTTCAATCTGACGATGAAAAGATCACTTTCAGACTGCGGGACGACTCAGGTGAGTATTCCGCTTTCTTTAACCTTACTTCATCCGGCAACGGAATCAGGCTCAGGATTGAGGTAATCTCCCCCGAACCACTCTGGTTAATTGAATGGAAACTTTCAGGTTTTGATTTTGATAAAATTATCATACCTGCACTCGGAGGTCAGGAAATTTCCGGAGATATGCCTGACGGCAGCACTCTATCATATAAATATCCTTTCTGGTGGAATGCACAGTTTGCCCTGGGAATGAGAGGGGATAGTGGACTTTTAATTCACTCACAAGATTCCAAACCGGACTTAAAACTTCTCAGAATCGGAAGGGAAAATGCAGGGTTCAGTATTACTTACGGATTTGAGGCCGAAGCCCCATTGGAGTCAGGCAGCCTGATTTCTGAATTCTACCTTACGGCAGTCCAGGGCGGATGGCAGAATGGTGTGAATCTTTACCGTTCCTGGATGGAGGAAAATTTTAAACCTGTTGAGTACCGGAACCATCAGGGATTTCCCTTCCTGGGCGGAGAATATAAGTTTTGTCCTGGAATTGTGGGGAGCAAGGAAAAGTTTTACTCCGGGACATACATTTGCTCAGATGATTGAACGGCTTAAGAAATGGCGGGAATATTACCCTCCGGAGAATACCCTTGTTTACCTTGCAGGTTTCGCTGAAAACGGAATTGATTCGCATGCTCCTGATTATAATCCAAGCAGGCAGTGCGGTGGCGAAACTGAGTTCATAAAACTGATGGATGCCGCACATTCAATGGGATATAAAGTCATGCTCCATACGAATGTTCTGGCTATGACCTTCACGCATCGTCTCTACAAAGAATTCCATAAATACCAGGTTATTGATCCATTCGGAAGAGAACAGGGCTGGGGAATGGATATGGATGGTGACTGGCTTCCTGAGCCCTATTTTGCATATATGAATCCCGGCTACAAAGAATGGGGAAACCTGATGGAAATCGTACTGGGAAATTTAATTGAAAAATACGGAGCCGACGGTGTTTTTCTCGATCAGACGCTCCTTGCTTTTAATGTGAGCAAGGGCCCTAACTTCGTTGCAGGTATGAGGGATCATGTATTAAGAATGCAGAAACGTTTTCCGGGAATATTGTTTGCCGGCGAAGGTCTCCATGAACAAAATATAAGTGCTCTGCCGTTTGCCCAGATACATGGGATAGACAGCCTTACTGAAGTACATGGGATGGAGGGACAGGTTCCATGGAGAAAAGCTCATCCGGTCTCAACTTATTTATTCGGAGATTATACAAAGTTTTCAGGTCATCTATTAACCAGGCATCCTTCTCATCCTATGTTCACTTTCCAGGAGGCTGCTTATGGTGAACTTGGAGTTATACCTGTTCTTTCATTATATAGTAATGAACAAAAAATTGATTTGCCTGAAGTAGAGGCAATGATCGAAAGAGCAAAAACATTACCAGGAAAAAATAGAGATAAAAAATGAAGAAAATTAAAACCGCGGTAATAGGCAGCGGCTTTATGGGCTCCGCACATATTGAAGCTTTAAGCAGGCTTGGCGGTGTTGAGGTAACAGCAATTGTGTCAAAAGAAAAAGAACAGGCAGAAAAACTTGCAGACCGTTATGCGATACCATCAGTTTTAGAAGACTGGCAGGATGTTTTTAAAGAAAAGATTGCTGATGTAATACATAACTGTACACCAAACCTATATCATTTTGAAATAAATAAGGCTGCAGTCGAAAACGATTTACACATTATTTCGGAAAAACCTTTAACAATAAATTCAAAGCAATCTGCTGAGCTCTTAGAGCTTCTCAAAAAACATAATGTGGTAAATGCTGTAAATTTTAACTATAGGTTTTACCCGCTCATCCGTCATCTGCATTCAGTATTTGAAGAGGAGATCGGGAATGTTTATCTCGCTCACGGACATTATCTGCAGGACTGGCTCTTCTACGATACCGATTATAACTGGCGACTTGAAACCGGGATCAGCGGTGAATCACGTGCCGTTGCCGATATAGGTTCACACTGGTGCGATCTTATTCAATTCGTAACGGGTTTAAAGATTACTAAGGTGTTTGCAAGTCTTTCTACAATTCATCCGGTAAGGAAAAAACCTGCGGCAAGCGTAGAAACGTTCAAAGGGAAGGAGTCAGCTGTTTCATCCAACACTCAGGATGTTCAAATCTCAACTGAAGATGCGGGCTCAATCCTTTTTGAACTTGAGAATAAAGCGCAGGGAGTCTTTACTGTTTCCCAGGTTAGTGCAGGCAGAAAAAATCATTTCTGGTTTGAAATAGATGGAAATAAGAAAGCAGTTTCCTGGAACCAGGAAAACCCGAATGAAATGTGGATAGGACATAGAGATAAGCCTAATGAAATATTGATTAAAGATCCATCTCTCATTTCGGAGGAAGCCCGAAAATTTGCGCACTACCCGGGCGGTCATCCTGAAGGATATCCTGATGGTCTCAAGAATTTGTTTATGAGCGTTTATAATTTCATAAGAGATGGAAAAGATCCGATGAAGGATAAACCTGACTTCCCTACGTTCGAAGATGGCCACCTTGAAAATAAAATTGTTGAAGCCATACTTAAAAGCAGTAAAGAACAAAAATGGGTGGAAGTATAACTAAAATGAATTTTATCAATTAATACTTACTTTGGAGAAAAAATGAAACTTGGATTCTTAACAGCCTGCCTTCCGAATGTAAGTCTTGAAGATATTGTAAAATTTGCTTCGGGACAGGGTTTCAGTACTTTAGAATTGGCTGCCTGGCCGGTTGATTCCTCAAGAGATTACCAGGCAGGACAGATTGATGCCGGAAGGTTCAACAAATCGGAAGCCTCAAGGGTTAAAGATTTATTTGATCAGTATAACCTTCAGATCTCGGCCATGGCTTATTATGATAATAACCTTCATCCTGACCCTGAACAGCGAAAAAAATACCTGGGTCACCTCAGGAAAGTAATAGATACCGCACAACTGCTTGATGTAAAGCTTGTCGGTACTTTCGTTGGCAGCCGTCCTGATAAGACTCCAGGTGAAAACATTATAGAAATAGGAAAAGTATTCAAGGATATTTTAAAATATGCTGATGACCGCGGAGTAAAAATAATGATTGAAAACTGTCCTATGGAAAACTGGGTTAAATTCGGACTCCCCGGTAATTATGCATATTCACCCGAATTATGGGATGCACTCTTTAATGAATTACCTGATGAAAACTTCGGTTTAAATTTTGATCCTTCTCATCTGTTCTGGCTGGGAATCGATTATCTGCAGGCGGCTGAAGATTATACTGAAAAAATCTTTCACGCTCACGCAAAGGATACTGAAATCCTCGCCGAAGGAGAATACAGATACGGACTGTTCGGAAGGCAGATAAATCCGATTCCATGGAAATCGGGCTGGTGGCGCTACAGGATGCCCGGACTTGGAGAAATTGACTGGCAGAAATTTATTTCCGTTCTGCAGGAACATGGCTACGATTACGTCCTTTCTATTGAACATGAAGATCCTATATGGGAGGGAAGCGAGGAAAAAGTTAAGGCAGGGTTAAAGCTGGGTCATAAATATTTATCACAATTTGTAATATAGTCTTATGCGCAAATTACTTTCAAAAGAATATTTCCCGTTTGGTTCACAATATTACCGGGCTCCGTCACCCCATAAAAGTGAGTGGGAAGCTGATCTGAAGAAAATGTCAGAACTCGGATTTAACACAGTGAAATTCTGGGTTCAATGGAGATGGAACAACCCTGCGGAGGGCGTATTCTATTTTGATGACATTGACAGACTTATGAAACTTGCAGATAGGTATAATCTGCGCGTTATGCTAAATACGATTTTTGATGTTGCTCCAGCCTGGATTTATAAAAAATTTCCTGATGCTTCGATGATTACTTTATCGGGACAAAAAATCGGACCGCAGACGCAGCCCCATAGGCAAATTGGCGGTCTGGGCTGGTGTTTTAATCATGACGGTATTACAGGCCATATGATCATGTTTCTATCAGAAACTCTTAAAAGATATAAGGATCACCCCGCACTTGAGATCTGGAATGTGGGAAGCGAACCTGAATTAACAAGCAGCATGGCAGAAATGCGGGCTTATGCTGATAATGCGGAGAAGATTGGCGATATGCTTTGCTACTGCCATAACTGTGAATCTAAATTCAAGAAGTGGCTTAAAGAAAAATACATCGATATTAAAAATCTGAATACAAGCTGGAACAGGAATTATCTTTCATTTGAAGATGCGGAACTGCCCAGGACCAGAAACACCTTCAACGATATGATAGACTGGCGGATGTTCTTTGTTCATACGATAGGAGAGAACGTAAAAAAACGGTTTGAAATTGCGGAATGGATAGATGACGGAAAACATCCTTTAATGTGCCACCATGTATTTATTCAGGGTTTTCCTGTTACCTCCACTGCAAGTGATCCCTGGAATGTTGGAAAATTCGGGAATCTTCATGGCTTTACCCAGATGGATGATGCTGCAATGATTGATATTCTCCGCTCCAGTGCAAAGAGCAAGCCGGTGATTTCTGCGGAGATGCTGATGCTGCCCGGTTATACTCTCGATTTACCGAAACCTGTTGACAGCAATGATATTAAAAGGTTTGTATTCAGCGGAATTGCTGGCAACTTAAAAGGATTTATTTTCTGGCAGTACCGGCCAGAAATACTTGGACGTGAGGCTCCGACATGGGGACTTACGTACCTTGACGGAAGTACGACTCCCTGGCTGGAGGCTTATGCCGAAACCGGGAAAGTACTCCAGAAAAATGCCGGTTTTCTTCTGGATGCACAGCCGGCTAAAGCTGAGATAGCTGTACTCTATAATCCTGAAAACCAGATATTTGCCTGGGAGGCAACAGGAAACGAGAAAAATGCTACGGACTCTATCCTTGGTATACACCGGTCGCTTTATGAGCATAATTACGTTGTAGATTTTATTCATCCCCGCGAGTTCCCTTCTGTACTTCAAAACTACAGGGTTCTCATTTTACCCTTTCCTTATTTATTTAATGAACAAATAACTTCGGTAATTGAAGAATGGGTGCGGAACGGCGGGGTCCTTATTTCGGAAAGCTATACGGCGGCCTGGAACAGGGAAAAAGGCCGGCACGAAAAAATCGTTCCCGGATATGGATTGCATAAAGTTTTCGGTGCCAGGCAGTCAATAGTTGAACCCGCAGATGAAGAGAATAGGGTTGAGATAGTCACGGTGAAGGATATGCCCTTTATAAAAAAGGGAACTTCAGTTATAGGTTCAATCATTAAAGAGACTTTCAAAACCGAAGGCGCAGAGATTCTTGCTGAGTTCAAGACAGGCGAACCTGCTATTACATATTTTGAATACGGAAGAGGTAAGGCAGTGCAGATAGGCTCTTACCTGGGACTGGTTTACCACCGCAGCCAGGTTAAATCAAACGGCGAACTTATAGCAGGACTGGTAGAATACTGCATAAAAATAAAGAAGCCCGAAACGAATAAAAAAGTAAGGGTTGATCTCTTAAGCAAAGATGATCAGGAAATGCTGATTATACAAAACCTTGAAAATAAATCGCAGCTCGTTCAGATAAATTTCTCCGGAATTAAAGCCAAAGCGTTTACCGAACAGTTCACAGGCAAAAAAGTAAAACTTCAAAAAGAAGAAGGAAAATATCATCTTAATATAAAGCTGGACGCGCGGGAGGTACAAGTCTATCTTGCCTGATTTCTTCAAGTCCAAGCATTTCAGGGATGAGAAGGTCAAAAGAAATTTCTTCCTGAATGTTTTTGATGGATCGGTATATTCTTTTGCAATGAGTTTTGTTTCTCTGCAGACTGTACTTCCTGTTTTCATAAAGAAAATAAGCGGAAGTGATATAGCAGTCGGTCTCATCCCTGTGATCTGGTCAGTCGGGTTTAATTTTCCTCAGATTTTTGTATCAAACTATGTTCGTAAACTGGGTTACAAAAAACCATGGATGCTTAAGACAGCTCTTGTGCAGAGAATCCCCTGGCTGGTATTAGCTTTTCTTTCCTATTTCCTGGTTGACAGCGTTGATAGTTCAACCGCCCTTTTAATAATCTTTACCGGACTTGCATTCGCTGCCTTCGGCGGCAGCATAAATCTGCCGGGATGGTTTGATTTAATCTCGAAAATAACTCCCGTACAGCTCAGGGGAAGATTGTTTGCCTTCCGTTCCGTACTGGGCGCTGCTATGGGAATATTCGGTGGATGGGTTGTATCTGTCATTCTATCATCGGTAAGCTACCCTGAAAATTATTCCCTGTTATTTCTTCTTGCTTTTATAGTAATGATGCTCTCATACAGCTTCCTTATCTTTCTGAAGGAAGACCATCCCAATCATCCGCAATCAAATTTTACGTATGCGGAATTCTTCAACCGCCTGAAGGCAATACTTAAAGAAGAAAAGAATTTCAGGAATTTTATTATTGCTGATTCTATGATGATGATTGCACTCATGTCCAACGCTTTCCTTGCTGTTAATGCTTTTGAAAAATTTAAACTTCCGGATGCTTATGCAGGTTATTTTACCATATTTATGATGCTCAGTATGACTTTGGGAAGTCTCTACTTTGGTTACAGGGCTGATAAAAAAGGTCATAAGCTAAACCTGGTCTGGTCATCTGTTTTTACACTAATAGCCTGCATAGCAGCTCTTGTTTCACCCACGGTTGAAATATATTTCATATGTTTTGCAGCTTCAGCGCTTACTATAACACTTACACAAGTATCCAGACTTACGATTATTGCAGAAATATGCAGGGAGGATGACCGGCCTACATATATTTCATTAACAAATCTAATTACTGCTCCTTTCATTCTTTCAGGGTTATTCGGAGGCTGGATAGCATCTTCTTTCGGATATAATGCCGTATTTATAATTGCCGGAATATTTGCTGCGATGGCCCTGATCTGGTTGAATATGAAAGTTGAAGAACCCCGTAAAATTGAGTTCGCAAACAAATGAGAGAGAATAATTAATGAAGAAAATATCGAGAAGAAATTTCCTCAGAAATACTGCAATGGCAGGTATGGGTTCACTTGTGGCTACAAGCGCTTTATTATCTGCTCCTTCTCTTCTGCTGGATAAGAGAACGGTAAGATCGACCCGCCAGGGAGAATTAATATTCAAACCTTATTTCGTACAGGACAGCAAAGGACCCAACCTTTATGATCTTAGCTGGGCAACAGATAAAAACTGGGATACATTTTACTCGGATATTCACATTGATAATAATACAGGGGTGATAATATCAGATACAAAAGGAATTGACAGTTTCGGTATAAATGTAAGATGGAATGTAGAAGGCTTCGGATGGACTAACATTACCGCCGATAATAACGGTGAATACTATTCTCTTCCTCCTGAAGGTAAACTGAAAGATTTAAACCTGAATTACGAACTCTGCGGAAGCCGTGTGGTAAGAAATCGGAGCAGGCTGAAAATGCTGTCTGCATCAGGCTGGACTCCCGATTCAGAGATAATGATGCTTGTTAACCTGTCAGAACAATTCTATGAGGATGCGAAGAAGAGTTATGCCGACGGTGAAAAATGTGCCGGGCTTTCTCAAAAAGGACTTTTATATTCATTGTGGGCAAGCGAAAAGATGGAACTTGCTAAGGCGGCTTTTGATATTCTTCAGAGAGGCAGGAGAAATGATTTTTATATAGGATGCGACGCAAGATCTTTTTACCAGATGTACCAGGATAAATTTCTGGAACTGTTCGGCAATATCTTTGATTATGCAAACATAACTTTTGTTGCAAAAGGCGATGGTATGATGTCTGACTATCAACCGGCTCGCGGTGAGATAAATCCTGAGACGAGGAAATTGCTCATAAATAAGCTGAACGAAAGAAATATAAAATGCCAGGAGAGACTGTTGTTCTGGTTCCACGATTGTTGTACTCCTGACTGGCTGAAGAATATGAAATTTGACGACCTGATGAAATATGCTGAGAAACTTACTAAAAAGACAATGAGGGAATTCGGTGATAAACTCTATGCTATGGAATTGGTGAATGAACTTCATGATTGGGCAAACGAGCTCCATCTGAACCATGAACAGATCACTGAACTAGTGAGACTGATAAATGATGTCGCTAAAGCGGAAGCTCCCAATGTAAAAAGGACTATAAACAATTGCTGTCCTTTCGCGGAATACGTTCAGATGCATAGCTATTCAGGCAGTCCGGCAGAATATCCTCAGAGAACCCCATATCAGTTTTCAAAGGATCTCATTGACGCAGGCATTGATTTCGATATACTTGAGCAGCAGATGTATTATCCGTACAGGGATCTCCAGGATACTATACTGATAATAGAAAAACTCGCCTCCCTTGGTAAACCAATGCAGATTTCAGAAATAGGCTGTCCGGGCGGCCCAACTAACAGGTCGGTAAAACTGGATGAGGTTAAAATTTCAAATGAACCTTACCTGTGGCACCAGCCCTGGGATGAACACATCCAGGCAAACTGGCTTGAAGATATTTATACGCTCATTTATAGCAAACCATATATACATGCCGGGAATTGGTTTGATTTTGTTGATCCTTATTCTTACATGGAAAACGGCGGTCTTCTGCGTTCCCCTGAAGGTGAGAAAAAAGAGGCATATATAAGGTTTGAACAATTAAAAAACAGGTTCGAAAATCTTCCGTTAAAATCATAAAAAACGAAAATACTATGTCAAAGAAAAAACTAACAGAATCCAGTATAGCCGGAGTAAACGCAGAAATCATAACTGAAAAAAGGACAGCAACAAATACTGAGCAGGGCGAGCTGATTTTCAGACCTTACTATGTACAGCGGGGTGTGGGACCCAATTTGCTGGATTGGGCTTATGCTTCGGATGAGCATTGGGATGCTTTTCATTCCAATATCAGTGCTTCTAAAGAAGGAGTTAGGATTTCTGATACAGAAGGCAGGGAAAAATTTGGAATTGACGTTCGCTGGAACGTAGAGGGATTCGGATATATTTTCATAACTGCAGATAACGGCGGAGAGTATTATCAGCTTCCATCAAAAGGTCAGTCGAAAACCCTGAATCTTAACTATGAGCTGGCGAAAAGCAGGGTAATGAGAAACAGGCGAAGGATTGAATTGCATAAAAATCAGGGCTGGATTCCTTCGTACGAAATTATGTCGTTTGTCAACCTTTCCGACGAGCTTTTCAAAGAAGCAGAAAAATATTTGAATGACGGTGAAAAGTGCGGAGGACTTTCTCAGAAAGCGCTGCTTTATGCGATGTGGGCAGGTGAAAAAATAGAGCTTGAAAAAGCAAGGTTCAGTATTCAGAAGAATGCTGTTAGAAAAGATTTCTTCATTGGCTGCGATGCACGCGGATTTTACCAGATGGATCCGGAAACCTTCATGGAATTGTTCACCAATGTTTTTGATTATGCAACCATTACATATTATTTAACCAGCGGATTTTACCAGGACTTTGAACCTGCAGAAGGAGATACAAAGTTCGAGGTAAGAGATGTCCTGTTCCATAAGCTGAAGAGCAATAATATTACAGTTGAAGGCAGACCAATATATTGGCCTTATAAAAGCGTAACCCCCGATTGGCTCAGAAACAAAAGTTATGATGAGGTACTTAAGTATGTAGAGAAACATGCCCGGGAGGTTGTCAGTCATTACGGCGACGGAATGTATGCCTGGGAAATAGTAAATGAATCTCATGATTGGGCAAATGAAACTCAGTTGACCCCGGATCAGATTACTAATGTTACAAAGCTCGCCTGTGAGGTTGCGAAGGACACTAATCCTAAGGTTGGCAGACTTATAAATAACTGCTGCCCCTATGCCGAGTATGTCCAGCTTAAAAAATGGGGGGATCTTGATGCAAAATACCCGCAGAGAACACCTCATCAGTTTTTGCGGGACCTTGTTGATAATGATGTTGATTTTACCATTACAGGGCAGCAAATGTATTTTCCATTCAGGGACCTTGCAGATACCATTATTCTTATTGAAAGACTGGAGCAGTTTGGTCGTCCTGTTCAGCTTACTGAAGTAGGAGCTTCATCAGGACCATCAAAATCTTCTATCGAAAACGGTTCCCTGGAAATATCAAACGACCCTTATGTGTGGCACAGGAACTGGGATCAGGATCTTCAGGCAGATTGGCTGGAAGGACTTTATACTATGGCTTATAGCAAACCCTGGATTGAAGCAGTCAACTGGTACGATTTTGTTGACCCCTTTTCATGGATTAAGAACGGCGGGCTCATTGCCTCACCGCAGGGCGAGAAAAAAGCGGCCTATGAAAGACTGATTAAGCTTAAAAAAGAATGGAAGTTAACCAAATAAAATTATGGCTGGAAAGTTAATCTTCAAACCCTATTTTACACAGAAAGGGAGAGGTCCCCATCTATTTGATTTCGTTATGTCTATCGATGAAAATGGTGATGCATTCCATTCTGATATCAGAGTTACTGACCGGGGGATTGAAATCTCTGATACTGAGGGAAGAAAGAAATTTTCTATAAGTGTAAGATGGAATGTGGAAGGATACGGCTACTTGTTTATGCCTGCTGATAACCGGGGAGAATACTACAGCCTTCCGGCATCAGGAGAAAACGTACTGAACCTGAATTATGAACTCGCTGAAACTAGGATAGTCAGAAACCGGGAAAGAATTAAAAAATTTAATGAACAAAAATGGAAACCAGGTTCAGAGATTAAATATCTAAGGGACCTTTCGGAAGAACTTTTCAATGAGGCTGAACAGAACAAAAATAATCCTGAAAAGTGTGCTGAAATTTCCCAGAGGTCTTTAAAATATTCAGCAGGGGTAAGTGAACTGATTGAAATGGACAAAGCCCGTTCTGATATTAAGAGAAAACCTGCAAGGCAGGATTTTCTTTTCGGCTGCGATACACGCGGATATTTCCAGATGGAGAGCAGCGGTCTTTTCCTTGAACGATTTTCTGAAGCTTTCAATTATGCTACTATCACGCACTACCTGAAAGGAGATTTTATTGATTTCGAACCGGAAGAAGGAAATAAAAAATTTAAAGAGCGGGATAAACTGCTTGGCGAACTAAGAAAGCGGAATATAACCGTTGAAGGAAGACCTTTATTCTGGACTCACACCTGGGTAACACCAGGCTGGCTGGAGAAAAAATCCTATCCCGAACTGCTTAAATATGTTGAAAAACATGTGAAAGAAGTGATAAGCCATTATGGTGATGAGATCAAAGTCTGGGAAGTTGTAAATGAGATGCACGACTGGGCGAACCAGGTCAGGCTAAATCATAAGCAGACTATTGAACTAACTAAATTAGCATGCGATGTGGCAAGAGATACGAATCCCAATATCCGTCTGCTTATAAATAACTGCTGTCCTTTTGCTGACTATGTTCAAAAAGGAAAATGGCATGAGCTTGACGCAGAATACCCTCAGCGTACGCCTCATCAGTTTACTGAACAAATTATCGAAGCCGGTGTCGACTTTGATATAATAGGGGTACAGGTATATTTCGTGCACAGAACTTTAACAGAAGCAATTCAATCGATTGAACGATATGAGAATATGGGGAAGAAAATTCAGCTGGCAGAAATAGGTGCCCCGTCCAGGGGAAATACTCTGGAGTTTACCGAACCTGATGACGATTACAGCATCGCTCCTTACGAATGGCACCGCCATTGGGACGAGGAGCTGCAGGCTGACTGGCTTGAAAACATATTCACTTATGGTTACAGCAAGGATTTTATAGAAGCAGCCAACTGGTATGATTTTGTGGATCCTTACGGTTTCCTGAAATCCGGGGGTCTTCTTCGTTCACCGCAGGGCGAAAAGAAAGCCGCTTTTGACAGATTATTAAATCTCAGGGAGAGATGGAAATAGTTTTTAATTCACCTTTCAATTCAAATAATTCCATAACAATATGAAAACATTTTCAAGAAGAGACTTTTTAAAAACGGGAGCTTTAAGCTCGGCCGCCATAGCGGCTTCATCATCCCTTTTTACCGGATGGGCAAAACCACTCCGGGTAAAAAAAGATACGGACCTTATCTTCCGTCCTTATCCCTCATCCCTGGATGCCGGATATGAATTTTGCATACCTTACTGATATTAACGAGGATCCATATAAATCAAGCGTTCAGATTACACAGGACGGGATAGTTGTTCCGGATGAAGCAGCCGGGCAGAAATTTTCTATCAACACAAGATGGTTTATAGAAAACTTCGGCTACATTATGCTTGCGGCAGATAACGGTGGTGAATATTACTCTACCGGAGAATTAAACGGATCGATGAATCTGAACTTTGAATTTGCTAAGACAAGGGTAATACGTAACCGTGGAGTTAAGGAAAAATATGAACGCTCAGGTACCAGGTTCTCTACAGAAGTTCAGCACCTGGCGGATCTTTCTGAAGAACTATTTGAAGCAGCAAAAAAGAACCAGGGTAATGGAGAAAAATGCGCTCAAATATCCGACAAAGCACTTGAATATGCGCTGTGGGCAGGTGAAAAAATAGAACTTGAAAGGGCAAAGTCTGAAATTCAACGAATGAACCGGAAAGATCCTTTTCATTTCGGTTGTGAAAGCAGGCAGATGATTTGGGCTAAGTCTGAAGAATTTGTTAAAAGATTTCCTGAGTTGTTCAACTTTGCAACGGTCACACATTACGTCTGGGACAGCTGGTATGAACTATTCGAGCCGACAGAAGGTCATTACAATTGGGGCGTAAAAGATGATATAGTTGATTTTCTTATGAAAAATAAAATTGAAATTGAAGGGCGGCCGCTCTTCTGGTTTCATCCAACGGTAACACCGGACTGGCTGAAAACAAAGAATTACGATGAATTAAAACAGTATATGGAAAAGCATATCTATGACCTTGTAACACACTATAAAGATAATGTCCTTTCCTGGGAAGTATTTAATGAATACCATGACTGGGCCAATATTTTTAACCATACCCCTGAACAGATGACTGAACTTGCAAGGCTTGCATTCGACAGAACTAAGGAAATAAATCCTAAGGTCACCAGGATATTAAATAACTGCTGTCCCTGGGCTGAATATGCCGCAATGGGCAGAATGGCCCGAATGGACGCCACACGGCCGCTGCGTTCTCCAAGGAAGTTCATCGAGGACCTGACTCAGGCCGGGGTGGATTTTGATGTGCTTGGTATACAGATATACTTCCCGAGAAGAGATTTATCTGATATTGTAAGACTACTTGAACGCCTCGAGAAATTTAATAAACCGATTTACATTACAGAACTTGGAGCTTCTTCAGGATATTCGGTGGAACATATTATGGACGGTCAGATGAAGATCTCAAATGAACCTTATGAATGGCACCGACGCTGGGATGAGGATCTGCAGGCTGACTGGCTGGAGCAGGTTTATACTTTATATTACAGCAGACCTTCCATAAAAGCTGTTAACTGGTATGACTTCTCCGATTTCAGACCCTTTATAGTAAATGGCGGATTAGTAAGAGAAGACATATCACCTAAAATATCATTCAACAGGTTTAAAGAAACATTATCCTCCTGGAACAGACTTCCCGGAGAAAAAGGAATATAAGGATGACATCTAAAGAACGAATACTGACTGCAATGCGCAGGGAAAAAGCCGACTATGTACCTGTTAGTCCTGATATATCAGTAATGGTACCTGACCGCCTGGACGGGAGACCTTTCTATGAAATACATCTGGACGGAAGAGAACATAACGGGTGGACGTCTGCCACGCATGCCGAAGTTTATGTGAAGGCAATAAAACATTTTGGAATGGACGGCTTCTATATGTACGGAGGGTTAAAACAAACCAGCCCTGAACGTCCTGAATTTGAAACCAAAATTCTCGATGCACCCGAGGGAAAAGTTGTGGAAAGGATCTGCCGCACAGCAAAGGGAGATTTGACAGAGAAGGAAATTTACTTTAGTGACGAACCGCCCTGGCGGGAGGAAAAACCTATAAAAGATCTTTATTCAGATTTTGAAAAATTTCAACTCCATATGGGGTTAGGCGGCTGGGAGTGGGAAAAAGAATATAATGATAAGCATGTTATAGGTGACCTTGGAATTTATATGGGTATGATACCTGTTTTCCAGGACTGGTGGTTTCATTTCCGGCAGGGAGGTTTTGAACAGGTCTTCATGGATTTTATGATGGATGCAGATTATATGGATAAGGTTCATGAATTCTGGATGGAATGGGCACTGGCAAATGTAAAAGCAATGCTCAAAGCAAAGCCTGACGTTATAATGTTAGGCGGTTCAAGCGCAAGTTTGAGTGTAAGTTCTCCTGATATCTTCAAAAAATATGAACTGCCTTTTATCCGGAAAGCATCAACGCTTTGCAAGGATGCGGGAATAATTTCACATCTTCATATATGCGGTAAGAGCTGGCCTCTTATTGAAATAGTAGCAAAAGAAACTGACCTGGCATCGATGGAACCAATGGAGGAACCTCCTACAGGCAACGTTGATCTTGCGGAAGTCAAAAAAATTGTTGGTGATAAATTGTGTATTAAGGGTAATATTAATACAACAGAATTTATGATGACAGCTACACCTCAGGAAGTAGAGGACAAATGCAAACGGCTCATTGACACTGTTGGCTATGATGGTGGCTTTATTCTTTCAACAGGAGATCAGTGCGGCAGGGATACTCCTGATGCTAACCTGTTTAAGATGGTAGAAGTGGCGCAAACATACGGAAAATACTAAAAACCACGGAGATGTAATGAGATTTTTTTCAGCGATACTTATGATCACAGGATTGTTTTATAACGTAAACTCACAATCTATAATTCTTCATACTCACGATGCGAAAGTTTGGAAGCAGGACCAGGTTATCAATGGTCAGCTGTCGGGATTTTTCTCTTCGTCGGGCAGCCTGTTCCTTAATGGATCTGCCGTCCCTTTTTCTGTTTCTCCTTCAGATAGTTCTTTTTCTGTAGATGTGACCATTCCCGAAGGTGAAACTTCTTTCTTTGCTGAAGCCGGAGGCTATCAATCAGACACCGTCACATTCACACTTGGATTTGAACTTAAACCTGAAACTTATGCATATGCCGAGGCTGCGGGACACGATATAACCCTTCATGGGAAGGTGTTAAGCAATCCGGGAAACCCTTCGCTTAGCTATGAATGGAGTGCCGGTGAAAATAATCCGGGAACAGTCTCTATCTCAGGAATAAATGATACAGTTGCTGCTTTCACGCTTCCTTCAAATTCCCCGTTGGGTGAATACTATTTTTATCTCAGTGTTTATACGTCAACCGGTGATACGGTAAAAGCGGGGACATTTATTACTAATTACCAGGACTCTATCACGGTATTTCATATTAAGGAGGATCATGCAGCCTGGATTGATTCAGCGGTAATCTATGAAATCACTCCCTACAATTTTGTGGCTAACGGAGATTTCAATGATATCATTAATAAAATACCGGACCTTGTCAGGCTTGGTATAAACACCATCTGGATTCAGCCGGTTATGGGAACACGCAATGGGGGACAGGGCTATGATATTGTCAACTATTTTTCGGTTCGCGGAGATTATGGCAGTCCCCAGGATCTCCATAACCTGGTGCAGACAGCCAAATCATATGGTATGAAGGTGATGTTCGATTTTGTACCGAACCATTCATCGAAGTACCATCCTTATGCACAGAATTCTATTACCTATGGTGAGGATTCTCATTATTATAATTTTTACCAGAGAACGCTTGATAACGCACCCTACTCTCAGTATTATAACGTTGACCCGGATGGATTCATATATTATTTCTGGAATGAGCTTGTAAACTTGAATTATGATAATCCGGAAGTTCAGAGATGGATTACTGAAGCCTGTAAATACTGGGTGGAAAACTATGATATAGACGGCTACAGGTTTGATGCGGTATGGGGCGTAAATGCCCGCAATCCTGAGTTTATGAAAAATCTGCGCCTGGCTCTTAAAAGAATAAAACCCGGGTTCCTGATGCTGGCTGAAGATAAAGCCAGCCAGGCGTCAACTTTTGATGAAAACTTTGATGCCGCGTTTGACTGGTATCCTGAGGAGAGCTGGGTTTCACACTGGGTATGGCAGACAGATTATAACCCGAATGCAAATCCTACCATCTTTAACTATCAGAATGAAAACCAGAGATCTAATCTCTTGAGGGAGGCAATTACAAACCGCGGTAATGGTTATGTGCCTGGCGCAAAGATCCTCAGGTTCATGGAAAATAATGACCAGTTTCATTTTATAACCCACCATGGTCTGGCCAGAACGAAAATGGTAGCCGCACTGGAGTTCACACTGGATGGAATTCCTTTAATGTATAATGGTCAGGAAATTGGTATTGAAGGTCATCCATATGAAATTGAATTTACCTTTTTCCCCGGCTTCCCGATTGATCACTTTGATCCCGACCACCTTTTTCCTTATTACAAAAACCTGATCCACTGGCGAAAAACTCTCCCTGCACTTTTTGAAGGAAGTTATCAGGAACTACCGGTAACCCCGAACCAGAGCGTTTTTTCGTTCCGTAGATTTATTGATGATCAGAATGTGATTACTGTTCTAAATATGGGAGCATCTTCTGCGAATACTGTTGTCACCCTTCCTATTAATGAGATGAACCTCGATTCCTCAAGAACATATTATATGACCAATCTGCTTGAAGGAGATGTAATTTCAGGAACACCTGAAGAGCTAAGCTCGATTACAGTTCCTATGGACAATTTCAGCGCTAAAGTGTACCTGCTGGCAGATTCGATTGTACAGGTAACAGGGACACATAATTTCGCATCGGGAAACGAAGTTCCCGGCTCTTTCGAACTTTCTCAGAATTATCCTAATCCTTTTAACCCTGAAACAAAAATCAATTACAGCCTTCCTGAACCGGGAAAAGTAGTATTGAAGGTATTTGATATTCTGGGTGAACAAATTACAACCCTGGTGAATTCAGAGCAGTCAGCCGGACAGCATTCTGTTTCATTCAACGGGAAAAACCTTGCCAGCGGAATGTATATTTACAGGATTGAATTCGGAAACCAGTCGTTCACTAAAAAGATGCTCCTTCTCCGATAACAATTTCCGTACTTTTTCGCTTTAAGTACACTCTGAATGTTATCGAATAATCTTCTCATAATAATAGCTTAAAAATGAAAATATTTATCATTGGCGGCACCGGATTTATCAGCAGGTATATTGTTGAAATTTTGCTCGGACGGGGACACGAAGTTACGATATTTACAAGAGGTAAATCACCCATCCCTTTCGAAAAAAATAAAAACCTGTTTTATGAATCGGGTGACAGGAATAACAAATCCGATCTTGAACTTGCCATAAACAAAAA
The DNA here is from genome assembly GCA_963800255.1 of uncultured Ignavibacteria bacterium. Classification (GTDB taxonomy): domain Bacteria; phylum Bacteroidota; class Ignavibacteria; order Ignavibacteriales; family Ignavibacteriaceae; genus DATFVA01. The sequence goes on along the minus strand of CAWDAK010000008.1, from coordinate 367,393 downwards.
GAATTATGATGTGGTAATTGATATGGCCGCATATATTGCAGAACAGTCTGAGGATGCGGTTAAGGTATTTAAGGGTCGGGTCGGCAGATTTATTCATTGCAGCACGGTTTCAGTGTATATGGTTTCTAACGATGTCCGATGTCCGGTTACAGAAGATCAGGATAAAGGAGAACTGATGCCGGATTTCCCCCGAAATCCTTTCGGGATGGACTATGGTATAAACAAAAGAAAATGTGAGGATGTATTATGGGATGCTCATACTCCGGGTACATTTCCGGTAACTATGCTGCGTCCGGTATTCGTATGCGGACCAGGGGACTGGACAAGAAGAGATTATTTCTGGATCCAGAGAATTCTTGATGAAAAACCTTTATTAGTTCCGGGCTCAGGTGACTTCGCTTTCCAGCAGGTTTATGTTCTAGATGCGGCAAGGGCTTTCTGTGATGCAGCTGAATCTGAGGCTGCGGCCGGGGAGGCATACAATGTTGCTTCCGAAGAGATCTACTCATTGAATGAATACATCAAAAATATTTCAAGTATCTTAAATAAAGATCCTGAGTTAGTACATATCAACCAGCAGGTATTTGATTCTCTTGATATAAGTTATTTCCCGGGAGCTGATGTCTTTCCGTTTAACACACAGAAGAACGGCAATTTTCAGTCTGGATAAGATTAAAAAACACCTCGGGTATAAATCAACACCTTTCAATGAATGGATGCCGCTCACTATCGAATGGTATAGAAAAAATGTAAAGACTTCATTCGGGTATGAGAACAGAGATAAGGAGTTGGAAATAGCTTCCGGATGGAGAGAGGTAATAAAATCCGCAGAAATAAATTTTAAAAATAAAATTAAATGATGACGATGGAAAAAATATCAAAACATCTGATTGAAGATGAAGTTGAAAAAAATAACGGAATATTAAGGCTTGAGCCTGCCTGGGTTGCAAGAAATTTTATTCCTCCTGGTAAAAGACTCGGTCTGTCTGAAGATCAATATAATCTCGGTGAACGGGGTGGTGTCTGTGAGAGATGGATAGGTTCTACTACAAGCGCGGATAATAAGGTTGGAGTGCCGGGTGAGGGCTTAAGCTTCATCAAGGCCGAACATAGTCAGGAAAAAATGACACTGAAAGACGCTGTCGGGTTATATCCTGAAATTATTATGGGTAAAGAATACTCACGTACTCATAAAGGACTGAAACGCCTGGCGAAAATATTTGATTATGAGGACAGGCTTCCATACCATATACATCAGATGCAGCAGCATGCTTCACTGGTAGGACGAAACTCAAAAGATGAAGCATATTACTTTCCTGAAGGAGTGGCACAGGGTAAACACCCCGAAACATTTTTCGGAGTTCATCCGCAGATTGCTGAGCCGGGAAACCACGATGTGCTTCTGCCTCATCTGGTTGAATGGAAAGATGATCAGATACTTAAACATTCGTTTGGTTATAAACAGTATCCGGATGATGGATTCCATGTCCCTTCAGGAACTTTGCATGCCCCTGGAACTGCCTTAACTATAGAATTGCAGGAGGACTCTGATGTTTTTGCAATGATGCAGGCGAGAGTGGGAGATACCTTTATTTCCAAGGATCTGCTATGGAAAGATGTAAGGAAAGAAGACAGAGAGAAATTTGGCGAGAAAATAATTCTTGAGATGATTAATTGGGAAACCAGCGGTGACCCTGAGTTTTATAATAACAGGCATACTCCTCCATTAATTATCAATGAAACCAGAACTGATTCAGGTGAAGAACATTGGATATTTTATAACACAAGCAAATTCAGCGGAAAAAAGCTGATAGTTCGACCCGGGGGCAGTTTTACAAGCAAAGATAACGGAGTGTACAACATCCTGGTATGGCAGGGAAAAGGAAAATTCGGTGAATTTGAGATCGCTGCCAGAAATTCATCCTCAGGCAAATACGATCTTGATGAACTGATAATATGCCATGATCGTGCTGTAAGCGGGGTAGATATAATTAATGATAGTACTGATGATCTTATCATATATAAATTCTTCGGAGCGGATGTTAATCCTGACGTTCCAATGCTTTCAATCAAATAAACTTAAGAACAAAATGAATTCAGATAAACTAGTAATAAATGATCCTGCTGAACTTTTATTCGGAAGAGCTCCGAAACCTGTAAGACTAAAAAAAGGATTTGAAATTGGCTCAGGGGAGGTATACCCGGAGATAAATTTTACACTTCCCCAAATGATTATAGATGAATCAAACTGGAACGAAATAAGAAACATTTATAGGGAAATAGTAACAGAGGTCTGTAAAAGATCGGTAGATTTATTTGCTCCTGCCCTGGTAGTAGAATTTGAACTCCTGCCTCCAATGACGATAAATCCTGAATGGGGAGCAGAAATTACTGAAATTCTGGCAGTTGTACTTGAAGAATATTATCAGAAGTATGGATTAAAATCGGCTCTTCGTGCAACCCCGGTTGACATAAGAGACAGTGACAGGCCTCCATTAATGAGAAGCGGTGAAATGGCAGAAAAAATGTTCCGTTCATTCGAGCTTTGTGCCGCAGCTGGTGCTGATATCCTATCAATAGAATCGACCGGCGGGAAGGAAGTGCATGATGAAGCTTTGGTAAATGCCGACCTTCAGGGAATTGTTTTTGCACTAGGTGTACTCGCGGTAAAAGATATGGATTATCTCTGGGAGAGGATAGTAAAGATCTCTGATAAATATGGAGTGATTCCCGGTGGAGATACGGCGTGCGGATTTGCTAATACAGCAATGGTGCTTGCAGATAAAGGAATGATACCAAAGATCCTTGCTGCGGTTGTAAGAACGGCTGCTGTAGCGAGGAGCCTGCGGGCATACCGGAAGGGAGCTTTGGGTCCCAGTAAAGACTGCGCTTATGAAGGACCCTTCATTAAGGCAATGACGGGAATTCCGATTTCTATGGAGGGTAAATCGAGCGCCTGCGCTCACCTTAGTTGTCTTGGAAATATTTCTTCGGCTTATGCAGATCTCTGGAGTAACGAATCGGTGCAGAATATAAAACTGCTGAGTACTTACGCGCCTGTTGTTTCTGTGGAACAGTTAATATACGACTGCAGATTGATGAACCATGCCATTAAGGATAGTGCTGAATCGTCATTAAGTTTCAGAAACTGGATGATTGAAAGCGATGCATATCTTGACCCGCAGGCATATATCTTCAAACCTGAAAATGTACTTGCATTGTCAAAAAAAATGATTGAGGCTGAAACGCCTTATAAAATGGTGCTTGCTGCAATTAATGAAACTCTTGCAATACTGAGAAAGGCAATTGATGCCGGGGAGCTTAAAGTAAATGGTATGGAAAAAAGGTGGCTGGATCTGCTGACTATGCAGAACGAAGCGCTCCCGCAGGATGAAACAAGCCTTACTGAAATAATATCTGCCGGAGTATATGCAGATAAATATCTGCCGGCAGAATACGGATTAAACCAGAACATAGTACTATAAAATTAGAATACTGTATAAATATTCGGAGGAAATAAATGAGTCTTATCGATGAAATAAAAGAGAATGTAATTCGCGGTCACATTGATGTGAATTCCAAATATCCGCCTGATTTAAAAGAGCAGCCGGGAGTTAAAGATCTTGTTCAAAAAGCAGTTGATGAAGGCGTACCTGTTGCTTCAATACTAAGAGAAGGATTGATTTCAGGAATGGAAGTGGTTGGAAAGAGATTCTCAGATGGCGAGTATTTTGTGCCGGATATGCTTTTATCTGCACAGGCTATGAAGGCAGGTATGCAGATTCTTGAACCTCTGCTGAAAGGTGATGATGCTAAGAAACTGGGACTAGTTATTATAGGCACTGTTAAAGGCGATATGCACGATATTGGAAAAAACCTTGTAAGAATGATGCTTGAAGGTGGAGGTTTTGAAGTGATAGATCTGGGAATAAACACCCCTCCGGAAAAGTTTATTGAAAAAGCTAAAGAACATCCGGATGCAGTGATAGGTATGTCAGCCTTACTGACAACTACAATGGAAAATATGAGAATTTCAATCAAAGCTTTGAGAGATAACGGACTGAATAATAAAGTTATAATTGGCGGTGCGGCTGCCAGCCAGAAATTTGCAGATGAAATAAAAGCCGATGGATTTACCCGTGATGCTGCTCAGTCGGTTTCGCTGGTTAAAAAGTTAATGGGAATTGCAGCTTAAGAATGTTAAATAACTGAGGGCAAAAATGAATTACAGACTGCTTGGAAATTCAGGATTAAAAGTTTCTGAAATATGCTTCGGCGTTATGACGTTTACCGGGGAAAAAGGTTGGACTCACCTTGGTACACAGAACCAGAAGGATGCCGATTTTCTTACGGGACTAGCAATTGATAATGGCGTAAATTTTTTTGATACAGCCGATGTATACTCTAACGGTATCTCAGAGACAATGCTGGGGAAAGCCCTGGGTTCTAAAAGAAAGAACGTAATAATTGCTACAAAGGGTGAGGGACATATGTGGGATGGTCCCAATGGTGATGGACATTCCAAAGCTCATCTTATACGTGCCTGTGAAGAAAGTCTGAAGAGATTAAAAACAGATTATATAGACCTTTACCAGGTGCATTCTTTCGATTTCAAAACTCCTCTTGAAGAAACTATGGAAGTTCTGGATTTATTGGTAAAATCCGGAAAAGTAAGGTATACAGGCATATCAAACTTTTTTGCATGGCAGATAGTAAAGATGCAGGCAATAGCTGAAAAACAAAATTATTCGAAGCTCGTGAGTCTGCAGGCCTACTATTCAATTATCGGCAGAGATCTTGAATATGAGCAGGTACCTGCCTGCCTTGACCAGGGTCTTGGTATCATCGTGTGGAGCCCTCTTCATGGAGGAATACTAACCGGGAAGTACAGGAACAGGAAGAAATGGCCGGAAGAAACAAGGTTAAAAGGACCGGGACAGCATCTTCCTTATAATGTTGAAAGAGGTGAATTAATTCTTAATAAACTTGAGGAGATAGCTCAGATAAGGAAAGTTACTATGAGTCAGGCGGCATTGAACTATGCTTTGAACAAACCGGGTATAACTTCTGTTATTGTAGGTGCACGGAACAAGAAACAGCTTCTTGATAACATAGGTGCCGGAGGATTTAAACTATCGTCTGAAGAAATGAAAGTGCTGGATGATATAAGCATGCCCGGAAAGATTTATCCTTACTGGTATTTTGATATTTTTAAGAAAGAAAGTATGGAGAATTATTTCAGGCATATGTTCAGGAAGGAGAATAAAGATGGAATATAGAAATCTTGGCAGAACAGGAGTAAAGGTAAGCAGCCTCTGTCTCGGCTGCATGATGTTCGGACGAAGAGCCGACGAAGAGCTCTCTGCAAAAATTGTTAACAAGGCAATCGATTCCGGCATAAATTTTATCGATACGGCAAATGTGTATCAGCGCGGAGTTAGTGAGGAATATACTGGAAAGGCACTCAAGAAAAACGGGAAACGTCACCAGGTCGTACTGGCTACAAAGGTGCATGGTAGGATGGATGATAATGATCCCAATTCAATGGGCAACAGCAGGCGCCATATAATTGAACAATGCGAAGCTTCTCTCAAACGCCTGCAGACAGATCATATTGATTTATACCAGATACATCGTCCTCAATCGGATATTCCAATTGATGAAACTCTAAGGGCTCTGGATGATCTGATAAGAGCAGGGAAGGTGAGGTATATTGGTACTAGTACTTTCGGAGCCTGGCAGGTAGTAGAATCATTATGGGTATCGAAAGAACTTGGTTTGAACAGGTTTGTTTCAGAACAGCCTCCTTATCATATCCTTGAGAGAAGAATTGAAAGGGAATTGGTTCCGGCTGCGCAGAACTATGGACTGGCAATACTGCCCTGGTCACCTCTTGCCGGTGGGTTTTTAACCGGCAAATATAAAAGAAATGAGGAACGGCCTTCCGGAACACGGTTTAAAGATGATGAGTTCTGGAGTTCAAGGAAATTTTCTGATAAAGCTTTTGACGTATTGGATGTAGTAAGAAAATTGGCTGAAGAAAAAGGATGTCCTCCATCGCAGCTGAGCCTGGCCTGGTTAATACAAAAGCCCGCGGTAACAAGTGCCATAATAGGTCCAAGGAACCTTGAGCAGCTCGAGGATAACATTAAGGCTGCAGAGGTAAAGCTTGATGATAAGGATAATGAACGAATTGATGAAGTTTCTAAACCGGGAGAATTTGTATCTTCCTTCTATGATGCAGATTTTGGTCCGAATAAGTTCAACTGGCATTAGTAAACATCGGGGAAAATTATGAACAATATTTTAGTTTTATACGATTCTGCCACAGGGAATACTAAAAAGATGGCTGAATTTGTTGCAGAAGGCGTAACGATGAGTGATGAAATTAACCTTCGGCTCAAAAGTGTAGACGAGGCTGATAAAGATGATATTATATGGTGCGACGGTATCGCTGTCGGAAGTCCTACAAATATGGGAATAGTTTCCTGGAAGATGAAAAAATTCTGGGATGAAACCTGTAATGATCTATGGGGAAAGATCGACGGTAAAATCGGCTGTGCATTCTCATCCCAGGGCGGATGGGGCGGCGGAGCTGAAATTACCTGTCAGTCTATCCTGACCATTCTAATGAATTACGGCTTCCTTGTCTTTGGAGTTACTGATTATGTAGCGGATGGATATACTCTTCACTATGGCGCGGTGGGCGTAGGAGAACCGAGGGAGGAAAACGTTCAGGATGCGTGCAGAAGAATAGGACAGCGTCTTGCTCTCTGGGTTAAAAAATATTCGGTAAAAGATTCTTTTCAGTTATTAAAGGAAGATGCTGATTAATGGACTGCTTTATCGGGCTCGATGTGGGTACAACTGGTTGTAAAGCAATTCTGATTGACGAAAACGGCAGTGTTCTCTGTACAGCGTCTTCGGAATATCCTATGTATAATCCTAAACCTTTATGGTCTGAACAAAATCCTGAGGACTGGTGGACTGCGGTACAGGCAAGTTTTAAGCAGATAATAAGTGAAAGCAAAGTTAACGCTGAAACCGTTAAAGGGATAGGGCTTACCGGACAGATGCATGGTCTGGTTCTGCTGGATAAAGAGGGCGGCGTTCTTCGTCCCTGTATTATGTGGAATGACCAGAGAACTTCAAAGGAATGTGAAGAAATAACTTCTTTGATTGGTTTCCAAAATCTGCTTCGGATAACAGGCAATGCTGTGCTGCCAGGATTTACTGCTCCCAAAATATTGTGGGTCAGGAAAAATGAACCCGCTATCTTCAGCAAAGCTGAACATATACTTCTACCCAAAGATTATATACGCTTCCGGCTTACAAATGAATTTGCAACAGATGTATCAGATGCTTCCGGTACCTCATTGCTAAACGTAAACGAACGCAATTGGTCAGATGAGATTTTAACAAAGCTGGATATTCCCGGATCCTGGATGCCTCGAGTTTTTGAATCAGCAGAGATAACAGGTGTAATATCTCAGGAGGCGGCCGCGTTAACCGGATTAAAAGCAGGTACGCCGGTGATTGCAGGCGCCGGCGACCAGGCGGCAGGAGGAATTGGAACAGGAACGATTAAAAACGGAATTGTGTCTGTAGTACTTGGAACATCCGGTGTTGTCTTTGCACATACGGATGAACTGACAATTGAACCTGAGGGAAGACTGCATGCTTTTTGTCATGCTTCCCCGGGAGCGTGGCATGTAATGGGTGTTACTCTTTCGGCCGCGGGATCATTCAGGTGGTTCAGGGATACCTTCTGTGAGCAGGAGGCTTCTGAAGCTTTAAAATTAAAAAAAGATGTCTATGAACTTTTAACACAAAAGGCATCTGCCATCCCTCCGGGAAGCGAAGGCTTGATATTTCTGCCTTATTTAACAGGGGAGAGAACCCCATACCCCGATCCCGATGCAAAAGGAACTTTTACAGGAATAACCGTAAGGCATAATAAGAACCATTTTACAAGGGCTGTACTTGAAGGTGTTGCTTACAGTCTGAAGGACTGCCTTGAACTTAACAGAAATATGGGACTTGAGGCAAATGAAATACGAATATCAGGAGGAGGAGCGAAAAGTGTATTATGGAAGCAGATCCTTGCTGATATATTTAATGCAGAACTGGTAACCCTTAACTCTACAGAAGGCGCTCCCTATGGAGCTGCATTACTCGCTGCCGCTGGTACCGGTGCTTTCAGTTCTGTTGAGGAAGCATGCGAAAGATGTTTAATAAAAGAAAATGTGACCAGGCCGATAGAAAAAAATATAACTGTTTATAAAGAATTTTATGAAATATATAAGAGCCTTTACCCGGCCTTAAAACCATCATTCAATAAAATATCACGGGCAGATGAGCGGAACTATATTTAATAAAACAGATGACGGATCCTTTATAAGTGATAGTTTTTGCTACAGAGTTAATCCTCTTGATTACATTGCTCTTACAAAGGAAGTTTTAAACAACCGGGAATTTTTTAGGGGAATTGAAAAAATTAAAAACAGCCTGGGAACAGATCATTCATTAACTGAAAAAGAAAGAAACAGCCTGAGCAGTAGTGCCGCTCTTCTTAGCCGGTACAAAAATGCAGGCGCATTGAATGATGATGGCAATTATCCTGATGGATTATTCACGGATTTTGAAACTTACAGGTACTTTTTTAAGGAAATTGGAGCAAGCTTAAAATTTAATCCTCTTTCAAAGTCAGACGCAGGGAAACACGTGCTTGAGCAAATATTATTTTTTCTGGAAGAGAAGATTGAGCTTATTAAGCCCAGGGCGATATACCGTGTGGTGGATACATTATCTCATCCCGGCGGACTGCAGGTTGCAGGAACCGATATAAGCTTTGAAAACAGCAAATTGCGGTTTTTTACAAGTCACTCTGCCTTAAATGCCGGCAGGGAAATAAACTCTGAAGAACTGCAGAATAAAGATGTTATTGTCTATGTTGTTACTATAGGACCCGGGATAGATGATGAGGTTAAAAAAATGATGAGTAAAGGAGAAATGTTTGATGCCTACCTGCTTAACGGGATTGGAGCGGGTGCCGCAGAAATGGTTGCAAATGATTTGAACAGATATATGAATGACAATAACAGCAATACTGAGTTTGAATACAAAAGACTGTCTCCGGGTTACGGAGACTGGAATGTATCCGACCAGACTAAAATATTTAAACTGCTTGATCCGGAAAAGTATATTGGAGTGAAGCTGACAGACTCTCATATTATGTTACCTGAAAAATCAACTTCGGGGATAATGGGATTAACTTTGAAAGAAAAAACAAGATGAAAAAAATAATAGAAAAATTATTAGGTTCCGGAACAATTGTTACTGACGGATCCTGGGGAACACAGCTTCAGGAGAAAGGATTAGGGCTTAACGAATGTCCTGATTCCTGGAATTTGACTCATCCGGTCCTGGTTGAGGAAGTTGCACGCTCATACGTTGAAGCCGGCAGCAGGGTAATTCTTACCAATACTTTCAGAAGCAACAGGATCGCCCTTGAAGGATTCGGACTTGAGGATAAAGTAAGGGAATTAAACATTGCCGGTGTAGAGATATCAAAAAGAGCAGCAGGAAATTCAGCATACGTTTTTGCCTCCATGGGTCCTTGCGGCAGGATGCTGATGACAGGCGATGTTACAGAAGAACAGCTTTGGGAAGTGTTCAAAGAGCAGGCTGATGCTGTTAAAGAAGCGGGAGCTGATGGAATTGTAATAGAAACTATGTCGGACCTTGCAGAAGCAAAAATTGCATTAAGGGCAGCACGAGAATCAGGGCTTCCTGTTGTTGTTTCAATGGTTTTTGATTCTGGACGAAATAAGGAATACACGATGATGGGACAATCACCCGAGAATATTGCGCTTGAGCTTGCCGATGAAGGAGCTGATGTGATAGGCGCAAACTGCGGACAGGGGATTGAAGGATTTACTAATATATGTAAGAGGCTGAAAGTCTCAACCAACCTTCCTATCTGGATAAAGCCTAATGCCGGTCTGCCGGAATTAAGAGATAACAAACCTTTTTACGAAACTTCAGCAAAAGAATTCGCTGAATACATACCTGAGCTGCTTGATTCCGGGCGCTGATTTTATAGGAGGCTGCTGCGGAACCAACCCTGGTTTTATTAAGGAAATAACAAAGACAATAATAAAAAATGTCCATTAAAATTATTCTTGATACCGATATCGGCAGTGATATCGATGACGCTGTCTGCCTAGCCTGGCTTCTGGCAAATCCTGAATGTGAACTCCTTGGAATTACAACCGTTACCGGTGAACCACTCAAAAGGGCCATGCTTGCTGATGCATTATGTAATATTGCAGGGAGGAAAGTTCCAATTTATCCGGGAGCGGCAAACCCACTGTTAATCCCTCAATTGCAGGTTAAAGCCCGTCAGGCAAAAGCCCTCAATAAATATCCTCACAATAAATCATACCCGGGTGGAGAAGCTGTTGAGTTTTTGAGACGGACAATAAGAAAATATCCCGGTGAAGTTATTCTTCTTACTATTGCCCCTTTAACCAACATCGGACTTTTGTTTTCGGTTGATCCTGAGATTCCTTCCCTGTTGAAAGGGGTTGTCTCAATGTGCGGAAATTTCCTGAGGAAAAATCCGGGTTTGCCTGATACAGAGTGGAATGCGATGGGAGATTATCATGCATCATCAATTGTTTATAATGCGAAACTAAAGATGCATAAGTCGATAGGACTGGATGTAACCTCACAGGTAACAATGAAACCTGACGAATTCAAAAAGAGGTTTTCTTCTCATAAGCTGCTGAAGCCGGTACTTGAATTCTCAAAGGAATTCTTTAAAGAATGGGATCAGGTTACATTTCACGATCCTCTTGCAGCGGTGACCATATTTGACAACTCAGTCTGCACTTTCGAAAAAGGAAACGTCAGCATCGAGCTGAACGAGAAGGGTAAACAGGGAATGACTTTATGGAAAGAAGATAAAAAAGGAAAACACCAGGCAGCATTAAAGGTGCGTGCTGAACGGTTCTTTAAGGATTATTTTTCCGTATTTGAATAGGCGCCCATCTATGAAACAAATAATAGCATCATTTATTTTAGTTCTCATGCTTATAAGCGGGTGCGGAGATAACTCCAAAAATGATGAGGGGGTTGTAACGATAACCTTCTGGCATAGTTTTGTTTCCCGCACAATTCCTGCATTAAATAGTCTTATTGAAAAATTTGAAAAGGAACACCCTGGTATTCATGTTAATGCGCAGTACGTTCCCAGCGGTGATCCTCTTGTTCAGAAACTGGTAACCGCCATACAAAGCAATACTGCACCTGACATCTCCTGGATACACAGCGATTTCCTGAACAAACTTGTTGAAGCCGATGCTATTTACAAAATGGACCATTTTATATCCGGAAAAAACGGACTGACAAAAGAGGAAATGGATGATTTTTTTCCCCAGTCACTGCAGTCAGCAAAATGGAGAGATACGCTTTACGCAATGCCGATGGAGGCTACAACCCTGGCCCTGATCTATAATAAGAGTAAGTTCAGGGAGGCAGGACTAGATCCCGACAAACCACCTCAGAACTGGGATGAACTTTATAATTACGCCTTGAAACTTACCAAAGACAAGTAACGGCGATGGAAAGAAGGATCAGTATGGTTTTTATATCCCTGCTTTTCCTGCTTCAGGTCCTTTAAGTATCTGGATGGTCCTGCAGTGGACACCATTCCTCTGGCAGGCTGGAGGTACAGAAATAAATAATGATCAGACACAGGTTCTTTTCAACAGTGATGCAGGCGTGCAGGCACTTTCATACTGGAAGAAACTTTTTGATGCTGAAAACTTTAAGAACTTTACACTTACGCACGACCTTGGATTCATCTCCAATACTATCGCGATGATAATGGACGGTCCCTGGGATTTACCTGAGTTCAGGGAAATTAAAAATTTTGACTGGGGAGTGACGTATCTTCCTGCAGGTCCCGCCGGAAGGGCAACATATCTTGCAGGTGAACATCTTACAATTTTTAAACAGAGCAGGCACCCCGAAGCAGCCTGGACGTTTGTTAAGTGGATCCTTGAACCTGAAAACCAGGCAAAGTTTTCGGAAGAATCAGGATATCTGCCAATCAGGAAATCAGTTCTTGAGCTTCCGGGTTACAAACAATTTTTAGACAAAGACCCGGCAATGAAGGCATTCGTTGACCAGATAGCAATAAGCCGGGCCAGAGCATCCATAGATTACTTCAGGGTTGAAATAAACCAGAATATAGCTGAGGCAGTTGAGAAAGCGATTATCGGCGATGTGAACCCGAAAACAGCTCTCGATGAAGCGGCTCAAAAATCAAATGAGATGCTCTCAACAATCAATAAGTAAAAAACAGGCGGAATAAAATGGCTGAAGTAATTTTGAAAAATGTGACCAAAATCTATGATGGTGGAAATAAAGCTGTAGATGATGTAAATATATCTATTCACGATAAGGAATTCGTAGTATTAGTTGGTCCTTCAGGCTGCGGGAAATCCACCACCTTAAGGATGATAGCGGGACTTGAGGAGATAACTGATGGAGAAATGTTTATCGACGGAAAGAAGGTGAATGATATATCTCCCAAAGACAGGGATATAGCAATGGTGTTTCAGAATTATGCTCTTTATCCGCATATGTCGGTGTATGAGAATATGGCTTTTGGTCTGAAGCTGAGGAAATTTCCTAAAGCAGAGATAAATGAACGGGTAATTGATGCTGCAAGGATACTGGGACTTGAGGAATATCTTGAGCGCAAACCCAAAGCTCTGTCCGGAGGACAAAGGCAGCGTGTGGCTGTAGGAAGGGCTATAGTAAGAAAACCAAAGGTGTTTTTATTTGATGAGCCCCTTAGTAATCTTGATGCAAAGTTAAGGGTTCAGATGAGAACCGAGATATCGAAGCTTCACCAGAAATTAAATGCAACAATGATTTATGTTACACACGATCAGACTGAAGCTATGACGATGGGTGACAGGATTGTGATTATGAAGGATGGTATTGTTCACCAGATTGATACTCCTCTTAATCTGTATAATAAGCCTGTGAATAAATTTGTAGCAGGATTTATCGGGAGTCCCTCGATGAACTTTATGAGAGGCAGGATTTGTATTAACGGACAAACCTCATTTGAAAGTGCGGGGAAAAAGGTTAAACTTAAAATCGGGAGTGTTTTAGCAGAGAGACTGAAGGGTCATAATGATAGGGAAGTTTGGCTGGGTATTCGTCCTGAGGATATCTATGATGCGTCTATTACGAAAAATGATATACAGCATAGCAGCATAGATACGGACCTTGAAGTGGTGGAACCAATGGGAAATGAAATACTACTTTATTTCAATCTTGATTCGGAGCCATTCGTTGCCAGGATTCCTGCAAGGGAAATTCCTGAAGCAGGAAAGAAAAAAGAATTATTGTTTGATACAAATAAACTTCATTTCTTTGATTTTGAAACGGAGAAAGCGATTTAATAACAATAAGCAGATGATGTATGATTATAGGAAATGATAACTTCAGATATAAATGGATAGATAACTGGGCAAGGATCCCTGATTCTGAAAGTTCGAAAGAGAACGGCAGAACTCATGGCATCGTGATTTCAGAAAACGGGAACATAATAATTTTTAACCAGGCTACTCCGGCTGTACTTATATATGACAAGTACGGCAGCCTTGTAAACAGCTGGGGGGAAAGATTCAATGGAGCTCACGGTCTAACGTTAACTAACGAGGATGGGACAGAATACCTGTGGCTGACTGATCAGTACTCGGGTGAGGTTATAAAAACAACACTCACAGGTGAAGCCGTGCTCTCTGTTAAAAAACCTAACCTCAACATTTATATCGATAAACCCTATTCTCCTACCTGGGTGGCGGTATTTGAGGAGAGATACGGCGGAAACGGAGATATCTGGGTGACCGATGGATACGGTTCAAATTATATTCATCATTTTAATAAGGAAGGTATTTACCTGGAAAGTATTAATGGAGAAAAGGGTAAATCCGGAGCTTTCAATTGTCCTCACTCAATATTTTTTGATACACGGAAAAAAGAACCTGAACTTTATGTTGCCGATAGAGGCAATAAAAGGTTCCAGGTGTATGACCCCGAGGGAACATATAAAAGATCATTTGGAGAAGACGTCCTGGGTTGTCCCTGCGGAGGAATTGTTAAGGATAACTATTTATATGTTCCTGAGCTCTGTGCCAGGGTTGCGGTGCTGGATGAAAAAGATAAACTGATTACATACCTTGGGCAGAATGAAAAGGTGTGTGAAGTACCGGGCTGGCCTGATCACGAACAGAACTTGATTGAAGCAGGAAAATTTAATAGTCCCCATGATATGGCTGTAGATACAGATGATAATCTCTATGTGGTTGAATGGATTAAAGGCGGCAGGATAACAAAGCTGGAAAGAGTTTAACTAAAACAAGGAACAACATTTATGAGTACACTTACCGACTTTAAGATAACAGAGGAGCAAAAAAAGAAATACAGGGAGGACGGGTTTTTCATCCTGGAGAACATAATTCCGGAGAAAGAACTTGAGACAGTGAGAAATAAGTGTATAGAGCTTATAGAGGAACAGAACAAGGAAATGGATAGTCTCGGCACCGACATACTGAATCTGAGCAGAAGGAACAGCCGCTACTTTGTCTTCCTTGCTTTTAAGGATCACCCCGAACTGGGCAAGTTCATTTTCAGTGATCTTATGGGAGAGATATGCAGGGCAACGATAGGTGATGAGGCCTACCTGTTCTGGGAACAGTTTGTTGTGAAAGGTACCGATCCCAAGGGCGCCGAATTTACCTGGCACCAGGATTCAGGCTACGTTGATAACCGGCATAAATATTATGTTAATGCCTGGGTACCGCTTGATGATGTAAACGAAGAAAACGGTACAGTTTACCTGCTCCCGTATTCACTTGCAGGAACTAAAGATAAAGTAGAACATAAACCGGTGTCCTGGTTCTAATGACAGGGAAGGATATTTTGGTACAGAAAAGGGAGTTCCGGCAAATTGTCCGGCCGGGTCCATTGTAGTATTCTCAAGTACTACCTTTCACCGATCAGGACCAAACAAAACCGATAAGCTTCGCAGGGCCTATGCTATCCAGTTTTCACCCGAGCCAATCTATGAAGCCGACGGTTCTTTAAAAGGATTAGCCGAACCTTTTCTTAAAGACGGCAAAAGGGTAAGGTAAAAGAATTTAAGGCTGTCTTATTCAGCATTCCTTATTAATTTAAAACCTGGTTTTATGCAGGGAGGTAGTTGGACAAGGTTTCCTTTCCGCAATCTGATTAATCGCTTATGAAATATTTTTTATTACTTCTGCTTCTTTCAGGGTTATCACCCGTATATTCCCAGACAGGTAAGGTTTTTCCGGTAAATATAAAACCTGAGAAAGTATTTGATGGAGGCTTCTTTACAGAAGGCCCTGCATATGGAACAGACGGCTGTGTTTACTTTAGTGATCAGACCTTCACAAGTGAAACTGATATGGAAGCCGGGATCATCTGGAAGTATGATATCAGCAGAGATACAACAGAAGTATTCCGTTCACCCAGTGGAATGGCAAACGGTATCAGGTTCGACGGCCAGGGTAACCTTGTTGTATGTGAAGGTGCCGACTTCGGCGGGCGAATGATTACAAGAACTGATATGAAAAACGGTAAGAGCAAAATTATTGCAGGACTGTACGACGGCAAACCTTTTAATTCACCCAATGACCTTACTATAGATAGGCTAGGCCGGATATACTTCACCGATCCCAGGTATACCGGTCATGAAAGTATTGACCAGCCTGTAATGGGGGTGTATAGAATTGACAGCGATAATAATGTTGAGCTGATCATTGATAATGTTCCTATGCCCAATGGAATTGCGCTTTCACCCGACGAAAAAATTCTTTACGTGGGATGCAACTTTGAGGGAGACGAAAACCATAAGCCGGCTGCTGGCATATATTCCTATAGCATTCCGGATAACAGCGCTGTAAACTTTATTAAAGAATTAATTAGTTTGAATTCTGATGCCGGTCCCGACGGAATAAAAACTGACAGTCGCGGCAATCTTTTTATAGCTGTAAGAGATGAAGCTGATCCGCAGATAAGAGTATATTCGCCTGAAGGAGAATTAATTGATTTCCTTAAACTGCCCGAAGTTCCATCAAACCTAACGTTTACAACCTCAGGCAGCGAATTATATATTACCGCAGGAAACGGTCTATACCATATCCCTCTCAATCCTGAATATTTAAATTAGATGATCTTCAGTCTGTCTTGAAGTTATTGACTTTCGCCTCCTCCGAACCACTTCATACCGTAACCCCCAAAAAACCAGCCTAGATGATACCTACCATTTTCTCTAAGTTTCTGTAATTCCTCAAACTCTCTATCACTCTCACTATTCACAGGGGTGACAATGATTAAAAATCGAGAGGGGAAACTTTATGTTTGAATTATAAACCCACCCTGGTGTTAACTCCAGCTATTTTATTTAATGATTCTACAAGTTTCGTGAATGCTATTCTTCTGAAATTTGGTTCATATATTTTTGTACATCCCTTATCCTGAGATACCACAACTTCCCTTTCTTCTCTGCGGGAAGCTTTCCTGTATTTATTAATTTTCTCAGGTAGTCCTGCGAATAACTAAAAAACTTTGCCGCGTCTCTCAATGGAACAAATGCATCCTGGTTCATCTCTACAAATTCTTTTTTACCTAAGCGTTTCAGGCCATCCTGGAGTCTATTAATAATTATATTTTCAAGTAATGTGCCATCACTTTCTTCTGCATGCGCAGTGATTTCTTTTACGGTTACCTTTTTACCCTTTTCTATATCGCGGAGCATAAGTTCAAATTGATCGTCACCGTTTTCTATTGCCTCGTAATATTTATCCCTGTCATATTTTTGAGTACCCTTTATCGCAACATTTACATACCCGCAGCCTACAAGTATATATGACAACAAAATTCTTCCTGCTCTTCCGTTGCCATCTTTAAATGGATGTATTGTTTCAAAAAGTATATGGCTAAGAGCAGCAAGTTTTATTTTATCATAATCAGTCTCTTTTATCTTCTCATTTATCCATTTTATAAATATTTCCATCGTTTCGCGTACATATACATATTCCAGTGGAGTAAACTTAGCTTCATTTACTTCCACCGGTTCCAGCCGGAACTCGCCCAGTTTACCGTTAAATGATCCCACCTGGCTTTCGTAACGCATAAGCAACGTATGAATCTGTTTAATATCTGATATTCTTAACGTAAATTCTCCTTCTTTGTAAAGGTTATTCGCATACTCATAAAGCGTGCTTGCTGCCTCAAAATAACCGAGTATCGCCGCTGTTTTTTCATCGTTGGTTCGCTTGTTTTTGCTTAATACATCGAGCAGTTCATTCCGGTTGGCGAAAATCCCCTCTATTGCTATAGAGTTACGTATTTCATCCCTGAAGAGAGAATACCACTCATTGTTTGAAACAGCAATCAGATGGATATTCTTTTCTTTCAGTTGCTCAAACTGTTTTAATAATTCCCGGTTTTTATTCATTTTTCCGGACCTTCCGAACCCACAGGTTTAGTTAATTCGTTGAAATACAATAATTTAGAGGATCGTTGTGTTTAATGGGTACGGAAATATAATTAAATAATTTCAAAACTGCTATTAATATTTCCGGACCTTCCGAACCCATAAATTTAGTTATTTCATTATATTGCCAGAAGTTATAACTTCTATGCTTTCAAGTGGTACGGAAATTTATGATGAAACGATTCGTAAATGAACCAAACTTTCACGATCTATTCTTATCATCATTTCTAAGTACAACTTCAATCTTTGCTTTCTTTGAAACCCCTCTTTTAAATAAATATCTCAATTCAAAATCTGTAATCGGAAAACAAATACTACTTTTTCAGCTTCTAACACCGGAAGACTTCCTTTTAGGAAGAGTTGATGAAAAACTTAAAATCAGAGAAAGGAAACTTGAGGAAGCTAAAGAAAACAGATTTGAGGTTAGAAATGTTAACTGAAAATCTACCTTATTTAATTAACACGAAATTCCATTTTGCGCTGAACCAATACACACAGGTACTATTGTTAAACAGGAAAATCTAAAGAATGCTGCTCATAACTTTGTTCAATACTTTAAGTCTCTGCCAGGAGAACACAAAGCTACTGTTGAATCTACTATGACCTGGTACTGGTTAAATGATCTTCTTTCCTCATTGAACATCTCCCTCGTTCTTGCTCACGCTAAATATGTCAAGGCGATTGCCTACGCTAAAGTTAAAACCGATAAAGTTGATTCCCATACTCTTGCCCAGCTTCTTCGGCTGGATTACATCCCTGCTGCTTATAAAATCTCTAACGATAAACGTACTCTTCGTGATGCACTTCGTGCGAGACTGAAAATAGTTCAGCGTCATACTTCTGTCACCAATTCTATGCAGCTTCTTCTTGCTAAATATAACTTCGATTCTCCCACTCAACTATCAGGTATTCCTGAATTTCAGTATCAGCAATTATCTGAAGTTGAACAACTCCTTAATGAACAAACACTTGATCTTGAAAAACAACTCTATCCGTTCCTTATTCCTGATGATGATATTCAACGTCTCCTCTGGATCCCAGGTATAGGTAAAATGAATGCTTTCACTATTCTTCTTGAGGTAGATGACATCAGACGTTTCCCTGATGTAAAGAACTTCTTCTCCTATTGCCGCCTTGTCCCATCTGCCCGTAACTCCGGAGGTAAATCAAAACAGAGGACTTCCAAAGATGGTAACAAATATCTCAAGGTTGCTTTCTCTGATGCTGCAGTTCACGCCCTGCAGTATTACCCGGTTATAATAAATTACAACAACAGCCTAAACAGAACGAAAAATAAATTCCTTGCCAAAACTATTATTGCCAAAGCAATAGCCCAGATCGTTTTCTATACTCTTAAATGTAAAACTGATTTTATAACATTTTCAAAGGCCGTCAGCTCGAACATACAAAGTCTCTGCAATGGCCGCGTGTTGTAAGCCCGTGCGCATAACTGATTAGCTACCAGGCATAATCGTGCCGCTGGATTGGGAAACAACACGCTTGCCTTATAAATATCTGGAATTGTCCTGATAGTATCGGGTCAGCCTTCACGGTCTATTGTGTCGGTAAGTCCGGAAAGAGGTTTGGTTGCCATTACCCCTGTAGATATTATCGGCAGTAGTTGTTATCAGAATCAGAAGATCAGTTTATCAAAGAACTTATTTTAACAAATTATTTTTGTTCAGGATTTTTATTGCCTCTTGACTTTTTACTTATTAAAGAGGTTATATTGCGATTTACTCTGATGTTAATTTTTTTATTAGTTCTTTTTTTTTCGTCATCTAAATCTTTTATATCTTCTTAAAATAAATATCCTTCTCTCATCAAGCGACTAAAGACTACAATCAGTTGAGAATATCTATAATCATATTTTTTTTCTACAACTTTTCTTTTCTGATTTAAAAATCTTCAATTGCCCATAAATCAGTGCTGTTATTAATTTTCGCTGCTTTTTCAAGAAACAAAGATTTTATTTCTTCCATTTCTCGTTGGTAAGCATTATCAAATGCCTTCTTCGCAACTTTTTTCTCATTACTTGATCAATTCAAATCAAAGATGCTCATAATTCTATTGAAAAATTTATTGTATAGCGATTGTTGTATCTAAATAAGTTGAATCATTTTGCCAAAATCTTAAGTACTTAGCACCCGAAGTTAAAAAGTTTACTTGTTGTGTATATTTTAGAGAACTAACAACTTGGACACAATTTTCACCATCGTATTTACCAAATACTTTAGAAGTAAAGGTATTATCGTCATTACTGCTTTCGGTTTTTAAATAATACCAGCAAGGCGTTCCAATCGTGTAAGTAACGGTAGCTGTAACTTGTTTTCCGGATATTTGCAAACTATCAATTTTAAATGCAGAAAGAGGACTAACCATTGAATGATCAGGTTCGTTGGTATTGCAAGATTGCATTACAATAATTGGTAAAAAAATAAAAAATAATTTTTTCATATTATCACCTCTATTTTTTGGCAATATAACGGCGTTGTTGCTAAGCCGCCGCCCAGAACAACAATGCCACTTAAAAAACAACTGCCGAAGATTTAGCAAACTGTGCTTAACTTTAATCGTAAGCGCAGTTTGCAACAACGTTATTTAATAGAACTACCTTGAACAAGTTAGCCGAAACGGAACGACCAACTCTAGAATTACTAAAATGCCGAAATGCGAATACGGCGTCCGCTTGATTGGCTTGTTATGTTTCCATCCTTGATTATCAATTATTTTTACAGATTTAATTCTTTTGCTAATATTTTTGCTTTGTTCTGTAATTGATGTTGGATAACCTTTAATTTCCAATAATTTTATCGCATTACCGGATAAACAAAGTCCTTTTTGAATTTTATAATTAAACGAATACTTATTGCCATCAACTTGATCACCGAAATGAAACATAGCATAAGAATTCTTCTAATAAATCTTGTAATTCAATATCGTGTGTTGTTACTAAAACCTTCCCGTGTTGGTTTAAGATATTCCAGAACTGATGTTGATATAGCTAATCTTTCAATTGTATTAGTGCCTCTAAATATTTCATCAATTAAAAATAAATGATTTTTATTTTGCTCTGAGCAATTTTATAAAACTCTTGTAATTCTTCTATTTCAACGAAAAAATAACTTTTAGAAGTTTTTCAAATCCTCTTCTCTTTTTATCGCTGATTTTACTTTACATCGATATGTTTCAAATCTATCTGCGTGGCAAAAATATAGAGTTTGTGCAAGAACTGTATTTATACCGACACATTTAATAAATGTAGTTTTCCCCGAATATTTGAGCCGGTAATTAGAGCTGATTTTGAAAGTTCATCGATGGAATTCGGGATAGCATTATCTAATAGTGGATGATAAATATTATCAAAACTTATTTTCACATTATTATTAAATATTGGATTTGTAAATGTTTCCAGTCTCCTCTAAATATGATGCTAAAGAAATACAGGCATCAAGGTTAGCAAGTGATTCGTATATTTTTCTAATTTCAAGCTGGTATTTATTTAACACATTAACTGATTTATAATAAGCGATTAGATCGTATAGAAAAAAAAGATTTAGATATTCGATCGCAATTCTTACGAAATCGTTTAACCCTTCTTTATCGATTATAAATTTCCCAAGTTTTTTATTTAATCTGTTTATCAATCCTTTTTTGCTGCGTAAATAATTTAACTCTTTAACTCGGAATTTCTGATTTAACTTTGCACATTTTCCTTGCAATTATTAGTAGCGTGTACAAAGCTGGAGAATCCGGCAAAATAATCATAAATCTTAGAGCTTAGGGTATTGTTTAGAATGATGTTAACCGTTAAAAAGACCAAGTGTAATAAGAAGAAAATAAGGGCAGAAAGTAAATCATAGATGATGATATAAATGTAAGTGCTGATAATAATATTAGAAAATAATAATACTTAGACCGTGGGCGGAATATTTGAAATTATTAAGCTTGGTATGAAATAAGCTTTAGTATTTGATAATTTGCTAAGCAAAAGCTGGATTGATTCTCTTAAAGAACTATTCTTTCTGCAAATATTGTATTAAGGTATATCTTTGCTTTTAAGATAGATTCATCTCTTTTCATATTTATGGAGAAGATGATACAAATATTGTTGCCCAATGGACGATGAATTTCTATCCATTATTGAGAAGATGGAATCAAAGTCTAAATCATTCCAGGTTTTGCAATCAACAAAGTCATCTGAATCCTTTGAAATAATACTATTGTGGTAAATCGAAATTAAATTAATATTTCTAAATCGATCTATATTTTTACCCCATTGACTTCTTAGATTTTTAATTTTTTCTTTTTATTTGAAAACATAATTTTAATTCTGAAACATAACGGCGTTGCGGCTAAGGCGCAGCCCAGAACAGCAATGCCGAATTGATTAATAAATTTTATAATTAAAAAAATCATTCATAACACAACAACGTTGAACAAGAAACTAAACACGGAAAGACAAACCCAAAAACCCAAAATTGCCGAGAGCGAAATCGCTGTCGCCTTGAGCCGCGGGTTATACCGGTTTTTGATTTATCTATCTATTTACAATTTTAAATATCTAAAAAACCATCCATTGTATCTAAACCAACAGCTTTTTGAGGTTGATGTGTAAACACTATAATATATTTCTCTGGAAAATAATGAACTTCGGATATTTCATAATTTATATACAAACCAGTTTTATAACCGAATAAACAATTCTGTTTTTATCTCTATCTATTTTAGGCGGTCTTATTCCTTCTATTACCTTTTTAATTTTAAACTACAGAAATTGCATTACTTCCTCCTTGAAGAATATGTTCATTAAACTCTTTGTGCAACATTGAATCAAAAGTTGGTGGAGATACTTTTACATCTTTGTTCTCCTAAGATATTATCTTTTAATTTTAGGGGTTCTTCATTTATAGATATCTGAAAAGATAATGTCAACTTCTGGATTTTTCCACAATTGTACAAATTTCTTATAATTCTGATTCTGAAATAGAGACTGTTGAACCTTATAATGCCTATTTGTAATAATCTTGAATAATTACACTCACTACTTAAATCTTCACCAATCCAAAAAGTATGGACTTCCTTGACTAAGAAAGAATAAAGTGAAATGTTTGGTGACAATTTGTTGTAAAAATTCTTTGAACTATTATCAATTGTAGTAAAACTATAGAAGACTTAAAGAAAGAACCACAATAATATTAATTTAGATATAGTTCATTTTTTACCTACCGGTATAACGGCTTTGCGGCTAAGGCGCAGCCCAGAACAACAATGCCGAGTTAATTAATAAATATTTGTAATTAAAAAAATCTTTCATAAACTGAACAACGTTGCACAAGAAACTAAGCACGGAAAGACAAACCTAAAAACCCCAAAATTGCCAAGAGCGAAATCGCTGTCGCCTTGAGCCGCGGGTTATATGCGTTTTTAATTTTTTATTACTATTGATTCGTTTCTTTAGACTTTTGTTCTAAAATAAATATATCTGAAACTGAATGAACGAATTGAGCCAGTGAATCTTTTGTCTTAAGATATACGTTATATACTTTATTCTTACTAAGTGTCTCTTGATTTTCGTTTAATAATACGTTGTGAATAAGATTGAAGTCTGCATGGCTTATATCAACAATTCTCCTAATGAGTTTATGATTATCATTATTTTCATCAAAATCTTTTGCTGCTGGGAGAAAACGCTGACTCCAATAATTAGTTTGAGCAGAATAAAAATATAATGAAATGGCGGAGATATGATATTGTTCGGTTGTTAAAGTAATACCCGTCTTACTTTGTGAAATTTGAGTTTGAGACATAAACTGTATGATGGCTTGTGGCAATTGCAAAAACATTGTATTTATAGCGGGTTCAAAAGGAGATGGTTTATCCGTTGTAACATATTTAGTAAGTCTATCGATCCATCTACCAGTTAATTTTTGCAAAGAATCTGCTTATGTTTCAATTTTTGTTAAAGAGTTAGAAGATTCTTTTTCGGTTTTCTTTGAAAGAACAAAGAACCAAACCGATAATATAATGGCAAGTAGAGCAAGTATAATTGAAGTAGCACTTGCAATTAAGCTAATAGTATTTGAGTCTAACATTAAGAACCTCTAAAATTATGATAAGTTTTGCCGTAGCATATTTGTAATAACATTGATTGAGCTTTAACTTTCTATAAAAGCTTTGATTTCATAACTAAGCATATTACGATGTTGCCGATAAGCGGCGCCCCAGAATAAGAATGCAGATTAAAAAGACTACACTAATAATTTAGCAAACTGTGCTTAACTTTCATCGTAAGCGCAGTTTGCAACAAATGTTAATTTAATAGAACTACTTTGAACAAGTTAGCCGATACGGAACGACTAACTTTAAAATTCTAAAATGCCAAGTGCGAAAACGGCGTCCGCTTGATTGGCGGGTTATGTAGCCATTTCTATTTAATTTTACAAGCTTTTTTCCCGACTTCAACTCCTACTTTGAATGCAGCTTCAACTGCTTTATTAGCGTGTTTCGTTGGAAATTTACGAAACGTATGAGTAGCTGCTTTTACGGCTTTATGAGTACTAGGATTAGAGATAGTCTTAAATATTGATTGAATTATATTTAGCATATTAACTCCATTATAAAATAAATTTAGTTATTACTTCCACCAGTTAAATTTTTTACCTAAAGCGCCTACACCTTTATAAACGCCAAAACCAGTTGCGGCGGCAGCTACAGCAACGACTGCAACACCAGCAACCATTCCACCTCCAACAACTCCTCCGACTGTAGCTAAACTTGATGTAACTATAGAACCAGCATAAGTCCCTCCAGCCGCTGCCATTGTAGAGCCAGCTACACCTATTCCAGCACTTGAAGCTGCACCAGCAGCACCACTAACAGTTTCTTTAACGATTTTAGACATTGAATCCTCCGGAAAATTATATTTTATTTTTCTCATTAATTAATGAACTAAGTAGTTTCAAGACACTTGGTCCAACTACTGTGGCTGAAATTGCAGCAATTCCAGCTAATGGTCCTAAAATCATTGAACCTAACGCAACTCCTACACTCCCAGTTAGAATGTTTTTCAGAGTTTTAAAAGTTTCTCTATCATTAATAACTTCTTTTAATTTTAAAAGATTTTGCAATGATAAGCCAGTTGGATCGCTTTCACCACTTTCCCATCTGCTAATTGTTTTAGTTGAAACTGATAACAGTTGGGAAAATTCTTCTTGAGTTAGCTTCAAAACGTTTTGTCGAATATTTTTTATTTCATCTGATTTCATATCACTTTACAATAGTCTGGACAATTGTCTGGTCAAAGATAACTATCATAAATAAATTTGTCAAGTAATATTATTGGTAAATTATTTAGTGAGCTATATAACTATTAAATTAATTATCCTGCACGTGAAATTAGTTCCAAGAAGATATATATGCGTGCAGCTGCATATATACGTTCCTATTCTTTATATTTTTAACAAAATCCAAATATTTAAAAATATGCTTTGCATATATATGTTCCATCAACTTTTCAGTCTAGCGGGCTTATAATCCCAAGTCCTCTATTTAAAACATGGGTGTAAATCATAGTCGTCTTCACAGATTTATGGCCTAATAGTTCCTGTATTGTTCTGATGTCATATCCATTTTCCAGAAGATGTGTTGCGAAAGAATGCCTGAATGTATGAGGACTTCCGGGTTTAATAATACCTGCCCTTTTAATGGCTTCTTTCACTGCTCTCTGAATTGTGCTTTCGTGTATATGAAATCTGAAAATAATCCCCGATTCTTTTTCTTTTATAAATTTATCCGCCGGGAAAGCAAACTGCCATCCAAATTCTTTGCCTGCATTTGGATATTTCTTCTTTAAGGCATACGGTAGAATGGTTTCACCTTTACCGGCAGCTAAATCCTTTTTATGCTGCTTATAGACCTCATTCAATTGTTTTTTGAGAACAGGAATAATAGAGACAGGTAAAATAGTATAACGATCTTTTTCACCCTTTCCATCTCTGACAGTGATTTGTTTATATTCGAAATCGATGTCTTTTATTCTCAAATGGAGAGCTTCGGAAAGACGCAGACCTCCACCATAAAGTAGTGATACTATTATTTTCGGAACGCCATTAAGGTATTCAAAAATCTTTACAACCTCTCCTTTGGAAAATACGACCGGAAGATGTTTTACCCTGGCAGCCTTTTTTATCTCTTTTATCCAGCCGACATCCTTCTTTAATATATTTTTATATAGAAAAAGTATCCCTTGTAAAGCCTGGTTCTGTGTTGATGAAGAAACACAGTGGTTTACAGCAAGGTTATTGATGAAATTCTTAATTTCTTCTGCACCCATTTCTTTTGGATGACGCTTGCTGTTAAAAAGGATAAACCTCTTTATCCAGTTAATGTAAGCTTCCTCTGTTCTTCTGCTGTAGTGCCTGCTTCTTAGTTCAATGCGGACTTCGTCGAGAAGTTTAGGTTTCCTAGCTTGTGATGTTGGTGGTGACTGCATTCCCTGAAGCTTCCCTGATTATTTTCATTGTTTAATTTACTTTACGGCGACCAATAATGCAACATTTTATTGCCATTTAGGTACGTACGGATTGACTCACAATTAAACTAACCCTGGACTATCGAAAAGATACTCATTGCCTCAAAATTAAATCTAACCTTGAATAACCAATAATTTTCTTAAAATCAGGGTGAAAACCTCAAAAAGCTAAATTGGTTATATTCGTTGACTCGTAATAGCTCTAACCCTTCCAAAATAATTTTTGAAAGAAAAATTATGAGTAAAAAAGCTAAAGCAGAGTATCTGCTTGAAATTAAATCAAGATATCAGAATGCTAGTAAAGAGGAGAAACATATCTGAGGAGACATCCAGTTTTATAAGAGATATGAATTACTTTATCAACCTAATACTTCGATAAATGCCGCCCAGATAAGACAGCTTGCCACCGGAAGATTTTATCAGAACATCATCCTGATTTCCTTACCCCCTCCGAAATCCACTTACTTTCTTAAGTCTAGATTTTCAATTTTAGGCACCAGTTTTAGGGTGCTTTCCCATTTTATACCCTTTATTACTACACTCCATATACTTAGTAAATCCGCTCCACCACCGCTCCACCACCGCTTCACCACCGCTTCACCATCGCTCCACATACGCTCAAAACCCATTAATACAAAGATCCAACTAAATCCAACCCTCAAGTGTTTAATATTTCTACAAAACAAAAATTCGTTTCGGCCAACTCAGGGTTTATTATTTTGAAACAATAGGTTTTGGAAAGGCGAATTACACAACCCTGCTTACAACCCCGGAAGGAACTGAAAAAAGTCTGCCATTTTGTCAGTGCTGCTGAAAAAAAATGAGCAACAAACGGGATACATCAATTAATATGTCTTTGAATTTAGTCCCTCTTTTATGTTTTTTTGATACGATTTAAGACTATCGGAGATTAGTCCTAAAGTCCATTTCACCAAAATCAATACTGAATTTTAAGGGAAATAAATGAGGACTAACAAAATAACCGAAGAGGAGCGTACCAGAGCTTTTAAATCTGTTAAAAAAGCTGAGGTAATCGAGAAACAAAACCTTGATGTCCGTTATCATGTAGAAGACTTTGATTCATCCGACCTTCCCCGCCGGTTCCTTGAAGCCTTTGCAGCAATACTGAAACATTCCAATTATAGAATGGCGCTCGATCATTTTGCCAGGATGAGCGCCCGCTGTGCGAACTGCGCTGTAGCCTGCCAGGTATTTCAGGCCACCGGCGATATTGAAGACATACCGTGTAAACGTTCAGAACTTCTGCTTGATATTTATAAGAGGCACTTTTCTCTCGGCGGATTTCTGAAAGGGCGTCTCTCGGGCAAGGGATATATTACTGTAGAAACCATTCAGAAAATGGCTGATAGTTATTATAACTGTACTGCCTGCCGCAGATGTGCACTTGACTGTCCCGCCGGTATTGACCATGGTTTAATTACCCACCTCGGAAGATATATTTTGAGCGAACTTGGAATAGCCCCGCGTGCTCTGATTGTAAGCACCAGGGAGCAATTGGAGGGACCAAGCAGAAATACTTCAGCTATCCCGCTGCCCGCTCTTCAGGATACACTTGAATTCCTTGAAGATGATATGTTCCAGGAGAAATCAGTTCACATAAAATTTCCTATGGATGTTCTTGATGCCGACTATGTTTTTTTCCCCGCGGTGAGTGACTTCCTGATGGAGGCGGAAACGCTGATGGGAATTGCCGCTGTATTCACGGCTACGGGGGATAACTGGACAATAGGTAAAGGCTATTATGATGGTATAAATTACGGTTTGTTCTATAGCGACAGGATCCTTGAGAGGGTTGTAAAACAGGTCGATGGGGAAACCAGGAGACTCGAGGGTAAAAATATCCTTATTGGAGAATGCGGTCATGCTTCTCGTTCCGCAAAATACTTTATTCCTGTTTATTGCGGGGGGGAAAACGCCCTGCCTGTGCTGAATATTATGGAATATACCTACAAAGCATGGAAGGAAGGGAAAGTGAAATTTAATCCTGATTTTATTACAGAAAAGGTATCATATCACGATCCCTGCAATCTAGCCAGGCAGAGGTGGATAGTTAATCAGCCTAGGGAAATCCTGAAGTCGTTTTGTAAAAATTATATCGAAATGACCCCTTCAGGAGAAGATAACATCTGCTGCGGAGGCGGAGGCGGCACCGTTTCTATTGATGAAATAAGACCATACAGAACTACCGTAGGCGGCAAACTGAAAGCAGATCAGATCCGCAAGGCGGGATGTGAAATATTGGTGGCGCCCTGTGCGAATTGTAAAAAGCAGCTTAGAGAACTCGTGGAAGACCAGGGAATTGACTGCCAGGTTGTGGGTCTGCACGATCTTATTTATAAAGCCATCATCTTTGATGATTCTCTGCTTGTTAAAGAAAAAGATCCTTCAAAAGAAGAGGTTAATTAAATGGACGCATTACTTGAATTTGCAAAGGGACCTCTTTTCAGGTTGAGCTTTGCCCTGCTGACCTTAGGTCTGGCAAGAATATTTTTTCTTGATATTCGCGGGGCTTATAAAGCCTATAAAAATACTGATGATAAAAAGATGCCATGGAAGCTGATAGTTGGTAGAACCTGGGAATGGCTTTTCCCCGTAAAAAGGCTGCGGAAGAACTTCAGGATTTATTCCATATTCTCCATCCTTTTTCATATTGGATTAATAATGGTCCCGATTTTCCTTTTTGCCCATATACAGCTATGGAACAACGCACTGGGAGTATCATGGATGGCACTTTCTCACAGCTGGGCACTATGGCTTACAATTTCAACGATAGTATTTGGAACAGCTTTATTTATTAGCAGGCTGAGTAATAAAACTACCAGGGCGTTAAGCAGGGGACAGGATTATCTATGGCTCATACTTTTAATGATTCCTTTTATAACCGGTTTTTTATGCGCAAATCTAAACGTTACTCCCTCATATTACCGGTTTTTTATGCTCGTGCATATTCTATCAGGAGAACTGATATTCGTACTGATTCCTTTTTCAAAAATTGCGCATTGTGTACTAACACCTTTATCTCAGGTGATCTGCACCCTCGCCTGGAAATTTCCTCCGGGAACAGATGATAAGATCAGTACAACATTAAACAAAAAAGGAGCACCCGTTTGAGTAAAGCAATATTAACAGATATTACAAAATGCATCGGCTGTCTTGAATGCGTGGCTGCCTGTAAAAAAACACATAATCTTGAAGATGATGTTCCGAGAGTTTGGCAGAAAAATGATGGACTTTCAGCAGAGAACTGGACATCAATAATCAGAAAGCCTGGTGAGCACTACGTCCGTAAGCAGTGCCGTCACTGTCTTGAGCCATCCTGTGCTTCGGTATGTCCTGTAGGAGCGCTTCATAAAACAGAAATAGGGGCTGTAGTTTATGATGCTGACAAATGTCTTGGATGCAGGTACTGCATGATGGCGTGTCCATATGGAATACCCCGGTATGAATGGGATAAGACAGTTCCGTATGTAGAAAAATGTATTCTTTGTTATGACAGAATAATAGAAGGAAAGCAGCCTGCCTGTACCGAAGCTTGTCCTCAGCAGGCAACTATTTTCGGTGAGAGAGAGGAACTTCTGATTGTAGCTCATACAAAAATTAAAGACAACCCCGGTAAGTATATAAATAAGGTATGGGGGGAACACGAGGTGGGGGGGAGTTCGGTTTTATATTTATCCGATATCGATCTCGATTTTCTTTCATATCCTGTGAATCTTGGCGATAAGCCTCTGCCGGAAAAAACCGCGACAGCAATGGAATCTGTTCCGTTTGCGTTTGTAGGAATGGGGGGAGCTATGCTTGGGCTTAACTGGATTATCCGCCGGCGTATGAAGCTTAGTAAAGAAATTAATGAGAAGGAATCTCCCGATGAATAGAGTAAGGAATGCAAAACTTATCTTATGGACAATTACCGGTTTTGCTGCTGCAATCGCTCTTAACCGCTTTATTTTCGGTCTTGGGGTAACGACCAATCTGAATGATAGTACACCATGGGGTTTATGGATCGGCTTTGACGTTATGGGCGGAGTTGCCCTTGCTGCCGGCGGATTTGTACTAACTGCTATCTTCTATATTATGAAACGGGATGAATTTCATCCTCTTGTGAAGCCTGCTGTACTAACCGCATTCCTCGGGTACCTGGCTGTAATTATAAGTTTGCTGGTGGATCTTGGACTACCCTGGAACATCTGGCACATGATTATTTACTGGAATCCTCATTCACCGTTGTTTGAAGTAGGCTGGTGCGTGATGCTGTACGCCGGGGTGCTGCTCCTGGAATTTAGTCCCGTCCCCTTGGAGAAATTCAGCAGATATGCCAGGATAAGGAAGTTCCTGATGAAGTTCCGTTTTGTATTTGTTCTGCTGGGAATAATGCTTTCCACCCTCCATCAGTCTTCACTTGGCAGTTTATTCCTTATTATGCCTTTCAAGATTTTCCCGCTCTGGTATTCCAATATTCTTCCGATTCAATTTTTTATTTCTGCGGTGGCGCTTGGATTAATGATGGTTTCATTTGAAAGTCTTGTTTCGCACTGGTTGTTCAAACGCAAACCTGAAACGGCTCTGGTAGCTAAGCTTTGTAAAATAGCTGTTTGGGTCTTATCAATATATTTTATTGTGAAGATCTCAGACATAACAGCGCAGGGAAAGTTTGAGTTGATTTTCAATGGAAGCTGGCAAAGTAATCTTTTTATAGCAGAGCTCCTTGTCTCAACCATTATTCCTGTCATTCTCTTTTCTATTCCAAAATTACGTATTACTGCTCCTGTGCAATGGACAGGCTCATTTATGGTTGTTTTTGGTATGATGATGAACCGTATCGATGTAGGGGGACTCGTAATGCTTGGAACTACCGGTGATTCATATACTCCCTTAATAACTGAAATAATTACCAGTCTCGGTATCATCTCGGTTGCATCCCTGGTATTCTTATTTGCAATTGAAAATTTCAATATCTGCGGAATGGATTCTAAAGAAACTGGTTCGTTACCGCACACGATGCCTGAGTTTGATTATGCTTCAAGAACGTGGCTTGGAACACCCGATGTAACTAACATAGCAAAACATTCTCTGGCTTTCATCATCAGTTTTGCGATAGGAATAGCTTTGACCCCGGGTAATCACGTTCACAGTGCCGGCGTTAAGGATGTGAAAGTCTACCGTGCTTCAGGACTGGATACATTAGACGTAAACGGAAACAGGGATGATCAATTCGTAAAATTTCCGCATCAGGCTCACATAGTACGAATTGGCAAGGAGAAATGTTTGACCTGTCACCATTTGAATCTTCCCGGTGAAAAGCTGAGCGAGTGCTGGGAATGCCATACAGGAATGTATACGCAGGCAGATTTCTTTAAGCACGACTGGCATTCCGCCGTAGACGGTGCGAATCTGAAATGCAGCGACTGCCACAAAGAAGGTATTAACCGGAACGTGAATTCAGCAAAAAAATGCTTTGATTGTCATAAGACATTTAACTTTAACTCCGGATTAAAGAAGGTAAATGATACTTATAACATACTATCATACACGGATGCACTGCATAATTTATGTGTATCATGCCATATGAAAGAAGTGAGGGAAAATAAAGATAAATCAGGCCTGGCAAGGTGTTCAACGTGCCATAAAACAGAACTGCCGGAGAATTTAACTGCAGGTGTTAACTGGAAGATTAACGTCCCTCATTTTAATAGTGTAATTCTTCCTGATGTTAAGCCTGTTTCGTTGGAAACAAAATGATTGTTAAGAGTCGCTTCTAAATTGCAGAATAACTCTACTAAAAAAATATGAGGCTGTCTCAAAAGTGTCATTCCGAATCTATTTCGGAATCTAATTATTCAATTTCAAATCGGAATTAGAATCTGAAACCAATTCAGGTTAACATTATCAGACTTATGAGATAGCCTCTCTGCTTCAGATATTAAGAGGTATTCAAACTATAATAACCGGATTTAAAAGCCCGAAACTGCCGTCTGAATGGACCATCGGCAGGATTAATTACTAATCATGCCTGCAGATTAAACCGGCATCATCTTTTAACTCACCCTTCACAAATTTAGCGATTGCGTCGTCAATCATTTCTACATCAGAAAAGATGGGGGTAATGTTATTCTGCTTTAAATCTTCCACAATTCTCCAGCCGCCGCCGCTCGATATGAGAAAACTACAATCCTTCAACCCGTTTATCAGGTTGGTATGGGAATGACCTCCTCCTTCACTGTGATTATGATTTTCCTCGTGCATCCTGTGATGAGTGAAGACATTATCTCTTAATTCCTTATTAACAATTGTCTCATTATTCAGTTCAATAATCATAAATGACCGGCATCTGCCCAGATGTCCGGTAACCCGTTCTCCATCATTTGTTGCAATAGCTACTTTTCCAGAAAAATGTCCTGATTTTACTGTGTTTAATTCCTCTGACATGATGATTCCTCTCTTTTAATTACTGATTAATTTTAACCGCTTTTCCATTTAAAATTGCATCCGCAAGCTTTTTACGAGCCCTGCCCACAATCCTTCCGAAAGTAGCCCTTGATACGTTCATTTCAAGAGCTGCTTTTTCCTGTGAAAATGATAGCATATCAGCTAGCCTTAGGGATTCCAGTTCATCGTGTTCCAGAATTACCTCCTCCAGCTCAAACATAGGAATACCCCTTGGTTTGAAATACAAGGATGACGGATTACAGCAAATTCTGCGGTATTTTTTAGGTCGCGGCATAAGCTCTAAGTTTAAATTTTAATGGAAATTATTCTCTAATGCTTGTCTAAATTATTATGAGCATATGCTCAAAACTAAATAATTATTAAACAAAAAACCAGTTAACTCAGCCTATTCTAAAATATATGTGCATACTAATAATTTCTAGAAGTAATAATATTTATTAGCATTATAGAGAAATTCCCAATAGAAACTGTAAAAAAAATGAACACATAATTAATCCAAAATGCGAATGCTCTAAGTTTGTAAACAATATGTTGTTGGCATAAAGATTGGCAGTTCAGGGATTAGGTTAATATCATCCTGAAAATCAGTTCAGGCAAAAACGGAAAACGGGGTATCATTGAGAATCTCCTGCCCGACTGATTAATGCGGATCGTTCAAAATTCATTACCGTTGACTAATTTTTAGGAAAGGAAGGAATTTTGTACACCCAGACTCTCTCTCCTCAAGAGTATGCTGGAAAAGTGGTTTCAGAAAAGACTGAAAATTGCCCTTTTTGCAACAGCAGCAGGATTATCAAACATGGGAAAACATCTGCGAATATACAGAGATACCGGTGCAGATTTTGTCAAAAAACCTGGGTAGAAAATAAACCTTTCAAAACCGTTCCAAATTATGGAACTCTGACTGAGGCATATTTAAGCGGTTATTCGTATCGCGATCTCTGCTCGCTTTATCATAGCTCTCCTATTAGAATAAATCAAAAAATAAGAGAATACCTGGAAGAATGCCCCTCCTGGGAAGAATACCTGGATGTTGCAGCAAACAAGCATGAGGCCAGGCTTATTCACCTCGTAGGTAAGAAATTCAAGTGCAGTGCAGGCAGTAATAAGGAGCATTGCCTGTATCTGGCATTAGCCATTGATGCTTTGTCGACAGTGGTACTGGGATTTGAGGTAGGAAGAGGAGAATCTAAAGAAATATGGATAAGACTTCTGGACAGAATGAATTGCAGGGGCTTCGTTTGTCCCACCTTCATGTCGTATGGTCTGAAATCAATTGAGGAAGCTTTAAAAATTGTCTTTCCTTATGCGTCAACATATAATCACTACACCCGGGCCTGTTACGATAAACACCTTAAAAGTGAACTCTATTATGTGCCTGATCTGAAAAAGTTAATTCTCGAGGCAATGACTGCCTATAAGACCAATCAGGCATGCCAGCTTAAAGATTACCTTGTAATCTTTAAGGATAAAAAAATGAAAGAAATTGTTCTTAATTCCCGCAGTTATTTTATTGACCGTCTTCAGGAAAGGATAAATGAAAAACCAACCATACGGTTCGAAGGATTATTGAGAGCCTTCCAAAAGAGATTTGAAAAATTCCATATGATAAAGTATGATCCTCTTCCTATAATAAATGGATGGATTGCATGGTGGATGCTTGTTCCTCTTCCTATAGGTTTCAGCCGGCTTTCTCTGTACCTTCAGAAACCCAGCAGGACATACTTTGCCAACTTCAATTGCGGCACTTTACCATTGCCCATGGATCTTCCTATTAACAGTCCGGAAATGCGAACTTTTATTGTAGAACTCGCCGTCCGGTCCCTCCATATCCCTGTAAAATAAAGTTGTATTAAACATCATCCGGATTTTCAGCAAATACAACACATAGATTACAAAACCTAATTTCATATTGTAATTACACCACTGCTTCAATATGTTTTATTCAGAATTTTTGGGTTAAGATTTCCGGGGAGGAGTCAGAAAAGC
Source organism: uncultured Ignavibacteria bacterium (assembly GCA_963800255.1). Lineage (GTDB taxonomy): Bacteria > Bacteroidota > Ignavibacteria > Ignavibacteriales > Ignavibacteriaceae > DATFVA01. The sequence goes on along the minus strand of CAWDAK010000008.1, from coordinate 332,792 downwards.
TTTAAAACCTCTTTAAAATTTTTGTTCTGCATATAAACAGGAAACTGTAAAATTAAATTAACAGGAGATAAAATGGCTGAGAAAATAAGGAAGACACCAAAGCTGGATGAACTTGAAAAAGGTGCCTGGCCAAGTTTCGTTAAAGAAATTAAATCCGCAGCCGAGAACAATCCTATGGCTAATGATCTTCTGGGACAGCTGGAACGTTCTTACGAAGAAAGGATAGGTCATTGGAAGCACGGCGGTATAGTTGGAGTACTTGGCTACGGAGGCGGTGTAATCGGCAGATATTCAGATCTGCCTGAAGATTTCCCGAACGTCTCTCACTTTCATACAATGCGTATAAATCAGCCTGCCGGCTGGTTCTATACTTCGGATATATTGAGAAAATTATGTGACATCTGGGAAAAGCATGGTTCCGGATTAACGAATATGCATGGTTCAACCGGAGATATTGTTTTCCTTGGCACCAGAACGGACGAACTGGAACCAGTATTCAAAGAGTTAACCGAATTAGGTTTTGACCTTGGAGGATCCGGTTCAGACGTGAGAACACCCAGCTGCTGCTGCGGTAAAGCCAGATGTGAATGGGCCTGCTATGATACTATGGCCCTTACATATTTTCTGACCATGAATTACCAGGATGAACTCCACCGCCCGGCATTCCCGTATAAATGGAAATTTAAGATGTCCGGATGTCCGAATGACTGCGTAGCCGCTGTGGCAAGGGCGGATATGTCAATTATCGGAACCTGGAAAGACGATATCCAGATGGATAAAAATGAGGTTACGAAATATGCAGAATCGGGAATGGATATTCAGAAGGAAATAGTTAATAACTGTCCTTCCAAATGCATGGATTGGGATGGAAAAGAACTTACTATAGATAATAGCTCTTGTGTGAAATGTATGCATTGTATCAACACTATGCCTAAAGCTCTTTCTCCGGGTAAGGAACGTGGTGCATGTATATTAATCGGTTCAAAGGCTCCGATCGTTGAAGGTGCCTTGCTTTCTTCTGTTCTAGTACCATTTATAAAGCTTGAACCTCCTTACACCGAATTAACCGACCTTGTAGAAAAAATCCACGAACTATGGTCGGAAGAGGGTAAAAATCGTGAAAGAGTAGGTGAATTCATTCAAAGAGTCGGTATGGGCAATTTCCTTGAGGCGATAGGTGTTGAACCTGTTCCTGAAATGGTTGCTCATCCCAGGGAGAACCCCTATGTATTTTACGAAGAGTACTTTGAGGAGGATTCCGAAGAGGGTGTTGATGAAGAAACTACTGAAATGGCTGAAGAAACATGACAAAGTCAATCAGTTAATTTTTAATATCTGAAATATTATTAAAGGAAGAAAAAATGGCTGAAGAGAAAAAGAAAAGACTGACCGATATAGGTCCGCCGCATTATGAAAAGTTTTTACCCCCGGTCATTAAAGAAAATTACGGTAAGTGGAAATATCATGAAATATTGAAACCGGGCGTTATGGTTCATGTTTCTGATACAGGAGCAAAACTGTATACAGTACGGGCTGCCTCTCCAAGACTCTTAGGAATCGAAAAGATAAGGATCTATGCTGACCTTGCAGATAAATACTGTGACGGTTACCTGAGATTTACGAGTCGGCATAATGTTGAATTCCTGTTGACCGTGGAGTCAAATATTGACCCTTTGATTGAAGATCTAAGAGCACTGGGACATCCTGTTGGTGGTATGGGAAATTCAATTTCCAGTATAGTTCATACCCAGGGCTGGGTGCATTGCCATTCTGCGGCAACCGACGCATCAGGTATTGTTAAATCAGTAATGGATGAGCTTATTGAATATTTCACCGAGATGAAATTACCGGCAAAGCTTAGAATTGCACTTGCTTGCTGCCTGAATATGTGCGGTGCTGTCCATTGTTCTGATATAGCAATCCTCGGGATACATAGAAGACCTCCTAAGGTTAACCGGGACAACCTGAAAGCTATGTGCGAAATACCATCAGTTGTATCAGCTTGTCCTACTGCAGCAATAAAGCCTACAACACATGACGGTAAATCTTCGGTAGAGGTTATTGAGGAAAGGTGTATGTTCTGTGCAAACTGCTATACGGTTTGTCCGGCTATGCCGCTGAATGATCCGCTAAATGACGGTGTATCTATATGGGTTGGAGGAAAAGTATCCAACGCCAGGAGTGAACCAATGTTCTCAAAGTTGGCAATACCATTCCTGCCTAATAATCCGCCTCGCTGGCCTGAAGTAGTAGACGCTGTTAGAAACCTGGTTGAGGTCTGGGCAAAAGATGCACAGCCGCACGAAAGAATGGGCGAGTGGATTAACCGCATAGGCTGGCCGAAGTTCTTTAGGATGACAGGAATTCCATTTGAAAAAGTTCATATTGATGATTTCAAACATGCCGGCTTGACGTTTAAGCGATCAACTCATCTTACTTATTAGGAGGAAGTTTATCATGGCTGAGCAGGTTAAACTTGAAGAAGTCTCTGATGCAATGTTCCGGATGATTAAAGAAAGCATGGGACAAAAAAAATGGAAGGCTACAGACCTTACCAAAGCTGTGCACGAACTGTACGGCGACAGATGCGATAAAACGTTAATCAAATCTGCAATCAGGGACCTGATAGAAAGCGGAAAGTGTGTATACACTTACTTTGGTGGAAGCTTTATTGAGATTCCGCATAAAGAAGGCGCTGAGAATTAGATTAACATTTTAGCAGGGAAAGGTTATGATTTCCAGGAATTACCCCAGGATTGTCATAAGTGGATTATCCGGGGATTCGGGTAAAACAATAGTTACCTGCGGACTTCTCGTATCTCTTAAAAATCGAGGTTTAGATGTAGCTGCATTTAAAAAGGGTCCCGACTACATTGATTCTGCCTGGCTGAGTTTAGCTTCGGGCAAACCAGCCAGGAATCTCGATAGCTTTATGATGGGTTTTCCAATGGTCAGGAGATCTTTCCTGAATAAAGCTTTAGAGAATGGAATGAATATTATCGAAGGCAACAGGGGGCTTTTCGACGGAATGGACAGCAAGGGAACTCACAGCACCGCCCAGCTTGCAGATTATTTGCAGGCCCCATTAATCATTGTTCAGGATATTACAAAGGTTACACGGACAGCTGCAGCTTTCATTGCAGGGTGTCTGCATCTCGATCCAAAACTTCGTATTGAAGGGGTGATTCTTAACCGTACCGCCGGTGAACGGCATATAAGAATAGTTAAAGAAGCAATAGAGGGAGAAACCGGAATACCTGTAATTGGTGCAATACCCAGGCTTACAGATAAATTTATTATGCCGTCAAGACACCTGGGACTGGTAATGCCGGAAGAACTTCAGGAAAAATCTGAGATTCTGGAAATATTAAACAAAATTATAGAAGAGAATGTTGATATTTCAAAAATTATATCCATAGCTAAAGCATCTGCGTCATTATCAAAATCTGAACCTGCAGGAAGGATCCACTCAACCGGGAGTTCACCCTATAACAAAAAGGTGAAGATAGGTTACTTCAGGGATAATTCTTTTTCGTTTTACTATCCTGAAAACCTGGAATTGCTTGAGGCAAAGGGTGCCTGCCTTGTACCAATATCGACAGAAGATAATTTCACGCCGGATCAGAAAAATCTGCTGGAAGAACTTGATGCTCTATATATAGCTGGAGGATTCCCTGAAATTAATCTTAACAGGCTTTCAGAAAATACCGGGTTTAACAAGTTTATTAAAGAATTAGCGGAGGATGGTTTACCAATCTATGCTGAGTGCGGAGGGTTGATGTACCTCGCTCAGAATATTAAATGGAGAGGGGGAGAATATCCTCTTTCAGGAATACTTCCTATCGAAATTAAGATGCACGATAAACCATGCGGACATGGTTATGCTGTAGCGGAAGTAGATAAAGAAAATCCCTTCTTTGAAGAAGGAACTATACTAAAAGGTCATGAATTCCATTATTCTGAAATCTATGATTATGATCCCTGGATAAAGAGCGCACTTTCTGTTGTTAGAGGTACCGGAAGTTTGGGGGGACGGGATGGACTAATGTATAAGAACGTGTTTGCAACCTACATTCATCTTCATGCACTTGCCTCCCCTGAATGGGTTGCCGGAATGATCAAAGCTGCAAAAACATATAATGATATTAAAAATTCAAAAATATTAATAAAAGGATGAAACATGGCTACCCAAAAAGAACTAAATGAAAAACTGGTGGATACTTTAAGAACCTGGCAGGTGGTTGAGGATGAATCAGTCAGATCAACTTCTGAGATTATATCCAAAACTAAAAATCCAATAGTTAAACAAATAATGGAAATTATCAGGCAGGATTCGGCAATGCACAAAAAAGTTCAGCAGCTTCTAATCGATAACTTTGAAAAAGAAGCCTTTACACTTACCCCGGAAGAACTTGGGGATGTATGGAATATGGTAGAAAAACACATAGAGCTTGAGAAAGAAACAATAAGACTTGCTGAAGAATCCCGCAGCAGCACGAGAAATTTTGTTGTACGGTATCTTCTTGGTTATTTGATGATAGATGAACAGAAGCATAACCTGGTGCTGCAGCAGATGGAAGATATAAAATCAGGTATCTACCCTTATGCATGAAGAAAGTTTATGAAAATTAATGGAGTTTATTAAATGGCTAAGATCGTAAAAAAAGCAAAGAAGCCGCTCGGAGGATTGAGATCTCATTCTTCCGGGGGATCTTCGGTTGAGACTTCTTCACTACGTCCGGTTCAGGTTTCTAAAACTCCTCCCTGTGCTAACGGTTGTCCCAACGAAACCAATATACGGGATTTCCTGACAACCATAAGCTGGTCAGAAGATAATGGAGGGAGCCACCCTGAAGCATTTCAAAAAGCGTGGGATATCCTGACTGAAAAGAATCCTTTCCCTTCGATCTGCGGAAGAGTATGTCCTCATCCTTGTGAAGACAACTGTAACAGGCAGCATAAAGACAGCTCGGTAAGCATTAATAACCTTGAAAGGTTTGTTGGAGATTTTGCTCTGCAGAATAACTTTCAATTCAAGAATATCAGCGAGGAAAAATATCCTGAAAAAATTGCTGTAATAGGCTCAGGCCCTGCAGGACTTTCATGTGCATACCAGTTGACAAGGAGGGGTTATAGTGTCTCGGTGTACGAAGCATTCAGCAAAGCTGGTGGAATGCTCAGATATGGAATCCCTGATTATCGTCTCCCTCAGGATGTACTGGATAAGGAAATTAAAAGGATAGAAGATCTTGGCGTTGAGATTCACTGTAATAAAACCGTGGGAAAAGATATTCCCTACGAAGAACTTCGGAATAAATATGATGCCATTTTCGTTGGAATTGGTGCACATAAAGGAAAACTGCTCGGGATACCTGACGAAGATGCAATAAATGTTTTTACCGGAACCGAATTCCTGAACCGGATGAATAGTGGTGATATAATTGATGTTGGTGAAAAAGTACTGGTAGTGGGCGGGGGTGATACAGCAATTGATGCAGCCCGCGTTTCCAGAAGATTAGGCGCTGATGTTACAATTGTTTACCGTCGAACCAGGAAAGAGATGCCTGCAATTGAAGAAGAAATTTCCGGCGCGGAAGAGGAAGGTGTTAAACTTGAATTTCTAGCTGCACCGATTGAATTTGAGAAAGATGGTGACCGTGTAACACGAATGAAGTGTCAGAAAATGGAATTGGGCGAGCCGGATTCCTCAGGTAGAAGGAGACCCGTTCCGGTTCCAGACGACTATTTTTTCCTTGACGCATCAACGGTTGTAGCAGCCATCAGCCAGGAACCTGATTTTAATGGTCTCGATGACCTGCATGAGGGCAAGGAATGGATAAAAGTTGATGAAAACGGCAAAACAAAGGTGCCGGATACCTATGCAGGTGGTGATGCCCTGGAACTGGGTCTGGTTACTATCGCTATATTCAACGGGAGGAAAGCTGCCGAAGCTATACATAACAGGTTCCGGAATATTGAAATTAAACCCGAAGTTAAACCTCCTGTAGTTACACATGACAGAATAATGCTCAGTTATTATGAAAGCAAGCTTCGTAATGAACCATTTAAAATTTCTCCTGAAGAAAGGCTTACTGACCTGAACCTTGAAATCACTTCAACGCTAACAGAAGACCAGGTGATAGATGAAGCAAAAAGATGTATGAGCTGCGGTTCATGCTTCGACTGCGGAACATGCTGGAGCTACTGTCAGGATCAGGCTATTGTTAAACCGGTAAATAAACATCAGACTTACAAATTCAAGCTTGATTTCTGTAATGGATGTAAAAAATGCGCAGAAAATTGCCCCTGCGGTTATATAGAAATGAAATAAATATTCAGTCACTTAATCATTAACAACAATAGGATAAAATTATGCCAACCTTTGAATTTCAGGAATTGAAAATTGAAGTTGACGAAGACGGTTTCATATTGAAACCAGAAGAATGGACAGAGGACATTGCTAAGGCATTAGCATCTACCGAGGATGTCCAGGTAATGACAGAGAACCACTGGAAAATCATTTTCTACCTCCGCGATTATTATAAGAAATTTGGAATAGCTCCTATGATCCGGAAACTGTGCAAAGAAACAGGGTTTTCTCTAAAAGAAATTTATGAATTGTTTCCTTCAGGACCGGCTAAAGGTGCATGTAAAGTTGCAGGTCTGACAAAGCCCACAGGCTGCGTCTGATACAGATATGTTTGTTTTTCCTGTTTGTTCTTCATAATTCTTCGAATGAATAAGCAGGAAAAACAATTTTATCAGGTTAAAGTTTAATATGGTTAAAAAATTACTGCAGCAGAAGAAGGAAGTAGTTATAAGTAAATGGATACAATCCATATTTGATACGTATCCAGCCGAGACTTCCGGCTTTCTTCGGCTGCAAAAAAATCAGTTCAGCAACCCTGTTGGTCATATTATCTGTGAGGCCGCGGAAGGTATATTCGAATCAATCTTGTCCGGTAACCAGGACCTGGAAATAAAGATAGTTCTTAACGATATTATTAAAATACGAGCTGTACAGGACTTTCAGCCTTCCAGAGCCGCAGGATTTATTTTTAGTCTGAAAGATATCATCAGGGAAGAAGTACAGACGGAAATAAAAGATCTAAATGCGTTTAGAGAATTTTGTGAGATATTATCAGGTATCGACAGGGTCGCTTTAATTGCGTTTGATCTTTACACAACTGCACGGGAAAAGGTATATCAGCTCCGCTTAAATGAATTAAAAAATCATATAAGTGTTTAATTACTTCTACTGAATTGAACGGGAGATAAACGGGGAGAGTTAAACAGCTATTTATAGTTTCGGGGAATAAACGATGAACATATTATTTTCAATATTTGCTGTGGCAGTACTAATCGTGGCAGCAATTACGGGTATAGAAAACTTCAAACTGGAATACCTTTTCGGCATTGTTATTCCTTACGCAGCAATTTTTATTTTTATCTCAGGAATAATATACCGGGTTATTAAGTGGGGAAGCAGTCCGGTTCCTTTTCATATTCCTACTGTAGCAGGTCAGCAGAAATCTCTTTCCTGGATCAAAAGCAGCAATCTTGAAAGTCCGCATTCCACCAGTGGAGTAGTCGGACGAATGCTGCTCGAAATTTTGTTCTTCAGATCATTATTCAGAAATACAAAAACCGAACTTAAAAAAGGTCCAAATTTAACTTATGGAAGTACTAAGTATCTCTGGCTGGGAGGTATCGTATTCCATTGGTCTCTTTTGATAATTTTTCTTAGGCATTTCAGATTGTTTACTGAGCCCGTTCCTGCGTTTGCAATTGCCCTGCAGAATATTGACGGTATGCTTCAGTTAGGACTTCCTATACTATTCATTACCGATATAATGATTACCGCAGCCTTATTATTTTTAATCCTCAGGAGAGTTGTTGATAAAAAAATAAAATATATATCTATGGCCTCTGACTATTTTCCGCTCTTCCTTATAATAAGTATTGTAATCACAGGCATCCTGATGAGATATTTCTTCAGGGTAGATTTGATAGGTGTTAAAGAACTAGCAATAAGTCTCTTTAGTTTTCAGCCGGTAATACCAGCGGGAATAGGTGTTTTATTTTTTATTCATTTGTTTCTTGTCAGTTCACTGATTGCATATTTCCCGTTCAGCAAATTACTGCACATGCCCGGCGTATTCCTTTCCCCAACCAGGAATCTGGCCAACAATAGCCGTATGAAAAGACATATTAATCCATGGAATTATCCTGTAAGGGTTCATACATACGAGGAATATGAAGATGAATTCAGAGAAAAAATGAAGGACGCCGGATTACCAGTAGAGAAGGAATAAAAATGTCGAATACTCAGAATAAACCGGAAGAATTAGCAGGAAAAATAAATTACAATCCTGACCATAAGAAATGGCTGAATCCTGCTGTAGAATTTAAGCACGGTGTTTATAACAACAGTGGAAATCCCCAGAATGTTGATTACCTGCTGCAGCCTAATCCCAGGAAATGGCAGCCCGGCGAAGCAGACTGGAAGCTTCCTGAGAACTGGAAGGAGATTATACATCAAGGCCTGAAAGACAGGCTTCACAGGTTCCGCTCACTTCAGATATTTATGGACATTTGTGTCCGATGCGGTGCTTGTGCTGACAAGTGTCACTTTTTCATTGGCTCAGGTGATCCCAAAAATATGCCGGTATTAAGAGCTGAGCTGCTCAGATCGGTATATAGAAAAGATTTTACCCTGGGTGGGAAATTACTTGGTAAGCTTGCAGGTGGAAGAGAGTTAACCATAGATGTCATTAAAGAATGGTTCTACTATTTTTTCCAGTGTACTCAATGTCGGCGCTGCTCAGTTTTTTGTCCTTATGGAATTGATACAGCAGAAATTACAATTCTTGCAAGGGAGCTGCTCAATCTTATTGGCATAAACATCGACTGGATCATAACTCCCGTTGCCAATAGTTTTCGAACCGGTAATCATCTTGGTATTCAGCCCCATGGATTTAAGGACAGCATTGAGTTTGCGGTTGATGATCTGGAAACAATTACCGGGATAAAGGTTGATGCTCCTATAAATAAAAAAGGTGCTGAGATCCTATTTATAGCTCCTTCCGCGGACTACTTCGGTACACCCCATTATTTCACTCTGCTTGGCTACCTGGCTTTGTTTCATGAAATAGGTCTGGATTATACCTGGAGTACTTATGCCTCTGAAGGTGGAAACTTTGGCTCATTTATGTCACACGATCTGATGAAGAGTTTGAATGCCAAGGTGTATTCAGAAGCAAAAAGGTTGGGCGTAAAATGGATCCTTGGAGGCGAATGCGGCCATATGTGGAGGGTGATGCACCAGTATATGGATACCATGAACGGACCGGCAGACTTTCTTGAGGTTCCCGTTTCTCCTTTAACAGGAACAAAATTCGAAAATACAAAATCAACAAAAATGGTTCATATCTGTGAATTTACTGCAGACCTTATAAAAAATAAAAAAATCAATCTGGATAAGAAGAGGAATAACAAATGGAAAATAACTTTCCATGATTCCTGTAATCCCGCGCGTGCGATGGGATTGATAGAGGAACCAAGGTATATAATTAAAAATTCATGTAATTATTTCTATGAAATGCCTGACAACACTATAAGAGAGCAAACATTCTGCTGCGGCAGCGGAGCAGGTCTTGGGACAGATGAAAATCTGGAAATGCGATTAAGAGGCGGACTTCCCAGGGCTAATGCAGTTAAATATGTGAAAGAAAACAATGGTGTTAATTTCCTCGGCTGCATATGTGCCATCGATAAGGCTACCCTTCCTCCGATGATTGATTATTGGGTGGGGGGAGTTGAAGTTGGAGGTGTTCATGAACTTGTTGGTAATGCATTGGTTATGAAAGGTGAAAAAGAGAGAACAACTGACCTCCGGGGAGAGCCCCTGGAAACAGAGGAAATTCTTGTTAAAGAAGTAGTGGAATAATATCTCTATTCCTTTTTATTGACAACAAAGGAATCTATGTATGTATGATGCTGGAAAAATAATAATCGGTTTAATCATCTTCATCGGATTTTTTACTTCTCCTATATGGTATGACCTTATAAACGGGAGTGCACAGATTAAGCCTGATCCCTTACTTCCGGTGAAAGAGAATCAAAAAGAATGTATTGTAGATAAAGGGTATATGCGGTCTAACCATATGATCATATTAAATACATGGAGAGAAGAAGTAGTCAGGAATGGTCAGAGAGACTTCATTAGAACAGACGGCAGGCACTTTAATATGAGCCTTACCAATACCTGTATGAACTGCCATTCCGATAAATCAGAATTCTGCGACCAATGTCATAACTATGTCGGCATAACCAACTATTGTTGGGATTGTCATAATGTCCCTCAAAATCCGGAGAAGAATATATGAAGCAGGGAAGAAGAACATTTCTGAAAATTGCAGGACTTGCTGCACTCGGTGTTGCATCCGACAAATGTTTGAGCCTTCCTGCGGCAAAAGTTACTCCTGGCCTTTTGAAAGCTAACCTTCCACCAACATCGTCGGGGGTAATTAGAAAAGAAAGGCTTGCGATGGTCATAGATCTTCGCAAATGCATCTCTGAACAAGGTTGTACGAAGTGCATTGATGTCTGCAGCAAAGAACATAACATTCCTGATTTTGAAGAAGCAAAAGACGAGGTTAAGTGGATATGGAAAGAACCATATGAAAAAGCATTTATCGATCAGGAAAATTTCTTTATGACAGAAAATTACAGGGATAAAAAGGTCCCTGTTTTCTGTAATAACTGTGATAACCCTCCTTGTGTGAATGTTTGCCCCACTCAGGCTACCTGGAAGCGGGAAGATGGAATTGTTATGATGGATTGGCATAGGTGTATCGGCTGCAGATATTGCATGGCCGCCTGTCCCTATGGATCGAGAAGCTTTAATTGGAGAGATCCTCGTCCGGCCATAAACGAGATCAATCCTGAGTTTCCGACAAGGACAAAAGGAGTTGTCGAGAAATGTATGCTTTGTGAAGAAAGATTGGCTAAAGGTCTTATTCCAGCCTGCGTTGAAGTATGCCCTGAAAAAGCGCTGGTCTTCGGTAATCTGAATGATCCCAAATCCGAAGTCAGGGGTTTATTGAAAGAAAATTTTTCTATTCGGAGAAAACCGGGATTGGGGACAGGTCCCGAAATCTATTATCTAGTATAGGGCTTTGAAAAATGTTAGAATATGCATTAAAAGGAAATAAAAAATACTGGAGCTGGCTGCTCCTTCTTGCCGTAATTATTGCATCAGGGTTCTATTTCTACCTGCGGCAGCTCGATTACGGACTCGGAATTACAGGGATGAGCCGGAATGTCAGCTGGGGTCTCTATATAGCTCAATTCACCTTTATAGTAGGAGTTGCAGCATCTGCAGTTATGGTCGTACTGCCTTATTACCTTCATAACTATAAAGCTTTCGGAAAAATCACAATCCTGGGTGAATTTCTTGCAATAGCCTCAGTAATAATGTGTATACTTTTCGTTTTTGTAGATCTTGGCCAGCCTTTAAGAGTAGCAAATATTTTCTTATATCCCACTTTTCATTCTATGATGTTTTGGGATGTAATAGCACTTAGCGGATATCTTGTGATTAATGTAATCATTACCCGTGTCACTCTTGCTGCAGAACAAAAGTCGGAGGCACCTCCCCGCTGGATCAGGCCGATAATAATATTGTCAATCCCCTGGGCTGTCAGCATTCATACAGTTACAGCTTTTCTACTTTCGGGACTGGCAGGAAGACCATTCTGGCTTACTGCTATACTTGCTCCCAGGTTCCTAGCTTCAGCATTTTCTGCGGGACCAGCGTTGCTTTTATTGTTTACATTCATACTTAAAAAACTGACAAAATTTGATCCCGGGGATGAAGCAATTAAGAAACTCAGTCTCATCGTTACTTATGCAATGTGCGTAAATGTCTTCTTTATCCTGATGGAATTTTTTACAACAATTTATGGAGGAATACCTGAACACGTTTTTCATCTCCAATATCTCTATGCAGGATTAGATGGAAAAATGAGATTGGTTCCATGGATGTGGACTTCAGCTATCCTGTCTATTTTATCACTTACAATACTTCTGACACCGAAACTCAGAAAAAATTATACGACCCTTACATTTGCATGCATCATGGTTTTCTTTTCAATATGGATTGACAAGGGATTGGGGTTAATAATAACAGGATTTATACCCACTCCTTTCGGAGATGTAGTGCAGTATTGGCCTACGATTCCCGAAGCTTTGATTTCGCTTTCAATCTGGGCTGTCGGGATTTTCCTGATAACAATATTTTATAAAATAACTCTGGAAGTAAGAAGAATAATTGAAACGTAGCATATTAAAGTGTTCAATATAATTATTATAGGTGGTATGGCAGCCGGCTGTAAAGCCGCTGCAAGGCTAAGCAGGTTATCCAGTGATTACAGGATAACTGTTATAGAAAAATCTCCATTTGTTTCCTTAAGCAGATGTGGTCTTCCTCTTTATACCTCGGGTGATATAGATGATATATTTGAATTGACAAAAACCCCATATGGTGTAAAGCGGGACGAAAAATTTTATAATGATTTTGAAGGTATCACAGTCCTCTTGCATACGGAAGCTGTTGATATAGATGCATGGAAAAAAGAAGTTGAATGTTTTGATAGAAGGAAGGATCAAAAATTTAAACTTAAGTATGATGCTCTTTTATTTGCTACAGGCACTTCTCCCGAAGAGCCTGAGTTTCCCCATTATGAAACTCCGCGTATAAGTTCAATTTATTCCCCGGAAGAAGCTATTAAATTCAAGGAACTCATTAAACTGGGTTTGATAAAAAAGGTTGTTATCATCGGCGAAGGAGCTGCTGCCTGGATAAATGCCGAGTCATTGGTTTCTTTATGGGGAATTGAAGTTATTATTATCTCCAGTCGTGATTATGTCCTTCATGAGATTTTTGATATTGAATTCTCTAAACATGCTGCAAACTGCATTTACTCAGATAAGATCCTTACTCTCCTTTCCATGAGGGTTGAAAGGATAGAGCCGGATGAAAATCATCTCCCTGTAGTTATTCTTGATAATGGTCAAAAAATTGTGTCGGATTTCGTAATCTTGTCTAAATGTCTGAAACCGGTGACATCCCTTGCAAAAAAGATAGATATAAAGCTGGGGGAGAGCGGAGGAATATTGATTGATGAGAAAATGCGCACAAACATTTCTGATGTCTGGGCTGCCGGTGATTGTACTGAAATTAAAAATATCATTACAGGAAAGGGTATTCACTTTCCGGATGGCTCATTAGCCAATAGAATGGGAAGAGCAGCAGCCGATTCAATTAATGGGAGGAAAATAGAGTTCAAAGGGATTGTCGAGACAAAGTGTTTTAATTTCTTCGACCAAAATTTTTGTAAATCGGGTCTTACTGAAGATGTAGCTGTACAGCGAGGATTTGATACAGCCAGTGTTATTGGTGTTTGGTCAGATCGGGCAGATTTTGATCCTGAAGTAAAAAACATTTTTGGAAAACTAGTTTATCAAAAACCGGGGCTTCGTTTATTAGGACTTCAACTGATTGGGGAAGGAGACATTTTACGCTATATCGATGTCTTCTCGGTACTATTGAAAGAAAGAAGGACTCTTAAATCTCTCTTGTGTATTGAGCATGCGTTTCATCCCTCTCATTCAGCTGTTATATCGCCATTAAATTATCTTGGTAATATGGCAATTAACCAGGAAAAAGACGGGATAATGAATGTTAATCCAATGAAGCTGCCTGAATTTAATGGTATTCTGATAGATGTAAGAGAGAAGAATGACGCAGAAGCGAAACCTTTGCCGATTACCTCAATAAATATTCCGTTCTCAATTTTAAGGACTAAGTCAAATGATCTGGATCCGCTTCAGGAAATTATCTTAATCTGTACAAAAGGAGGGCGGTCGTATGAATCCGCAAGGTATCTAAAGAACATTGGTTTTCAAAAAACAGCCTATCTTGGTGGAGGCAGTCTCTTAATGAATGAAGTCTACAGCATATTAAAGTTCGAAGAAATGGTATAGATAAATTTAATGTGATCAACCGATTGTATAACTGGAATTATTAGAAGCAGAAGATATGATCCGAAATGGTTGAATGATTTTAGGTCTGAAGTGCCCGGAGAGTTTTTATAAAGAAACTATCCACAGAATGAAATAAACTATTGCCCGGAAAGTATAATCCGGAAAAAAATAAAATTATGAAGCGGGCTAAACCCGGAGGATGTATGAATATTATAACTATTTCAAGAGGTTCATTAAGCGCTACAGAACTCATTGCGAAAAAGATCTCTGTAAAGCTTGATTGCAGGATTGTTACCAGGGAAGATGTGTTGAAGGCAGCTGAAAAATATGGTATTAAGGAAACAGGACTAGGTGATCTGCCTTTTATTGAAAAGTCTCCCAGTTTGTGGGATAAAATGAATGACAGAAAAAAATATTACCTCGCATGCTTTCAAACTGCGCTTATGGACTTTGCCCTTGATGGAACGATAGTTTATCATGGTCACCTTGCCCAGTTCCTCCTTGGAGAAATTCCATTTGTACTTCGTGTATTGTTAACCGCTCCGCCGGAGTACAGGATAACAACTCTGATAAAAGAAGGTGGAAAGACAAGAGAGGAAGTTCTTTCACAGATTAAAATAATAGATGAAAGAAGAGAAAAATGGTCGCAGTTTTTATACGGCGTTGATTGGAAGAATCCGGCTTTTTACGATATAGTATTCAATCTTGAAAAAATAAGTACCGATATGGCCGCTGATCTTATCGCAGGGATAACATCGTGTAAAGCTTTTCAGTCGAATGATGAATCCGTAAAAATCATGAAGAACCTTCACCTTTCTGCCCTCGTTCGGGCCCGCCTACAGCAGTCCCCAAGGACGAAAGGAAGTGAAGTTGAAATCGAAGCTGATGCCTGCAAGGGTTTTGTAGTGGTTAAGGGAAATACACCTAAAGTCGGGTCAAGAATGTGGGAGAACGATATAAAATCTGTTCTGTCAAATGTCGAAGGAGTAAAAGAAATCAAAGTCGTAAAATCAATTATAGGCTATTACGAATAACAAACCGGAAAATTATTATGTCTGAAAATATAATTTCATCTGACCTGTTGATAGTAGGCGCCGGTATAGCCGGCATTACTGCGGCTGTAGAGGCGGCAGAAACAGGGATAAATGTCATTTTAGTAGAAAAAAATCCATACATAGGAGGGAAAGTCGCCCAGTTTAACAAATACTTTCCTAAAATGTGTCCACCTGCCTGCGGGCTTGAAATAAACATCAGGAGACTGCGTACCAACCCGGCAATTAAGCTTTATACAAACGCTGAAATTATAAGCATAGATAAAGAGGGTGATAAGTTAAAGGCTGAAATTAAGATTAAGCCCGGGTTTGTGAATAACCGCTGCACTGCGTGCGGCGATTGTGTGAAAGTCTGTCCTCAATTCAGAAAAAATGAATTTAATTATTCGATGGATGAAACTACCGCAATATATATCCCTTATGAGAATGCTTATCCTTCCCGTTACATCATTGATAAGTCATCATGCCTTGGTGAGACTTGCAGTGAGTGCATAGAAGCGTGCAAATATAAGGCGATAGATCTGAATGAACAGGAAAAGAGAGTAACTATTGAAGCAATATCAGTTATATGGGCAGTAGGATGGGAACCTTATGATGCAAGCCGACTTAATCTTCTCGGATATGGAAGATATTCTGACGTAATAACTAATGTTATGATGGAAAGACTTGCCTCGGATAATGGACCTACAAAGGGTAAGATACTTCGTCCTTCAACGGGAGAGAAAATACAAAGTGCAGCATTTGTTCAATGTGCAGGTTCAAGGGATGAAAATCATCTTGAATATTGTTCTTCTGTATGCTGCGCGGCATCGATAAAACAGACCAGATACATCAGGGAGCAATATCCTGATGCTGATATTCATATCTATTATATCGACGTTCGTACTACTGGTCTGCTTGAAGATTTTTACAAAAGTATTCAGGATGATAAAAAAATACATTTTCATCGCGGCAAGGTTGCAAAGGTATTTCAGGATGAATCAAATAAGAATCTGATTATTGAAGCAGAAGACTCACTGACAGGAAACCTTGTGCAGAACGCAGTCGAACTCGTGATACTGGCAACCGGGATGAAACCAGCCACCGAAAATATTCCACTCGAAAAATCATCTTTCGATGGAAACGGCTTTTTGAAGGTTAATGGTATTGCGGGCTGTGGGGTAATTACAAAACCTAAGGATGTTGCAGCTACTGTTCGTGAAGCTACAGGTTCAGTGCTAAGAGCTATTCAAAATATCGGAGGGAAATAAGCAATGGCATCAGAAAATAAAATTGGAGTCTATCTATGTTCAGGATGCAGCTTAAATGAGTCATTAAATTACGACACACTGGTTAAAGTCGCTGCAGGTGAAAATAAGGTGCCCGTTTGTAAAGTGAGTGAATGGCTGTGCGGCGGTGAGAACATTGATATGATAAAAAACGATATCAAAAATGATAATCTTAATAAGGTAGTTATTGGAGCTTGTTCCCCCAGAGTGCTCACTGATGTATTTACTTTTGGGCAAGATGTATTAGTTGAAAGAGTCAACCTTAGAGAGCAGGTTGCATGGTCACACAAGCCTAATGATGAAGATACACAGATGCTTGCAGATGACTATTTGCGGATGGGAATAGCGAAGGTAAATAATTGTGATATTCCTGAGCCGTTTCAACGGGTGATTAATGAGACCATTCTGATTGTTGGAGGTGGAATTACAGGTATAACAGCAGCTCGTGAAGCAGCCGATGCTGGATCAAAAGTTATCCTCGTGGAAAAAGAAGAAAAACTTGGCGGCTACCTGAATCATATTTATAAAAAAGAACCCTCAAAGCCTCCTTATACAGAACTGGAGCCTCCGGAACAGGAAACATTAATAAATACAATTAAATCCAACAATAAAATCAAAATTATAACATCTTGTGTCATCACAAAAATTTCCGGTGAACCGGGAAATTTTGATGTTACCCTGAGTAATAATGAAAATTTTGTTGTGGGTTCAATTATCCAGGCAACCGGTTCAAAACCCTACAATGCTGAAAAGCTGCAAGAATTAGGTTACGGAAAAGTTGAAAATGTGATGACTGGAATTCAATTTGAGGAATACTTTACGAATGGTAAAAGTCTTCTTAACGGCCGCCCGGTTAAAAGTGTGGCTTTTATCCAATGTGCCGGTTCCCGGGATGAAAAACACCTTCCATATTGTTCAGCTACATGTTGTGCAGCATCGCTAAAACAGGCTCTTTATGTGAGAGAGAAATATCCTGATGCATTAATCTATATTATTTATAAAGATATTCGAACACCCGCACAATTAGAACTATTTTATAAGCGTGTTCAGGCTGAGGATAATATATTCTTTACCAAGGGTGAAGTGGTAAATGTTGAAAGTTCAGACAATTCTATATTCATCGATATAGATAATTCCCTCCTTGGTGAAAAGATAAGGATAAGCTCAGATGTAGTAGTTCTGGCTACCGGAACAATTCCATCAACCCTGGCAGGACAACCGGAGGTAGCAGGAGGGATAACAGAAATCGATACAAAAACTCTTGATGGAAAAAAAGCAGCACAATCTGCTGAGGCCGGGGCAAAGATACTTAATCTAACATACAGACAGGGCACAGATCTGCCAACCTTAAAATACGGGTACCCTGACTCTCATTATATTTGTTTTCCTTACGAAACAAGGAGAACCGGTATTTATGCGGCAGGCTCAGTTCGTTATCCAATGGACATTGATTCCTGCATTGAAGACGCTTGCGGTGCTGCACTAAAAGCAATCCAGGTCCTATATACAGCTAAAATGGGGAAAGCTGTTCATCCGCGTTCAGGTGACCAGTCATATCCAGATTTCTTTCTCCAAAGATGCACTCAGTGCAAACGCTGCACAGAAGAATGTCCTTTCGGAACCTTGGATGAAGACACTAAAGGGACTCCGTTGCCGAATTTAACGAGATGCAGGAGGTGTGGTATCTGTCTCGGTGCATGTCCTGAAAGAATTATTTCCTTTAAAGATTATTCAATCCAGATGATTTCCTCTATGATCAAGGCTGTTAACATACCTGACGAATTCGAGGAAAAACCGAGAATTCTCGCTTTCCTTTGTGAAAATGACGCCTATCCTTCTCTGGATCAGGCTGGCAGGTACAGACTGCAGTTCGATGCAAACATCAGGGTAATCCCGGTAAGATGTCTCGGCTCGGTGAATGTCGTGTGGATTGCAGATGCGCTTTCCCGCGGTTTTGACGGTGTGCTGATGATAGGATGTAAATATGGAGATGACTATCAGTGTCATTATATCAAAGGAAGCGAGCTGGCTAGCAAAAGGATGGAAAACGTGCAGGAAAAATTAAAACAGCTTGTACTTGAGCCTGAACGTGTAAAATTATTCTCTCTATCAATAGATGAATATCAAAAACTTCCTGAAATCTTCAATAGTTTTGTTGAGGAGATAATGGAGATGGGGTTTAATCCATATAAGGGAATGTGACTGAATATCTGCAACATAATGATTACAGAAACTTCATTCGCGTTGCATTTACAGGACCTTAGCTATACTTTTTATTTAGAATTTATTCTGTCTTTACAGAAAAATAGTTCACTTTTTGTTATATAAAACTTTCATAAGGGAGATGAAATTGCCTGTTCCGAGCGGGGAAATAAACCAGGTAAATGCGACCATCTTATTTATCTCTTTCATATCTAAAGAGCAGGCAGTTTCATCATCAATGAGACTAGCCCAAAAATTTAATAATTACTTATATAAAGGAAGGGACATCTATGTCTAAATCAAATTTGATAAGACCCCATGGCAGTGATGATCTGAAAATACTTCTTCTTAGCGGTAAAGAGAAAGACGAGGAATTAAAGAAAGCGGCGAAGCTGAAAAAAATTCCTGCAACAAGTCGTGAAACCGGTGATCTGATAATGATGGGTATAGGAGGATTTACACCCCTTGAAGGTTTTATGGGTTACGATGACTGGAAAGGTGTTTGTTCTGAAATGAAGATGACGAACGGATTATTCTGGCCAATTCCAATTACTATGTCCGTTTCAAAAGAGGTGGCTGATTCAATCAAGATAAATGAAGAAATTACTCTAATCAGCGATGAAACAAAAGAAGTAATGGCCACAATGAAGGTTACCGAAAAGTATAAAATTGATAAGCATTTTGAATGTAAAAATGTTTATACAACTACTGACCCTGAACATCCAGGTGTAAAAATGGTAATGGAACAACTGGAATGGAATATAGCTGGGCCTGTAAAAGTACTGTCTGAAAGCTACTTCCCCGAAGAATTCAAGGGCATATATCAGCGGCCTTCTGAAAGCAGAAAAATCTTTGAAGAAAAAGGATGGAGAACTATAGCTGCATTACAGCTGCGCAACCCGATGCATCGTTCTCATGAATATCTCGCGAAGATTGCTGTTGAAGTATCTGATGGACTTTACATTCATCAATTGGTTGGAAAGCTTAAACCGGGCGACATTCCAGCTGATGTACGGGTGAAATGCATAGATACATTGGTAGAAAATTATTTTGTTAAAGACAGGGTTGTAGCCGGCGGATATCCTTTGGATATGCGTTATGCAGGTCCCAGAGAAGGCTTATTACATGGTGTATTTCGTCAGAATTTCGGATGCACGCATATGATAATCGGCCGTGATCATGCAGGCGTTGGTAATTACTATGGTCCATTTGATGCCCAGGAAGCTTACTTCAAATTATGGGATGGCGCACTTGAGTGCAAGATGCTTCCAATCGACTGGACTTTCTGGTGTTACAAGTGCGGCGGTATGGCTTCAATGAAAACCTGTCCTCATAAAAAAGAAGACAGGTTATTCCTCAGCGGTACAGCTCTAAGAAAAGCACTATCCGAGGGGAGTGATGTTCCCTCAGAATTCAGTCGTCCTGAAGTTTTGTCTATCCTGCGCGACTACTACGCAAATCTTGAGGAAAAAGTTGAGATAAAAATGCACCAGTTTGCCACAGGTGACATGGAAAAGAAAAAATAGAAAGCCATTTTGTTCAAAAAATAAGGTAGTTAATTAATTATAAAGGAGATAAACTAATGCCTAGTTATGTATTACAAGATAAATGTGATGGCTGCAAGGCCCTTGACAAAACTGCTTGTCAATACATTTGTCCAAATGACCTAATGGTATTGGACAAAGATAAAATGAGGGCATACAACCGTGAACCGGAAATGTGCTGGGAATGTTACAATTGTGTTAAAATTTGTCCCACACAGGCTATTGAAGTTCGCGGCTATGCAGACTTTGTTCCATTGGGAGCTTCGGTAACTCCAATGCGCAGCACAGACAGTATACTTTGGACTGTTAAATTCAGAAATGGCAGCCTAAAACGGTTCAAATTTCCTATCCGTACAATCCCTGAGGGTAAAGCCCAGCCTGACGGCGGATATGCTACTCACGATGATCTTAGGACCCCTGCATTATATACAGAGCCGGAATCGCTGGGTCTTAAAGAAGTTGTTTCATTAAACTAAGTAAACCATTAATAAGGAGAAAAGAATAATGGCTAATTTCGAAACCGTAGAAGTCACCACAGATCTTCTCATTGTTGGTGGTGGAATGGCTGCTTGTGGTGCCGCTGTAGAGGCTGCTTACTGGGCCAAGAAAAACGGATTAAAGGTAACTCTTGTAGATAAAGCTGCTGTTGACCGCAGCGGTGCTGTTGCAATGGGCTTATCTGCAATAAATCAATACGTTGGATTGCGTGATGGTCAGAATACAATAAAAGATTATGTTGATTATGTACGCAACGATCTGATGGGTATTACCCGCGAAGATCTCGTTTTCAACATTGCACGTCATGTTGATTCAACCGTTCATCTTTTTGAAAAATGGGGATTACCCATCTGGAAAGACGAGAAGGGTGCATATGTTCATGAAGGCAGATGGCAGCTTATGATCAATGGTGAATCTTATAAAGTTATCGTGGCTGAAGCTGCTAAAAATGCAATCGGAACAGAAAACATTTATGAGAGAATTTTCATAGTTGGACCAATTATGGATGGAAACCGCTGCATTGGGGCTGTAGGTTTCAGTGTCCGCGAAGAAAAATTCTATATATTCAAATCCAAAGCTGTGCTGGTTGCTATGGGTGGCGCTGTTCACGTTTTCAAACCGCGTTCATCTGGCGAAGGTCTTGGAAGAGCCTGGTATCCTCCCTGGAATGCGGGTTCAAGCGCTTACTTCACTCTCAAAGCTGGTGCGGAAATGACCTGCCAGGAAGTTCGTTTTATTCCTGTCAGATTTAAAGATGCATATGGACCTGTCGGCGCATGGTTCCTGTTATTTAAATCCCGTGCTACTAATGGAATGGATGAAAATTATATGGAAACCCGTAAGCCGGAACTTGAAAAATGGCTCCCTTACGGAAAGGTAAAACCTGTTCCTGCCAACCTGCGCAACTGGTTAATGATGCTGGATGTTCAGGAAGGTAAAGGTCCTATTTATATGAGGACAGAAGAAGCGATTGGTAAGATTGCAAAATCAGAAGGTGATGAAAAAGCCGCTAAGAAAAAATTGAAAGAACTTGAATCAGAAGCGTGGGAAGATTTCCTTGATATGACTATCTCCCAGGCTATTCTTTGGGCTGCTACAAATACGGCACCTGAAGAAAAAGCTTCTGAGATAGCAGCAGCTGAACCATATTTTATAGGATCTCACTCCGGCGCATCAGGTGCCTGGATCAGTGGACCTGAAGATGTAGCTCCGAAGGAATATTTCTGGGGTTATGACTGTATGTCAACGGTTGACGGTCTGTTCTGTGCTGGTGATGCTTCCGGAGCTTCAAGTCATAAATTCTCTTCCGGTTCTCACGCTGAGGGTCGTATTGCTGCAAAAGCTGCAATCAGATTCATTGTTGATCATAAAGATAGTATCAACTACGATATGAATGCAATCGAGGAAATGAAGAATGAAATTCTTAAACCTCTTGATACCTACGCTCAGTTCAGTAAAAATACTGTAACACAAGATGTAAATCCTGACTACATCATACCTAAAATGTTCATGTTCAGACTTCAGAAAATAATGGATGAATATGCCGGTGGTGTTTCAACTGGTTTCACAACTAACGAAAAGTTGCTTGAAAAGGGTCTTGATCTGCTCAGTTTCCTCAAAGAAGATACCTCAAAACTTGCTGCAGCTGATTTGCACGACCTTATGAGATGCTGGGAAAATATACATCGTATGTGGCAGGCTGAAGCCCACGTTCGTACTTTATTATTCCGTGAAGAAACAAGGTGGCCTGGATATTATTTCAGGGCAGATAAACCTTCAATGGATCACTCTAACTGGGATGTTTTTGCTAATTGTAAATACATTCCTTCAGCAGATAAATGGGAAATGATTAAGCGACCTATTATCAGGGTATTTAAAGAAGAAAAAGAACCCGAACTGGTTGTTTAACTTTAATTATTAAAAATACTTATAAAAGAATTCCCTCCGGTATCTCGCCGGAGGGAAATTCTTAATTTCACAAGATCTTCAGCAAAACCGGGGAGAAGTGGTTTCGCTGTGATAGATCACTTAATGAATTTCTTACAATGGAGACTTAATATGCCCACCTGGATTATCCTGGTTCCAATCTTAGGAGTTATAGCCCTTATATTTGCTTTTATAAAAGCCAGCTGGATTAATCGTCAGGATCCCGGAACGGAAGTAATGATTGAGATATCCGGTCACGTCCGTGAAGGCGCAATGGCTTTTCTAAAGAGAGAGTATAGTGTCCTTTTAGTATTTGTGATTGTAGTTGCTGTATTACTTGCTTTTGCAAATTGGAATTCTCCTGACAGTAGCCCCGCGATAGCAATATCATTTATCCTGGGCGCTCTGTGCTCCGCACTTGCCGGTTTTTTCGGTATGCGTGTCGCGACCTCTGCCAATGTCAGAACCACGAATGCAGCCCGAGAAAGTCTTAACAAAGCATTGAAAGTCGCTTTTTCAGGTGGTACGGTTATGGGGATGTGTGTTGTAGGGTTAGGGGTTTTGGGTCTTGGAATTCTTTTTCCCCTCTATTCCGAAATATTCAAACACCCTGATGGTTCTGTGAACTTCATAATTGTTGTTAATGTAATTACCGGATTTTCTTTCGGTGCCTCTTCTATTGCCTTATTCGCCAGGGTAGGCGGTGGTATATATACTAAAGCGGCTGATGTGGGTGCGGACCTCGTAGGTAAGGTTGAAGCTGGGATACCTGAAGATGATCCCAGGAATCCTGCTACCATAGCAGATAATGTAGGTGACAATGTGGGGGATGTTGCAGGTATGGGTGCCGACCTTTTTGAAAGTTTTGTCGGTTCAATTGTGGGTACAATGGTTTTAGGTATAGTATATGAGAACCTGAATCTAATTATACTTCCATTATTCCTTGCTGCACTGGGAATTGTCTGTTCAATCATTGGAACGTTTGCTGTCCGCACTAGAGAAGGAGGAAATCCCCAAGCTGCATTGAACCTGGGAACTTTCGGCGCTGGTATATTAATGATAATTTTCACTTATCCGGTTGTTTACTATTTCGTTCCCCAAACTGCTTCACCAGTTTCGGATGTGACCGGCTTGCTCAAAGATCTAACAGCTGCCAATATATTCATTGTTACTATAATCGGGCTTCTGGCTGGAATAGCCATTGGGTTAACAACAGAATACTATACTTCTGAATCGAGAAAACCAGTAAGGTATATTGCCTCACAATCACAAACGGGGCCGGCTACAAATATAATAGCGGGATTAGCATTGGGAATGAGATCAACTACCCTGCCCGTTATTTATATTGCATTTGGAATTGTGTTCTCATACTATTTTGCGGGACTTTATGGTATAGCCATCGCTGCACTTGGAATGTTATCAACAACCGGAATTCAGTTGGCAGTTGATGCTTACGGACCTATAGCTGATAATGCCGGGGGACTTGCTGAAATGAGCGGGTTGCCGCATGAGGTTAGAGAGAGAACCGACAAACTGGATGCTGTAGGAAACACCACCGCTGCAATTGGTAAAGGTTTTGCCATAGGTTCAGCAGCATTAACAGCTCTTGCCCTTTTCAGTGCTTTCCAGTCGCAGGCTCATATAGCAATGATTGATGTTACTAATCCTTATGTAATGGCGGGTTTGTTTATCGGAGGTATACTTCCATTCCTTTTCAGTTCAATGGCGATGAGTGCTGTGGGAACTGCTGCTTTCGATATGATTGAAGAGGTAAGGCGTCAGTTCAAAGAAATTCCCGGTTTAATGGAGAACAAAGCAAAGGCCGATTATGCAAAATGCGTTGATATTGCTACTGCTGCGGCAATAAAGAGCATGATTGCCCCTGGCTTAATCGCAGTAATTACCCCTGTTATTTTCGGATTCATAAACAAAGAAGCCCTGGGAGGTTTGCTCGCTGGAGTTACGGTTGTGGGGGTGCTTATGGCAATATTCCAGTCAAACGCCGGAGGGGCGTGGGATAATGCAAAAAAACATATAGAGGCCGGAGCTTTTGGAGGGAAAGGTTCAGAACCTCACAAAGCAGCTGTGGTAGGGGACACTGTGGGTGACCCGTTTAAGGATACGTCCGGGCCTTCTTTAAATATATTGATTAAATTGATGGCTGTAATTTCTTTAGTAATTGCACCATTAATTGCTTAGGTACTAAAATGAATGAAACTGAAAAAATTCCTGTGTGTCCTCATTGCGGTCAGGAATTAAAAAAATGGCTCTGTCCTCCCGAAACCTCCTGGGGAATAGAATATCAATTTGTCTGTTTTAATGATAGTTGTCCCTATTTTCTCAGCGGTTGGGATTGGATGAAAGAAAAATATAATCAGAATGTTTCCTACAGGTACAGGTTTAATCCTTTTAATAAAGAGTCAGGTCCTCTTCCAGTTTGGTCGAAGGATGCATTAAAAAATAACATTATCGAATAGTCCCCCCTGCTGTTTTTAATAGTGTGCGGGGAGATTCAGAAAGCGGGAGAGCAAAATGAACGAAATAGACAGACTAAAAGAAGCAATATTAAAAGAATATCCCAGGCTCACAAAAGACAGTGAATTTAAATTCAGCTGCTTCAGAAACATCAGCTGTTTCAATAAATGCTGCAGTGATGTTAACATTTTCCTCACACCTTATGATATCATAAGATTAAAAAACAGGCTTGGTATTACTTCACAGGAATTTCTCGATAAATATACTTTCCTTCCTATCGATGAAAATCAGAATCATCCTGTGTTAATGCTAAGGCTGAATCAGGATAAAGAAAAAACCTGCCAGTTGGTTGGAGAAGAGGGCTGTACGGTCTACGAGGACAGGCCCTGGTCTTGCAGAATGTTTCCCCTGGGTGTGGCCTCACCAAAAGAAATAGATGGAACCAAGGAGGAGGATTTTTATTTTATAATTGAGGAACCAGTTTGCAAAGGATATTTCGAAGAAAAGAAATGGACTGTCGGGGAATGGATGAAGGATCAGGGAGTTGAAAAGTATGAAGAAATCGGAAAGTTATTTAAGGAGGTTTCGCTTCACAACTATTTTGAAAAAGGAAAAAAGCTTACCCCTCCCCAGCTTGAAATGTTTTATACGGTATGTTATAACATAGATAAATTCAGGGAATTTGTTTTTGAAAGCAGTTTCCTGGATAGATTCATTCTTACTGAAGAGATGATTGAATTAATAAAAAATGATGATGTGGAATTGTTAAAGTTTGGGTTTGAATGGTTAAAGTTCTGTCTTTTTGGAGAAAAAACAATCCAGGTTAGAAATACAGAAAAATAGTTAAGGAGATTTGCCGTGAATGATAGAAATCTTATCAGCCCGGATATCGAACTGATAAAATATCTTAAGAAGAATGGCGGAGATACTTTTAAGAAATGTTTTCAATGTGCAACCTGTTCTGTGGTTTGTTCACTTTCGCCTGAAAATAAAGCCTTTCCACGGAAAGAAATGCTAACTGCCGGATGGGGTCAAAAAGATAATCTGCTGGCTGATCCTGATATATGGCTTTGCCATGGTTGCACCGATTGCAGTACTAACTGTCCCCGTGGAGCAAAACCCTCTGAACTTTTAGCTGCAATGCGTTCTTATGTTGTACAATACTTTTCTTTTCCTAAATTTATGGGAACAGCATTAAAGAAACCCGTTTATTTAATTCCTCTTCTTCTTGTGCCATTTATCATTTTGTTCGGCATTCTATATACAAATCTTGACGGAAATTTTTCTCAGCTGCATGAAGGTGAAATTATCTTCGCAAGATTTTTTCCTCATGGAATTCTGGAAATATTCTTCATTGGGGGAAACATAATAATATTCTCATTTGCGGGAGTAGGATTATACAGGTATTGGACTTACCTGAGGGAGAATTCTCCTGGAGGAGCCTCCATAGGTCTGGTTGCTGTTCTATCTACAACTGTAATCAATATTCTTTCGCATAAAAAGTTCAATTCCTGCTCAACTGATTCAGCAAAATACTGGGGACATCTTTTAATATTCTACGGATTTATTGGAGCAATGGCTACGGCAGGTCTGGCTCTGGGGGCAGACATTTATTTCAATCTTGAGGCTCCTATCCCATTTGTTCACCCGATAAAAATCCTAGGTAATTTAAGCGGACTGGCTATGCTGATTGGCAGTTCCATGGTAATTATCAGACGAATTAATTATGAATCAAATTTCACTTCTAATACATACAGCGATTGGCTGTTAATACTTTCAATTTTTGGCGTCGCACTTACTGGTTTATTAACTGAAGTGATGAGGCTTTCATCCACTCCCTTCATCGCTTATAATATTTACTATGTTCACCTGGTTTTAATTTTCTTCCTGCTTTGGTATGCACCTTATTCAAAATTTGCGCATATGTTCTATAGAACTTTGGCATTGGTATTTTTAGCAACAAAGGAAAGAAAAAATAAGGAAGCTATTTTCAGCGGTATGTTGTCTGTTTCTTCATTTCAAGATAAAACATAATTATAATCAGGTTGATGTTAATTTAGCCGACTTCTTTGTATTCCCCTTTCAGCATACAGATTGGTTAAGAACTATACTTTGTATTTTATTCCTCTTCTTTTTCTGTAAATCTTAAGGCGGGAGCTGAATCTCCTTTTAAAAAAGCTTCTACAAACTGGCCGATATTCTCATCATTTGTTAAAGTTACATCTACATTACGTACCGCTCCCATCAGCCTGCCTATTTCTGATAAAAGAGAAAGGATCAAAGCTGAAGGAATTTTTCTGATCGTTGCGAAAACATGATCTCCCCGGTTAGACACGGTAAAATCAAGAGTTTCCAATACTTTAGAAATTACTTTTGCGCGTCGCATCCTTCGCACCGGATCAGCCGCTCCGCCATGAAAGTTAAAATTAATATAGTTATTATTTATTTCTTCACTTGCATAAGCATCGAGCCGTGAAAAATGATAACCTAAGCGGGAAAAGAAATTCATATACCGGTCAGAGACAAAAGCATAACTTCTGCTTCCAAGATCCCGGTTACTTCTGCTTGAATCTACGATGTTTGACATAAGCAGATTTGTTAATCCTTTAAAATCAATGGGAAGAGGACCAGCCCACCTGATTCCGGGAGATGTCATACCTTTGATAAGCGATAGGAAAGGCAGAGACGCAATATTTTCTGTGGTTATAGACTTTTTCCCCGTAAGGTTTTTTAATCCATCACCCAGATCAATTACGTGTATATCAAGCGGTACAGAAAATTTTAGGGGGTAAGCATAGGTCTCTTCATATTGTGTCGATTCATAGAGCGAAAACATTTCCCGCATTGAGGATTCATGAGCAAACCTGGTCACATCATGAAGAGTTTTGCAGTTTTCGGGTATGAATTCAGAAGACCCCGGGTCAGTTAAATTTAAAGGAATGATAAGCCTGGAAACATTTTGCCATATCCTATGCATCGGACTCCGCAGGAATAAATTATTAGTTGTTGACTCTGCTTTTCGATATTTAATCAAGTCTTCTGCAACTCCTTCGTATACTTTATTCTCAGTTGCATCGATGGTAATTGTCATTTCATTTTGAAGTATTTCGGTAGCATTAGAGGTATTAACGATTACCGGAATACCCAGCTCCCGTGCAATGATCGCCAGATGACCGGTGGTATTTCCTATGTCAGCTACGAGCCCTGAAGCTTTATGAAGTACCCTTGTAAGCTCAGGTGAAGTTTTCTTAACAACAAGTATTCCGCCTGAAGGAAAATTAACGAGGTCTTTAAACCTGTTTAATAAAAATACTTTTCCTGTACCTATTCCAGGACTTGCACAAGAACCATTTTCTAGAAGACACTTATTATTTTTCCCGGGATACTTTTGAAGAATATTATCAGAAACTTCGGCATTGGTTTTGGAGACAGCGAGCGGTCTGCTCTGGAGGATATAAATCTTCCCGCTGTTATCGATAGTCCATTCTATATCCTGCGGAGAACCAAAGAAGTTTTCAATTCTTTTCGCATATTCTACTATATTCCTGAGCTGGTCTTTGGAAAGGCAGGGTTTTTGAATTATACCCGGATCTATTTTTTCTTCTTTCAATCCATCGGTTTTCCTGAGGACAGTTTTATACTGCTGGCTGCCGAGTGAAAATCTGATCAGCTTTCCGCGTTTAAAATCAACTATGTATTCCTGTGGAGATACGCTGCCATCAACCACTTTATTGCCGAGTCCTCTAACAGCATGAATGATCATTCCATTCTCTTTTCCCATAGGGTCTTTGGTAAAAAGAACTCCGCTTACTTCGGAATTGATCATTTGTAAACAACCTATACTCATAGGCATATCCACGTCACGGAGCCCTGTAAGATACCTGTATACAAGGGATTGAGGGAGATATTTTGATATAAGTACCTCGAAACATGCATCTATCAGGTTTGCTTTACTCACATTAAGGGCAGTGTAATGAAGACCGGCGAAAGAATGGTGTAAATCATCCTCACCCACAGCGCTCGATCTCACAGAGAGTAACACATCCCCATGCTTGCTGGATAAAAATTCATAATTATTAAGAATTATCTTCTCAATTAATTGAGGGATAGCGGTAGATATTATCAGGGCCTGGATGACCTGGCTGGCCTGCTGGATCTGTGAATTATCGTTAAAATCAATTGATGAAATCGCACGATCTATTTGCGAATATAAATCACCCTGGTTTAGAAAATCTTCAAAAAATCTCGACGTTATACAGAAACCGTCAGGAATGGGTATCAGAAGTTTATTATGAATTTCACACAACCTGCTCATCTTACCACCGACTTCCCGAGTGTGGTGCATTGTTATTTCATCTACCCTGTAAGAATAAGCCCTGGTTGGTAAAAGATTAACCTGCTCATTGCAGTCTTTACATTCAGGTTTTTCACAGTCCCATCTTATAGGACAATAAGAACCCGGAGCTATTATTTCTTTACATTCACTTTCTATCCTGTTCACCTGGTTGACAAGAGTCCTGTATTTCCCATTGCACATTTCTGAAAGATGACCCGTAACGTCCCTGATATGAAATAATATCTCAGAATACAGTCGGTTAATCTCACCTTTTGAAAATGGTTTGCCTGAACTCAGAGATTCACTAAGCTGGGCCATTTGCTTCAAAGCCTCATCGTTGGAATAAAGCAAATTCTGAAAATGATGCAGTTTCTCTCTGAAGGAAATAGATTTTTCTTTTTGCTTTTTATCCTTTTTTCTGAATATTGACATCAGAGTATTTTCTCTATTTTCAAAGTCCTTAAAATTAGCGATTTAATTTCTTCCGTGGTAAATGGTTTCAAAAGAAACCCGGATGCTTCAGAAAATGAATCTTCCTGAATTTCGTCATCATTATTAATAGAACCGGATGGAATGTGGCCTGACATTATAATAACCGGGATTTTGGGATCTACGTTCTTTATTCTTCTTATTGCCTCAGCAGCATTCATGCCGGGAAGCACAATATCCAGCAGGACGATATCAAATTTACTGCTTCTTATATACTTTAACCCCTCAAAAGCAGTCGTGCCGAAAGATATTTCATACAGAAAGTCCCTGTCATTATTAAATGCACGTTTAACTGCTTTAGAAATAATTTCCTCTTTATCTAAGATTAATATTTTAATTACTGGTTTCATATTTCAAACCGGTAAAGTAATTCTTATAGTATTCCCGGATTCAGCCGCTTCAATTTCAAGTTTACCTCTGTGCATCTGAACGATATCTTTGCAAACGGCAAGACTGATATCAGTTCTTTCAAAATTCTTTATAGCGGAAGCTTCATCGGTTAAATTTCGTAATGTGTTTTCTGAGATCGCCTTTCCAGTATCGTGAAAAATAATATCAATTACATTTTTATCTTTATTAATCGAAGCCGAAATACTCAGGATCCCTCCGTTTAATATTGATTCTGAGGAAATCAGAAGAAGATCCAAAAAAACCTGTTCCAGCAGGTTTCCGTCGGCAGAGATTGCAGGAAATTCTTTTTCAATTGATGAAATTATTTTGATATTTCTGAAATTAGAAAATCTTTTTACTGCAGAAATTGCCTGCCTGAGCACAGGAATAATATCAATAAGCTTAAAGTCAGGTTTTTCATGTCTCGTGAACGATAATATGTTTCGGATACTTTCCCTGATCTTTAGCGCTTCCTGCCTTATTATGCTGTAATCTTCCCTCAAGTCTGCATTTTCTGATTGCGAGAGCAGACCCTCACTGTATATAATGATCCCTGTAAGCGGATTATTAATCTCATTTGCAATTTCATTTGCCAATTTTCCTATTGATGCTAGTTTTTCTGATTCGATCAACTGCGACTGAGTTCTTAGAAGCTGGTACTGCATTTTATTAAATGAGTCAGCAAGTATTCCAAGTTCAGCCTTTCCTGGAGGTATTGAATGTTTGAAATCCCCCTGTGCTACTC
Organism: uncultured Ignavibacteria bacterium; assembly: GCA_963800255.1. GTDB lineage: Bacteria > Bacteroidota > Ignavibacteria > Ignavibacteriales > Ignavibacteriaceae > DATFVA01. The sequence goes on along the minus strand of CAWDAK010000008.1, from coordinate 301,818 downwards.
TCCGGGTTCCTTCTACCAGGTTACTTACAGGATTCCCTATAACATATTTTATAGAGAAGTAAGCAATAACCGATGCCAGGAGAGCAAAAATAATTGTTAGGGAAATAAGGAAGAACTGAGTGTCCTTTAAGCCGTTTATTACTTTATCCATGGACACTTCAATTTCAATGAAGCCAAGTATTACCTTTGAAGGATCATGAACAGAATTCCCTAAGTCTGCTTTCTCCGCTTTTATTGCTTCAGTATTATTTTGGTTATCAGGCGGGTGGCAGGTATTACTGCACTCGGGTTCATTATATATCGGCAGAGAATAGTTAATTGTTCTTAATTGTTCGTTGATGTTGTACTGATTGAAGTTTTTAATGTCCGGCTTTGTGGCCTCATTTCCGTTATTATGACAGCTTCGGCAAAGATTATTGTTTTGAGAAATATCCTTGTTTAATTCAGATGGCTTTGATGAATAGATGATCTGACCGAGATGGTTTAAGATTCTTGCGGATTTAATTTCTTCCGTTTCAGCAATGCTGTTTACTGCAAGAGATATTTCTCCGCGTCTGTTTTTGAGCATACTGAATCTCAGGATTTTCTCGATTGTTTTGCTTAACTGCTCTGTATTATTACTGATATTAGAAACAATTTCCTCTTTTTGCTTAACGAGACTGAATACAGAAAATAGACCCATCATCATAAGTATGATTATCCCAAGCAGTATTGAGATACGTGTAGAGATACTTATATACTTTAACCGAGTGAATATATCCATAAGGAAAATACTCTCATATCACCGAAAATATTATTCGTGGTGCGAGATCCTGCTAACACTCATTCCAAATCTTTTAAGTATTAAATCCGTTCCGAATGCCATTATTGAACCCATTGAAGCCATAACCAGCGTCACCATAATTGCGTATAGAGTTTTATCATTATTATACATCTCAGCTACCCACAAGTTAACTCCCGTAAGATCTTTAGTATCGATTACTACGTTAAGGACCGCTTCTTCTTTTCCTCCAATCTCACCCCCATAGGTTACATTACTGCCGGACCAGAGGAAACTCAGACATGTTGAAAATAAGATCAGCAGCACTATTTTTTTTAGTTTCATTTTATATATCCTTTAATGCTCTATTGATAATCTTTTTTCTTTCCTTGTTTCAATGAACAGCTTTACGCAGATAATAAGAGTCATTATAACTGAAGCTCCAATGACCAGAATTCCCGCAAGATGAGAATAAATAGGAATATTTGTCATTTGATAAACCTGTTCAATTACTACGGAAATTCCGGCAAAGGCAATCATGACAGCGAAGAGAAGCCTGATTCCATATCCCCGGATATATTTAACCGCTGTTACTCCAAGCTGTGCTCCGATAGATGCCCCTATCAGCATAAAGAAAGCTGCAATAATTTCAACTCTTCCTTTAATTGCATAAGTAAGGCATCCATAAGCTCCGCTGAAAAGAACACTCATTAAGTCTGTACCTACGGCAATAGCAGTCGGGCAGCCAATTAGATAGACCAGAGCAGGCATTCGAATAAATCCTCCTCCAACTCCCATAAAACCTGAAAGAAATCCCGTAACGAAAAAAATAAACAAAACTATCCAGAGTGAAACTGATTCAATACCGGAGGTAGGGAAGGACATCATTGGAGGAATCTTTACTTTATACAGCCTTTGTGACAAGCGAATTTTCTTCTTCTTAGGTTTATCTTCTGAACCGGGTTTTGAAGGAACATTTTGTGCCGGCCGTATAACGAAATAATCGTACATCATGAAAATTGACAAACCTATAAGAAGGATTATATAGCTCCACCGGACGATAGCTCCCACATTGCCCACCTTTTCCAGGATCATAATTACCTGAGAACCTCCTTCCACTCCCAGTACAGAAGCTACAATGGAAATAGATCCAAGCTTCCAATCCACATTTCCCATTTTACTATGTTTTTTTGTGGCTACAATAGATTTTCCGAATATATGGGCAAGATCGGTTCCTATTGCATAGGACATGTGAAATCCAAAAATGTTAAGAGCCGGTGTTACAATCCAGGCTCCTCCTACACCAAAAAAACCTCCGAGAACTCCCACACAAAACCCGATGAGTATCAGCAGCAGAACATTAAATTCAATTCCCGCCACCGGAAGATAAATATTAAAGATATCCATATACTATTCCCGTTTAATAGTGAGAAAATAGTTTAAGCTAATTTTCTCTTCCTGGATTGCTCTTTTCTCGATTCCATAATAAGCCTTGCGATAATAATAATAGTCATTGATACTGCAGTTCCCATCAGGACGATTCCGGCAGTTGTCTGATAGAATGAGACCAGGGAGAGTTTATATACCTGTTCCAGAGCCACTGAACATCCGGCGAATGCGATCATTATAGCAAACAGAAGCCTTATACTATAACCCTTGATGTACTTAATAGCAGTTGCCCCAATCTGGGCCCCTATTGACGCCCCGATTAACATAAAAAATGCAGCAACAAATTCCACGCGTCCTTTCAGTGCATAAGTGAAGCAGCCATAGGCTCCTGCAAATAAAACACTCATCAGGTCGGTTCCGACCGCAATAACAGTCGGAACACCGATAAGATATACCAGTGCCGGCATTCGTATAAATCCTCCTCCTACACCCAAAAATCCTGAGAGAAAACCGGTAACAAGAAAAACTAAAAGGACTATCCACAGTGATACAGATTCGATATTTGAAGCAGGCAGAGATATCATGGGAGGGATTTTTATATGGTGAAGTTTTACGGCAATTTTACTCCTGGTATTTTCCGTCTTTTCTTGAGAGGGATTTTTTGATTGCCTCTGGCTTACTACGAAATAGTCATAAAACATAAAACTGCTCAACCCAAACATCATTATGAGATAGCACCATCGAACGATTTCCCCTGCACTTCCTACTCTCTCTAGTCCCAGGATCACCTGGGACCCTAATTCGAGACCCACAATAGATGCGACGATTGAAATTGATCCCAGCTTCCAGTCAATATTCCCCATTTTCTGGTGCTTTTTCGTAGCTCCGATCGACTGTCCAAATATATTTGAGAGGTCAGTTCCAATCGCATAAGCCATATGGAACCCGAAAATGTTTAATGCCGGGGTTACAATCCAGCCTCCTCCTACACCAAAGAATCCACCTAGAACACCCACACAAAATCCGATTAGGATCAAAAGAAGTACATTAAACTCAATTCCAGCGACGGGTAAATAAATATTAAATATATCCACAATCAATCCGGTTTTATTTAAGAAAATGTACGAACCTGAACAGATTCAGTGTTTAAACAAACTTAAGGCTGCAATTACATCAATTCCTCTATTAAAGTTTTACTGCTTTCAAACCATGATATATCATTTCTAAGGGCGACCGTTGGACTAATCATAATGATGACAGGGGGATGAAAATTCTGTTTTATGAACTCGGTTGAAATATTATCTACTCTTCCCGTAATAGTTCTTTGCTCAGACAAGGTACCATTTTCAATAACCGCAGCCGGCATTGAAGGATCCATACCGTGTTTAATAAGTTCATCGCATATTTTGTTTATTCTTGAAGCACCCATATAAATGATAAGATTAGTATTTTTTAAAACAGCGAGTTTATCCCACTCAACTTGAGTCTCAGGTTTTCCGGGACATTCGTGAGCAGTAATTAAAACGCATTGAGTAATGAGTCCACGATGAGTAATTGGAATTCCGCTATATATCGGCGCGGAGAGTCCCGAAGTAATTCCAGGTATAACCTCAAATTCGATTCCCTCAGCTTTCAGCGCGGCGGCTTCTTCGGAACCTCGTCCAAACACAAACGGGTTGCCGCCTTTGAGCCTTAAAATATTATAGCCAAGTTTTGCTTTATCTATAAGGATTTGAATAATTTTATCCTGCTTTATAGGATGATGCCCTGATTCTTTTCCTACAAAAATCAGTTCACTGCCGCTTTTACGATAGGAAAGAAGGTCTCCGTTTATCAGCCTGTCGTATACAATGACATCGGCTTCTTTCAGCGCCCTGAGGGCTTTCAAGGTAATAAGTTCAGGGTCTCCCGGTCCTGCTCCTGCTATAAAAACTTTTCCATATTCCATTTATGTACCTGTCGTTTTGTTAAATATGTTTAAGCACATTAATGATGAGAAATCCGGCAGTTACCACAAAAACAAGAAGAAATACTACGGTAAGAATATCTGCCTGTAAGTCCCGGCTGCTTGATACTTCATGTTCCCTTGCTAAAATATTATTGATCATATCAAGTGTCTTTCGGCCTGTTTCCTTAAATTCCTGATCATAGTCGGCAACCTCCTGCGATGTGAGACTATCCGAACGGATAACATCAAAGAACTCCTTGTAATTTTCTGACATTTCCGAATAATCCATTTTTAGAGCTTTAGTTTCATTTTCCTGAAGAGCCTTTATCCCAATTAGCTCTCCTAGCTTCAGATGAAAATCCTCTTTAGCTTTCTGCCAGCGGAGATATCTGTCCTGGGAGTATCCTCTTATCAATAAGTTTTTTTCTTCACGGCGTAGCTGAAGTTCAGATTCTTTTAGCAAGTGCACAACCTCTATTATATTGGTACTCGCTTCAATCTGCCTTGTTAAGTACCAGCCGAGCACCCCGCTGCCAATAATCAGGAACAGCATTATTGTGAAGGTTATAAGTATTTTTCTTTTTAATAACTTCAGATCACTCATTATGTTGACCGGATAATATTATTTTAAGTTGAATTCTTTAAGAATCTCATTAAAACGATTCTGAGGCCTTTTTCTGCCATTACCCGTAAATAGTTCTTCCCAGTTCTGCGAAGCAAATCTTTTAAGTATTCTGGCTCTGGTTTTGGAATCAATATTTTTATTAAGAGTAATTTTTTTCCGGAGCTGTCCTGCCAATCTGAAAATTTCTTCATAAACTGGTGGAATAAGATCTTCGATTCTATCTTTCATCTTTTTCGTAAAGAAAGGCGCATTTCCTTGAGAGGAAATTGAAATAGTAAGGTTTCCACGGATAACATTCGCCGGCAGAATAAAATCGCATAATACGGGATCATCAACTACATTAAGAAGAATTCCTTTATTAGTGCAGTCTTTTCTTACGGTTCGATTAATTTCAGGATTATCTGTAGCACTGAATACTATTCCATATCCGATGATGCATTCTTCAGAATATGCTTTTTTGATTATGCTTATAGAATTGTGTTTCTCAAGTTCCAGGATCGGTTGTATGATTTTAGGTGAGATTACGGTTATATCCGCCCCAAATTTAAGCAGCGAAAGCACTTTTCTGTGAGCTACTCGGCCTCCACCCACTACAATACACCTAAATTTCTGAAGGTTAATCAGAATAGGATAATAGCCGGTTTTATTACTGTTTTTCATGATATTTTCCCCACCATTCGAAAAATATCAGTTGTGGCAAGAAAAGCAATCCACGATGAAAAATTGTAATCTTTGTGTTGCTAAAGAATGGGTAATATTACAGATTTACTAACCTGAAATATTAACTTCCGGGGTGACCAGGTATTTTCTGAAAGTATTAAATAAGAAGCAGGTTTGTATTTAAAGCCTCGTGAACGGCAAGCTTGAGTTCAGGAAGATTATAGGGACTATGTGATGATGCGGGGCCAATAAAATCAGTATCTATTTGGGAAGTAGAGATGTAAAGAAAGGGGATATTGTGTTTTTTCATGATTCCGGTATAATCTGTACCATTCAGACTAGAAAGTAAATTTATATCAAATATTACTAGATCAGGACGCCATTCCAGGATTTCATCAACTAATTCCGGTTTTAATTGTATGAATTCTAATTCCCATAAATCAGGCTGATTAACCAGATTATTAACCTGTAAAGCGGTAATTTCATCATTAACAGCCGCCAGAACCTTTTTTAGCTTCATTGACATATACCTTTGAATGTTTGGTATAATAATACCTTCAAACAGGTATCATTCTCAATGACGCTGGTCACGAAAAAAATGGCTAATACGGGTTATTTCGCAAAAATTCGAAGTCCTGCGATTCCTGCAACTATAAGAAAAATAAAAAACAGCCGTGCAATTTCTTTCGATTCTCCAAAAAGAACTATACCCAAAATAGCAGTTCCTACGGCTCCAATTCCGGTCCACACCGCATACGCAGTACCAACCGGAAGTTCTTTTAAAGAATAAGCAAGCAGGCCCATGCTTATTAAGATGCTTACAACAGTGAAGACGCTGGGCCAGAACCTGGTGAATCCCTGGGAATATTTCATTCCTATGGCCCAGGCAGTTTCAAATAACCCTGCAATAAAGACTATGAACCATGCCATTTTAATCCATTTTGATATTATTTCTTAAAATCCTGAAGGATTACAGGTTTCATATTATCTTTTTTTAACATTAATTTCAATCGAAAGTTCACCGTCTTCATCAGGGGGAAGTTTATATTTTTGCGGTATAAGCACCTGAGAAGTTATACTGGTAGATACTAGTATACTGCTTAAATCAACCGGTTCAGTGTAGATAAATTTTGGAAGATGATTTCCTTCCTGGGGTACAATCAGCATAATTTTAGGAGGATTTGGCAAAGCCGAAACAAGCCTTAAATGACCGGGCAGTTTCCCAGTTGTCTGAACTTTTACAGGGAGTGAGATGATTTTCGTAGGTATAGCATTTACCGTAATCTTTTTTGGTTCGATATCGTATAGGATTAAACCTGATGGAAGCCTAAGGTCCTCTTCATTAAGTGCAAGCTCATTCTTGCCTTTTTTCAAATTTCCAAGGTTAAGTGATACAACAAGTTCTGTAGGGTCCAGAAGACGGAATGCCTGCTCGGAACCCTCAAGAGTAACTTCCGCTTTAGAAGGAACCTGCTGAGCAAGGCTGAACTCAGGAGTCAGGTTTCGGAATTCAATAGGAACAGTGTAATTTCTGAAGATTCTGTCAGAGTGATAGGCAAGAATAATCCAGGCAAACAATGCGATCAAAATTGAAGCCGAGGCCGTAATTATATTCCGTCTGTTCCACCACTTAACCCCGGTTTCCTTGGAAGCCGGGTAATTTCTGTGGTAAAATTCTTCCAGCCTATGCTTTAATTCAACTGTTGATTTAAGGATTATAAGCTGACCGTCCTCTGCGATGCTGATTGTTCCTCTTTCTTCAGATACAATTATTATAAATGCATCACAGCGTTCTGATAATCCGAGGCCTGCTGCATGCCTTGTGCTTCCTTCTCCAAGCGCTCCTAAATTTATAGAGAGAGGGAGGTGAGCCCCGAATCTTGATATCTTATTACCTTCGACGATAACAGCGCCGTCATGGCCCGGCGAACTGGTATTAAAAATACTGTAAAGAAGAGGTGAACTTATTTTTCCTTCAAGGGGAATTCCTCCATTCAGGTGTCCATCACAAGGTTCCTTACCCCGAATAGTTATTAATGCTCCTGTTTTTTTTTCAGCCATTTTACCAACAGCTTCTGTCAGCAAATCAACAGAAGAAGCATATGACGATAACCTGGGTCTTTTTCTGAAATTGGTCCAGAACCAGGCCAGATCTATCATTCGGCGGATGTCTGACTGGAATACAATTATGGCAGCGATCAGAATTACCACAATAAGGGTCTGGATAAGAATCTCGGTTAGATAAAGTTGGAAAAACCTTGCCAGGAGATAAATTACAGCAAAAACGGAGATTGCAACCACAAGCCGACGCGAGGCACTTCTCCGAAGCCAGTTAATAAAAATAAAAAGGAAAGCTGATACGATTAGTATATCGAGTAAGTCAACAAACCTTATATTTTCTGTAAACTCTGTAATCCAGTCCATTTTATATGATTGTAATTATTGCAACAACACAGGTAATGATAATTTTATTTACAACAGGAATATATTTTATAACTTAATATTTCCCAAATGAAGGTTTTTGATTTTTATTGTTCTATAAGTTTTCAATAATCATTTTGGAAATAGAGATCCTGTTGTGACTAATTCTACAAGTATTTAACGCAAATACCTAAAAGTTCACTAAATCTTTCAATCAGTAGTGATTAGATTCTCATAAATAGCTGCAAGTCTTCTATTTCAAACCATGTGAGGGAACATTTTAGTATAGTTTAAGTCAAATGATTCGATATGTTAAACTAATGGAGAGTATTATGAAAACAATGATGAATATTTTTGTATTGGTTCTGGTTACTCTTTCCTTTGCCGCTTGTGAAAAAGCTAATAGTCCCACTGAACCTGTCTCAATAGAAAAATCTGCCCAGGCTTATAATGGAACATTTGAAGTAACTTTTAAAGACTATAAGAATTCCTCCCGTTCCGTAACAGCTACAGGTAATATTAGTTTTAATTTTAATACTGATACTTACTCCTATAATGCAGTTGTAGTTACAACTGGTGATAATGAGCTTGCCAGCTCTTTGCATGATAAAGGTGTTTATACATTAAAAGGGAACCAGATTACTATGATGGATGATGCAACCAAGTTGATGAACCCTGTCTGGCAGCCTAGTTTATACCTGTCCGGAACCTATTCCTACCGTAGAAGTGACACTCAAATCACGATCGAAGGTTCTGGAGATTACGGTTATATAAGATTAACCCTGAACAATTAATAAAAATTACCTATCGTATTTAAGATAAAGCCTGCTGCTTGCAGGCTTTTTTTGTGACTAAAATCCTGTTTTGACTGTTAAGTTCATATAGCAGGTGATTAATCAGATGGTTATTAAAAATGAAATTTTACATATTATTCAGGCGATACGATGAAATATGTATAACTAATAGACAGGTGACAAGATGAAAAACGTGATCAAAGGAATGACCTTTTTATTTTTAGCTGTTATGTTTGCTGCCTGCCAGCAGACTTACGATCCGGTATCTGCGGTTTCCATGGATAAAAATAATATTCAATCGTCTGAAGAAGCCGGAACCGGCATAGGCACTTTCGAATTAACGTTCCCTGATGCAAGGGCTGCAGACCAGACAGGACCCGTTACAGGTTCAATTAAATTTGAATTTGATGATGCAAGTTCTGTTTACAAATATGCAGGACAACTAAGTAGCCGCACGAGGGAAGTAAATTCAGGAGCTTTCAGCAGTACCGGTACCTTTCAGAGGGCAGGGGATTACATACATCTGGTTGATAATCCTGTAATATCAAATGAGTCTGGGATTCATTCTTTGTATCTCAACGGCGATTATCATTATACAGTACGCGGAACTCAAACAATTATTGAAGGTGAAACCAAGATCGGCCATCTTAAAATAGTATTGGATTAACAGTAAAGACTTAAATATAAATCAACGGAAAAGCCTGCTTCTTGCAGGCTTTTTTATATGTACTCCTCCATTCCTTACCCCGGAATATTCCGTTCTTACGTAAAGATTTCGTATTTTTAAGAACAATAATTTTCAGTATTAAGTACTGATTAAGAAAATGTTCTAAGAAAAAATGGAGTTCCTTTATGTCACGTAAAAACGTTCTGATTATGGGCGCCGCCGGGCGCGATTTTCACAATTTTAATGTATACTTCCGCGATAACAAAGATTATAATGTGGTTGCTTTCACCGCGACACAGATTCCAAACATTGAAGGAAGAACTTACCCAAAAGAACTTGCGGGTGGTCTTTATCCTGATGGCATTCCCATCTATGAAGAATCCAAACTGGTTGACTTGATAAAACAAATGAAAGTTGATGAGGTTATTTTCTCCTACTCAGATATCCCTTTTAATTATGTTATGACCAAAGCCTCTATTGTAAATACTGCCGGAGCTTCTTTCCGCTTAATGGGTGCCGCTGAAACTGAAGTTAAGAGTACCAAACCCCTAATTGCGGTTCTGGCTGTCAGGACGGGGTCAGGTAAATCACAAACCTCCAGAAAAATAGCTGAACTTCTTCGTAAGGCAGGAAAAAAGGTCGTTTCAATTCGTCATCCAATGCCCTATGGAGATCTTGTTAAACAGAAAGTTCAGAGATTCGGAACGATAGAAGATTTAAAAGAAACATGAGTGTACTATTGAAGAGATAGAAGAATATGAACCCCATATAGCTGACGGCGGAGTCATTTATGCCGGTGTTGATTATGAAGCTATACTTCGTGAGGCTGAAAAAGAGGCTGATATAATTCTGTGGGACGGAGGCAACAATGATATGTCTTTCTATAAGGCTGACCTCACTTTCACTGTAGTAGATCCTCACAGACCCGGTCATGAATTAAATTATTATCCGGGAAACACAAGTCTTAGAATGGCAGACATCGCTATTATAAATAAAGTTGATACTGCAGATCCGGGTAATGTTGAGATCGTAAGAGAAAACATCAAGAATATTAATCCCAATGCAAAGATAATTGAAGCCTCTTCCCCGGTAACTGCCCGGAACCCTGATTTGATAAAAGGAAAAAGAGTGCTTGTTGTTGAAGATGGTCCTACTCTGACACATGGGGAAATGAAATATGGTGCCGGTACAATTGCGGCAAGACAGAACGGAGCTGCAGAGATTGTTGATCCGAGACCGTTTACCGTAAAATCAATTACTGCAACCTATAAGAAATATCCGAATATAGGAGTTCTGCTACCTGCAATGGGATATGGTGATGCTCAGGTTAAAGATCTTGAGGAAACCATAAATAAGACCGACTGTGATTCTGTGATCATCGGTACCCCGATTGACCTTGGAAGACTTCTTAAAATAAATAAACCTTCCACAAGGGTTACTTATGATCTCGGAGATCAGGCTACCGAAGAAGTCAAAAAAGTTCTCAAAGAAAAAGGAATGTTATAAACTTCTTTTTGTAATTATTTATGAAACCCGTGTAGGTAACTATACGGGTTTTTATTTTAAAGAAGTTCTATAGTTCATTAAGGTCAATACTTGCAACATCATCATACGTTATCGAACAAAGATCTTCAGTGTCAGGGTTATAGAGAGTAAGGATACGCTCTTCCTGGTTGCTTATAGCTTTGTAAAGGATATTCCTTACCATTCTTGCATTTCCAAAACTCTTATCCCGCTTTCTGTAAAACTCTGTAAAGATATCCAGCAAAAGCTGCCAGGCACCCTCATCAGGTTTATAGCCATTCCTGCCTGTTATAACCAGTGCAATCTCAAGAAGCTGCCGAGGGGTATAATCCTCAAAATTATAAAAGTTTGTAAATCTCGATTTAAATCCGGGATTTGAATCAATGAACTCTTTCATTTCTGATGTATAGCCTGCAACTATTACAACGAATTTTCCCTGGTGATCTTCCATTCTTTTTATTAACGTATCAATCGCTTCAAGTCCGAAATCATTAGTGCCTCGTGCAAGAGAATATGCTTCATCTATAAACAGTGTTCCTCCCAGGGCGCGTTGTATCACCGCATCCGTTTTCATCGCTGTTTGTCCCTGGTACCCGGCAACAAGACCTGAGCGATCTACTTCAACCAGATGCCCCTTTTCGATGATGCCCATTTCTTTATAAATTTTACTTAATAATCTGGCAATCGTCGTTTTTCCTGTTCCGGGGTTTCCCGTAAATACCGAATGAAGGTTTTTGGGAATAACCTTAAGTCCTTTTTCCTCCCTCAATTTTGCAACCTTCAAACTGCTTACCAGTCTGTGCACCGAATTTTTAACAGATTCAAGTCCGGCTAGTTCGGAAAGTTCGGCCAGGTATTCATCAAGCAGCTGTGAATCTCCCTGAACCCTGGGATTGGCTTTATGCGTGGCTTTTGAAGTCACTGCTTCAAGATCCTCTATAGAGATTTCTCTAAGTTTTGCTTCTGTTCTATTTTCAAGGGGAATATCAGCTATTCGTAAAAGGTGATTTTTAAGAACGGTTTCAACAAGGTCCCTCACTATGCGGGCATTACCGAAATTATTGTCTCTTTCCCTGAATATTCTATTGTAATATTTCTGAAGGTTTTCTGCTGCTTCTTCTGTTATTGTGTGGCTTTTCTGTTTAAGCTGGTTAACTGTTATTTCAAGCAGCTCTTCAGGTGACAAGTCATCAAAAACTATTTTCTTCGTGAACCTTGACTGAAGCCCCGGATTGCTTTCAAGAAACAAATTCATCTGATCTGTATAACCTGCAGCTATAACCAGGTATTCTCCGCGGTCATCTTCCATTCTTTTAAGGAGAGTTTCAATAGCTTCAGTTCCGAAATCATTGGCAGGGACAGAGCCCTTTCTGTTCAACGTATATGCTTCATCTATAAACAATGTACCGCCGATTGATTTATTTATCATCGCTGTTGTTTTTTGCGCTGTTTGCCCGACATAAACTCCAACTAGACCCTGCCGGTCGGTTTCAACCAGATGGCCTTTGGGAAGTATTCCAAGCGCACAATAAATATGACTGAAAAGTCGTGCTACAGTAGTTTTGCCAGTTCCGGGGTTACCAAGAAAAACGAAATGCGACCGAAATTTGCTTGCTGGATTTTCACTCTGTTCTATATAGAACCTAGCCAGTTTAACCATTTCATTGATTTCTTTTTTCACAGAATCAAGTCCGGTCAGCATGCTTAACTCTTCGAGAGATTTTCTCAGCAATTCTTCATCTATCCCTAAAGAATAAGTTTCTGATTTTTTATTATTCAAGATAGCAGCAGCGTCATCCGGATAGATGGTGCACATTGCTTCACGCGTTCTATTGTAGGTTGGAATCTTCAGGTATCTTTTCCCGAGCTGTATTTTTATTTCATTAAAATAGTTCTTTACCAGCCTGGCATTTCCAAAAGTCTCATCACGTTTCCTGTAAAGCTCTATGAACTCTTTTTTAATCAAATCCTCCGCGTCTTTGGTAACAATATAGTCCTCGTTTTCTGCCGAAGTTCTGAAAACTTTAATTAGTTCATCGGGATTTAAATCCTCGAAGTTAAAGATGTGATTAAACCTTGATTTTAGTCCGGGATTCGAATGAAGAAAATTTTCAATACCTTTGGGGTAGCCTGAAGCAATAACAACAAAATCAGATGCCTCATCATCCATACGTTTAAGTAAAACTTCAACAGCTTCCTTACCAAAATCTTCTTTTTCTTCGCGGATTAAAGTATGAGCCTCTCTAATAAATAAAATCCCACCTTTTGCTTTTTCAATTATCCCTAAAGTCTTCTGCGCCGTTTCTCCCACATATTGCCCAACAAGATCAGCCCTGTCAACCTGGATCAAATGACCTTTTGACAGGATGTTCATTTTCTTAAATATCTCGCCCAGCTGACGGGCAACAAAAGTTTTTCCTGTGCCCGGATTACCGGAAAAAATACAATTTAGGGAAAACCTTTCGGTGCTGTTCAGTCCTGATTTTCTTCTCTCATTTATGAATCCCAGGTAATCGATAAAATCTCTTAGTGAAGTTTTAACCTCATTTATGCCGGCTAATTTTTTTATCTCTCCGAAAAGACTTTCTACAGTTGCTGAATTTCCTGATTGTGCCGTATATTTATTGAAATCTTCGGTTTGTGAGGTAAACTTTATAATTGCTTCATCTTTATCTGAATCCTTATCCTTTTCGAAGTTAATTATCTGTGTCCCTCCAATAAGGAAGTATCTTGAGCATATTATTTTATCTTCAAGGTATATATCAACCTGACCCTGACCTTTAGTCCAGAATCCCTCTGAACTTGTTCCCCAATTCTGCACGAACTCAACAATTTTCCAATCCTTTTCAAGGCTGAGTATAAACCTGTTTCGTCCAACTTCCGTATTATTAAGGTACCATACGGCCATTCCGTCGATATCTATATTCCTCTTCTTGAAGAAAGGATTGTTTATAACAACCTCAACGCCTATGTATTTTATGGTTTCTTCATTAAACTGGAGGAGAGGGATTCTTTTTTCGTTATTCAGATGGTCAAGTAAGTTGTAAGTCTTTGCAGTAAATACTTTATAAATAGTTCCTGGATAAAGAACTATATCTGTATGACCTTTCAACTCTTTAGTCTCCACAGGAGACATAATCTTTCCTTCTGAATTGCTTTTTAACAATTTGTCATAGATACGATTGAAGTCTGCGTCGTTGATGTATGATTCCTTAACTGATTCAGCTCTTAAGAGTGCGTCTCTTAACCGGAACATTTGGAATAATGAATCGATCTCTAAAAACAGAGCTTTCCTGTGATGGTCTTTTAATATCATTGATTTCTGCATCTGCTGTGCAGTAAAAAGCGAGAACCAGTATTCTTTATAGCGGAAAGCTTTTTCGGCTGTATCCAGCATTGATTTTCCAACCTGTCCTGTATCTGTATTCAACTCAGCCAGCCGGAGTAATGAAAGAAGATACGTAAAAGAATCTGCAAGATCGGGATTAGATTTCAACTCAGTTGTTAGTAATTCCTCAGCTTCTTTGAACCTCCCAAGTGCTGCTAAGACCCTCGCATTACTTTTTACTGCCAGTCCTGATAAAGGAGTACCATTTTTAATAACATAATTGAGGTCTGATAATGCGCCTTCAAAAAGACTCATTCTCGTTAAAAGGTATCCACGGTATGTTCTTGCGGTAATATCATTGCCTGAAAGTTTAACTGATAAATTAACCAGCTCCAGGGCGTCAGCAGAATTTCCATTTTCCATCAGTGCCCATGCAAGACACATTGAAGACTTGTAATCCTCCGGAAATTCTTCATAAACTTTTTTTGCAGAGGTAAGCGCCATCCGGTAGCGGCCCTGTTCGAGATGTTCAAATGTTTCATCAATGAGTTCTGTAAATTCCTCAGAAGTCAAATCGTGTATCTCCGTATTTTCTATCATTTTTCGAATAAGAAAATATAACAAATAATAAGCTCCGGTAAGAGGAAATTATTCCGGCAGCCTTCTTAGTTTAGGAATCTTGAGATATATTATCGTTTCTCTGCCTGATTTCTTAAATATAAATTGAAACAACCTTTCAGAAGCAATACCTTTAAAAAATGAGGACTGGCATGAAGCAGAATGAATTATGAAGTACTTCTCGTTATTTGATGTAAAGTTGAAAATAAGCATTATACTATATGAAGCGGGGGAGGGGCTTTAGGAAGCTTGTTATGAGCTTGTTATGAGCTCTGTTATGAGCCTGTTATGAGCTTGTTTGAGGCCGAGCAAAGGCCGAGTAAGGGTGGAGGAAACTAAATAGATACATAGAAACCGGCAATTGCCTAATGCTGTATCAAATGTATTGAATGAATAGATAAGTTTCAAGGCAGCACGAATTTTAAGGGTTTTATTTACCGAAAGAAATAAATGGTTTAAAATAAAAAACCCGATGACGGGGGTGTCATCGGGCAGGGTCCTTTTGTCCATCACGAGGCAGGGGTAAACCTCTGTGAACGAACCCATTTAAACATATTGCTTTTTATTTTAAAATCAAACGCTGTTCGGGATAACTTTTAAAATATTTTAAAGATAAAAATTTAGGTTCAAAAAAAAAGGACGGAGAATGAATCTCCGTCCCGTTTTTTCGTCTATTTTTTAATACATTCCGCCCATATCGCCCATTCCGCCGCCTGGCATTGGAGGCATAGGAGCTTCTTTTTCTTTCTTCTCGTATACTACTGCTTCAGTTGTAATCAGAAGTGAAGCTACAGAAGCTGCATTTTCAAGCGCAGTTCTGGTAACCTTTGTAGGGTCTATTACACCTGATTTAATCAGGTTTTCATAAACTTCAGTCGCGGCGTTGAAGCCGTAGTCATCTTTTCCTTCTTTTACCTTCTGAAGAACAACAGAGCCTTCGATACCGGCATTATTAACGATCTGCCTTAAAGGTTCTTCAAGAGCTTTCTGGATTATCTTGATACCAGTAGTCTGATCAAGGTTTTCACCTTTAAGTTTATCAAGCTGGCTGATTGCTCTAACAAAAGCAACACCGCCGCCTGAAACGATACCTTCTTCAACTGCAGCACGGGTAGCATGAAGTGCATCTTCAACACGTGCTTTCTTCTCTTTCATTTCAACTTCGGTAGAAGCGCCTATTTTAAGTACCGCAACACCGCCGGAAAGTTTTGCAAGTCTTTCCTGGAGTTTTTCCCTGTCATAATCAGAGGTGGTTTTTTCAATCTGGGCTTTTATCTCGTTAATTCTCTTCTTTATATCATCTGTTTTTCCTGAACCTTCAACTATAGTGGTATTATCTTTATCGATGTTCACCTTTTTAGCCTGCCCAAGATAAGAAACGGTTGCATTCTCTAATTTGAACCCTCTCTCTTCAGAAATAACAGTACCGCCGGTAAGAACAGCGATATCTTCCAGCATTGCTTTTCTTCTGTCACCAAATCCCGGAGCTTTAACAGCGGCAACTCTCAGCGTTCCGCGGATCTTATTTACAACCAGGGTTGCAAGTGCTTCGCCTTCAAGGTCTTCAGCAATTATCAGGAGAGATTTTCCCTGCTGGGCAATCTTTTCCAAAATAGGGAGGAGATCTTTCATAGCTGCAATTTTCTTGTCATGGATTAAGATATAAGGATCTTCCAGGACAGCTTCCATTGATTCCGTATCGGTTACGAAATATGGAGAAAGATAACCGCGATCAAACTGCATACCTTCAACTACATCAAGAGAGGTTTCAGTACCCTTGGCTTCTTCAACGGTGATTACGCCGTCTTTACCGACTTTCTCCATTGCGTCAGCAATCAGGTTGCCGATAGATTTGTCATTATTAGCTGATATTGAACCAACCTGTGCAATTTCATTTCTTCCTTCAACATCTTTGCTTATTGATTTCAGGTAGGCAATTACTTTTTCTACAGCCAGGTCAATTCCTCTTTTCAGATCCATAGGATTGGCGCCTGCAGTTACGTTTTTCAAACCTTCTCTGTATATAGCCTGGGCTAATACTGTAGCTGTAGTTGTTCCATCGCCGGCAACATCACTGGTTTTCGAAGCAACTTCGCGAACCATCTGAGCACCCATATTTTCAACTGCATCTTCCAGCTCAATTTCTTTAGCTACTGATACACCGTCTTTTGTTACTGTAGGTGCACCAAATTTTTTCTCAAGTACTACGTTACGTCCTTTAGGACCTAAGGTAACTTTAACAGCATTAGCAAGCTTGTCTACACCTTTTTTAAGTTTAGAACGTGCTTCACTGTCAAATTCAATTAGTTTAGAAGCCATATTGTTTCCTCCGTTTTATATTTTTTTCAAAAACTTATTTTTCTATAACTGCGAAGATGTCACTCTCACGCATAATTAAATATTCTTCGCCTTCAACGGTTACTTCTGTTCCGCTGTATTTTCCGTAAAGGACTTTGTCGCCTACTTTAACTTCCATTTTAATGGCTTTCCCGTCTTCAGAAACTTTTCCGGGTCCGGCAGCCACAACAGTTCCCTCTATCGGTTTTTCTTTTGCTGTATCCGGCAGTATGATACCGCCTTTTGTCTTCTCTTCGGCTTCCATAGGTTTCACAATAACCCGATCGCCAAGAGGTTTTAAATTCATTTTAGCCATAATTATCTCCTGTTTTATATTTTAAGTTATTAGCACTCGTTAAAAGCGAGTGCTAATATAACACCCCCGGCAAAATTAGTCAAGAACTAAAGGAAGGTATTATTACTTCTTTTTCTTCAAAAAGGTTAAATTTTCAACTTTCTTACTATTTAGCTGCTTAGTATGTTTTATTCCACACTTTTTCTATTTTTCGATTTATTGCTAAAAAAGTATGAGTAAAACCAGGCTAGGATCCGAAATCCGGGCGCTTATCCGTATAATAAAATCCCTGGACAGGAA
Source organism: uncultured Ignavibacteria bacterium (assembly GCA_963800255.1). Classification (GTDB taxonomy): domain Bacteria; phylum Bacteroidota; class Ignavibacteria; order Ignavibacteriales; family Ignavibacteriaceae; genus DATFVA01. The sequence goes on along the minus strand of CAWDAK010000008.1, from coordinate 284,152 downwards.
GGTAGTTATCATCTTCCTGGCAGCGGCTTTCCTCCAGACTTTTTCATGGTACTATACTTCCCGGTTTTTTTTCAGGCATTTTATTTTTCCATCCTTTCAGTTTAACCCTCATGTATACCTATATGAATATCTTTACTGGTTCTTCGGTGATTTCGTAACATTCTTCGTTCTACCCGTTTTAATTATAAAATTTATCCTCAGAGAGCGACTTAAATATTACGGACTCCGGATCGGGGAATTCAGAACAGGAATTAAATTATCAGTAATTTTTCTTCTGGTGATGATGCCACTTGTATGGATAACTTCCTCATACCCCGACTTTGTAAGAACCTACCCCCAGCTTGCTGAAGTGCGGGATAACTGGAATACTTTTTTTATTTTTGAAGCAGCTGCGCTCGTTTACCTGATGGCCTGGGAATTCATCTGGAGGGGATTTATGCTTTTCGGGTTAAAGGAAAAATTCGGATATTATGCAGTGTTCATTCAAATGATTCCTTTTTTAATTCTGCATAACGGTAAACCACCGGCTGAAACTTTCGGAGCAATTGCAGCCGGCCTGGCCCTCGGCATCCTTGCCTGGAGAACCGGATCTGTTTATTATTGCATTTTTACGCATGCAGGTGTTATGTTTGGAATTGATCTCATAACTACTCTCCGATTCAGAGCCGGAGATTACGGTATAGGGATAAATTCGTTTTTGAATATCTTTAAGCAATTTTTTTAGAAGGTAAAATAAATGAGATTCTCATTAAACGTTGATCATATAGCAACCTTAAGAAATGCAAGGGGAGGAGATCAGCCTGATCCCGTTACTTTCGCCCTGCTGGCGGAACAGGCAGGAGTTGACGGAGTTGTTGTTCACCTGAGGGAGGACAGGAGACACATAAATGAAAGGGATGTAAGGCTGCTGCGCGAACTTGTTACAACAAAACTTGATCTTGAAATGGCAGCTACTGATGAAATAATAAAAATAGCCTGCGATATAAGTCCGGAACTGGCTACCATCGTACCGGAAAAAAGGCAGGAACTTACCACCGAAGGCGGCATAAATGTTATTGATGACGTTACAAGGTTAAAAGATGCAATCAAGGAACTGCATAAAAACCAGATTGAAGTCTCCCTATTTATTGAACCGGATATCAACCAGATAGATGCTGCTGCCGAGATCGATTCTGACTTTATAGAAATTCATACGGGGGTCTTTGCAAACTCCTTCACAGAAGAAGAACAATTTGACGAGCTTGAAAAAATAAGGCTTGCAGTTAAGCATGCTAAGAAGCTCGGCCTGGGAGTGAATGCCGGCCATGGGCTGGATTACCAGAATATAAAAATTTTCAGGGAAATCGGTGAGATAGATGAAGTCAGTATAGGTCACGCCGTTATTGCACGTGCAGTTTTTGTGGGGATAAAAGAGGCTGTCAGGGAAATGAGAGATTTAATCTCCGGCAGATAAAAAAAAGAGGTTGACTTAAAAGTTTGATATAGTCAATCTGAGCTGGTTTCAGGTTCTAATTACTATTTACAATTCAGAATCGAATATTTAGATTCCGGAGTAAATTGGCAATGACACTTTTGAGACAGCCTAGTTTTAATTCTACTTTAGCAGCATGAACTTCTTCGTCTGAACAAAATTCCCGCTCCTCAGTATGTAGAAATAGACGCCGCTTGCAAGTCTGCTTCCGTTAAACGATACGCTGTATTTTCCGGCAGGTTTATTTTCATTTACGATTGACGCAACTTCTCTTCCGGTGATATCATATACTTTTAATGTCACATAACCCGCTTCGGCAACGCTGTAATTTATTGCAGTAGAAGGATTAAAGGGGTTCGGATAATTCTGGGCAAGTGAATTTTCAACGGGTATTACTGCTTCGTTATGAGCTTCGGTGGTAGCTTCTGTGCCTGTAATAGTAAAAGTGCTGTCGCTGTATGAATATAGAGATGTCTGGGTATCGCAGGTGATCTTTATCTGGTAGCTCCCTGAGGTCTCCAGTCCGGATGGTATAGTCCAGTTGAAGCTGTCAGGACTGTTAGTATTGCTTACTATTTCGCTTACCAGTCCGCCTTCCCTGTACAAACTGATTGAAACTTCACCGGCGAAATTTTTAAGCCACTTGATTTCTCTTGATTCACCGGTTTGCCATTCTTCACCCCCGAGAGGAGAAGTTACAAGTATATATTTCTTAGCTTTTCCGCCCATAATTGAAAACGATGCATCGCTGAAGTCTGAGACTGAAGCATCATCAGAACTTTCTATTAAAACCCTGTAATCATTTCCGTTAGGAACTTGTTTAACCCTCCACGTAAAAGTTCCCTCGTTCATTCTGTTTCTTGCGATTACTTTTATCCTTTCAGTTCCCTTATACAGATAAAGATTAATATTACCCGGAATATTACTCTGCCAGGATATCTCAGTCATTTTTCCTGACATCAGAGTTTCACCGCCATTGGGTGAAGTAAGTCTTAAGTCCGAAATTAATGATTCATCATACTTTAATAACGTTCCTTCCGAGCCTCCTGCGAAGCCGGGGGTACTGCCGTCGAACCAGATAGTGTTAATGGCTTTAGTTGTTCCTGTCGATTGACTGCTCCAGTCGATTCCACCGTTAGAGGTAACCAGAATGGTTCCGTTATCACCTGAAACCCAGCCATTCGTCCCTGTTGTAAAATGAACCGATGTAAGATTCACTGTAGAACCGCTCACGAGACTATTCCAGGTATTTCCGCCGTCGGTGGTATTTCTTAAACTTCCGCCATTACCAACGGTCCAGCCTAGAAGAGAATTATAAAAATAAATATTATTTCCGCCCGTGCCGTCCTGCTCAAACCATGTTTCACCGCCGTCCGTTGTCTTAACAATATTGTTTCCTATACCCCAGCCTGTAAGTGCATCGAGGAAGAAAACGGAAGTGATATTACCGGGATATTTTGAAGTCCAGGTACTTCCCGCATCAGTGGTTTTATATATGCCTGCACCTGCAGCAAAACCATTAAGACCATCTGTAAAGAATAGATCATTTACTGAGAAACCGGTTCCTATCGATTGAGTAACCCAGCTGGCACCGCCGTCAGTTGTATGTTTTATATCCTCGCTGTAACCGGATACCCATCCATTATTTTCATCTGTAAAAAACAAACCTCTGTATGGTTCTCCTGATTCATAATTAAGATAAACTGTAAGCCAGGTTTTTCCGCTATTTGTGGTTTTCAGAACAAGACCGCTGCCGGTGATCCAGTCATTCCTGAATCCGGCTGCATACCCGGTAGTGCTGTTTGCGAACTGAAGTTTATGGATATCATCAGCATTGTATGAACTTGTACCGCTGAACTGCTGTACCCAATCATCACTGTTTTCAGAATAGAAGATGGAGCCTCCTCCACCAACAGCCCAGGATTTCCCTGAGGGTGTTACACAAACTGAAAATAAATCATATTCTTCATTTCCAAAATATTTTATCTCCCAGGATGTTCCGCCATCCGTAGTCTTATATATAGTTCTGTAATATTCGTTAGAACCCCCGACAGCCCAGCCAGTGACAGGGTCTTTAAAATAAACCGATCTTAATCCGCCCTGTCCGTCTACTATTGCCATTTTTCCGGGTGCTTCGGCACGTTTACCAAGGTTCTGTAGATTCCAGGTACTACCACCGTCGGTAGTATGAATAATTTTTCTGTCAAGACCAACTGCCCAGCCGTTATTTTCATCAGTAAAGGCCGTAGAATATAAAACTCCGTCTGTGCTGCTTGACAGTGAGAACCAGCTATTTCCACCGTCGGTAGTTTTCAAAATTAATTCAGTAAAAAACCCGTCGCCGCCTACGGCATATCCAACTAAATTGTTAACAAATTTAATATCGAAAATCTCAAGTGAAGTACCGCTGCTTTGTGAACTCCAGTCGATCCCACCGTCCTCTGTATGTAAGATGGTTCCATCAGCTCCGGCAGTCCATCCCTTGTACTGATCAATAAAATAAACTGAATTCAGAGTGTAGGGAGTAGTACTAACCTGGGCTGACCAGGTTGTGCCTCCGTCGGAAGTAAATAAGACTTTTCCGCTTTCTCCTGCTATCCAGCCGGTTGAACTATTAATGAAATAAATACTTTTTAAGGTATTCGGAGTTCCGCTTCCCTGTTCATTCCAGGTTTCGCCGCTGTCAGTTGTTTTAGAAATCAAACCGTCCGAACCTGCAATCCATCCCGTATTGTCATCTGTAAAGTAAACGGATCTTAAATAATTTCCTTCAGGGAAAGGGTTCTGACTAACCCATTGGGCATGCACGCTTAGCTGTAAAATGAAGATAAAAATGGTAGCAAAGTATTTTTTCATAATTCCACTCAATAAATCTGTTTATAGGATTACTTAATTCTGCCGATCTGGTTTTGTTAACTCATTTTTCTCTGATGTATTAATTTGATAACAACGAAACTAAAAAGACACAGATCAGTTTTAACGATCAGGAACAGGACAGTTTTTATTCTTTATTTGGTATAGTTTTTTGCACTTTGAGGGATAAATAAAAATTCAATCCATATCAAACTTTCCAATAACCGGGCCATGATTATCCTGAAAAATAACCGGGCATTTACCTCTGAAATATTTTTTTAGAACTTAATGCATCAAGCCCTAAGCTGAAATAGAATTTGTTTTTTGGGGTTTGTGAATATCCGGATTAAAATTAACTGATTTTAACTTTAAATAAAAATTCTATGTTAACTTTTTGTGTGACTTTGACACTTAAAGTGATTTAGCGCTGGGATAGAATTTTGCCCGGTCACCCGGAAGGGATAGTATATTTATTTGTTACACTACCAGTTGTATCGGTTACATCTCCGGAACCGGACAGCTGAACCGGGCAAAGTAGATCTTATTATCTTAGAAGCACCATCTTAATAACCTTTGTGTACCCTGAAGCTTTAACTCTGCAGAAGTATACTCCGCCGGGTAGTCCTGAAGCATCAAATCTCACTTCATATGTTCCTGCTGACTGAGCCGCTTTTACGAGAACAGCAGTTTCTTTACCAAGGATATCATATACTTTCAAAGTAACCTCAGCTGCATTGCTAATTGAGCCCGGTATGCTGTATGTAATATTTGTTGTTGGGTTGAAAGGGTTGGGAAAATTCTGGTACAATTCAAAATGATCAGGTCTATCATTTCCTATCTCTTTAACCCCTGTCGGGTTATTGATCGTAATATAGTTCTCCCTTGTTTTACTAACAGTCGTAATGCCGTTCGAAACTGTTAACTTAACCGAATAACTCCCGGGAGAGTTATAGAGCCAGGAAGGATTCTGATCCGTGGCATCAACTATTCCATCATTATTAAAATCCCATTCCCGGCTTACAACCGGTGACGCGGGGTCGGTAAACGTAAGGTCTGTAAATTGAACTGTAAGACTGTCCGTTCCTTCAATAGTGTCGGCTGAAAAGTTAGTCCTTAAGAACCCGGCAGGAATTTCCTCATCATAAGTATAAAGCTGATCTGCGTTCAAATCTGTGTAAACATCTGATTGTCCCGAAGGCCATAAAATCACCAGCGAATCGATAACGGCGGCATCTTTCAATCCAAAATGAACTCTCAGGCTATTCTGACTATTAAAGCTATTCTGCCCAGTAATTTCCCTAAGCTGCCACACCGGGGATCCGCCTATATTTGCTTTTGCTTTTACCCTGGTCCCGAGAGCTGAATTATTAGATACTTTTCCATTACACCTTATCTCGAGCCAGTGATTTCCATTGGAGTTATCATTTCTGAAAAGTCCCTTTGAATTACCTGTTCCTGATACAAACAAGTCAAGGTCGCCATCATTATCATAATCACCGAAAACTGCTCCCCGCGGAGAACCGGTTAACGTAAAGCCCGTAGTTTCCTCAACAAAAGTTCCGCTGTCATTTCGGTAAAACTTTGTTCCCTGTTCTCCGTCTACCACTACATCAAGATCACCGTCATTATCTACATCGCCCCATGTATTCGCCAGGTGCTGACCGCTGATGGTGAGAGCATTTGTAACGCTTACATAATTCCCGTCATCATTCCTGTAAAAATGATCTATTGCTCCACCGTAATTTGTAACAAAAGCATCATAATCACCGTCATTGTCATAATCAATAAAATTCCAGACCTGTCCATCCTGAAGGTCTGTTCCAATTTCAAGATCATCAATTCTTACAAAATCAGCAGAGCCTGTTTCTGTAAGCATATTGCGAAAGAGGAAATCCCTGGCACCGCTGCCGTTCGCGGGACCGCTGCCTATGAATAAATCAATATCACCATCCTGGTCGAAATCATACCACGTTGCAACAGTATATGGCTCCAGGTTATCGGTAAAATAGTACCCGGTTACTTTTCTAAATCGGCCGTCTCCCTCATTATGAAAAAACAGGCAGGGAAGGGCGGGATTTCCGAGGAATCCCTGAGGATGAGTAAAAATAATGTCGATGAAACCATCATTATCATAATCTCCCCATGCAGAAGCCCATCCCCGGTTATCTTCCCCGATTGCAAGAGGGGATTGATCAACAGTTAAAAAGGAATCGCTCCCTTCATTTCTGTAAATCAGTGAAGGTTTGCCCGCAGCTGCTGCATCAGGGTCACCGTCATTATCATAGTCACCCCAGCTTATACCATTACTCAATTGAGGAGTCATATTCATTCCGATCTTTGTAAAAAGAAGGGTGAAGTTTCCATCCCCTTCATTTCTAAATAAAAAAGTCTTTGTTGTAAATAGATCAAGGTCGCCGTCTCCGTCATAATCTATCCACGCAGCCCCCGAATAATTCAGATCAAGATTGGTTGTGACCACGGGGTTATTAGGATCATCGATTTTTGTAAACGATTGTCCAAAGATCAGGAGGGGGCCAAGGAACCAAAAAAACAAACAGAATAGTATCGAACGTCTCAACAAGGTTAATATAATATGTTTCATATCTTACCTTTCTTTATTAATAATTGGTCTTCTCTTGCTTCCATTATAAAGGATAGAAGGGTAAGGCGGTATCCTGCAGTTTGGGGGATTTTAATGACTAGATAAGTTTATCCTTGGATGCTCTCTCAATCGCAGACGCTTTTGAGTTCACATTAAGTTTCTGATATATATTTTTAATATGAGAACGTACTGTTTCTTTATCTATGAAAAGTTCCCCGGCTATCATAGTATAACTTTTCCCTTTTGCAAGCAGCTGCAGTACTTCTGTTTCCCTTGGTGAAAGGGGAGAGTGCATGTTATGATGAAACGATTGAATGACTTTGCGCGCTATCCCGGTACTCATTGGAGCTCCGCCCCTTAAAACCTCCTCAAGTGAATCCAGCAATTTTCCAGGTGTGATATTTTTTATCAGATAACCGCCGGCACCGGCACATAATGCCTCAAATATATTTTCATCATCAGCATGAACAGTTACTACAATGATGTCTGTTTCAGGTTTTAATTTCTTTATATTTTTAATGCCCTCAATGCCTGACATTCCCGGAAGCCCGATATCCATTAAAACAATATCAGGATCTAATTTCTTAAAATTCTTAAGGGCATTTTCACAGTTTTCGTATCCTGCTGAACAAAAAAATCCTGCTGACTCGTTAATAAGGGAGATAAAACTTTCTCTTATTATCTCATCGTCCTCAATTATTATCAGCTTTATTTTATTTGCTTCCGGAGAACCCATGGGATTTTCCGGGAGGGAGATGTTTTTTGTGAACATATTTTCTGTTAATTATAGTGCATTTGCTTTCCGGGAATTTTACCTCTGAAAAAAATCCTTGTACCGTTTCCGGGTGAGGATTCCACTTCAATTTTTGCTGAAAGTTTTTCGGCTCTCTGCCTCATATTCCTTAACCCATTACCTTTGCCTGACAATTCCGGTGTAAATCCGCGGCCGTCATCGGTGAGAATAAGTTCAAGTTCATCATTTTTTATGCTTGAATTTATGCAGATCTTCTTACTCATTCCATGCTTCAGAGCATTATTCATTCCTTCCTTAATGATCAGCGAGAGATGTCTCTTCCATTCTGTTGTCAGGTTCAGAGTCTTCAGTGACTCATCCAGACCGCTAACCTCAAAATATACATCCGAATCCTGAAATAATTCATCACCGAAATCCTTCAGCCTTATAATTAATTCATAAAGAGAATCTTTCCGGGGATCGATTGCCCATATAAAATCTTTTGTTCCTTCATAAAGCTCGGATGAATTCAGCGAGATTTTATCAAGTATTTCACGAATATCAACCGGACTATTGCCTATTTTTCGTTTTAGTATCTCCGATAACAGTGAAATTCTGGTTAATCGATGTCCCAGTTCATCATGAAAATCCTCCGCGGTTTTCCTCCGTAGTTTTTCACCTTCCATTTCTTTTATCTTTTCAATCTCGAGCGCATGCTTAACTTTTTGTCTTACCCTCAGCCTGTATACCAAATAAACCGATCCAATAAGCAGACATATCAAAACTGCATTGAACCAGGAAGTCTTCCAGAAAGGCGGTAAAATGGTGAAATTTAGAACTGCTTCATTGGGATTAAATATACCGCTGCTGCTGCTTCCTTTTACTCTGAAAGTATATTCTCCGGGAGGCAGACTAGTATAGTTCACTATGTTTTTATTTCCAGCATCTATCCAGTCTTTATCAAGACCATCAAGCTTGTATTTATACCTGTTCTTTACGGGATTATTATAATCTAATGATACGTACCTGATACTTATAAAATTTTCATCGTAATTAAGTTTTATATCTTTATTACCCGATATTTCCGTCAGGCCTCCATTATTGTTTGTTTTACTGAACGAGGTGATATAAACTCCAGGTATGTATTTTTCACCGGTCCTGAGGGATGTATTTATTATATCAAGGCCGTTTGTGCCGCCGAGATAAATATCTCCATTAAGATCAGCCAGGGAAGAATGATTGAAGTAGAAGTTATTCAAAAGTCCATCTTCTTTACTATAATTTCTAAATTCATTTGCAGAGATGTTATATTGTGAAACCCCGTAATTCGTACCTATCCACAGATTCCCGTTTTTATCTTCTTTTATCGAGCTTATTACACTATTGGGAAGACCATCTTTTTCAAAGTAGTGTTCAAAAGTTTGGGAACTGCTATCTGATTTATTTAAACCATTAGCCGTTCCTACCCAAAGACTTCCATAAGAATCTCTTAGTATTGAAAATACGTAGTCATTGCTGAGACTTTTTTTATCTGTAAGAAGATGCGTATAAATTCTAAATGTATTATCACTGCAATTCATTTGTATTAATCCACCGTAAGTCCCGATCCAGACAATATTATTGTCTAATTGATCCTTGTATATAGAAAGGATATAATCCGAATGGTTATTACTGGAGCCGAACTGTTTTGAACCATAGTTATCCAGCGATCCGGAACCAGGTGAATAGATAAGTAAACCATAGCCGGAAGTTCCGATAAATATCCGGCCATTTACCATAATAATAGAATTAATGTAAGCGTTGTTCAGCGCTTTGTTTGCGTCGAATTCAGCAGGCGGCTGTTTGAATTTCCGTGTTGTCTTATCGAATAACTTCAGGCCTTTAACAGTACCTGTCCATATAAAATTACCGTCAGAGAGCAGGGAAGTAATTCTGTTTTCAGAACGGCCTTCAATGTAAAACCTTTCAAATGTCTTTTCCTGTTTATTAAATTTATTAAGTCCATCCCGGGTTCCTACCCATACAAAATCCTTTTCATCAGCACAGAACGAGGTAACAATACTGCTGCTGATACTTTTAAGATTGCCAGGCTGGTTATTAAAAGATGTAAACCTTGAAGGAGTATCCCTTAATTTATTCATCCCGTCGCCGTAAGAATTTATCCAGAGTATACCCGAACTGCCCGCTGCCAGGTTCAGTATATTATCTCCGGATAAAGATCCAGGATCTCCCTGATCAGCCCGGTAACCCGTTATTTCATCCGTTTCAGGATTTATTTTATAAAGTCCGAGGTTTGTTCCAATCCATACCTGATTTTCCCTTATGCAGAAAGTATAGATGAACTTATCATTAAGATCAGGGTAGTCCTTTTTTATAAACTTACGCTCAGTTTTATCAAGAACGTAAACACCACCGGAAGTACCAATCCAGAGTGTTCCGTTTTCATCCTCTATTACAGTGTTTACAGAAATATTATCCGGGCTTTTAATAGATACGAATGAGTCGGAATTCTCATCATACTTTAGCAAACCGGTTCTGCTGCAAAACCAGAGAGTGCCATCCTGATCCTTATAGATATACCTGACATGATCACCCGGGAAACTTTTTGGTTCATCCGGATTATGAGTGTATGAAACAAAAAGGTGCTTGCCCGGGATATATTTATCTACCCCTGATGTTTCGGTACCCAGCCATAAATTTCCTTTATTGTCTTCACATATCGACCATATTATATTATCTGAAATTCCATTCTTTACCCTGTCATCATTTAAAAACCTGGTGAACTTTCCGGTTTCCGGTTCCAGTTTATTTAATCCACCTCCCCAGGTGCCTATCCAGATATTATTGTCTGAATCCTCGTAAAGGGTGATGATATCATCAAAAGAAATGGAATTAGGGTCTTCAGGATTGTTCTTATAAACCTTATAATCTCTGCCGTCATATTTTACCAGTCCGTACATCGTTCCAAACCACAAAAAACCTTTATGATCCTGCATCATACAATAAGTAAGATTTAATGCAGCCCCTTCATCAAGCGAAAGGTGTTCAAATCTAATATTCCCCGTCATTTTCCCCGGTAAGGAATATGCAGTGCAGAGTAATGTTATTAATATTAAAAGTCCGGATTTCATTTTTATTGAACTCACTGATCTTCTTTTTGCTAACCGGTTAATGGAATAATCTGAAGATATATATTTCATATTAAATATACCTCACAATTTTCTCACAATAATCACGCAGAATGGGGGAGATTACGACCGGTTTTTAGGGAAAAACTTTCAATTATTGTAATTTTGAAGAAATTATTTTATTCATTTAGGGGATTCTATGGAATCTGTCATTAATAAATTTTTTTATCCCGGGTCGCTCTGTATTGTAGGAGCATCCGGGAAAAAGGGAAACCTTGGCTACGAATTAACAAGCTGTGTAAAGACATACGGCTATACGGGAAAATTATTTTTAGTAAATCCCAAGACTGAAGAAATCCTGGGAACGAAATGCCATCCGTCTGTTCCTGATATTAAGGAAGATATTGATCTTGCAATTGTAATGGTACCGAAGCAGTTCGTTGAAGAAACTATTCAGCAATTACTCGACAAAAAAGTTACTTCAATAATACTTATAACTGCCGGATTCAAAGAAACAGGTGAAGAGGGAGCAGATAAGGAAGTACATCTGGTACAACTGGTGAAATCGAATGGAGCCAGGATGGTTGGACCCAATTGTATGGGCATTATAAATACTTTTGGTCCAATAAAACTCAATGCTACCTTTGTTGCTGAAAGACCGGAAACAGGGACAATGGCTTTTCTCTCTCAAAGCGGAGCAATAGGAGCGGCCGTTCTTAATTCATTAAGAGAAACCGATATACGCTTTGGCCATTTCATCAGTGTGGGCAATAAAGCAGATATGAGCGAGAACGATTTCCTCGATTACTGGCAGGGGGATGAAAACATCAATGTAATCACTCTGTACCTTGAAAGTTTTGCTGACGGTAAGAAGTTCGTAAGGAAGTTTATTGAGGGGAAAATCACCAAGCCTGTAATAATCCTAAAAGGAGGTAGAACGGCCGGCGGTATGAAAGCTGCTTCTTCTCATACTGGAGCTCTTGGAAGCAGCGATAAAGTTGTTGACTCGGTTCTGAGGCAATTTAACCTTATAAGGACAAATGATCTGAACCAGCTGTTTAATACTGCAAAAGGATTTGAGAATTTTCCTCTTCCCGCCGGGAAAAGAATTGCGGTAATAACTAACGCTGGCGGACCGGCTATTCTTGCAGTTGATTCGATTGAAAAGAACGGATTGAAATTAGCAGAACTTACTGCTGGTACCAAAAAGAAACTCAGAGAAATTGTTCATCCTGAAGGAAGCGTAAATAACCCTGTCGATCTTCTGCCCGGCGGTACCGCTGAAGGCTATCACGATTCAATTGAGCTGCTTTTAAAGGATGATAATGTAGATGCTGTTATCTCGGTATTTGTTGAACCTATAATGGTTAAGGCACTCCCTGTAATCGAACTTATCAACAGTATAAAATCCGATAAACCGCTCCTCCAGGCAGTAATGCCGCTTCCTGAGTTCTGGGAGGAATACAGAAAAAATTCAAAGTATAAGTTCCCTCTTTTCCGGAATCCTGAAGATCCGGCAGTGGTGCTGTCAAATATGTATTATTATTCTGCCCGGAAAAACGAAGAAAAAAGACTTATGCCGGCTAAACCCGGACAAAAAGAATTACCGGTTGAAAAGAAGGGCTTCCTTGAGGGAAATAAAATCTCTTTACTCTCCGAAAAATATAATCTTCCTGCGGTCCGGTCATTTTACCTGGAATACGACGAACTTAAAAAGAGTGACCTGAAATTTCCGGTGGTACTGAAAGCAGCAGGGGAAGGGATTATCCATAAGACTGAATTGAATGCTGTACGGCTGAATATAAAATCGCAGGAAGAGTTAATCTCCGAAGCTGACAAAATGCTTTATGATTTTAAGAATAAAAATATTAATATCAAATCGTTTCTCATTCAGCCGTTTATTAAAACCAGGCATGAGATACTTATTGGTGGTTTCCGCGATAAAGATTTCGGTCCTATGATTATGTTCGGAACCGGCGGTAAATATGTGGAAGTTTATGAAGATACCTCGATGCGTTCTGCTTATATGACTGAAAAGGATGCCCTGGAGATGATAGATGAAACCCGAATAGGTAAAATACTACGCGGTGTAAGAGGGGAAGAACCGGCTGATATTCAGAGAATTAAAGATGTGATTCTTTCTGCTGCCCAAATGATGCTCGATAACGAAAACATAAGCGAATGCGATCTGAACCCGCTTATTGTGGATGAAAATAATGAACTATACGCAGTCGATATCAGGATTAAAGTCGATTAAATGAAGAGAAAGAACTTTTTAAAGGCGGCAGGACTTGCCGCCGCCGCTTCAGCCTTACCACTAGGCAGCCTATTCCCCAAACTGTCCCCTGTAGAGCGAATTAAACCCCCGCGGCTGAAAAGTGGAGATACGCTGGGACTCATTGCTCCCGGCAGTTATATTGACGGACAGCAGCTGAATGATTCGATTAAAAATCTTAATGAACTTGGTTTTAATGTTGTTTATAATAATTCCATCCTCTCGAGAAATGGTTACTTCTCCGGACCCGACAAGCAGAGGGCTTCTGATGTAAACCAGATGTTCTATCGGGATGATGTTAATGGTATAATTTGTGCCCGGGGCGGCTACGGATGCACCAGGGTTTTACCCCTGCTTAATTATAACGTTATTAGTACAAACCCAAAGGTACTAATTGGATACAGCGATATTACGTCTCTTCTTTACGGAATTCATAAAGAAACCGGATTGGTGTGCTTCCATGGTGCGGTAGGCACTTCCACCTACAATGATTTCACTATTGAATATTTGAAGAAAACTTTAATGGATCCGGAAGATAAACTAGAACTGCGTAATCCTTCTCCTGAATCCCCTGATGAAGAATTTAGAGCAATAACCATCCGGGATGGAATTGCAAGGGGAGAATTGATAGGAGGTAATTTATCAGTTGTTGTCTCATTGATCGGTACACCATATGATATTGATACAAGAAGCAAAATAATTTTCCTTGAGGAAATGTCGGAGGACCCTTACAGAATTGACAGAATGCTTACACAGATGAGGATGGCCGGTAAATTTGAGGGAGCTTCAGGAATTGCTCTCGGGGTGTTTAAGGACTGCAGACCTTCGGAAAAATCATCCTTTGATACTTCATTCACCCTTCAGGAGGTTCTTAAGAACAGGCTTGCTGATCTTAATATCCCTGTTGTATACGGGATGTCATTTGGACATGTAAAAAATAAATTTGTTCTTCCGGTAGGAATAAAGGCTGAGCTTGACTCTACAAAGCAGACAGTCACTTTACTGGAAAGTGCTGTCGTCTAGTCAAGATTTTCAGTAAGGCACATTTTATTCAGCTTTTGAAGGCTGGTATTTTCGCCTATAGCAATAAGTTTATCTCCCGGTTCAATTCTGGAGGACGACAACGGATTGTAAATGAACTTACCTGATTTTTTATAAATAGAAACAATAATGATGTTCATCTCTTTCCTGATTGGAAGTTCGTTAAGAGTCTTATTTACCAGTGTTGAATCAGGGTGAACAATCACCTCTTCTATATTTAAGTCGACATTTTTTTCTCTTGCAATACTGTCGATAAACTCAATAACTCCCGGACGGATAAGCAATTCAGCCATACGGGTACCGCCGATCTCATAAGGTTTTACTACCCGGCTGGCGCCTGCTTTCATAAGTTTTGATTCCGTCTCTTCCTCTACTGCTCTTGCTACTATGTATATATCAGGATTGAGCACTTTTGATGATAAAGTTGCAAAAACATTTTCCGCATCTGACGAAAGTACAGCCACCAGTCCTTTTGCTTTCTTTATTTTGGCTGAGATAAGTACTTCATCACTGGTTGCATCCCCATTAACAAACATTAACCCGCGGCTCATGAGCTTATCAATTTTTTCGGAATCATTTTCGATAACTACGAAATCAACTTTTGCTTCAGTAAGCTCATCACAAATGAACTTTCCCATTCTTCCATAGCCGCAAACGATATAGTGATTTTCAAGCTGTTCAACCTTCTTACTCATCTTCCTCCTCCTGTATATTTGGGTTTCAAATGCTAGCTGTGCAGCCCTTCCTCCGGTATATGCAATCGAACCTATACCCATAATGATTAAAATTATAGTGAATAGTCTTCCGGGCTGAGAGAGCGGGTGTGTTTCAGCGAATCCGGTTGTGGAAATAGTGATCATTGTCATGTAAATTGCATCAAGAATATGCCACTTTTCAATGATCATATAGCCTGCAGTTCCTGTAACTATCGTAAAAAACAGGATTGCAAGTCCGAACCTGAGCTGTCTTAATGTTTTGTCAACCATTTATTGTAAATTTATAGAAAGAATAACATTAAAATAACAAAAGATGGTTTAAATCAGTTTGAAATGGACACGAACGAGGCAGTATATTCATTTAATAACACTTGAATTTTAGAGGAGCCTGTTATGAGGACCTGGTTTTTAACTATTGCAGGATTATCACTTGTTTTCAGTCTTTCAGGCTGCATCGATTTTTATAAAGTTTCATATGAAATTAACCTTGAAACACCTGACAAAGGCACTGCTGTTGTACATCTTTATGATTTAAGATCAGATGCTGCTAACGATAAGGATTTTGAAACCGATAAACAGAATATATTCCAGTTCGCATTGAAAAGTAATGATTTCCTGCAGTCGATGAAACAGGAAGGTAAGACTATACAATCCAGGGAACTTCATGCTTCGGGCGATACTCTTGATGCTAATGTTGTGTATTCATTTAATTCCATAACAAGCGTGGAAAATATGCAGCATGATGCGGGATTTTTTTACCTAACACTTGAGCCGACAGACAGTGTTATTTCCACCAACGGAGAAATTATAACTTCAAAAGACCGGAAAAGGATCTTATGGGATAAGTCGATGAAAACTTTAAGATTTGAGATCCTCAGCAACACCTTTAAAGGTAATTCTTACAGAATGCTCGGTCCATATTATAAACCTGAATAAAGGCTGTTCTCTATTTTACATAATATGTTTGTTCAACTTGTTTTTCCTTTACCTTTCAGAAATTCATTCACTTATTCTGTCCCTGAAGAATTCAGACCACTGGCCAGGGCAGGTGCGAGAGCGGTTGCACCGTTCGGCAGGCGAGTGCTGACGGGTGTTATAATTGATGTTTCTGATACCAATCCTCTTGATAAAGAAGCTGCAGAAAAAATAAAACCTATCTCTGACATCCCTGATGAAAGTCCGATTTTCTCCAGAAAATCGTTAAAGTTTTATGAATGGCTGTCGGACTATTACCTGTCATCCTACGGTGAGGCACTTAAGCTGGGTATACCCTCAGGGGTTGATATAGAATCAAAAAGAAAAATTATTGTAGATCAGAGTTTTTGTGAAAAGCTTCTTCTTAATGAAAGGAAAGGGACGCTAAAGTTCAGGATACTGGAAGAATTATGCAGCCGTGAAGAAGTGAATTTCAGATACCTTCAGAAGGTGACGGGCAGGAAAAATATTTATTCGGCTGTCCGTTCACTGGAAAGCGAGGGAGCTGTTACCGTGCTTGATGAAGTAGGAGCGGCACGGATCAAGGTGAAGAAGGAAAAGTTTGTTCGCCTTGCGATGAGCATAGGAGAAGTTTATGCGGGATTTCCTGAAGTTGAATCCAGGTCGCCGAAACAGGTTAAAATTCTTCTGGAGCTTATAAACAGGAAGAATAAGGTAGTTCCCCTGAATTACCTGCTGAAAAAAGCCGAGGCCTCATCATCCTCAACTGATTCGCTTCAGAAAAAGGGATTCATAGAGATTTATGACAAAGAGGTTAACCGGGATTATATTGAAACCTATAAGGAAAAATTCCGGGATCTTATACCTACAGAAGCCCAGCAGAAAGTAATTGATACCGTGGCAGAAGCCCTTGAACCTGCCATATTTGCTGCTTACCTGCTGCATGGAGTAACGGGCAGCGGCAAGACGCAGGTTTATATTGAACTTGTTAAAAAAGTGCTTGCACAGAAAAAATCCGCTTTAATACTTGTCCCTGAAATCTCACTGACTCCCCAGATGACATCCAGGATGTATAATAACTTTGGTGATATTATTTCGGTTCAGCACAGCCGGATGTCTGATGGTGAAAGGTATGACTCGTGGAGAAAGATTCTAAAAGGAAAAGCGAGAGTTATAATCGGGGCGCGTTCAGCTTTGTTTGCCCCTTTACAGAATCCGGGATTGATAATAGTAGATGAAGAACACGATTCCAGCTATAAACAGTATGATTCGTCTCCGCGTTACCAGGCCCGTGATGCCGCCGTGGTAATGGCCCAGATATTCGGCTGTCCTGTGCTGCTTGGTTCAGCCACTCCCTCTATTGAAAGCATGTACAATGCAAAAGCGGGCAAGTACAAACTGCTCGGTCTCCCGGAAAGAATCGATAATGCCAAACTGCCGGTAATACGCCTGGTTAATCTCTCTGTTGAGCGAAAGAAGAAGAAGATGGAGAATGTATTCTCCCAGGTACTAATTGATCATATAGCTGATCGTTTAAAGAAAAAAGAAGGAGTGATCATTCTACAGAACAGGAGGGGGTTCTCAACACAGATATACTGTGAAGACTGCGGAGAGATAGAATCCTGTGATAACTGTTCAGTTCCGATGGTCTATCATATAAATAAAAATACTTTGCAGTGCCATTACTGCGGACTAATAAAAAAAGTGCCTGAAGCCTGCACACACTGCGGCTCGCTTAATATAAAATACTTTGGATCAGGTACCGAGAGAGTGGAAGATGAGATTGAATATTATTTTCCAAACGCTGGTGTAAGAAGGATTGATTCCGACTCGATTAATAAAAAGAATGCACTTAGCAATATCCTGCAGAAATTCGGTAACGGGGAGATCGATATACTTGTCGGCACCCAGATGGTTTCGAAAGGACTGGATTTCTCCAGGGTTACACTTGTAGGTGTTATTTCTGCAGAAACTACCCTGTGGCTTCCTGATTTCAGGGCAGATGAAAGAACCTTTCAGCTCCTCACCCAGGTTTCAGGCAGAGCTGGAAGGAGTAAAGTTGCGGGAGAAGTAATAATCCAGACACAGAACGAGAAACATTTCACCTTGCAGAAAGTACTGATGAACGATTATGCCGGTTTTTATTCAAAAGAGATCTTTGACAGGGAACGGATGGGTTACCCTCCATTTACAAGACTTTGCCTCATTGAAACTAAAGATAAAATCGAAGAGAAGGCAAGGGGAGCGGCTGAGGATTTTTATATTCAGTTAAGCAGGTATAAAAAGCACCTGAAGATAACACCGGCTGCTCCGGCCGTAATTGCGAGGTTAAAAGGGCAGTACCGCTTTCAGATCCTGATTAAAAGTTCAAAAGAAACCGATCCCGGTAGTAAAATACTAAGGAAAGCTGTTCTTGATTCCTTCTCTGAGTTCAACAGAAAATCCCGCTTCCGCGATGTGAAATTAATCTACGATATGGATCCCCAAAGTATCCTTTAATACGCACTTATATCACTGATATATACTCTGGTCATCCCTAAAAAATACTGCCTTAATATAATTTTATAACTCTGATTATAAGATCCCTATTGTGAATACTATGGCCTTATCATTATAGTCGTTAAATGTCATTATATACTCAAGGTTTAACAGGATCTGGAAATTGTAGGTATGTAAAACCCTGAGTCCCGTATTAAATGTAAGTTCAAAGCCATCGCTTGCCTTTGAACTATAATCGACCCCTGAACCTGGCTGCGTAACAGCTATATAATTATTTTGGGTGTGAGTAATCCAATGAAATCCGAAAGCACCGCCAAGGTAAGGACAAATATCAGTTTTGGAGAATAGATAATCCCCGTAAACATTCATTGCAAAACCATCCCTTATCCCGAAGAGCATTCCTACGGCCAACTCCTCCATTTCATAATCAAGGTGCAGATTTATGGTGAAGGATTTTTGGTCATTATCGTAGCCGTCCTGCGGGAAGAGGTATCCGAATGAAAGTCCTATATTCTTTCTCGATGACCTTCGCAGAGGTTCAGTGGTTTCCTCCTGAACGATAGTGCCGACCTGAACATTATTTTCGGATAACTTTACCTCAACGATATTGGATGCAACCCTTTTCATCACGGGTTCGAGGTCCTCGAGACTGACTGCGGATATCTGGTCCATCAGCAGCAGCTTTCCTGAGGCTGCATCCATCAGGAAATACTGAACCATAATTTTATCTCCAAGAGCTGCCAGACGGCATCCGGCAACCTGATCTGCACCTGCCTGTTTACCTATTTCCACAGCACAGTCAGTAGTAAAACAGTCCAACCCGTTCAAACTCTCCTCAGTTCTTGCTTCTGATACTACTTCCACTTTGTTATACTTTCCTATTTCTACCCGCAAGATAGACTGAGAAGTCTGAACATATACCTGATCAATACCATTGGCATCAAACGGAAGTATGAGAAGGTTTTTACGTTCCTGTGCAGATGAGACCGCTGTTAGGATGATAATAGATATAAGAAGAGCTTTTATTCTTAGGTGTTTCACTTTCCCCGTCCTTTTATTTGTTCTCAATAAATTCAATTAAAGAGATTATTAATTCATTCCCTGTTGAATTCCCGGAAATTATTATAATTCCATATTTAACTTAGAATTAGCGATTATTAAAAGCAATATCGATTGTTGAACCCTGGCAAATAAAAAGTCCCGCTTTTGGCGGGACTTCAGGGGTAAGACGGTAACACCAAGGGGTTACTTCATCAGGATCATTTTCTTTGTTGAGGTAAATTTGCCTGCGGAGATAGTATAATAATACACGCCGCTTGATAATCCCGAAGCATCAAAACTTACTTCATAACTTCCGGCAGGTTTTATCTCATTAACCAGCAGCGCAACCTGACTGCCTAATACGTTATAAATTTTTATGGTCACCTGATTCTTCTCGGGAACTGAATATTTAATCATCGTAGTCGGGTTAAACGGATTTGGATAATTTTGCGAAAGACTATAAGAGCCGGGTTCAACTGTGAAGCTTTCAGCAAGATTGATATATTCAGATGATCCGTCGTTATCAACCTGTTTAAGTCTGTAGCTGTATGATCCGGCATCAAGATTATTATCTGAGAATGTATAAGCATGAGGATTTGTACTTGTTCCGCTTCCCTGTACGAATCCGATGCTCTGCCAGTTGTTTTGATTACCTTCTGTTCTTTCAACATCAAAACCGCGGTTATTCAATTCGGTTGCAGTATTCCAGTTTAAGGTTATAGTAGTTCCGTTCTGTGCACCCGTGAATGAGGTAAGCTCAACCGGAACAGCAATATTTCCAAGTTCACCATTAGGATTTATATTCTGGGCATATATTCCGCCGCCGTCGTTCCTTGTGTCTTCCCAAATGAACTTGGCAATGTCATCCGTCCAAATTGTTGATACTGCATGCAGCTTATCAGGAGTAGGATCTGACATAGTTACTATAGCCGGATTCCAGGATAGATCTCCATCTGCATTGGCCATAAAAGAATAAACTCCCTGGTTAATACCCGATTGATTTCCCTGGATGTAGATTACAAATACTGAGGTATCGGTCGGTAAAGCATGCGGCTGGAAGATTGCATTCTGTGTCATTGATGTGAATGCTATTCCGTTGGTGTTCCATAATCTTGTTCCTGAAGCATCAAATTTTTGTCCGTACACCGCAAAATTATTCTGCAGGGAAGTCTCCTCGAGCCAGAAGCAGTAAAGTTCATCTGAGCCGGAATTATAAGCAAGGGTGGGGTATAGATGATGCATTGATCCGTTCGTTGAAACCTCAGCTCCGTTAGCCGGGAAAGTTACAGTTCCTGCTGAGGTTACATGCTGTGCAAAAGAGCTGAACAGGTTGTTATTATCCCTGTCATCATACCATGAAACAAAAGCGCCGTCATTACCATCACTCATTACGAAAGGATGTTCGTAGAAAGGAGCTCCCACGTTTTCAACAACAAGACCACCCGTACCCCACAGGGGATTTCCGTCCATGTCAAACTTCTGAGCATAGGTGTAATAAGGTGCGGTGAAAAATCCTGTATAACCCGAATGAACAACTATAACACTTCCATTATCAGATGGAACTATTGCAGGATAAGTATAATTTTCAGAAGTACCGCTTGAATATATTATGGGATCAGATCCCCACATTTTTTGTCCTGCCAGGGAAATTTTCTGAAGAGCGATTTCCTGGGTGCTTCCTGCAACAATCCAGGCAAATGCATAATTCCCGTCTGACGTCTGGGTGGTAACAGGGTTTGGCTGATAGTCGCCCGCACCTGATAGCCTGACACCATCTGCTCCCCACAGCATATTACCGGATGTATCTACCAGGTATGCAAAGGCATGCAGACTATCATTATCCCTGGTATCTGTAAATGTTAAGATTGCGTTATTATGATTGTCACTTGCAATATCCCAATCAACCAGCGATGAACTCTGCGGGTTGTCGCTTATCAGCATTCCGTCAGGAGCCCACAATTTATCTCCCAGCGCATCAAGGCGCTGAAGATATACTGCATAACTCCCGTTCCTGTTGTCGAACCATGCTATATAGCATCCGCCGTCGGATGTTGAGGCAACCTTAGGCAGAGCCTGGTCGCCGTTAACATCGCAAACCTGGAGGTTTACAGCAGGGTCTGATGACCATTGTGCCGATGAATTTATGCTGAATCCGCATATCATAAGCACACTCAATGCGAAAAATTTAATTGAACCTTTCATATATTCTCCTTTTTGTAAAATATGGTTATTTATTCTTAAAATAATTTTCAATATTCTTGGTAACTCTCAAATACTTTTTTTAGAGCAGTTGCAAAACCCGGGTGATCAACTATCATTGTATCATCCCTATGCCTGTTATTTTTTAAGATGAGGTGGGGTTACCCAAATCCGAAAATGAGATAGAGATGAGCCGGCTCCGGCTCATCTCTGCTGAGAATTTAACCTCCGAGGAATCTCAGGAAGGGAACAGCCTGACCGAGACCGAATATTATCAGGCTCCAAACAATCCATAAGCCAAATACAAATATTAAGTATTTGGTCATATTTTCAGATTTGAACATCTTAGCCAGACCTATGCTGACAATAGCTAAACTCCATATGGTGATAACATCTAACTTTCCAAGAAGAAAACCTACGAATGTTGATTTTTCAATATGCATGAAAGCGGCAAGACTGGTATCCATTACAAGTCTGCCCGTTACAATTGTTAGAATTGTTGCAACCACTACCTGGATTATATCAATGTAGGCAGTGAGTCCGTTTGCCACCATAGCAGAGCTATACGTGCCATCACCTTTAAAGATGAAGCGTGCTGCAATGAAGTAAATTCCGGTTACTATGAAAAAGAATAAAAAGACTCTGACGATCGTGAAGATAATAGTCTGAACCATATTCGATCCTTCAGACATCCTTTCTTCAATCTTGCTCATTTGTTCCTGAGCCTGATCTTTCGTCATCTGTCCTTTATCAACCATTTCCTGGAATGATCTTTCGATTTTTCCGAGCTGCTCCTGTTTGATATTATAAGATACTTCCGGATTGCTCTGGATTATCCATGCGGAAGCGATTGAAAAAATTGTCATAACCAGGAGGGGAATGATCCAGTCAAGCGTTCTCGGAGGGAATTGAGCTGTTTTGGCGTACATTACACCCGGTTCCGCAAATACGCCTACAAGCTTGTCCGTATGGTTCAGCTCTTCTTCCGGTACCTCAGCAGCTGAGGGATCGTTCAAATTTGGTAAGTCTGTATTGTCCATTGTTCATCCATAATAAATATTAAAAGATGTATAGTAAAAAAGTATTTATTGTCAGGAACAAACGCAACTTTAAAACCAGCCTGGGGCAAATATTTATGAGAACAAAAGGGGAAGGCACTTAAATAGTTACCCGAAGTTTAGTTAAATTTACTACCCGGAAATTCTACTTTTTTAAATATTCTGATGACAGGAAATCAAATGAAAACTATAATAGAGCCTTTCAAAATAAAATCAGTTGAGCCGATAAGATTTACCACAAGGGAAGAACGTGTTGGGCTTCTGAAAAATGCCGGGTATAACTCATTTATGCTTCACGCGGATGATGTGCTTATAGACCTGCTTACAGACAGCGGAACTTCAGCAATGAGTTCAATGCAGTGGGCCGGTATAATGCAGGGGGATGAGTCCTATGCGGGCTCAAGAAGTTTTTACCGCTTCGAAGAAACGGTGAAGAAAATAACTGGATTAAAATATATCATTCCTACCCACCAGGGAAGGGCATCGGAAAAGATACTCTTCTCCATAATAGGCGGTGAGGGAAAATTCATTCCTAACAACACTCATTTTGATACAACCCGGGCAAATGTTGAGTTTACCAATGCCGAGGCAGTGGATCTGCTTAATGAGGAAGGCAAACATCCTGAAATCAGGGCTCCCTTTAAAGGAAATATGGATATTCAAAAACTGGAAAATTTCATTAAGGAAAAAGGAAAAGAAAATATTCCCATATGCATGATTACAGTTACGAATAATTCAGGCGGAGGACAGCCGGTATCAATGCAGAACATACGTGAAGTAAAAGAGGTACTTAAAAAATATGATATCCCGCTTTTCCTTGATGCCTGCCGTTTTGCGGAAAATGCCTACTTCATTAAAAAACGGGAAAAAGGATACCAGGATAAACCGCTGCTTGAAATAGCCCAGGAAATGTTTTCGTATGCTGACGGCGCAACGATGAGCGCAAAGAAGGATGGTCTCGCCAATATAGGCGGCTTCCTCGCAATGAATGATGATCAGCTTGCTATGAACTGCAGGAACCTGCTGATTGTTACTGAAGGTTTTCCAACTTACGGAGGACTGGCAGGACGTGACCTGGAAGCGGTTGCGCAGGGACTTGAAGAGGTCCTTGATGAACATTACCTTGAGTATCGTGTAAGGAGCGTAGAATATCTCGGTGAAAAACTTGTTTCCGCAGGCGTTCCAATCATTGAACCTCCCGGAGGCCATGCAATTTATATCGATGCGAAAAGATTTCTCCCCAATATTCCCCAGGAACAGTTTCCCGGACAATCGATCGTCTGCTCACTTTATATTGAGGGCGGTATAAGAGCTGTTGAGATAGGCAGTGTTATGTTCGGCAAATACGATAAAAACGGAGCCCTCATTCCTCCGCCAATGGAATTGGTAAGACTCGCAATTCCGAGAAGGGTTTATACTCAGAGCCACATTGATTATGTTCTTGAGGTAATCCTGGAAGTTTACAAGAAAAGAAGTTCTCTAAAAGGATACAGGATAACCTACCAGGCTCCTATGCTCAGACATTTCACTGCTCAGTTTGAAGAGATAAACCACTAATATGAAATGAAGATAAAAAAAAACTATTCCTTAACAAACAAAAGAACTATCTGGAGGCTTATACCCTCCGGCGATAAGCTGTTGATTGAAGAACGGGATCAGAAAAATAAGGAGGTCTATTATAACTGCGTTCAGATCGATTCGGGAAAATACCTGATGAAAAATTTCCAGACTGATGAAAAATTCTGGTCCGGTGTTGAGGCTTTTGACGATGATAAAATATATTTCCACCGGTTTGTAAAACCTGATATGCCGGGTCATATCGGAATATTCGCTTACGACCTTACTTCAGGAAGCTATCTCTGGGAGCGTGATGACCTTGTCTTCCTCTTTCTTTATGATGACTGTGTATTTGCCTTCTATCAGAAGTTCGAGAGCCGTGAATTTTTTTCACTTGATGCAAAGACAGGCAGGCTGATAAAAGAATACGGCGAGAACTCTGATGAAATCAACAGCCTCCGGGAACAACTTCTGCAGGAGGAATATGAAAAGTATAAGAGTTACCTGTTCCCTGAGACTTATCTGCCTGAGAAACTCACCCCTGAGGGCAGGGCACTCGTAGAACAAATAAAAACAGATGAAGTGATCTCCGGAACGATTGATTTTGTAAGATTTAATGATATTCTGCTCCTCAGCTACCATACGGCGGAGGATGAGGGAAAGCTGAATAATAATTTCAGGATGATTGAAATTAGTACAGGAAAGTTTATTTTTGAAGATGTGCTGAATGCGGGGATTACTTCCTACATACCTGACTCTTTCTTCCTTAGGGATAATCTCCTCTTCATTATTAAAAATAAGTCAGAACTTATAGTTTTTTCGTTAGTTTGAATTTGAAGGTTGATTTTATGGAATTAGGCTCAGAAGATAAAGCTATTCTGCTTAAAGCTGCAAGAGATTCTATCAAATCAGTTTTTGATGAAACCCGGGTAATCCCTCCGGACTTTGAGAAATACCCGGCTCTAAAAATCATATCAGGTGCTTTTGTTACACTTACTATTAAAAAGAACCTTCGGGGTTGCATCGGGTACATTTTTGCTGAAAACAAACTTTTTGAAACTGTATGTGAAGCCGCAGTAGAAGCTGCATTACACGATCCCCGCTTCATGCCGGTTTCAATGGACGAAATCGACAGACTGGAGATTGAGATTTCGGTATTATCTTCCTCAAGAAAAATTAAATCTTATGATGAGATAGAGATAGGCAGGCATGGATTAATAATAAACCATCTTGGCAGGAGGGGACTGCTTCTACCGCAGGTGGCGCCTGAAAATAATTTTAACCTGGAGAGGTTCCTTTGTGCAATTTGTGAAAAGGCAGGTTTTGAACCATATCTGTGGCAAAAACAAAAATTAAACATTGAAGTCTTCACCGCTGATATATTCTCAGAGGATAGCGAAAGGAAGAAGTCATATGTCTAAGGTTAGAACGCCCGCAGTTGCAGGATATTTTTATCCCTCGGATCCTTCAAAATTGAAAAATGAAATTGAATACCTCCTTTCCTCCGCTGAAAAGAAAGAGGTTCCAGGCAGATTATACGGAATAGTTTCACCTCATGCAGGGTACACTTATTCAGGAAAAACTGCTGCATTCGGTTTTAAGCTGCTTGACAGGAAAAGTGTTAAAACAGTAATAATCATTTCCCCCAGCCATCGTGAATATTTTCCCGGTATCTCAATTTATGAGGGCGACGCATACAGAACGCCGCTCGGAATTGTGCCGGTAAATAAAAAAGCAGCTGATACCCTGGCGTTAAATGCCAAAACTATTTTCAAGGGTCAGGAAGGGCATAGGGATGAGCATGCCATTGAAGTTCAGATCCCTTTTCTGCAGATGGTACTGGATGATTTTGAAATTGTCCCGGTAGTTATGGGTGACCAGGGGAAAATTTATATTGATGAATTAACTGAACGGTTAAAAACTGTTTTTGATGGAAATACTCTCATACTTTCCAGCTCCGACCTTTCTCATTATTACCCCGGAGATATTGCTGATGAAATGGATGCTATCGTTGAGAGAGATATAAAACTATTCAACTACGAAGAACTATTTGAAAATTTTGAACACAGAAGATGTGAAGCCTGCGGTGCGGGTACAATAATAGCAATGATGAAATCAGCGGATCAGTTAAAATATAATAAATCGATCATCCTTCACAGAAGCAATTCGGGTGATACTACTGGAAATAAAAATGAAGTTGTCGGTTACCTTTCGGCAGCTATTTATGGAGATTGATTGCTGAACAAACACTCAGAAATAGCATTTATAGGTGCCGGTAAAGTCGCTCATACGCTTCTTCCTCTGCTGGTAAAAAATCATTATGCGGTTAAAGGGATAATTAGCAGAGACGAAAAATCTGCCCGGGCCCTGGCAAAAAAATACAAGCTGGAATTCAGCGGGGATAATGCGGAGAACATACCTCCGGAAGTGAAGGTCTTCTTTATTACAGTACCTGATGATAAGATATCCATTGCTGCCCGCCGTCTTTCAATGATCAGGAAGGAATTCGGGGACTGCATGTTCGTGCATACCTCGGGTTCAGCAGGAAGTTCGTCTCTTGATACCGTTGAGAATAAAGGGGGCATGACAGCTTCTTTTCACATAATGCAGACTTTCTCCTCACTTAAACAAACAGATATTAAAAACTCGTTTGCTGCTGTCGAAACAAAATTTACCGGTGCTGAACGCTACCTTTTTTCTCTTGGAAGGATACTGGGTCTTCAATCGTTTAAACTGAATGAGGAAGCAAAGGTATATTATCATATGGCAGGCGTATTTGCGGCAAACTTTATAAACGCTAACCTTTTTTCTTCAGAAAAGATGCTTGAAAAAACAGGACTTTCTGTCGAAAATCATTACAACATTTTTGAGACTATTATAAATACTACTCTGTCCAACATCAATCATAAGGGGCCGGCAGCATCTTTATCCGGTCCTGTCCAGAGGGGGGATTCACATACTATTAAGAAGCATATCGAAGCATTATCAAAGCTGAAAACAGGTGCAGGTAAAAAAGTGATGCAGAGTTATATAGCTCAAAGCATAATACTATTGGAAATAATTAAAGGTAGAGAAGGGAAACTCAACCAGGGTCAGAGAGAAATCAAAAAAATCCTTGATGCCGCAATTAAAGAATTCTAAGCGAACAGCTGTGAAATATAGTATGTAACCATGGCAAACGCTGCTGAAAGTGGAATTGTCAGCACCCATGCCCATAAAATATTTCTTGCAACTCCCCATCGTACAGCCGAAAAGCCTTTTATCGAACCAACCCCTATTATTGAACCGGTTATAGTATGGGTTGTGCTGACCGGAATACCCCAGATCGAGGCAAGTGAAATTGTAATTCCCGAGGCTGTTTCAGCACTGAACCCGCCGAAAGGGGTGAGCTTGGTAACCCGCATACCCAGAGTCTTGATTACTTTCCATCCCCCTATGAGTGTGCCGAGGGCTATAACAGTATAGCTCATCATTATAACATAGAAGGGAATATAAAAAGTACTGCCGAGTACGCCGTTTGTAAAAAGTACCAGGGCAATAATACCTATTGTTTTCTGGGCATCGTTGGAACCGTGACTTAGTGAATATAATGCCGCCGAAACAAGCTGAAGCTTCCTGAAATACTTATCAACCTTAAAAGGACTTTTATTCCTTACTATCCAGAGGGTAATCACCGAGAATATTAATGCAATAACATATCCCATAATCGGAGCAAGAAAAATAAATATAACAACCTTGGTATACCCCGATACTACAATTGCTCCGAATCCGGCTTTTGCCACACCCGCACCGCCGTATCCGCCTATAATAGAATGTGAAACTGAAATCGGCATTCCATAATGCGTTGCTGTGGCAGAGAGGAGGATGGCTCCTACAAGTCCGGAAAAAATCACCTGGTTATCAACAATATTAACATCAACGATTCCTTTGCCTATCGTTGTTGCAACGCTGACGCCGAAAATAAAAGCAGCTAAAAAATTAAAGAAGGCTGCCCAGGCCACAGCCTGACCGGGAGTTAAAACCCGGGTAGAGACAACTGTTGCGATTGAGTTTGCCGCATCGTTCATTCCATTATAAAAATCGAATACGAGTGCGAGAAATATGATGATAAGAGCGAATTCCATATTACGTATTTTTTATAAAAAGACTGATTATCAGGTTTGCGGTCGACTGACATTTATCGGAGGTGTTCTCAAGTATCTCAAGCAGCTCTTTTCGCTTTATAATTTCGATTGCATTAGTCTCGTTCTCAAAAAGTTCCTTTAGTGCCTGCCTGTAGATATTATCGGCTTCTGTTTCAAGGACTTTTACGGCTTTCATTTCATTGGTTCGTTTTACCTTAAGATCCTGGATCGCAATTCCAAGCTCCTTTACCTGCTCAACGATAACAGCAGAAAGCTTATCTGCATACTTAACTCTCGATTTAATATTATAAGTTTCAATCCGGCTGGTTGCCCCCAGCAGCATATCGCTTATATCATCCAGTCTTTTTATTAAACCGAAAATATCCTCCCTGTCAAATGGAGTTATATAGGTTTTGTTAAGCCTTTTGGTGACTTTTGAAGTTATTTCGTCACACCTCAGCTCAAGGGGTTTTATCTTAAGCAGTATATCAGGGTTTATTTCTTCACTTGAAAAAAGCTGGTGAGCAAGGTCAGCCATTTCCCCGATATGTGTTATCATCTCTTTGAAATTATCGAAGTACTTCTCTTCCTTCGGTAGTAATCTTTTCAGCATTTTATTCCCTCATTCTCTTTCAACGGGGCAAAGATAAATAATTATCTCTTTTCGACGAAATAACTTTAAAGGATTTTTAGAAAATAACTCTGAAAACACCTCTTATGTTTTTACAAGCACAATTCATTTTTGTATATTTCCACTCATTTTTCAAGCAGTAAAGGAATTAAGATGGCAAAACAGACTGATTTGCTGGAAAAAATAGTATCGCTTTCCAAAAGAAAAGGATTTGTATTTCAATCGAGTGAAATATACGGTGGACTTAACGGCTGCTGGGATTACGGCCCTCTTGGTGTCGAACTCCTGAAGAACGTTAAAGAGGAATGGTGGAAGTTTATGACTTACCGTGAGGATGTGGAGGGACTGGATGCCTCTATACTGATGCACCCAAGAGTTTGGGAGGCTTCAGGTCACGTGGAAAACTTTACTGATCCTATGGTTGACTGCAAACAATGTAAGGCAAGATTCCGTCTTGATCTTCTTGGTGACATGATTAACGATAAAAAGAAAACCAAGGCTTACGAAGAAGTTAAGAACCAATTGGCAGGAAATGCTAATTTGACTCACCAGTTTGAGAGTATCTTAGATGCTTCAGCCTCCGCAGGCGAGGCTGCTCTTGATGTCGCGTTTACAGCTTTGCTTGAGAATGCGGAACTTAGTCCTGTTCTCCTTGCCGAACTTAATTGTCCCCAGTGCGGTAATAAAGGTACGTTTACCCCTGCCCGGCAGTTTAATCTTATGTTTAAAACATTTATTGGTCCCGTTGAAGATTCAGGTGCAGTTATTTATCTACGACCGGAAACTGCACAGGGTATCTTTGTCAATTTTCTCAACGTTCAAAATGCTTCCCGGCAGAAACTTCCATTTGGTATTGCCCAGATAGGGAAAGCCTTCAGGAATGAAATAAATACAAAGAACTTTCTTTTCAGAACCAGAGAGTTTGAACAGATGGAGATGCAGTTCTTTGTAAATCCTTCTGAGGATAAAAAGTGGTACGACTACTGGAAAGAACAGCGGATCAACTGGTATAAATCCCTGGGAATGAACGAATCCAAACTTCGTTTTCATGATCACCCGGCCAATAAACTTGCCCATTACGCCAAGGAGGCTACTGATATTGAATACCAGTTCCCATTCGGCTGGGGTGAAATTGAAGGTATCCACAACCGGACAAATTTTGACCTGAGCAGACACGAAGAATATTCAGGCAAATCAATGAAATATTTTGATGAAGGTTCAAAAGAAAAATTTCTTCCATTCATCATCGAAACTTCTTCCGGTGCAAGCAGGTCATTCATGGCTTTCCTGGTGGATGCTTATTATGAAGAAGAAGTGAAAGGTGAGACCCGTTCGGTTTTACGTTTTAATCCAAAACTCGCACCCATAAAAGCTGCAATCTTTCCATTGGTTAATAAAGATGGAATGCCTGAAATAGCCAGAAGTATTGAAACTGACCTCAGGAAGAATTTCAAGGTCTTCTACGATGATAAAGGTGCTGTAGGAAGAAGATACAGACGTCAGGATGAAACTGGTACACCGTTCTGTATCACAGTTGATACCCAGACACTTGAAGACAGCACGGTTACTGTGCGCGAAAGGGATTCAATGGAACAGGTTCGTGTTGCTTCAACCACAGTAAAAAACTACCTGCTGGATAAGCTTACTATATAAATATCACATACGTGACTGGTATTATTGTAAGTTCTCCTTTTCGGTTATACGTTATTGGTGTAACGTAATTTTGGAAAACATAGGAGAATTTATGTCTAATGCTAAGATCAGGATATCGATATTCATTTCAGGACTTTTAATGTTTATGCTGCCTTTTACAGGCTGCAGCAATGATAATAATCCTCCGGCCCCTTCCACAGGCAGTGTAGCAGCTCCCGCTAATGTATCTCTCGTTATTAACTCGGATTCAACAGGACAGAATTCTACTGCGCTAATCAGTTGGGATGCCTCCCCGGATGAAAACATGGATAATTTTTCCGGGTATAAAGTTGTGACCTATAAAGTAGATGAAAACCATAATGTGTTATCAACACACCAGGTTAAAAATTTTCCGTCTTCAGTACATTATTTCACAGTAGATTCAATCGGCTTAAATTCAAGGTTCGAAACTTTCGTTTTTTCCGAGCTTGATGATGGAACTGAAAGCGATTCTACAGGCACCCCCATATATGCCGGAATATATTACAGAACTGACGGAACAATAGATGAATACCAGCCTGGTGATACAACCTTCATAGAAAGCGGATATGGCTGGAACATCACTAATGGTGTTGGAACCAATTATCAGTTTAATTCCTCAAATTCAGGAATGATAGATATGATAATGAGAGGCGGCGTAAACGATTCGCTTACTTTTTATTCACCTGACCACTATTCACCTGGAACAAGGTCAACAAAATTTGCTAAGGTAGGACCCGGACAGAACGCTTTCGATCAGACTTACCTGCCTGACCCTGATAAGGATTCAGTAAGGGTAGATTCCAACTACGTTTACCTTCTTAAAACGTCGGATGGCCATTTTATAAAAGTATGGGTAAAAGCCATAAATTATATAGCCGGTTCTATTCCGCCGTATCATAATGTTGAATTTGAATATAAAATTCAGCCGGTTGAAGGTTTAAAAGTGCTGTAATTAAATATATTCGTACGAAACTTTTATATTGCTGCGGAGGTAATAAATTGAAAATTATCTCCGCTTTTTCATATATATGAAGTATCTTTTAAAAAATTCCGGAGTCAGTTTGAAAAATGCCCTATTGACGGTACTGGTTTTAATAATTCTTTCAGCCCCTGCTTATTCCCAGGGAACAAAGTTTGATTCGCTCGCTTCAATGGGTATCAAACAGATCTATGATATTAAATTTAACCAGGCGGAAAAAACGTTCAGGGAATTAATTGCCGATTATCCTGACCATCCTGCCGGAAGATTCTTTCTTGCTATGATCGATTGGTGGAAAATCCTTCTTAATCCTGACGATGAATCCCATGATGATATTTTCTTTCAGAAACTTGAAGATGTAATTTACCAGTGCGACCAGCTGCTTGATGATAACCCGGAGAATGTTGACGCCCTGTTCTTTAAAGGCGGCGCAATAGGTTTCAGAGGCAGGCTCAGATCCTTAAGAGAAAGCTGGCTTAAAGCTGCTGATGACGGGCGTGAGGCTCTGCCGATAGTTGAACGCGCCAGTAACCTGGATCCCAATAACAAAGATGTCCAGCTGGGTTTCGGAATTTACGATTACTATGCTTCTGTAATACCTGATCAGTATCCTTTAATGAAACCGTTAATGATCTTTTTTCCTTCAGGGGATAAAGAAAAAGGCCTGAGAGAATTAAAGATAACAGCCGAAAACGGCAGGTACGCAAAGTATGAAGCACGTTATTTCCTGATGACGCTGTATTATAATTATGAGAATAATCCTTCCAGGGCATATGAATATGCGTCGATGTTAAATAGTGAATTCCCTGACAATCCTGTTTTTGAAAGATGGAAAGGAAGAATTGCCGCACGAAAAGGGGATTATGCAGAATCCGCCGGAATATTTAAAAATGTATTGGCAAAAGCTGATTCGGGATTTACCGGTTATGAGGTGCTTCCTGCAAAAAGAGAAGCTGTTTATTATGTTGGACTCCAGTATAAAAATACAGGGGATCTCGATTCTTCTGAATATTACTTCGATAAATGTGTGGATTACTCTAAAAAACTTGATACTGAGGAAGAGTCAGGATTCTGGATAAATTCTGTCTTATACCTCGGGATGATAAATGATCAGATGGGTAACCGCGGAAAGGCGATTGATTATTATAATGAACTTCTGGATATGAATGAATATGGAAGTTCTCATTCGCTGGCTAAGAGATATATTCAAACGCCATATAAGCCCTAGCAGGCAAGGCAAAACCTGCATAAGGCGGAGACGAAATCCCGGATTAACAGGTTACTACTGTTATAATGATGTTGCGATACTGATTCTGTGCAGAGCACCGATTGTTCCAAGAGAACTGAACCCGTAGTCGAATGTATAATCTGAAATAACCAGTCCTAACCCTGCATTAAAGCCTGCAATTCCTGCAGTTGTTCCGACCTTAAGTTCAGATCTTTTTTCATTATCATAACCGAAGCGGAGATTTACAACTTTACTAAGATTGAATTCCGCACCGATTGTAAAAGCCTTAAGCCTCTGTGAAAAGTTATCCCGATCTTCATTCAGTTTATGAAAATCAAGGGAAATGCGAACAGGAAGGTTTTCAAGTCTTTTTGATATTCCTAAAACGAGATCGAGAGGCAGAGATTCTTTTGTATCAATATAAGTGGTTAGCTGCGATCCCATATTAAGGGCGGCGAAGCCGATATCAATCATCGCGGCAGGAATAGAATAGTGTAGCCCAATGTCTGCGGCAAGACCTGTAGAAGAGCGTTTTTCTATTCCCGAAAAAATGAACTTTACATTTGCACCATAATAGAAATTCTCGTCCAGCGCGTTAGCATATCCCACAATAAAGGCCACCTCACCTGCACCGAAATCCTCTGTCTTATTCCCGACATCGTCAGCACCGGTAAAAGTACCGTAATTAATATATTTAACTGCAGCCCCAATCCTTCCGATACCTTCAATATCCCGGGAATAGCTCAGACTTGCAAGGTTTATATCCAGAAGGTGCTTAACAAAGGAGAAAGAGACAGGCTGTCCTTCGAGCAATTCCAGTCCCGCAGGATTATAAAAGATTACATTGGGATCATCAGTATTTGATACAAAACTGCCGGCAAGAGCAGCTGCACGGGCGCTCATATCGAGCCTGAGAAAATCATAGGTATTCTGTGCAGGAACCATAGCCGGTGAAAGTATTAAAATTGAAAGAAGGAAAGCAGCTGTTTTTTTCATAAACTCCCAAAATTTTTCGTCAATATTTAACCATATTCACAAATAAAGGCAAGGGCAAAACTTTTATTAAGAAATTATTTTCTTTTGATTCAGGCTAATTATCTTTATTTTGGACTGTAATGATAGACTGTAATACTGCAGGCAGTGAATCGATGACTCAAAGATCATTTACAACAATCTAACAAAATAGGAAGGATTCTGAATGAGTGAGTCAAACAAATTCGTTTCACCGTCCTTATTTCTTCTCGCTGCCCTCTGTTTTTTTCTCCCATTCGTTAGCTTTACCTGCCAGGGACAAAGGATTGCTACAATTTCGGGAATGGAACTTATCACCGGCACACAGATACAAAAATTTGAAATGGAGAAATTTGATACCGGGCAAAAGAATCCGGATCTCAATAAACAGCGTGATGTAAACTCGGAACCGCTTGCGGTTGCCGCTTTCATTTTTGCCCTTTTAGGAATTGTTGTTTCTCTTATTCCCCGCTATTCAAGAATGCTTTCGTTAATTGCAGGAGCACTGGGGGCATTGATGCTGTTGTTTTTAAGATCAAGTATAGGCGGGGAGGTGACGGGGGATTTTGATTTTAAAATTATTGAGGTATCGTATGAGTGGGGCTATTACCTCTCGCTTATCATACTTATTGCCGCATTTGCTATTAATCTGTACCAGATAATTACCGAAAACAGGGCCGTTACTGTTACTTCAATAGATGAGCTGCAATTTGCAAATGCTGTTCACTGCACGGTCTGCGGCGCGCAAAATGATGCCGGAAGCATATTCTGCTCAAAATGCGGTCATACCCTTAATCCTCAAGGAAACCTTTAATCTCTGGAATTTGTTTAAGATTTGTACCTGTCCGCTGTTTTTGCGGGCCGGTACGTTTCCTTGAATTAACTTTACTCATTAAGTAAATTTTGAATTACAATTTCCGGAGAAATAATGAATACCCTTAAGACTGTCTTTATGATGACAGTTATGATGATTTTATTCCTGCTCGTAGGATACTATCTTGGCGGCTCCACGGGCATGACCATTGCATTTATATTTGCACTTATGATGAACTTTGGCGCCTACTGGTTTTCAGACAAAGTTGTGCTTTCAATGTACAGGGCGAAAGAAGCAACAGCTGAAACAGCCCCGAAGTTTTACACGCTGGTAGAACAGCTTGCGTCAAATGCAAACCTTCCTATGCCCAAAGTTTATATAATCAACGATCCTACTCCCAATGCTTTCGCAACCGGTAGGAATCCTGAACATGCCGCCGTAGCCGCTACGACGGGGATATTGAAAGGACTAAGCAATGCTGAGCTGGCCGGAGTAATTTCTCATGAACTAGCGCATGTTAAACACAGGGATATGCTTACTGGTACAATTGCGGCAACACTGGTTGGAACTATAACTTTTGTTGCTCAAATGGCAGGCTGGGCAATGATGTTCGGCAGAGGCAGAGACGACGATGATGGGGGGATATCGTCACTTTTTCTATTAATCCTTGCCCCGGTAGCGGCAACAATGCTGCAGTTAGCAGTGTCAAGATCACGTGAATTTGCTGCAGATGCAGGCGGTGCAGAAATCTCAGGCAGTCCTCTTGCACTGGCATCAGCACTTCGTAAAATATCTGCCGGCAATGAAGTTAAGCCTTTGAATAATTCCAGTCCCGCAACAGCTCATATGTTTATAATAAATCCCCTGCACGGCGGCGGTGTTATGAAGCTTTTTTCCACACACCCGCCTATAGAGGAAAGAATAAAGCGGCTTGAAAAGCTGGCTGCTGAAAAGATATAAAAGTTATAATTAAATACTTCTTGAAGATGGACAGGAGAATTGCCTAAATTAGCAATTAAATTTTCCTTAAGAAAAAAGATTATCTGTATTGCTTAAGAGACATTGGACAACCGGATTTTTAGAACTGCTTACAGGAATAATTCTCCTGTCGGTTGTTACCTGCAGAGGGCAGGGAAAAACCAACCTTCAGGTTTTTGATCAGCTGGTAGACTCTTCACTTGTTGAACTCACAGAGCTCCTTCCAGACACAGTAAAGAATATCAGCCTGGATACGGAAGCGGGAGCATATGCCGTCTTTAACTCGCAAATAATCTCTAACCTCACAGGAAAGGGATATAAACTTGTTGATCACGATAATGCCTTCGGATTGCAGTATGTAATAAAAGAAGCTTCAACTTCATACGGGGATATATTCCGGGATGGTTTTTTAGGGGATTACCTTGTTCCCCGCAGACTGACCCTTTCCGGAAGCGGCAATTTTTCCGGCAGAACGATAACAACTCATAACTTTAATTTTACCTACCAGGATACTGTTGCTGTAGATAGTGTTAATACATATGAAAACCCCGCCTGGCCTTTTACCCATGGCAGTCTTGCCTCCGAACCCTTCTTTTCTGGAATCCTCGAACCTGTAATAGCCGTAGGTACGGCCGCTCTTGCAGTGATTCTTTTCTTCACGATAAGGAGTAAGTAGCAATAAATACCTTTGACTACTATGTTAATTTGGTTATTTTTCTTAATTAAATTATTATAAAACCGCTTTCTATGAAATATCTATTTTTTATTCCTGTATTATTTCTTATAGTTTTTGAGGGGTGTTCCTCGAGCGTAGATACTACTAATATGACGGGCCAAAACCGCCTTTCATACGCCATCAGCCTTTACAACAATGAAGATTATCTTGAAGCAATTAACGAGTTCCAGGCTATCCTGCTTCAATATCCCGGAAGTACAATTTCAGATGACGCACAGTTTTACCTGGCTAAAACACGGTTTGCCAGGAACGAATATATAATGGCCGCGTTCGAGTTCAGCAAGCTGATTAAAAATATGCCCGCAAGCGAATTCGTACCTGAATCTCAGTATCTCCTTGCAGATTGTTATTATGAACTTTCTCCCAACTTTAACCTGGATCAGAAATATACAAGGAAGGCAATACAGGAATTCCAGGCATTCATAGATTTCTTCCCCACCAATGAAAAAGTTCCTGAGGCTGAAAAAAAGATAGATGAATTGAATAATAAACTGGCAGAAAAAACCTATTCAATCGCCGGTATATATGAAAAAATGGATTACCTGAAGGCCGCTCTAATATATTATGATGAAGTTATAGACAATTATCATGACACACCTTATGCTCCAATGGCAATGTATAATAAGATAAACGTTCTTGTTGAAAGAAACAGCAGCAGCACTGCTATCAATGAGATAGATAAGTTCATTGAGAAGTATCCGGAGAACAAGAGGCTGGATGAGCTGAAAAATCTCCGGTCGAAACTTGAAAATCAATTATCCTCTTCCAGGTAAATGGCTGTTAAAAAAGTAAATGACAGTAAAATGATTATGACTGAGCTGGTGCTCCCTAACCATACCAACCAGCTTGGAAAACTTCTCGGCGGCCAGCTTATGCACTGGATAGATATCTGCGCGGCATTATGCGCTGCCAAACATTCTAACTATGTTTGCGTAACTGCTTCTGTTGACCGCATAGATTTTCATCATCCCATAAACCTTGGTGATGCTGTTACCCTTAACGCTTCGGTTAACCGGGCATTCACAACCTCTATGGAGGTAGGGGTTAAAGTATTTGCTGAATCATTCAGAATAGGGCACAGGGTCCATACAAATTCTGCATATTTAACCTTCGTAAGCGTGGATGAGAATGGAAAGCCGGTTAAGACGAATGAGATTATTCCTGAATCGGAAGATGAAAAAAGAAGATTTGAAGAAGCACTTAAGAGAAGGGAGAACAGACTTCAATCCCGTAAAAAGAAAAGTTAGCCTCCTCTTTTTATTAATTCTGCTCTCATACGACAGTTATCCGCAGGTCCCGGTCAACGGCTTCTGCAAGTACCAGGATTTTAAAGTCGACTCCTCCTCCAGCCGGAAATTATTCTCTCTAAATTATAATGATGATTCATACACTGACCTTCTTTTTTTTAACCCTTCAAGCAAAACTGTAACTTCTATAAACGGCGGCCAGAGTGGAACCTTCGGATCACCTCATACTTACGGTATCAGCCGCGGGATCTCGGCTATTCAGTATCTGCGCGATAGAAGCAACAGGATATCAGGCTATGCTTTTATTTCCCGGAAGCAAAGTTGTGCAGGTATACTGAAGTTCAATAATGAGGGCTACCCTTCTGAAGAGGATAATGTGAGCTTCAATACGTATCCTGAGAACTTGAGTACAGGCGACGTTAATGACGACGGAATTCCTGAACTGCTGGTTTCAGGGAGTGCCTTTAACGGACTTTCATTGATCTACCAGGAGGGGAAGCTGCGTGAGAAAAAGATAATTGAAAAAACCAGTTACGCCGAGGCTGTATTTGCTGATCTTAATAGCGATGGTTATCCCGACATAGCAGCATTGGAAATGTTTTCTAACAAGCTGCAGTTTTTATACAATAACAGTAAAGGGAACTTTAACAAAGTCAGGGAAATCTCTTTCAGCAGTCCTGTAAACTCACTTCAATCCACGGATCTCGACCTCGATTCATACACAGACCTGGTGTTCACAGAAGATAACTCTATAATTATTTATTACGGCGATTTTACATCATCATACGAAGACACGGTAATTATAAATACTAAGTATGGAGCCGATAAAGTTATAACAGGCGATTTTAACAGGGATGGACTAATTGATTTAGCCTATATCAACAGGCAGAATGGAACACTCTCGCTTATTTTCAGCCGGGATAACAGGAAGTTCTACCAGGAACTGCTGTACCTGAAAAAAAATTCTCTTGAGGATATAATTCCTTATTACAGTAAATTCGTTAACGGTATCATAGTCCTAAACAACGAGGGCAGGTATTACCTTATCTCCAACCTGGCATCAATCTCCGATGAAGTAAGTATCGCAGCCGGGGCCTATCCTACAGCAGTATCATTTTATGACAGGGGAAACAATACAATAAACGATCTCTGTTTTATTGATGGATTCAATAAAACGTTAAACCTTATAATAAGGAATAATTCCGGGATACCCGATACCTGGTTTCCGGTTCCGCTATTCGAAAATGAAAATAGAATTGTGGTAAACAATAAACTGCCGGGACAAAAAACATTTTATTGTTATAGAAGAGATAATAAATTAATTGGAGTAATTAATGTGGACCTGGTAAAGAACAAGTTTAAGAGAAGTTCACTGTATGCCCCGGGCAGGATAAAGGATATTAAGGTTAATGAAAGCACAGGCAGGCTTTATGCCGCATTCATTAAGGACAATAACCTCGGGGTAACTACTTATTTTTATGACCAGGGGGAATATAAATATTATACATTTGCAGGATTAAGACAGAACGTCTCTGATGCCGCACTATCTATATATAACAAACCTGAGGTTTTCTATGCTGTTGAGGATTCTGACCTGGTAATAGGGGAGAGGTTCCTGGAAGCAGGCAGCAAAAATTCGGAATTTGAAACGCATATTAAAAACGGACAGGACGTTTTCCTTTATGCAGGAAATTTTTTGAATAAGGAAAACTCTGCCCTGTATGGTTTTTTAAGCTCAAAAGACAAAAACGATTTAATTTTTTTCCTGGGTCCGAATGCATTCACCATCTCGGGAAAAAATACTTCGGGTCCGGGTCTTAGGATAAAAGATAAAAATCAATTATTTTTTGGAACCCTTGGATTTAACGGCAGGCAAAAAGTCTGTTACTATAATCCCGTTCAAAAGAATATTAAGTCGCTTGGACTCACGGACGGGAACGAAACCATTACGCGCAGTCTGCTTATGGAAAATGTAAACTCAAGGTCTTTTTTTATTAAGAATATGAATTCCCGTAACTACCATATTATATATATTGATGATAATGAAAACTGTATCACGATCAGGGAACTTTAATGAGTAGAAAGCTGCTGCTGTTATTGATCCCATTTCTATACGTCACCGGTTTCTCCCAGGAGTGGAGCAGGGTAAGGCTGGATTCCCTGTATAATTATTATGTGAATGCCCATAACTACAATGCTGCTGAAATGCCGGGGAATGTTAAAGAGGACTCAGTCCGGAATAAATGCGGTTTCGGTGCAGCCGCAGAGGTATTTATGCATTTCAACGAATTCACTGAATCCCAGCAGAGTATGCTGAAAGTTCTTACTGACCGTCCGCCTACAGATGCAAGCATCGTTTCTCCCTCAGGATTCTTCCGGGTTCATTATTACTCATCAGGGACTTTCGCTCCTCAGTATGACATAAACGATTTTGCGTCTGCTCTGGATTCATCCTATAATTTTGAAGTTAATTATCTTGGCTACCCGCCGCCGCCCGAGGATACACAGACGGGTCTGCCTCCTGACAGTGTCGGGGGCGACAGTAAGTACGACGTTTATATAGTTCCCATGGGTAATTTCTACGGAGAAACATATTTTGAATCCCAGGTTGGTCCCGAACCCAGGTTAACATCTTTCATCAGGGTTGATTATAAATTCGGCTCAGGATTTTATACTCACGGTATTGATGCTGCCAGGGTAACTGCAGCCCATGAGTTTCATCATGCCATACAGGTAGGAAATTATATTTTCAGAGATCAGGACCTGTTTTTTTATGAGCTTACTTCAACCTCAATGGAAGAATTCGTATTTGATTCTGTAAATGATTATTACGGATATATGAATGATTATTTCAGGAATACCGAACGGGCATTTTCAGAAAATTCAGGGTATAATATTGCCATCTGGAATATTTACATGAAGGATAAATTCGGGTATGATATAATTAAATCCCAGTGGGAAAAGATGCCTTCTATGAGGGCATTAAATGCAATAAATTCCTCCCTCTTTGAGAACGGTACAAGCTTCGGCAATGAGCTTAACAAATTCGGGATATGGACGTTCTTCACCGGCTACCGGGCTGTGCCGGGTCAATATTTTGAGGAAGCCGTTAATTATCCTGTAATCCGGCTTTCATCACTTATAGAGTTCAGCCCTCCTTCTATAAATGTAACCATAAATGCTCATCCAACGTCAAATAATTTTGTTGATTTTATTGACCAGGCTAACAGCGACACGCTTACAGTTCTGGTAACCAATACAGATTATGCAAACGGTATAGATAACACTCTTACATTCTATCCTTTCACGTATTATGTGTACAATCACAATGAACCCGGAAGTCAGCAGCTGACAGGGATTTATTATTCCAAACTTACAACCGGTCAGCCCTCAATGTGGGCATCTTCAGAGTTCTTCAACAATTACCTGATAAGGGAAGGTCAGATTCCCCTGGAACTTTCCGATTATGCTTTTCCTAATCCCTTCAGGTATGGCAGAAATAGTACTATATATTTCCCTGTAAAAAGCAGCGGAGGTTCTGAGGCAAGCCTTAACGTCTATACATCTGCCATGGAACTTGTATATTCAGTCACCAAACCCTTTGATTATACGTCGGGACAAAAGGTAATGAAATGGAACGGACTGGATAATAAAAATAAGCAGGTTCCCTCGGGAGTATATGTGTTCATAACCCGTTCGGGTAATGAAAAAAGAATAGGGAAGCTGGTTATATTTAATGAGTAATTTTTCAGTACACGCGGAATCATTAAGTAAAACCTTCGGGAGAAGGATCATATTCTCCGGCTTGAGCTTCGGTTTTGATAAGAATGGAGTCTATGGAATTTCCGGACCCAACGGTTCAGGCAAATCAACCCTTGTTAAAATCATTGCAGGGATTATTTCCCCATCAAAAGGAAAAGTAAAGCATACAATTGAAGGTAAAGACATTACTCCCGAAAAGCTTCATAACTATATTGGTTTCGTTTCCCCGTACCTGGTTCTATACGAAGAATTCACCGCCCTGGAGAACCTGGAATTGGTGGCCGATATAAGAAACGTTCCTTTAAACAAAGAAAGAATCGATTACCTTCTTAAAATATTTTTGTTATACGACCGGAAGGATGACCTTGTTAAAACCTATTCCTCCGGTATGAAGCAGAGGATGAAATTTATTTTTGCACTAATGCATGCACCGCAGATGCTCATACTTGATGAACCCACATCCAACCTTGATGATGAAGGTAAGGAATCCGTTTACAATATTATACGCGAAGCAGGGCGTGACAGCATTGTACTTATTGCATCAAATGAAAAATCTGACCTGGAACTTTGCAGCGAAAAGATAGTTATCCAGAATTACAAGATAACCGTGCAGGACGTAAAGTGAGCTCAAAGACATACTCCTTATTTTTAAAAGATTTCCGTTCTGAACTAAGAACACGTTATGCCATAAACTCCCTTGCAATGTTCATTATCGTTGCCATCAGCGTAATAATGTTCTCTATAGGGAATGAAAGGATAAATGAGAACCTCACAGCAGGACTATTCTGGGTAGTCATATTTTTTACAGCGATGTCAGGACTGGCCAGGGCCTTCGTTTCCGAAGAGGAAAGGGGAACGTCGCTTACCCTGCAGCTCATTGCCTCTCCGTCAACCGTATTTACTGGTAAGCTGATATTCAACCTGGCACTGGTTTTTTGTATGAATATTGTTATTGCAGTGCTTTATTCTGCGGTTTTTGAGGCTTTTGTAATCAGGAATTTTGTCCTTTTTCTTTGCGCTTTTGTACTGGGTAACATCGGACTGGCAATTTCGTCAACTATAATTGCGGCAATAATTTCGAAAGCCGGCGCTAAAGGAACCCTTTACCCTGTTCTTTCGTTTCCTATATTATTACCTTTAATATTAACTTCCGTACAGCTAACTTTATTCTCTATCGATGGCACAAGTTTTGAAAAATCTAAATTCGAGCTCGCAATCTTAATTAGTTACGACGTTATTATGTTAACTGCATCTTATATGCTGTTCGATTTTATATGGAAAGATTAGTAATTTTAATTTAATATAAACTATGAAATCAATTATCTGGAAAAGTTTCCTGTTTTTGCTTCTCGCTTTCGTGTCCGTGGCGGGAATAGCATTTCCCATTGTTGAGAATCCCACTCACTGGTACCAGTTTCCGTTCATTCCGGGACTGGAGGAAAACGCAAAAATCATATTCTTTCATGTCCCTACAGCCTGGCTTACAGTAATAGCTTTCCTTATGTCAACTATTTATAGTTTTAAATACTTGCGCAGCAAGAATATGGATGACGATATTAAATCGTATACCGCGGCTCAGCTGGGAATTATTTTCTGTATTCTGGCTACGGTAACCGGAGCAGTTTGGGCAAAGTTTGCCTGGGGTTCGTTCTGGAATTGGGACCCCCGTCAATCGAGCATATTTGCCTTATTGCTAATTTACGGTGCTTGGTTTGCGCTAAGGTCCTCTATTGAGAATGAAGAAAAGAGAGCAACTCTCTCTGCCGTATATGCAATAATTGCGTTTGTTACTGTACCGTTCTTTATATTTATAATGCCCAGGATAATGGCTGGTCTGCATCCCGGATCTGCTGATGATACCAATTCCGGCCCGGTGGTTGATTTCAAGATGAATGCAAATATGATGCTCATATTTTATCTTTCACTTCTCGGATTCACTATATTGTATTTCTGGATGTGGAGAGTCGGTTATAAATCATTGATGTATAAAGAAAGTTTAAACAAACAACAAATAAGAGGATAACTTGAGTGGATTTTATGACTTCCTGCATAACAATGCGATCTTCATAGTTATGATTATCGTATTGATCGTCTGGGCAGGAATATTCTTTTTCCTGAACACAATCGATAAAAGAATAAAGAATGTAGAAAAAGAAATAAAAGGAGATAAGCATGAAAAATAAGTATATATTCGGCGGCGCCATCATTGTTGTCTTCCTCGGTTTGATGGTTTACCTCTTTACCCAGAGCAACATTAAATACGAAAGTAATTTTTCCAATGTTGTAAATACTGAGAATACCGTAAAAGCAACGGGAAGCTGGGTAAAAGATAAAAATTACGAGATAGACAAAGCCAACAGAACTTTCAGCTTTTATATGGCAGACGAGAACGGCAACCAGATGAAGGTTGTATTTGACGGAACAATTCCCAATAACTTCGAAACAGCCAAAAGCGTAGTTGTAACAGGACAGTATAAAGATGGATATTTCCATGCAAGGGATATATTGACAAAATGCCCGAGCAAATATGAAAATGAAAAGGCTAAGACCTCCAGTTTATAGTCCATAGTTTAGTCAGAACAGTTAACATATAATTTTATTAAGATAACACTGAGGAAGATATGGCAGGAAGTATTGTACTATCAGTTGCTTTAGCGTTCAGCCTGATTGCCATGGTGATGTATTTTCTTTCGTACCGCGGTTATAAAAATACCGTAAACTATGGAAGGATCGCTTATCATGGTATGGCCGTACTTGTTATAGTTGCAGCAACAATATTATGGTACCTGATACTCACACACCAGTACCAGTATCATTATGTATACAGCTACAGCCAGAACAGTCTG
This sequence comes from uncultured Ignavibacteria bacterium, assembly GCA_963800255.1. Lineage (GTDB taxonomy): Bacteria > Bacteroidota > Ignavibacteria > Ignavibacteriales > Ignavibacteriaceae > DATFVA01. The sequence goes on along the minus strand of CAWDAK010000008.1, from coordinate 240,013 downwards.
AAAACCGGATTTCTTATTGCTTCATTCTGGGGAGGGCAGGAAGGCAGCTTCATGCTGTGGCTTCTGCTTACATCAATTGTAGGAATATTCCTGCAGTCGTATACCTCAAAAAGAGGCGACCTTGAGCAGCGGGTGATGACAGTATTTACCCTCGCTACTACTTTCCTGCTTATAATGGTCTCGCCTATGTTTAAGAATCCTTTCGCGTACATATGGGCAGAATCAGCGTTTATCCCCGTTAAAAGTATCAGCGCGGGATTCCTTAGTCTTCCCTGGCTTCAATCTTTTATTATGAGCGACGGGTCAAGTGGACAAACATTCGTTAAAATGAGCAGTGATCTGTACGCCAAACTTTCCGCTGCGGGTATTTCTGTAAACCAGTTTATTGCTGATGGAAAGGGACTTAATCCTCAGCTGTTAAATTTCTGGATGCAGATCCATCCCCCTATTCTCTTCACAGGCTTTTCAATGTCAACCGTCCCTTTTTCCTTTGCGGTTGCCGCACTAATGAAAAATGATTATAAAGACTGGGTCCGTCAGTCATTTCCCTGGGTGCTTGCAGGTGCGGGAATACTCGGATTGGGAATTATGCTCGGCGGTTACTGGGCTTATGAAATGCTTGGATGGGGCGGCTACTGGGCATGGGATCCGGTTGAAAATTCCAGTTTGATTCCATGGCTCGTTGGCGTAGCCTCTGTTCATACTTTGCTGGTGCAGAGAAAAAGTCAGGCAAAAGGCGGCATTGGCAAGTATGCTAAAACCAGCCTGATATTATGTATAATGACTTATATACTGGTTTTATACAGTACATTTTTAACAAGGAGCGGTGTTCTTGGTGATGCTTCCGTCCATTCCTTTGTTGATCCCGGAATGCTTGTCTATCTATTCCTTGTAATATTTATAGGTACTTTTATTGTCCTTGGTTTCGGTATGCTTATATACAGGTGGAAGCACCTGACCGAAGCAGCACACACTGAAGAAAATTTATTATCAAGAGATCTTGCCTTATTTACAGCTACAATCGTTTTAATTGCTTCAGCCGTAGTTGTCCTTGTTGGCACCTCAGCTCCTTTATTCGGAGTTTCTGTTGATACTTTCTTCTACAATGAAATGAACCTCCCGATTGCGATAATTATCGGACTGCTGAACGGACTGAGTCTGCTTCTCAAATGGAAACAGACCAGGGGACAGGAACTTGTAAGAAAATCAATACCCTCTGTAGCTATTGCAATTTTGTTTACCGCTTTCGTTGTAATCTTCGGGGGTATGCACGAAATAATGATGATTCTTCTCGCGTTCTCAGCTGCATTCACAGTTGCGGTTAACGTTGAAATAGCAATTAAGGTTATCCGCGGAAATATGAAGATGCTTGGTGCCTATGTTTCTCATATCGGTATAGCACTTTTCATTCTTGGTGTAATCGGTTCCGCAGCTTACGGCAGCGAAACTGATATCGATTTAATAAAAAATCAGCCTAAAGAAGCATTCGGATATAAACTGACTTTTACAGGTTATCACCCGATAGAAAATAATTCAAAGTATGCTTTTAATATCCAGGTTGAAAAAGGAGATTCAAAATACACCGTATCTCCGGTTATGTATATCAGCGATTTTAATAATGGCTTGATGAGAGAACCGGCTATATTAAATATGCTTACAAAAGATTTTTATGTTTCACCCCTTGGTTATGATGATCAGACGCAGGACCAGGCTGCGGAAGGCCTTGATGTTCAGTTGAATGTAGGCCAGAAAACAAATGTAGAAGGCGCACAGATTGAATATACTAACTTTGTGAAGCCTGACATGAGCGTTATGATGAGCGGCGGCGATTTTGAGATGGGTGCGAACCTTACCGTAATAAAAGACGGTAAAACCTATAATGTAGAACCTAAGCTTAAGAAAACAGGGCGTGATTTTATTTATGTTCCTGTTCAGATCACTGAGGCTAATATTAAAATACAGCTTAAGAAAATTGATCCTGGTACCCAGACTGCTGACTTTATCGTAGGAAAGCTTGAGGGCAAAACTACTACTGCCTCACAGCAGCCGAAGGAAGTATTGACGGTTGCTGCAAGCGTAAAACCTTACATCAGTTTTGTGTGGACAGGTATCCTGATTATGGTTGCAGGCTTCTTTATTGCAGTTTCAAGGCGCTTGAGGGAATCACTGATTAAGAGCAGTTAGCTTCTGAACTAAATCCGGAATCACCAGTTTAATGCCCGCTTATGTCGGGCATTTTTTTTAAGTTTGTGATATCAAAATATCAGGGAAAATTATGAAAAAGACTTCTGCCGGATTCGCGGTTAAATCATTTATACTCATCTCCTTATTTTTCTTCGCATTTACCCCGTTTAATCCCCACGAAGGGATGTACCCTCTTACGGAGATCAGAAATCTCGATTTAAAAGATGCGGGATTAAAAATCCCGATCGACGAAGTTTACAACCCGAATGGTGTTAGTCTTGTAGATGCCCTTGTAAACATTGGGGGTTGTACAGGTTCATTTGTTTCTCCCGAAGGTTTAATAATTACTAACCATCATTGTGTATTCGGTGCAGTTCAGAGAGCAAGTACAACAGAAACCAATTACCTTGAGAATGGTTTCCTTGCTGAGAGCAGGGAAGCAGAGATCCCGGCCGAAGGAATGACGTGTAAAATCACACAGTCGTATGAAGATGTAAGCACTGAAGTTTTAAATGCAGCTAATGCGGCTGTTGATGTTTCCGAACGCGAAAAAGCAATACAGGATAAGATTAATGAAATTGTAAAAAGGGAGGAGGAAAGGGATCCGGCAATCGAAGCAAGGGTTTCAGAGATGTTCATCGGGCAAACTTATATCCTGTTCCGTTACAAAGTAATAAAGGATGTAAGGCTGGTTTACGTTCCGCCGAGAACAATCGGAGAATTTGGAGGAGAATCAGATAACTGGGTCTGGCCGCGGCATAACGGCGACTTTTCATTTATGCGTGCTTATACTGCTCCTGACGGCAGTTCTGCTGAATATTCAAAAGACAATGTTCCTTACCATCCGAAAAAATTCATACAGGTAAATCCCAACGGAGTTGAAGAAGGAGATTTTGTTTTTATCCTGGGTTATCCTGCGGTTACTTTTAAGCACCAGCCTTCAGATTTTCTGAAATACCAGTATGAATATCAGCTGCCATACATCCAGCAGTTATATTCCTGGCTCATTAACCTGTATCTTGAAAAGGGAAAGGGTGATCCCGGATTTGAGCTGCAGTCTGCCTCCACTGTAAAGGGCCTTTCGAACACGGAAAAAAACTACCGCGGAAAGATGATAGGTATTAAACGCCTTAACCTGATTGAAAAGAAACAGCGGGAGGAAAAGAACCTGCAGGAATTTATTGAGTCAAAGCCCGAATTGAAAGAAAAATACGGGAAGGTGGTAAGCCGGATAGACTATGTTTACAAAGATATTTTTGCTGATGGAATCCTTCCTCTTTTCCTCTCCCAGCTTCAGAGGCAGATAAATATGTATAAGCTGGCGGATATTTTTATAAAATATAAAGAAGCCCAGCAGCTGCCTGAATCAGAAAGAAAGGAAACTTATAAGGACAGGAATTATTTGAAGCTTGAGAGAAGGGTGAATTCAATTTATTCTTCTTATCACCCTGAAACCGATAAAGATATAATGAAGAAGATATTGAATGACGGAATTCAGCATAACGAAATTTCTGAGCTTCAACCCCTGGCGGTATTCGCAAGGAGTATGAGCCCCGGAAACAGGGTCAACAGCTTTGTGGATTATATCTACGACAGCACTTTTGTTACTAATTACGAAAAATACATAGCGCTCTTGAGGAATGACTCATTAAAACTTGCCGGCGTTAGCGATCCATATATTAACTTTGTAAAGCAGATGGAAGATATACAGGAGAGCTATGATAAAAGGAATGAAGAGAGGGAAGGGAAATTAAACCTGCTCCTTGCTCAGCTTATGGAGGCAAAAAAACTATGGCTCAATAAATCATTTGTTCCTGATGCTAACAGGACTTTGAGATTAACATACGGTCATATAAAGGGATATTCACCTTCTGATGCAGTATACCTTGATCCAATAACAACATTAAAGGGCGTTATTGAAAAGGGTAAAGAATCAGGCGACTACAAACTTCCGCAAAAAATAAAAGAACTGTATGCGAAGAAAGATTTCGGACAGTTTGTTGACAAGAAGTATAATGATGTTCCTGTAGCGCTTTTATATAATACAGACACAAGCGGAGGCAACAGCGGAAGTCCCATTTTGGATGCGTACGGAAAACTGGTGGGAGTAAACTTCGACAGGGCCTTTGAAGCCACGGTAAACGATTATGCTTGGAGTCCCGACTACAGCCGCTCCATCGGAGTTGATATCCGTTATGTTCTCTGGGTTACTCAGAAAATAGGAGGTGCTGATTTCCTGCTTAAAGAAATGGGAGTATCAGATTAAATAAGGACACGGATGGATTTCCCGGCCGCAGATGCCGGGTTGAAAAACATTTATGAGCAGGGGAAAATTTTACCGGGCTCTGCCTGGTCTTAATTCGTAGAATTCTGAAGAACATCCTGGTAGTATGTCAGTTTGTCCTGATTATTTGTAGCCTTGTAAAGCTTCACAAGGTAGTTAAGAATACGGAGAGTATTTAAATTATTCGCTCCTTTTATATCCCTGATCTTATTATATCCCACGCTTAAAAGGGCTTCAGCTTTTTTATATTCCTTTTTATAATACTTAATTATTCCCAGCTCCGCATTAGCTGAAATAATATTAGAATGCTCACCTTTGTAATTCATTTTATAAATATTCAGAGCTTTTTGAATAAAATTTTCAGCTTGTTTATATAATCCCTTCTCTATTAATATCTTGCTGTACCAGTAATCAGATAAACCAATCCAGACGTGGGTTCCCTTTAATGTATTCTTAAAGTTTTCCATTGCAGTAAGTAAATTTGCCTCAGAATCAGAATACTTTTTCATCGTAAACTGAAGCGCCCCAAGGTTCATGAAAGCAAGCCCGACAAGTGAATGACCTTTGCCTAAAGTCTTGATCTTTAGGTTAAGCGACTTTTTAAAATAATCCTCTGCTGCATCTCGTTTCTCTTCATCTATATAAATATAAGCAAGGTTATTATACAAAGTTGAAATTTCCGGTCTGTCAGGTCCGTATAGCTTAAGATATACATCCAGTGATTTTTTATAAAACTTTTCAGCGTCTTTTAAATTATGCAGAGATTCATAAGTTAACCCGAGATTATTTGAAACGCTGGCTACATCTCTGTCATTTTCACCAAAATTTCCCAGGAAAATTTTATAGGATTCGTTAAATACTACAAGGGATTCCTCATACTTTTCTTGCTCCTGCATCAAGGTTCCGTAATCATTAAGGCAGCTGGCAATAGCCCTTGGGGGCGAACCGGGATTTTCTCTGAAAATCTTAATGCTGGCCGTATAAAAGGAATCAGAGGCAACGAAATCTCCTATCCAGTCATAATATAATGCAATCTCGTGCATACTTTCTGCTGTATGATAATTATGGATGCCGTATACCTTTTTATTCAGCTCCAGGGATCTGAATAAATGAGGCTTTGCTTCGTCATACTCCCCCAGGTTGGTTAAGGTTTTCCCTATAGTTTTACTCACAGCAGCTTCAACTTCGGGATGGTCAGCAAAATCATTACCAATATTTTCTGATGCCTTTTTCAGTACATCGTAAACCTTAGCATCCCTGCCTGCTTCAGTCGGGTCAGCTGAAGAAAGCATTTCCTGAAGAAAGTTGTTTACGTTTTCAGCTATAGAAGCCTCAGCCTTCGCATTATCCCTTTCTCCGGCCGCCACATTTGCCTGCCAGATAATTACCACTAAACTTGCAATTAAAAAGAGCGTAAATAAAATAGAAGAAACGAAACCGGCCTTGTGCCTTTGTATAAATTTTGAAAGGCGGTAAGCGGTGGTATCTTTTTGTGCGAGCACCGGTAATCCCGTGAGATGCCTGTTAATATCGTCCGAGAATTGTTCAACCGACGCATATCTCCTGGCAGGATCCAGATGCATTGCTTTCAGAACTATATTATCGAGATCACCTTTAAGGTGCCTGGAAGTCTTCTCTATAAATACTTTATCATTTTCTGATACCGGGGCAGTTCCATTTAACTTATCGCTTGGCTTAAGGATTTTTTCACCGGTAATGACTTTACTGATAGAGGCCGGAGAGTTATTTGTAATCTTATAAGGCTGAATTCCCGTTAATACCTGGTAAAGTAGAACCCCGAGAGAATAAATATCAGCAGTTGTTGTAACTTTTTCACCCTTTATTTGTTCAGGACTGGCATAGTCAGGTGTTAAGTGCCACATACCTGTGCGGGTAAGTCCTTCACTCTGGTCAGTAAAGGTCCTCATCAAGAAGTTTAGCTATCCCGAAATCCAGCAGTTTTGGTACACCATCGCTGGTAACCAGGATATTACCGGGTTTTAGATCGCGGTGAACAACAAGGTTTTGATGAGCATATTGAACTGCATTACACACTTCAATAAATAATCTCAGCCTGTCGCGAACCGATAGCTTATTTTTCTCACAGTATTTTGTAATAGGAATACCATCAATAAACTCCATCACCAGGTAGGGAAGTCCATCTTCAGTTCTTCCGCCATCAAGCAGTCTTGCAATGTTATGATGCTGAAGATTTGCAAGCGTTTGTCTTTCTATCTGAAACCGCTTTAAAAGATAATCTGAAGTAATCCCGTGCCGCAGGATTTTGATAGCAACTTTTTGTTCATACTCATTATCATTTCGCTTACCTGAATAAACAACACCCATTCCGCCGAATCCGGCCTCTCCTTCAACAAGGTAGCTGCCTATTTGTGTACCCATAAAAGGATCTCTGAAAACCTCTTCATCCTGTTGGATTAAAGTCAGCGGGGTTTCTAAAAAGTCATCTGAATGACTGAAGGAATTAATTAAACTAATAACTTCGTTTTTCAGTTCTGAATCATGCCCGCATCTCCGGTTGATAAACTTTTCCCGGTCCGAATCCGGAAGATTCAAAGCTTCATCAAATATTTCTTTTAGAGTGTTTAGTTTTTCGCGGTTCAAAATACAGGTAATTTTATGAATTAAACGCTGGATATCTCCCGGTAAAGCCATGCTTTGGCAAAATTCCAATCCCTTTTAGCAGTCGCTGGTGAAATATCCAGAGCTTCGGCAGTCTCCTCAATTGTAAGTCCTGAAAAATATCTCAACTCAACAATTTTTCCAGGACGTTCCTCAACGGTCTCAAGTCTGTTCAAAGCCTCATCCAGTGCTATAATCTGTTCATCACTTTTTTCAGATATTTCGAAAGCATCTTCCAGGGATATACTACTTTTTCCTTCACCCCTTTTCAGGGATTTTCGTTTTCTTGCGTGATCAACCAGTATCTGCCGCATCGACTGGGCAGCTATCCCGAAAAAATGCGCCCGGTTCTGCCAGTTGATGTTTTCATTCCCGACCATTTTAATATAGGCCTCGTGCACAAGTTCAGTGGTCTGGAGGGTATGATTCCGGTATTCATCATTCAGATACCTGGAAGAAATTCTTCTTAGCTCGTCATAAACGTAGGGCAGTAGCTGATCAACAGCTCCCTTCTGACCCTTAATACAGTTTTCGAGCATAAGAGTAACATTCTGCTGAGTAATAGCCTGCATAGATACGATATTAATTGAAAGATTCGTGATTTTGATTTTAAGTTATAAGATAATAATTGCGAAATCAATACATTTTCAAAAATTTTTGTGAATTATCACTTTTTTCGGAAGTTTTTATTTCCAACCGGTGAACCTTTTCACTCTCCTTTTCCGCATGTACTTGTGAATCCCAAAAAATAATTCATAAAACCAATAGGAGAGTCATTATGAAAAAGTTCTTTTCATTTCTTTTGTTCGTTGTTCTCGTTTTTATAACAGCCCCTGTTTTTGGTCAATCTGTTAAAATCGGACCAAGAATAAGCGGGAACTATAATATTTATAACCAGCAGGGACTAACATTATCTTTTAATGGTATCGGGGTGGGTATCGGTGGAACTGTTGATGTTTCTTTCAGCCGGCATATTGGCATCATAACCAACCTTACGGCTTTTGATATGAGCAATTTTTCCAATTCTACAACCAACCAGGGTCAGACAGTAGAGAACTCTTATTCACTCTACTACTTAACCTTAGATCCTATGTTCAAGGCAGAGTTCAGCGGGTTCTATATGGTAGCCGGACCTTCCGTGGGAATAAAATTAGGCGGAAGTGGGGAACAGACAGTAACACAAACCGGCGGGGGCAATCCCCAGGTGAATACTTTGGGTACCAATTTTAATTCCATTCGTTTCGGCATAGCTGTCGGTACCGGCTATAACTTTATTCTTTCGGAGGGATTATATATGGCAACAGATATCATTGCAGGAATCCCTTTATCAAAAACCTTTGATGCCCCGGGATTAAGCAACAGTATTTTTACGCTGAAATTGGGAGTAGCCTTAAAGTTTTCAATATAATATGAATTAAAAAATTAATTTTATTAATGGAGGATTAAATGAAATATATATTAGTCTTATTAACGATGTGTACGATTTCCTTTTTCGGCTGCAGTAACGATAGCGGGAATCCGACAGGGGTCGGTGGGGTAGGGGGAAGCGGCGGAGATACAGGCGGTGGAAACAATACAGGAAATGTAACCCTGGACATTGGCCTGGCACAGGATAACCAGGGAAGCATCTTTTTCGGGGTTAATCCTGATGTTGCCATAACAATTACCACGATAGTCGTAACCCAGGCAGCCCAGGGGATAAACGAAACAATTACTAACCCCGATCCGGCACAGCAATTTGAACCTGTACAATCAGGCAATTACTATACATTTTACGAACCGCAGCAGCAGCAGCTTCAGACAGGGCAGCAATGGACATTCAAGTTCACGGGGACAATAGTTCAGGGAGGAGCAAATTATAGTAAAACCGTAAATTATACAGTACAATAGTTCGGACTCTCCTGTCCGGTAAAACAAGGGCTTGTATTTGCTGCCTTCAGCTTATATGAGCCCTTCTATATTCTTTCATTTTGCCATCGATTTAAGTACAGACATATGTGCAAGGCTCCGCTCGGCTTCAACCAGTATCGTCCAGAAATTTTCCGTTTCTCCCTTACCTACCTTTACAAGATAATAGATTACGCTGATGAACGTTCTCGCCTTATATAATTGAACCATGGCCTCAAAGTCTGCCGGCAGGTTAACAGATCTTTTCATATACTCTTCCAGAAAAATTTCAACAGGGGCCTTACGGATAACATCATAATTATCAAAAAACATATTCCTGTATTGAGCTAAAAATGATCCCACATCAAAAGCTTTCGGAAGCAGGAATGAACTGTTAAAATCTATGGCACCTGCAAATTCCTCTCCCGTTTCTTCATCTTTCCCTATAAATATATTCTTCGGATGAAAATCTCCATGTACCTGAACCAGGTTTTCTGAAGAAAGTAAGATTTCCTTTTCATTTTTCCAGACTTCATCCAGCACCTGCTGAGCCCTCGCTGTATTGGGGTGATTATCCTCGTACATCCCGCTCAGGTAATGATCCAGCCTCTCCTTTTCAATATTTGCATATTCATTTTCAGGTGTAATTTTTAATTCCATATTATGCAGTTCTGCAAGCCATCCAGCAGTCATCCGTAAATATTTCTGAGCCCCGGCTTTATCAGCTTTAATTAATTTATCAAATAAGGTATCGCCGGAAATTGTTTCCTCAATAAGAGAAAGGTTATTTTCGTCTTTATCAAGCGGACGCGATATCCGGTATTTTCCTTCAGCAAAACCGTGTCTTAATATCTCCTCAACAAGATGATGCGAGCGCTCGCCGTCCCGCCAGGAATCAACATCCTCAAATACTTTTACAATAACTTTATTTTTTGATTTCGATTCATCAGGACCAATGGTCAGTTCAGTGATGGTGGTATTTGTAGTTCCCGCCCTGGGAACCTCCCTGAAATAAGGGCGGCACCTTCCCATTTTAATTTCAGTAACCAATTCTTCAATAGATGTAACCGGGTGATCAAAAATAGTTGGGTATGAACCCGCATAACTTAAAGCGTGAGTATCCGTACCCGCTATTGCAGTATATTTTAATTGATGCCATCCTTTCAAACCCCTTGCTGCTTCAGCCACAGTATAATTTGAACTGAAAATTTCAACCCCGTCTATCAGGGGACTAAGCAGTTTTTCCTCCGATGGAACTTTGTTATGCCTGTATGGATGAGCCCAAATTATCGCCGCTTCAGGGAACCTCTTTCTTATTTCGCTAAGGGGAATCGGCTCTTTTTTTATCGTTTCCTCTAATCCGTATATAAGAACGTCGCCAAAATCAGCCGATTTATACTCCTGTCCTGCCATCACCCGGAAAATATCAGGCAAACCGGCTTCATTCTTTATCTTTGCCAGATCATCCTGGTTCCATTGATAATGATGATCAGTTATAACTATGCCCTGTAAGCCAAGATGAAACGCTCTTTTAATTAACTCTACGGCATTTACGTGGCTGCAGGCAGAATATTCAGAAGTATGACAATGCAGTTCAAATATCATTTATTCACCTGGATGCTAATTATAGCAAGTCTGCATTAATAGTCTGTGGCCGGGAACAAGCGCTAATCCATCACTCAATTATTTCATATTTCCTGACCAATCGCCATTTTATAAGCCAACACGGCTTCAGGAAACGGAGTTAAGGTATCCAATAAAATATTGTACGTCCCTTTTCCTGATAATTCATCGGCAACCTTTTTAATCAGGGCTAAAGTAGCCCTCATCAGGCCCGAACCAAGACTAACCCGGGCTACCCCCAGATCCTGCAGTTCGCTGATGGATGGCAGCAAACCCGTTCCATTCATGGGGTTTAAAAGAATATTTATCGGGGCATTTATTTCCCTAACAAGAGTTGAAATCATTTCTTTTTCCCTTACAGGCTGCACAAAAATGCAGTCGGCTCCGGCCTCCCTGTATTTATTACCGCGCTTAATTGATTCAGATAATTTTTCCTGCAGCGAGCCCGTTGAAGTATAAAATGAATCCGTTCTTGTATTTATTACCAGATGAAAACCCAGAGAATCTGACAGTGCACGGATAGCTGATATCCTTTCGCAGAATTCCATCTCATCAATCAATACCGGGCTCATGTCAATACTATCCTCAATATTTATCCCCGCTATTCCTGTTGCAATTATCTTTTTAACAGACCCAATTATTTCATTCAAATTATTTCCATACCCGGCTTCAATATCCACAGTTACCGGAGCCTTAACCGCATTAACAATTCCGGTTATGCTGTTTATCATTTCTGACAACGTTATTACCTGGCTGTCAGGATACCCCAAAGATGCAGCAATTCCCATGCTTGTTGTTGCTATTGCCTTATAGCCGCTTGCTTCAATTAATTTAGAACTCCCGATATCCCACGAATTCAGCAGCACCAGAATTTCTTCACTCTGATGAAATTTTAAGAACTGCTCAGCCTTCTCTCTCTGAATATTTGAAACCATAATATGGTCCTTTTTTAATGTTTATATAAAAACACAGCAGAAACATTTAAAAATAATAATTAATCATCTCCTGAAAAGCGAAATGTTAGAAATCCCTCATGCCATATGACGGCAGGCAATCAAAACCTTAAATACCGGGAAAGAAATCGCAATCGCTGTAACTTGCCTGTTTGAAAACCCTACAGATATTAACAATTTTGAATTAAAAATAAGGCAGTGGATTCAACATCAAATTTCTAAATGAGTCTGTTAACAATAACTTTAAGAGCGATGATCGAAATAGAAAAATATGACCCAAAATTCTTTTCCTTTTAAAGTTACTTTTAATAAAAAGTGCGGTTGTAATTAGTATCTACACTTGGTTGATACACATTAAAAACATTTATTGTGCCTACTAAGAATTAATAGAGCAAGCAATATTATTCTTGACTCTTAATTTTTCTTTCTATATTATTCATTCAAATAATAGGGACAATCTAGCTTTGGGGAGCCTTTATGAACAAAATCACCATAATTTTACTTACTCTTGTAGTTTCTTCTTTAGCATTCGCACAAACAATTATTGAGGACAGGGTAGAGATAAATCCTAATATTTCATCTGATCCTCAAAATCCTTTGGTAGTCTTTCCTGATTCTATTTATTTAAGGGGCGGGGAGAAGTCAATTACACAGAAACACGAATTCCAATCTGATAATCCCGTGTCAACAATAAATTTACTCGAAGGAGGGAAGGTAACTGCAAGAATTATATTTAGCGAAGCTGCCGGCAGTTCAAAAATTGATTTATTATTAAGACAACCCGAACAGCAAACATTGGTTGAATACGGTAATCGGAACATTGGTTTTACCTGGGAATCACAAGGTTATCCCCCGGGAACAAATATTGAGTTTGGAATTTACTGGTATTATAACAGCTGGGGAACAATATATCAGGGATATGAAGCTGGTGCTGTTATTACACAAATAGCAGACAATATTTATCAAATAGGTTTTGAAGCAGCCGGTGATGACTGGGATTATAATGAACTTATAATTGAAGTTACCGTGCAAACCTATGATTTATTAGCTAATATAGATCCAGCCACAATTTCAGTTGGCGAAACGGCATTGATTACGGTTAAGAAACAAATGTATGACGGAAGTGTACAAGATTTCCCTTCTGACCAATTATTTGAAGTAGGAATGATGGAAGGATGTGCAGCGGGCGCATTAGTACATGGTACAGACACCTCAGCTTATTTCAATGGGATACCGCAGCCAATAATATTTGCTGCTGCAGACAGCCTTGAGAACGATGAAGAAACTGTAAGAATAGGAGTGGGTTTAGTAGAACAGCTTGCAACTCATCCAAAAGAGAAAAAAAATAAAATTGAAATAAAATCTCTCAAAACACAAAATGAAAGTATAAAAAAAGAAGATGAAATATTGCCTGATATAATTATCGTTGGAGGAACTTGTTTTGGTGGTGATTTGGTTTCTGCAAAACAGGCTTTTGGAGATTTATTGGTTGATGTTAATTGTGATACGACAAGACCTCTATTAGATGATGACCTTAAAAATTCAGTCATTATAGAGATTTTAAGAAATATGTTTTCGGTAAAAAAAGAAATCAATAATGATATAACTTGCTCGACAAACCTGGATGATCAAGGTGGCTGGGCTGCTTCTATTCTACCCCCCTTTACTGGTGATTACTATAAAAGTTACAATTCTTATTATTATATAGATACCATGATGTTTTCACTATCATGGGGTTACTGTATTAACGAAATCAACAAAGTATTTTCCACACCGACAATAATTGATGATGAGAATGGCATCCTTTCAGGCATTCAAAATATCAGTCAAAGAGAAGATGTACTAAAAGATCTTAATGCTATTCTTGAAGTAGAAAGTGAAGGAAGGAAGTTAATTTATTACCCTCTTCCAAAAACAAGAGAACACGAGTTGAAACATATATCTCAATACAAAGATAGTTTAAAACAGTACTATGATGTAGCATTAAATGCCATTAATTGGATTGAAACTCCTCCGGTAGATTGGTGTAAGATACTAAGTATCTCAAAATATCTAGATATGAGAAAAGAAAAATTTGATCAATTCTTAAAGCAAGCTACGGAAAACTACTTAGAAAGCAACAAGAATTTTAAGGAAAAATATGAAGATGAAGCTGTTGAAGCAGGACTTGATTATGTCAGAAATACATTAATTCCTGAAGTCATAAGATTTCCAAACTAATTTTTATTCAGAAGGATCTCAAAAATGAAATATATTACCATTATGTTAGTTACTCTTATGATTTGGGTTTCATTGAATCAAATTAACGAAGCTCAAATTATAAAAGATAATTCAACAAAAAATAAACTTATAAGCTATGGAATAGACCCGGAAAATTTCTACCAAGTGATTGATTCACTGAATACAGTAAATGATGATAAGAGATGGTGGCTTATCCATTGGATTGGTGAAAAAAGGATATACTCAGCAATTCCTGAGCTTAAATTATTAATGCAAAAACCCAATACTAACCGGTTCCCCCGAATGAGGAATATGGAACAAAAAACGATTATATTAAGAACAATAATGGATTTAAATGACACTACTTTTCATCAGGAATTTAAAGATGAAATTGACTCGCTAAGCAAAAATGATATTAATTATTTCGATACAATGCTTTTTGCTTCATATTTACAGAAAACTTATAACGACAGTTACGGATGGCAATTTATTAAAAAATATTTTTCGAAAGAATTTGCTGATACTACTTCTGTCCCCTATTTTCGGGCCCAAATTTACAACTTAAAACCTTTTCTGAGTTCGGCATATAGGAACGAGGCTGCAATAATATTAAGACGTTATGCAGTGAATAGTTTTGTTGCTCTAGACTATCTCGCTGAAGTAAATGATCCGGAGACCGAACAATTAGCAATAAATATGGCTCTTCATAATGATGATAGATTTTCAAGATATGATGCAAGTGAAATATTAAAAAATATTAGTACAGCAACTTATATAAATACATTAAAAGCTTCATTAAATATTGTAACTGATAACAGACTTTATATATATGCCGGGTTACTAAGAACCAGGAATCCCGGCGTATATAAATACATTATTGATTTATACAACTCAAACGAATATCCTTCTGACAGCAGTATTACACGGCAGGAATTGGATAATCCATTCTTATTTTATCCTCCAAAACAGGAAACCATCGTTAGTTTGTTGGATAGTCTTACTTCATATATACATCAACTTCAAGATTATAACTGGATTGGCGATGAAGAATTCGTTCAGGAATTAAATTCTGATTTAACAGCCAGTAAGAACTATTATTTAACCGGAGATACTATTTCATCTGCCAATAAATTAAAGACAATATTTATTAAAATCGATACAAGATACAGAAATGCTACAAGCAATGAATTTGTAACCAAAGATGCTTATAATTTTCTTTACCCTCAAACTTTATTTATTCGTCAAAGAATTAATAGTAAATCTGTTTTAGATTCACTTAATAGTCTGTCTCCCTCCTCAGTTCAAGCGGGAGACAATAGTTTTACTGTATCAATATATGGTTCTGGTTTTAATAGTCAGTCCGAAGCCTTTTGGAATGGATATCCCCTTGTTACAACCATAATATCTGATTCGATTTTACAAGCTTATGTACCTTCTACAAATATTATTAATCCAGATGATTCTGTTACCATTAGTGTTTTGAATCCAATTTATCGTTACCAGAATGAGCTTAATTTTACTGTTTCTTCAACTGTACAAAATCCAAACCTCCTGGTAACCCTAACCAACAGCCAGGGAACACAAATACCTGCCAGTAATGTAAAATACTATGATACAAGCTGGAAAGATGCTGTGGATAATGGCGATGGAACGTTTACTGTAGTAACAACTAAACCAAATGTTAGCGTAAGGGTATTTTATGAAGGAGCAAATCAAACAGTAAATAATGTCCCAGCACAGAATAATACTTATACATTCCATACTGTAAACGCACAGGTAGAATTAGAAAACAGCTCAGGACAATTAATAGATGAAGGAACTGTTAAATATTATGCAGGTGCGTGGAGAGATTTCGGTATAACTGTAAATGGAGTTGCATCAAAAGAACTTTTACCAGTTAACTATAGCTTCAGAATGACGTATGAGTATGGCAGCAACGATAAACAGCAGGATATAAGTTCAAATGCGACTGTAATATTCCAGACAGTGAATGCGGAAGTTCAATTACAAAATAGTACAGGCAGCTTAATAGACCAGGGAACGGTTCAATATTATGCGGGAGCGTGGAGAGACTTTGGGACAACAATAAATGGAGTTTCTCATAAAGAACTGCTGCCGAATAATTACAGCTTCAGAATGACCTATGAATATGTTTCTACAGATAAGCAGCAGGATTTAAATACTAATCCAATAGTGACATATTCAACTGTTCTCTGCACTGTACAGGTAAAGGATCAACAGAACCAGCCGGTAAATAACGCAGATGTAAGATATTACTCAGGTGCGTGGAGAGAAATCGGATTAACAAATTCGAACGGTGAAATTACCAAAGAGCTGCTTCCTGCAAACCTGTCATTCCGTGCTGCTCTTGGCACAGTTCACCAGGATGTGCAGCAGGACCTTTCGGTAAACAATATTGTACATATTATTTTAAGTCTGCAGTAGGCTGTCTTAAGTAGACAAGAAAAAAGCTCTGTAGTCCGAAGAATTCCTTTGAAGGAGCGACAATATTTATAGCAGGAAAGAAAGAAATGAAATTAAAGTCTCTTTGGGACAACACAAAAAAAGAGGTTTAAAATGAAAACAATGATATTTGTTTTATTGTTGATTGCTGTTGCAGGTGCACAAACAGTTTATGATTTACAGCCGGGAACAAAAGGCAACCAGATAAAACTTACAGTAGCTAATATTTCGGATAAAAACAACGCCGATAATGTGATTGTTAATCTTTTAAGAAAAAGCCCCGCCCTTAATTTTGAGAATGAAACCGATACAATTTCGATTATTGAAGCCACTCAAGAAAAAGAAGCAACTTTCAGATTTGAAGTAAAGCGAAATGTGCCTGTAAATACAAAAGACTCAATCGAGTTTTCCATAGGAGATGTAAACGGCATTATGATGTTGAAAACCTTTGTACTTAATTTTCTTGCCCCAAGTGAATTCAGGCTTGAGCAAAACTTCCCGAATCCCTTTAATCCTGCAACTACAATACAATACCAGCTTCCTTCAACATCAAATGTATCGCTAAAAATCTACGATGTATTGGGAAATGAAGTTTTAACCCTGATAAATGAGAAACAGGCTGCTGGTTATAAAGAAGTAAAGTTTAATGCTAACAGGTATGCAAGCGGAATGTACATATACAGGTTAACGGCAGAGAAGTATGTCAGTACAAAGAAAATGCTGCTTGTGAAATAACGACATATGTCGCCTCAGAAAATATTAAATTAACAAAAAACTGAGGTGATAAATGAATTTAAGAAGAAGCTTAATAAACAGGCAGCAAATAAAAAGTTCGGAAGGAGAGTTCATCTGGGAATTAGAAAATTCATATGAACTCTCTCCGAAGTTAAGTTCATTAATACTAATAACAGCCAAAGAATATTTAATAAGGGAGAATAATTTAAGGGAGGGATGAATAGAAGTTACATTTATCGGGATAGAGGAAAGAGGAAAGTAATAGAGAAGATGTAAAGTTGCTGCACCAATTTGATTGCCTGTTGTGTAGTTAAATTCGACAAACCTGTTAAAAATGAATAAATACGCGTTAACGTTGTTAAGAATTAACTTTATTAACGAAAATTTACTTGATTATTACCTTTTCTTTCCATAATATTCAACAAAATAAATGGGATCAAATTCAGACTACGGGGAGCCTTTATGAATAGAACCACTATTATTCTCTTTACACTTTTAGTTTCTTCTTTATCATTTGCGCAAACAATAATTGAGGACAGAGTGGAAATAGATCCTCAGAAAATAGTTGCTAACTATCCAGTTGCAGAATATACACCCTGCGGACCCTGGTACGTTTCGACCGACTTCTACAATCCATACCAGGTTATATGGAATGGCAGTATATTATTTATCGATCCTTACCAGCAGTTATTCAATTACCAGGCAAATTATTTTAGTAATTATGCTCTTCTGCCTGATGTTTACTATGATATTAAAATAACTGAGGGAGAAGAATATTGCTGGATTCAGAAAGCAGGCTATACAGATCCGGAAACCGGAGTTTTTATTGAACCTCAAATTATTGGCAGTGTACTGACTAATATTTTAGGAGAGGATTTAATCGGCACAGGCGAATGGGCAGGAAATGAAAATTGCAGAAACGAGCAGAAGCAGTTCCCATCATTTTATACTTTACATTTTGCAAGAGATATTCCTCCGGGAACTGAGATAATAATGAAAAGATCATATCAGGGTGGTGACGATATATTTTTCCATTCAATTGTAGAAACTCCTATTCTCAACTTAAATAATTTAACCGACACCGACACATTACCTCATCTTTACAGCCGTCCGATAGATATATATGCACAATTACCGGCAACTTATTACCAGGGTAATCCGGGTTGTTACAGATGCGGAGGCAAATTTCCTTCTGATATCAGCTTTAACCTGGAAATAACAAATGGACAGGAATACGGACAATTATATGATACCGAAACACAAACAGGAGGATTAGACTTTACTGATATTTATACTGAAAACGGTGCTGGATTTATTTTCGGACAAAGATTTAAATATATTGCAGACGGTACACAACCCGATGAAAACCAGCCTGGAATAGTTACAATACAATGTATTCCTTCTGATCCTGAAATAAATACAGTTGAGTTTAGTTTCCCGGTTAGGCATAACGAGAACCCGCCGGACCAGTTGTTAGTTGAATTTTCTAATCCTACGATCTCACCCGGAGATACTACAAGAGTAATTGTAAAGAAAATATTACCCTACGGTTATGAAGAATTTTATCCTGATCAACTCTTTGATGTGGAAATTATAGAAGGAGCAGAATACGGAGTTTTGCTTGACAGCCTTAGCGGTGATACACTATCTGCTTTTACCCAAATACCGCAGGGTTTCAAAATAATTGCAAAGGATAGTATAGGAGTTGAATCAGCAAAGATTAAAATAAAGGTAACAACTGTTGAGGGAGGCTTACCGCCGGTTGCAAATCCGGTTAAAAGAAAAAACAATTACGAAGGATTAAATAAAATTTCAGAGAAAAGTGGGAAGATTAGAGGAGATTCGGTTGAGCCAAACTTTATTATTATCCCTGAACCGACAACACTTGTTGGTTATGGTGAAGTGGTGGTGGTGGGGGATGAGTGTGGAAGGAATGTTCCTAAATGTTCAACACAGGTTGAACCTCCGTCTGGATTTGGTTCTAATGTTGAATTTAGAAATGAATATATTCGACCCGGCTTTATTGGCAGAAATCTTTGTAAACAAGTCACAGGCTCTGGTTTTACCTGGATACGTTACGACGGATGGATAAAACTTTATTCTGTCAATCCTCCTAACCTTCCTGTTCCTGTAGAAGATGAATTTTATTCACCTTATAATATAGAAACATGTTACAATGAGGAGATTAATAATGGTGAAGGTGCGTATCAGTACAAGTTAAAAACAATAAACAATGAAGATGATTTACTTTACATTAATTTCATAATTTCAGAATGTGAAAATCTTTCAAAGCCGATAACCTCAGAAACTCAATTATATGAAATCCCGGAAGGTGAAATTTGCAAAGCACTCACTGACTTTGAATTAACACGCTATTATCCGGCAGAAATTGGCGAACCCGTACCCAGTATTTGGGAAAAATATGATGTGCAATATTCAATAATTGATGTAATATATGAGCATGAAAAATATCATGTAAGAGATGCCACAAGATATGCCAATGAAAAATTTGATAAAGAAAAACTTACAGTTAATGGGACTGATGGATTTCCAGTTACTAAAACACTTAAAGAACACCTGAGTGTTGTTCAGAAATGTTCTGGATTAATAAAAAATTATGACGAAGCAAAAAAGAAGGGAGAGGGATACATAAAGAATGCAATGAAGGAATTTATGAATTTTCATAAGGATAATTGGTATGAAGGTACTGTACAAATATATTTTGAAGGAGAAAAAATCTATAGGGTAAGAGAGTTATTTGCTCACTGGAGTGATCGGGTACAAAATAAAATCACAAAATATCAAAGTATATTAACAACCCGTGAAGATTACAATGATAATACATGTATGTATCATATAAAAGATTGGACGCCGTTTAAGATTTACAGAAAAAATCTTTAAGGAGAGAAGAAATGAAAAAGATATTCTTAATAATGTTGTTGTTCATTCCTTTTGTAAATGGACAAAATGGTTTGACTCAAGAAGAAATAAATGATTTTTATATAACTCCATTAGACAGTACTTATGATTTATCAAGCACGATTGATAACATAATGCGGCTTAACCTAATTGAAACTTTACCAAAACTAGAACAAAATTTTTGGAATCAAAATTGCAGAAATCAGAGATGGTTTTTAAAAGCATTGGTTAGATTTAATTCATCATTAGCCCATGAATATTGTTTGAGCTATCTGGACTCGCTAAATACTCAAGGAAATGAAAAGTATAACGACTTAACTTGCTGTAACATTTTAGATACTAAAGTAAATGTTATAGAATTACTCTATAAGCTTAATGATTTTTCCAAAGTAGATGAAGTTTTTGAACTTATTGAAAGCGACAAAGCACAGGGAATGAGCTATTCATACGGGATCGATTTATTACCTTATATATATCAACATAGACCAGACTATAAGGAACAAGCAAAGCAAGAAATGATGACAGCAATGAATAATGCCGAGGATGAGTATGCGGTTTTTGCCTATTCATTAACTCTTGCCCAGGCATTCGGAGAAGAAGAAATTCCTGAAATGGTTCAGCTATTTAAAACAATAACCAATCCACAGGCAAAAAGGGGTTTGCTACAATTTTATTTTAGCAGATATGCAGATAAATTTGATTTGGATGGATTAGTTAAAGAAACGCTCTTAACAGAACCAAACAGCGAATTAAGATTATATCTAGTTAAGGTATTATTACTAGGATTTGCAACTCCTTCAGACTATGAATTTGTTGAAAATTATTACCAAACTGAACCTAATGACACAATAAAAAGCTTAATTCAATACGAAGTTAAATCTTTTCAGCCCCCACCGCCAGACACTCAATCAACTTATGAATTGTTAAATAATTTACAAAATTATATTGATAGTATGTCGACCTATGTATGGCTCGGCGATTTGACTTTTTCAAATGGACTCAAAAATAAATTAACTACAGCCAAAATAAATATACAAAATAGTGATTCCCTCGCTTGCAGATCAGAAATCAAATCATTTCAGGACACTGTTGATTTAGTTTATGCAGATTCACTTAATCCCGATCCACGATTTGTAACACTCGAAGGCTGGAAGTTTCTCCACTGGAATGCTCAATATATTTTAGACAGGCTGCCGGAACAGCAGCAAAATCCCAACCTCCTCGTTAATCTAAAAAACAGCGAAGGAACACAAATACACGCGAGCAACGTTAAATATTATGATACAAGCTGGAAGGATGCTTTGGACAACGGTGATGGGACATTTACTGTCATAACTACAAAACCAAATGTAAGTGTCAGAGTGTTTTATGAGGGAGCAAACCAAACAGTTAATAATGTTCCTGCACAAAACAACACATATATATTCCATACAATTAATACCAAAGTAGAATTAGAAAATAGTTCAGGACAATTAATTGACGAAGGAACTGTAAAATATTATGCAGGTGCGTGGAGAGATTTCGGTACAACTGTTAATGGAGTTGCATCAAAAGAACTTCTACCAGTTAACTATAGTTTCAGAATGACGTATGAGTATGGCAGCAACGATAAACAGCAGGATATAAGTTCAAATGCGACTGTAATATTCCAGACAGTTAATGCAGCTGTACAATTACAAAACAGTACAGGCAGCTTAATAGACCAGGGAACGGTTCAATACTATGCGGGAGCGTGGAGAGACTTCGGTACAACTGTAAATGGAGTTGTCTAATAAAGAGCTGCTGCCGAATAATTACAGCTTCAGAATGACCTATGAATATGTTTCTACAGATAAGCAGCAGGATTTAAATACTAATCCAACAGTTACATTCTCAACTGTTCTCTGCACAGTACAGGTAAAGGATCAACAGAACCAGCCGGTAAATAACGCAGATGTAAAATATTACTCGGGTCCCCATAGCGGTGGAGAGAAATCGGCTTAACAAATTCGAATGGTGAAATAACCAAAGAGCTACTTCCTGCAAACCTGTCATTCCGGGCAATACTAGGTACAGTTCACCAGGATGTTCAGCAGGACCTTTCGGTAAACAATATTGTACATATTATTTTAAGTCTGCAGTAGGCTGGCTTAAGTAGACAAGAAAAAAGCTCTGTAGTCCGAAGAATTCCTTTGGAGGAGCGAAATATTTATAGCAGGAAAGAAAGTAAATGAAATTAAAGTCTCTTTGGGACAACACAAAAAAAGAGGTTTAAAATGAAAACAATGATATTTGTTTTATTGTTGATTGCTGTTGCAGGTGCACAAACAGTTTATGATTTACAGCCGGGAACAAAAGGCAACCAGATAAAACTTACAGTAGCTAATATTTCGGATAAAAACAACGCCGATAATGTGGTCGTTAATCTTTTAAGAAAAAGCCCCGCCCTTAATTTTGAGAATGAAACCGATACAATTTCGATTATTGAAGCCACTCAAGAAAAAGAAGCAACTTTCAGATTTGAAGTAAAACGGAACGCACCTGTAAACACAAAAGACTCAATCGAGTTTTCCATAGGAGATGTAAACGGCATTATGATGATGAAAACCTTTGTGCTTAATTTTCTTGCACCAAGTGAGTTCAGGCTTGAGCAAAACTTCCCGAATCCCTTTAATCCTGCAACTACAATACAATACCAGCTTCCTTCAACATCAAATGTATCGCTAAAAATATACGATGTATTGGGAAATGAAGTTGTAACCCTGGTAAATGAGAAACAGGATGCAGGATATAAGGAAATAAAGTTTAATGCAAACAGGTACGCGAGCGGAATGTACATATACAGGTTAACAGCAGAGAAGTATGTAAGTATAAAGAAAATGCTGCTTCTGAAATAACGACATATGTCGCCTCAGAAAATATTAAATTAACAAAAAACTGAGGTGATAAATGAATTTAAGAAGAAGCTTAATAAACAGGCAGCAAATAAAAAGTTCGGAAGGAGAGTTCATCTGGGAATTAGAAAATTCATATGAACTCTCTCCGAAGTTAAGTTCATTAATACTAATAACAGCCAAAGAATATTTAATAAGGGAGAATAATTTAAGGGAGGGATGAATAGAAGTTACATTTATCGGGATAGAGGAAAGAGGAAAGTAATAGAGAAGATGTAAAGTTGCTGCACCAATTTGATTGCCTGTTGTGTAGTTAAATTCGACAAACCTGTTAAAAATGAATAAATACGCGTTAACGTTGTTAAGAATTAACTTTATTAACGAAAATTTACTTGATTATTACCTTTTCTTTCCATAATATTCAACAAAATAAATGGGATCAAATTCAGACTACGGGGAGCCTTTATGAATAGAACCACTATTATTCTCTTTACACTTTTAGTTTCTTCTTTATCATTTGCGCAAACAATAATTGAGGACAGAGTGGAAATTGATCCTCAGAAAATAGTTGCTAACTATCCAGTTGCAGAATATACACCCTGCGGACCCTGGTACGTTTCGACCGACTTCTACAATCCATACCAGGTTATATGGAATGGCAGTATATTATTTATTGATCCTTACCAGCAGTTATTCAATTACCAGGCAAATTATTTTAGTAATTATGCTCTTCTGCCTGATGTTTACTATGATATTGAAATAACTGAGGGAGAAGAATATTGCTGGATTCAGAAAGCAGGCTATACAGATCCGGAAACCGGAGTTTTTATTGAACCTCAAATTATTGGCAGTGTACTGACTAATATTTTAGGAGAGGATTTAATCGGCACAGGCGAATGGGCAGGAAATGAAAATTGCAGAAACGAGCAGAAGCAGTTCCCATCATTTTATACTTTACATTTTGCAAGAGATATTCCTCCGGGAACTGAGATAATAATGAAAAGATCATATCAGGGTGGTGACGATATATTTTTCCATTCAATTGTAGAAACTCCTATTCTCAACTTAAATAATTTAACCGACACCGACACATTACCTCATCTTTACAGCCGTCCGATAGATATATATGCACAATTACCGGCAACTTATTACCAGGGTAATCCGGGTTGTTACAGATGCGGAGGCAAATTTCCTTCTGATATCAGCTTTAACCTGGAAATAACAAATGGACAGGAATACGGACAATTATATGATACCGAAACACAAACAGGAGGATTAGACTTTACTGATATTTATACTGAAAACGGTGCTGGATTTATTTTCGGACAAAGATATAAATATATTGCAGACGGTACACAACCCGATGAAAACCAGCCTGGAATAGTTACAATACAATGTATTCCTTCTGATCCTGAAGTAAACACAGTTGAATTCAGTTTCCCGGTTAGGCATAACGAGAACCCGCCGGACCAGTTGTTAGTTGAATTTTCTAATCCTACGATCTCACCCGGAGATACGACAAAAGTAATTGTTAAGAAAATATTACCCTACGGTTATGAAGAATTTTATCCAGATCAACTCTTTGATGTGGAAATTATAGAAGGAGCAGAATACGGAGTTTTGCTTGACAGCCTTAGCGGTGATACACTATCTGCTTTTACCCAAATACCGCAGGGTTTCAAAATAATTGCAAAGGATAGTATAGGAGTTGAATCAGCAAAGATTAAAATAAAGGTAACAACTGTTGAAGGAGGTTTACCAGCGGTTGCAAGTCCGGTTAAAAGAAAAAACAATTACAAAGGATTAAATAAAATTTCCGAGAAAAGTGGGAAGATTAGAGGAGATTCGGTTGAGCCAAACTTTATTATTATCCCTGAACCGACAACCCTTATTGGTTATGGTGAAGTGGTGGTTGAGTGGGATGAGTGTAATGAGGAAATTGTTGAATGTAATAATTGGATCCCACCAATTTTTGAAGATGTTGGAGTAACTACTACATTACAAGAGAATGAGCATTGGGAATGGATAGATGATGAAGGAAATTCTCAAATAGCAAGTACCGGGAGTGCTTGTAATTTTGATGTTCTATTAGTAAATCAACCTTTGGATTTTGGTAAAACCTATATTATGCCTTATATAGGTAATTATGCACTTCCCATTGAAAAAATATACGGGCTGTTAGAGGATATGAAAGTTATAGCCTGCCTTGAAAATTCCTCTATTCCAAATGAAACCAAATGGCATTTTAGCGTTGAGAATATGAGAGTTCCAATTTTCAGGGATATTTGTACTGAAGAACCTGGTAATCTCGGTTATGTTAATCTGGGAAATGGTTCTAGTCCAAATCTATTAGCTGCAAATATTAAAAACTGTAATGACTTTACTAATGTAATGGTGACATTAAAATGGTGGAAGAAAGGTCCATATCGTCAGATTAATCAAAATCCTCCCTATAAATATTATTTTTATTCAGGAATTTTTGCTCACGAAAGTGTACATATCAAACAAATAAGAGATGGTGGAACAAAATACTTTCCAATATCATCAATAAAACAAAAGATGGCTGACAAGATGGGACTGGGTGGACTATCCAATTATGATTCTCCCAAATCTGTTTATAAATGTCCAGAAGATGCATTAAATGCCATAATTGGTCACCCAGGTTTCTTAATCAAAAAGAAAGATCTGATAAAAGATAATTTAAGATATCAAGTTTTTGATGCAAGTAAACTTTCGATAATAGGTGATGTAAACGAACAAGGTATACCAAATTCCGAACTTGAAGCAGATGAACTTGCCAGACCGGAATATGATGCCATTGAGCAAAATATTCTAAATTGGGCAAGACAACAAAGTTGGTGGTGTAACTTCTTGTCTGATATAGGATATCAAGGATGTAATGGTGACTTCTGTCCATAATATCAAAAGTTTAATAAAAGGAAATAAAATGAATCAGATAAATAAAACAGCTATAATCGTCATCTTTATTACCTTAATGGTAAATGCCCAGAGCTTATGGCGTGACAGCGGGGATTATTATGAACTTTACGAGGTTGAAAACATAAGTATAGATAGTTTAAAAAACATTATCATCAATGATAATATTATTCAACCTGCAGGTTTATATGAAGCTGCTGTTAAACAACTTTATTATTTTCATAGGAACACGGAGAGTCAGTTTCTACTGAATAACTTAAACACAGAAGTAGACACCACATTACCAGTATATTTCAAAGTTCCCCAGTTGGATAAAGCATATACCGATGCGTATATTCTAGGATTATTAGGTTCACCAATTGCAATCGGGGATATGGAAACCATAGCCAATATTGCGAGCGAATCTATTAAATTAGATGCTATAGGAAATCTTGCCGAAGCAGGCTTATATGATTATTATAATTTTATCAAAAATGAATATTATAATGGAAATCAAAGTACATCTATTAAGTATCTGCTTGGGCTGTATAGCCGGAATGAAAATTATAGGAATGAGATTAAAAATATACTTCGAAATGAAGTATACAAAGCGAAAGATTATTTTGGAGTAATAGCAGAAGCTCAATTTTTAAGTTTTATTCCAGGAGCGCAAGTGGAAATATTAAATGAATTTTTTAGACATAAAACAGGTAAGGAACGCTATGAATATTTCTTCGAACTGGGAATTTATGATTTAGATGGTCAACCGGAAAGAAGTATGTTTGCTTTACAGAACGAACCAAATGATACGTTCAAGGTTAAATATCTGCCCAGTGTTTACGAAATACAAAATTATAATTCTGAATCGAAAAAGTACCTTGAACCACGATTTATAAATTTCTTGGAAACTTTTTCGTTGGCAGATACTAATTCTTCTCTGTATTGGATGAAAAAAATATTTTTACTCCAGTATAAACCTGCAATTCCTGATTCTGCGACTTCGATCAATAACCTATTGGATAACTTAAATAATTATATAGATAGTGTCACTAAATATAATTGGTTTGGAGATCTAACTTTCGGAAATCAATTACAATCACTAGGGCAATCAGCCAAAACAAATTTACAAAACGGTGATTCACTCGCCTGCAGATCCGAGATAAAATCATTCCAGGATACAGTTGATTACGTCTATGCAGATTCACTAAATCCAGATCCACGCTTTGTAACAATTGAAGGCTGGAAGTTTCTTCATTGGAATGCACAGTATATTTTGGACAGATTACCGGAAACACAACATAACCCTAACCTCCTTGTAAATCTCCAAAACAGCCAGGGAATCCAAATACCTGCAAGTTCTGTAAAATATTATGATACAAGCTGGAAAGATGCCGTAGATAACGGGGACGGAACATTTACTGTAATAATTACAAAGCCAAATGTAGCTTTAAGAATATTTTATGAGGGAGCAAATCAAACGGTTAATAATGTCCCTGCACAGAATAATACTTATACATTCCACACAGTAAATACGCAAGTGCAACTGCAAAACAGTACCGGGCGATTAATAGATGAAGGGACTGTTCAGTACTATGCAGGAGCCTGGAGAGACTTCGGTTCAACTGTTAATGGTGTTGCATCAAAAGAACTTCTACCAGTTAACTATAGCTTCAGAATGACTTATGAGTATGGCAGCAACGATAAACAGCAGGATATAAGTTCAAATGCGACTGTAATATTCCAGACAGTGAATGCCGCTGTACAATTACAAAATAGTACAGGCAGCTTAATAGACCAGGGAACGGTTCTATATTATGCGGGAGCGTGGAGAGACTTTGGGACAACAATAAATGGAGTTTCTCATAAAGAACTCCTGCCGAATAATTACAGCTTCAGAATGACCTATGAATATGTTTCTACAGATAAGCAGCAGGATTTAAATACTAATCCAATAGTGACATTCTCAACTGTTCTCTGCACAGTACAGGTAAAAGACCAGAACAATCAGCCGGTAAGTAATGCAGATGTAAAATATTATTCATTAGCGTGGAGAGAAATCGGATTAACAAATTCGAATGGTGAAATAACCAAAGAGTTACTCCCTGCAAACCTGTCATTCCGTGCTGCTCTTGGCACAGTTCATCAGGATGTTCTGCAGGATTTGTCCGTTAATAATATCGTGCAAATTGTTTTGAATATACAATAGGCAACCTGCCTGCCGTGTAGGCAGGTTAAAAATTAACAATGGACAATTAATAATTAAAAATAAATGATCGTATTAGGAATGAACAAATCGATAGTACTCAGTCTTCAGAGTGGGGAGAGTTGTAAGCCAATATTAATGTCAAACTGAGATTATCGAAGTGTGAATTTGTCTCATAAAATAAGTCTTCGACAAGCTCAGACTGACAAACTTAGGTCTTTGCAACACTTTCTATCATATGCAATAGTCAAAAAGAAATAAAAATAAATTAAGTCAACCTGAAAAAGTTCGGAAGGAGAGTTCATATGGGAATTAGAAAACTCATATGAACTTTCTCCGAAGTTAAGTTCATTAAATACTAATAACAGCCAAAGAATATTTAATAAGGGAGAATAATTTAAGGGAGGGATGAATAGAAGTTACATTTATCGGGATAGAGGAAAGAGGAAAGTAATAGAGAAGATGTTAGTTGCTGCACCAATTTGATTGCCTGTTGTGTAGTTTAATTCTACAAACCTGTTAAAAATGAATAAATACGCGTTAACGTTGTTAAGAATTAACCTTATTAACAAATTTTACTTGATTATTACCTTTTCCTTCCATAATATTCAACAAAATAAATGGGATCAAATTCAGACTACGGGGAGCCTTTATGAATAGAACCACTATTAATTCTCTTTACACTTTTAGTTTCTTCTTTATCATTTGCGCAAACAATAATTGAGGACAGAGTGGAAATTGATCCTCAGAAAATAGTTGCTAACTATCCAGTTGCAGAATATACACCCTGTGGACCCTGGTACGTTTCGACCGACTTCTACAATCCATACCAGGTTATATGGAATGGCAGTATATTATTTATTGATCCTTACCAGCAGTTATTCAATTACCAGGCAAATTATTTTAGTAATTATGCTCTTTTGCCTGATGTTTACTATGATATTGAAATAACTGAGGGAGAAGAATATTGCTGGATTCAGAAAGCAGGCTATACAGATCCGGAAACCGGAGTTTTTATTGAACCTCAAATTATTGGCAGTGTACTGACTAATATTTTAGGAGAGGATTTAATCGGCACAGGCGAATGGGCAGGAAATGAAAATTGCAGAAACGAGCAGAAGCAGTTCCCATCATTTTATACTTTACATTTTGCAAGAGATATTCCTCCGGGAACTGAGATAATAATGAAAAGATCATATCAGGGTGGTGACGATATATTTTTCCATTCAATTGTAGAAACTCCTATTCTCAACTTAAATAATTTAACCGACACCGACACATTACCTCATCTTTACAGCCGTCCGATAGATATATATGCACAATTACCGGCAACTTATTACCAGGGTAATCCGGGTTGTTACAGATGCGGAGGCGAATTTCCTTCTGATATCAGCTTTAACCTGGAAATAACAAATGGACAGGAATACGGACAATTATATGATACCGAAACACAAACAGGAGGATTAGACTTTACTGATATTTATACTGAAAACGGTGCTGGATTTATTTTCGGACAAAGATATAAATATATTGCAGACGGTACACAACCCGATGAAAACCAGCCTGGAATAGTTACAATACAATGTATTCCTTCTGATCCTGAAATAAACACAGTTGAATTCAGTTTCCCGGTTAGGCATAACGAGAACCCGCCGGACCAGTTGTTAGTTGAATTTTCTAATCCTACGATCTCACCCGGAGATACGACAAAAGTAATTGTTAAGAAAATATTACCCTACGGTTATGAAGAATTTTATCCAGATCAACTCTTTGATGTGGAAATTATAGAAGGAGCAGAATACGGAGTTGTGCTTGACAGCCTTAGTGGTGATACACTATCTGCTTTTACCCAAATACCGCAGGGTTTCAAAATAATTGCAAAGGATAGTATAGGAGTTGAATCAGCAAAGATTAAAATAAAGGTAACAACTGTTGAGGGAGGCTTACCGCCGGTTGCAAATCCGGTTAAAAGAAAAAACAATTACAAAGGGTTAAATAATATTTCCGAAAAAAGTGGGAAGATTAGAAGAGATTCGGTTGAGCCAAACTTTATTATTATCCCTGAACCGACAACCCTTATTGGTTATGGTGAAGTGGTGGTGGTGGGGGATGAGTGTAATGAGGAAATTGTTGAATGTAATAATTGGAGCCCACCATTATTTGAAGAGATTGGAACCGTTAGTGTGTTAGGCGAAAATCAAACCTGGCAATGGATAGATGATCAAGGAAATTCTCAAGTAACTAATACGGGTACTGCTTGTGACTATGATATCAAACCCAATGAATATGGAAAAACTTATATAATGGAAAGCATTGGCGATTTTGCTTCGGCACTAATATATAAAAGGCTGGATGATATGAAAATAGCAGTTTGCCTTGATAAAAATGACCCGGACCATCATTATTGGAGATTCAATGTTACAAATATTAGAGTACCAATATTTATGGATCATTGTCCCGCACGCCCTAAAGCTAACGGATTTATTGATTTAGGTGACGGCACCAATTTAACTATCTTAACTGATAATATTAAAAGTTGTACGGACTATTCTAATGTTATGGCAACTTTAGATTGGTGGTGGACTGGTCCTTATTGGCAATGCGGACAGACGCCGCCACACAAATTCTATTTTTCTGCAGGAATTAAAATACACGAAAGTATTCACCTTCAGCAGTTAAAAGCAGGCGGAACAAAAGCATTTCCCTTGGCTTCCATTTCTAAAGAGATGAATGGACAAGATGGTTTGCAACTGTTATCAGCGTATTATTTGGAAAAAACTTCGGCCGGGGCATATAAATGTCCTGTAGATGCATTGAATGCGGAGTTTGGATTTGGAAATAATAAAATAAAATATGTTGAACAAATTTATAAAATATTAAATGATGAACTTAAATATGCAAATGATCTTG
This sequence comes from uncultured Ignavibacteria bacterium, assembly GCA_963800255.1. GTDB lineage: Bacteria > Bacteroidota > Ignavibacteria > Ignavibacteriales > Ignavibacteriaceae > DATFVA01. The sequence goes on along the minus strand of CAWDAK010000008.1, from coordinate 209,203 downwards.
AACGTCGCGGAGGTTATGATGTTAAGAATGGATGTTTTGTTCCAAAATCAGAACTTGAAGCAGATGAATTAACAAGAACAGAATATGATGAAATAAAAGAGAACATCAAAAATTGGGCAAAACAACAAAGTTGGTGGTGTAATTTAATTGTTGCAGGCTATCTGGATTGCGAAGGTCAAACCTGCACACCTTAAAATAAACATCGAAAAACAGGAGAAGAAATGAAATACATAGTTAAAATAATTTTGATATATATATTTTGCATCACTAACTCAGTCTCACAAAGTCTGTGGTTATATGATTATGGCTATAATGCTCGATACAATTATGAGGTTGGGAATTTAACTGAAGATAGCTTAAAGAGTATAGTTGTTAATGACAATTGGATGCAATCATCAGAATTGTATAGTGGGGCGGTATCAAGACTATATTATTTCTATAAAGATACTGAAGCACAATTTCTTATAAATAATTTAAATACCGAAATAGATTCGAGTATACCAAAATTTATGATCAGTTCGGAATGGAATAAATTTTATACAGATGCTTATATATTAGGTCTTTTAGGTTCAACTGCAGCAATTGATAAGATGAGAGAGATTGCAAATGATGGAAAAAACTCCTACAGATTATATGCTATAAGTCATCTTGCTGAAGCGGGTGTCTATGATTATTATGATTTTCTTAAGAGTGAATATTATGGCGGTAATAAAGATCCTTATATTTTATTTTTGTTTTCGCTTTATAGTCGAAATGAGAATTACAGGGATGGGATAAAAACTATCTTAATAAATGAAGTCTATAGCGAAAGTGATTATAATGGCGTTATCAGCAAAGCAGGCTATTTAGGTTTTATACCTGGTGCCGAAGTGGAAATCCTTGATGAATATTTTAGAAACAAGACTGGGAAAGAACGATATAATTATTTTAGAGATTTAAGTATTTATGATAAAGATGGTCAACCGGAAAGAAGTATGTTTGCCTTACAGAATGAACCAAATGATACATTCAGGGTTGAATATCTGCCGACTCCCTATAAAGTTTTGCATTGGGAGAGTATCTCAAAGAGATATTTAGAGCCAAAATTTGTAAACTTCCTTAATGAACTTGCCATTTCAGACACAACTTCTTCAACTTACCAGGTTAAAAAATTCTTCTTAAGTACCTTTGTGCCTATAATTCCGGATTCAACTCAACCAACCATTGGGTTATTAAACAGCTTAAATAATTATATTGATAGTGTTACTGCTTATAGCTGGTTTGGTGATTTATCTTTCAGAAATGAATTAAAGTCTGTATTGATTACCGCCAAAACCGACTTACAAACCGGAGATTCCCTTGCTTGCAGATCGGAAATCAAATCATTTCAGGACACTGTTGATTTAGTTTATGCAGATTCACTAAATCCAGATCCACGCTTTGTAACTGTGGAAGGCTGGAAGTTTCTCCATTGGAATGCTCAATATATTTTAGACAGATTACCAGAAACACAACAAAACCCAAACCTTCTCGTAAACCTGAAAAACAGCCAGGGAGCACAGATACCTGCCAGTAATGTTAAATATTATGACACAAGCTGGAAAGATGCTATGGATAATGGTGATGGAACTTTTACAGTTATTTCCACAAAACCAAATGTAAGTGTCAGAGTGTTTTATGAATACGCAAATCAAACTGTAAATAATGTTCCTGCACAAAACAATACTTATACATTTCATACTAAAAATACACAGGTGGAATTAGAAAACAGCTCAGGGCAATTAATTGATGAAGGAACAGTTCAGTATTATGCAGGAGCCTGGAGAGACTTCGGTTCAACTGTTAATGGTGTTGCATCAAAAGAACTTTTACCAGTTAACTATAGCTTCAGAATGACGTATGAGTATGGCAGCAACGATAAACAGCAGGATATAAGTTTAAATGCGACTGTAATATTCCAGACAGTGAATGCGGAAGTTCAATTACAAAATAGTACAGGCAGCTTAATAGACCAGGGAACGGTTCTATATTATGCGGGAGCGTGGAGAGACTTTGGGACAACAATAAATGGAGTTTCTCATAAAGAACTCCTGCCGAATAATTACAGCTTCAGAATGACCTATGAATATGTTTCTACAGATAAGCAGCAGGATTTTAAATACTAATCCAATAGTGACATATTCAACTGTTCTCTGCACAGTACAGGTAAAAAACCAACAAAACCAGCCGGTAAATAACGCAGATGTAAGATATTACTCAGGTGCGTGGAGAGAAATCGGATTAACAAATTCGAACGGTGAAATTACCAAAGAACTTCTTCCTGCAAACCTGTCATTCCGTGCTGCTCTTGGCACAGTTCACCAGGATGTTCAGCAGGACCTTTCAGTAAACAATATTGTACATATTATTTTAAGTCTGCAGTAGGCTGTCTTAAGTCGGCAAGAAAAAAGCTCTGTAGTCCGAAGAATTCCTTTGGAGGAGCTACATATTTATAGCAGGAAAGAAAGTAAATGAAATTAAAGTCTCTTTGGGACAACACAAAAAAAGAGGTTTAAAATGAAAACAATGATATTTGTTTTATTGTTGATTGCTGTTGCAGGTGCACAAACAGTTTATGATTTACAGCCGGGAACAAAAGGCAACCAGATAAAACTTACAGTAGCTAATATTTCGGATAAAAACAACGCCGATAATGTGATTGTTAATCTTTTAAGAAAAAGCCCCGCCCTTAATTTTGAGAATGAAACCGATACAATTTCGATTATTGAAGCCACTCAAGAAAAAGAAGCAACTTTCAGATTTGAAGTAAAACGGAACGCACCTGTAAACACAAAAGACTCAATCGAGTTTTCCATAGGAGATGTAAACGGCATTATGATGATGAAAACCTTTGTGTTTAATTTTCTTGCACCAAGTGAGTTCAGGCTTGAGCAAAACTTCCCGAATCCCTTTAATCCTGCAACTACAATACAATACCAGCTTCCTTCAACATCAAATGTATCGCTAAAAATCTACGATGTATTGGGAAATGAAGTTGTAACCCTGGTAAATGAGAAACAGGATGCAGGATATAAGGAAATAAAGTTTAATGCAAACAGGTACGCGAGCGGAATGTACATATACAGGTTAACAGCAGAGAAGTATGTAAGTACAAAAAAATTGCTGCTTCTGAAGTAAATGTCAAGCTAAGTATTGTAATAGCAGATTCATCTTTCAGGATTTTGAGAAATACCTATATAATATTTATCAGCTGATTTGGATTTGAGAATGTATAACCGGCAACCCATTTTATCTCCCACCAGATTCTTAGTAATAAAAAAGCCCTTATGTAATAAGGGCTTTATTGGCTCCGCGAGCGAAAAGAGAACTCGAAAAAATATCACGTCGGATTTCCGATTTATATTAAAAAAGTTATTTCCCTTTCAAAGTTACTTTTAATAAAAAGTGCGGTTGTAATTAGTATCTACACTTAGTTGATACACATTAATAAATTCATTGTGCCTACTAAGAATTAATCGAGCAAGCAATATTATTCTTGACTCTTAATTTTTCTTTCTATATTATTCATTCAAATAATAGGGACAATCTAGCTTTGGGGAGCCTTTATGAACAAAATCACCATAATTTTACTTACTCTTGTAGTTTCTTCGTTCGCATTCGCACAAACAATTATTGAGGACAGGGTGGAAATAAACCCTAATATTTCACCTGGTCGTCAAAATCCTTTGGTAGTCTTTCCTGATTCTATTTATTTAAGGGGCGGGGAGAAGTCAATTACACAGAAACAGGAATTCCAATCTGATAATCCCGTGTCAACAATAAATTTACCCGAAGGAGGGAAGGTAACCGCAAGAATTATATTTAGCGAAGCTGCCGGCAGTTCAAGAATTGATTTATTATTAAGACAACCCGAACACCAAACATTGGTTGAATACGGTAATAGGAACATTGGTTTTACCTGGGAATCTCAGGGTTATCCTCCGGGAACAAATATTGAATTTGGAATTTACTGGTATTATAATAGCTGGGGAACAATATACCAGGGATATGAAGCTGGTGCTATTATTACACAAATAGAAGATAATATTTATCAAATAGGTTTTGAAGCAGCCGGAGATGACTGGGATTGTAATGAACTTATAATTGAAGTTACCGTGCAAACCTATGATTTATTAGTTAATATAGATCCAGCCACAATTTCAGTTGGCGAAACGGCATTGATTACGGTTAAGAAACAAATGTATGACGGAAGTGTACAAGATTTCCCTCCTGACCAATTATTCGAAGTAGGAATGATGGAAGGATGTGCAGCAGGAGCATTAGTAAATGGTACAGATACCTCAGCTTATTTCAGTGGGATACCGCAGCCAATATTATTTGCTGCTGCAGACAGCATTGAGAACGATGAAGAAACTGTAAGAATAGGCGTGGGTTTAGTAGAACAACTCACAACACATCCTAAAAACAATGAGATAAAAAATAAAATTGAGAATAAATCGCTCAAAACACAAAATGAAAGTATAAAAAATGAAGATGAAATATTGCCTGATATAATTATCGTTGGAGGAACTTGTTTTGGTGGTGATTTGGTTTCTGCAAAGAAAGGTTATGGAGAAGTGGTGGTTGAGGCGGGTGGGTGTAATGAGGAAATTGTTGAATGCACTTCTCTTGATCCTCAAAAATTAAATGAATCATCTTTTGAGGAGGTTCATTCTAATGATAATTGGAATTGGCTTGATGAAAACGGAATACAAAAAAGTACTAACATTGGAGATGGCTGCAATTATAAGCCGCCAAATAATCCAAATGAATTAGAATTTGGTAAAGTTTATTTCATGGTTTCAATAGGAAGCAGCTATAAAGCATTGGATGACATGGTGGCTGAAACTTGCCTTGATAAATCAGATCCCAGTAATGAAAAATGGAGATTTAATCTTTTAAATATTAGAATACCTATAATGAATACATTATGCCTTACTGAACCTAAAGCACGGAATTGGGTGGATTTTGGAGATGGTTCAGATGAAAATCTATTAGATACGTATATTTTTGACTGTGGCACATTAAGTAATATTTTAAAAGGAATCCAATGGCAAATAGATGGAGCATATATACAGCGATCAAAAGGAATAAATCCAACTGTTCCCGTTTTCTCAAGCAATGCAGTTCAAGCACATGAAGATAAACATGTTTCACAAATGAAGATATTAATTAAAGATAAAATGGATAATGAACATTTTCCTGATATTAAACAAAACTTTACTCTATTACATTCAGAATATTCTTGTCCTGAGAATGCTATAAATATGAGAAAAGATAATTTTAAACAATTATTAATATTTCTATTTAATGATTATAATGACCTTAAAAAATGGTTGGGAACTGATAAGGATTCTGGGGTACCAAATTCAGAAATACAAGCTGATTTGGCTGCTAAACCAATCTATATAGCACTCTATAACGCAATTTACGATTGGGTTGCACCACCAGATCCGCAAAGATCTTGGTTTAGAAATTGTTTTGGTATCCATAGAATCAATCAAGGAGAATAAAAAATGAAATTGACTAAAACACTTCTAATATTGATTTATATTTTTTCAGACAGCCTATTAATGGCTCAAATAAACTGGGGACCCATTAAACCAAATGAATACGAATTATCATTTATTATGGAAGACACTTCAATTATAGCTTTGCAAAATATTATTCTTGATAATAACTCTGAGCCAAAGAAGTATGAGGCAGCAGCAAAGTATTTAGTGTATTACCATAGACTTTCAGAAGAACAATTCTTACTTAATAATCTTAATACTAAAGTTGATTCAACAAATACTCTGGATAAACAATATAGTAGTTGGGCAAAATATTATATTGATAAGTTAGTAAGGGGATCTCTTGATGATAGTAACGCAATAGCAGGTATGGATTCGATTTTCAGAAATACACAACCCATGAATAATTTCAGAGAACTTGCTGCTTTAAACCTTTCCCAAATCGGTATATATAGTAGGGAATATTTTGATTATTCAAAAACACATCTATTACTGCTTTTACCATACTATAGTGCTTTGAATGAATATAAAGAAGAAGTAAAATATTTATACATAAATCAAATTAATAATCTTCAGGATAAAAGTGATATAAGCTTCATTCTAGAATATAGATTAGCTCGCATCGATAAAGTAGCTGCAATACAGATATGCTGGGATAAGATAAATCAAACTAATGGTGTAGAAAGACAATTATTCTTTAATGATTTAATTACGATCAATCCTGACAATGAAGTTGATTATACCAAACAAATACTACAATTAGAACAGGATGAATATTACCGTCAAAAATATTTCCCTGATTTAACTATGATTGAGCTAGGCTTAAGATCAACAAAATTCCTTAGTATTGAATGGGTTAGTTTCATAGACGAATATAAGAATCAAGAATCATCCTCAATTATTAATAATTTGATTGATGAGTTCAGAAACAATTTTTACCCCTCAGAACCTGATTCCTCAGAGACAATATTAGAAATGATTAATCATCTAATTAACGTTACTGATTCTGTATTTAATCATAGTTGGGCTGGCAAAATAACTTATAAAAATGAACTTCTCAATTATATATATACTGCTAAATCAGGTTTACAGGAAAATGATTCGTTAGGATGTAGTGAAAATTTAATTGTTTTTAAAAATAGTGTGCATCAAGTCTATACTGATTCACTTAACCCAGATGCCAAATTTGTAACAATAGAAGGTCTTAATTTCCTTTACTGGAATGCTCAATATATTTTAGACAGGTTGCCAGAACCCCAGCAAAATCCCAACCTCCTCATTAACTTAAAAAACAGCCGGGGAGCACAGATACCTGCCAGTAATGTTAAATATTATGACACAAGCTGGAAAGATGCTATGGATAATGGTGATGGAACATTTACTGTAATAACAACAAAACAAAATGCTAGTGTTAGGATGTTCTATGAGTATGCAAATCAAACTGTAAATAATGTTCCTGCACAAAACAATACTTATACATTTCATACAATTAATACCAAAGTAGAATTAGAAAACAGCTCAGGGCAATTAATTGATGAAGGAACAGTTCAGTATTATGCAGGAGCCTGGAGAGACTTCGGTTCAACTGTTAATGGTGTTGCATCAAAAGAACTTCTACCAGTTAACTATAGCTTCAGAATGACGTATGAGTATGGCAGCAACGATAAACAGCAGGATATAAGTTTAAATGCGACTGTAATATTCCAGACAGTGAATGCGGAAGTTCAATTACAAAATAGTACAGGCAGCTTAATAGACCGGGGAACGGTTCAATACTATGCGGGAGCGTGGAGAGACTTTGGGACAACAATAAATGGAGTTTCTCATAAAGAACTCCTGCCGAATAATTACAGCTTCAGAATGACCTATGAATATGTTTCTACAGATAAGCAGCAGGATTTAAATACTAATCCAATAGTGACATATTCAACTGTTCTCTGCACAGTGCAGGTAAAAGACCAGAACAATCAGCCGGTAAATAACGCAGATGTAAGATATTACTCAGGTGCGTGGAGAGAAATCGGATTAACAAATTCGAACGGTGAAATAACAAAAGAACTTCTTCCTGTAAACCTGTCATTCCGCGCTGCTCTCGGTACGGTTCACCAGGATGTAGAGCAGGACCTTTCGGTAAACAATATTGTGCAAATTGTTTTGAATATACAATAGGCAACCTGCCTGCCGTGTAGGCAGGTTAAAAATTAACAATGGACAATTAATAAATAAAAATAAATGATCGTATTAGGAATGAACAAATCGATAGTACTCAGTCTTCAGAGTGGGGAGAGTTGTAAGCCAATATTAATGTCAAACTGAGATTATCGAAGTGTGAATTTGTCTCATAAAATAAGTCTTCGACAAGCTCAGACTGACAAACTTAGGTCTTTGCAACACTTTCTATCATATGCAATAGTCAAAAAGAAATAAAAATAAATTAAGTCAACCTGAAAAAGTTCGGAAGGAGAGTTCATCTGGGAATTAGAAAATTCATATGAACTCTCCGAAGTTAAGTTCATTAAATACTAATAACAGCAAAAGAATGTTTAATAAGGGAGAATAATTTAAGGGAAGGATGAATAGAAGTTACATTTATCGGGATAGAGGAAAGAGGAAAGTAATAGAGAAGATGTAAAGTTGCTGCACCAATTTGATTGCCTGTTGTGTAGTTAAATTCTACAAACCTTCATTTGCGCAAACAATAATTGAGGACAGAGTGGAAATAGATCCTCAGAAAATAGTTGCTAACTATCCAGTTGCAGAATATACACCCTGCGGACCCTGGTACGTTTCGACCGACTTCTACAATCCATACCAGGTTATATGGAATGGCAGTATATTATTTATTGATCCTTACCAGCAGTTATTCAATTACCAGGCAAATTATTTTAGTAATTATGCTCTTCTGCCTGATGTTTACTATGATATTAAAATAACTGAGGGAGAAGAATATTGCTGGATTCAGAAAGCAGGCTATACAGATCCGGAAACCGGAGTTTTTATTGAACCTCAAATTATTGGCAGTGTACTGACTAATATTTTAGGAGAGGATTTAATCGGCACAGGCGAATGGGCAGGAAATGAAAATTGCAGAAACGAGCAGAAGCAGTTCCCATCATTTTATACTTTACATTTTGCAAGAGATATTCCTCCGGGAACTGAGATAATAATGAAAAGATCATATCAGGGTGGTGACGATATATTTTTCCATTCAATTGTAGAAACTCCTATTCTCAACTTAAATAATTTAACCGACACCGACACATTACCTCATCTTTACAGCCGTCCGATAGATATATATGCACAATTACCGGCAACTTATTACCAGGGTAATCCGGGTTGTTACAGATGCGGAGGCAAATTTCCTTCTGATATCAGCTTTAACCTGGAAATAACAAATGGACAGGAATACGGACAATTATATGATACCGAAACACAAACAGGAGGATTAGACTTTACTGATATTTATACTGAAAACGGTGCTGGATTTATTTTCGGACAAAGATATAAATATATTGCAGACGGTACACAACCCGATGAAAACCAGCCTGGAATAGTTACAATACAATGTATTCCTTCTGATCCTGAAATAAACACAGTTGAATTCAGTTTCCCGGTTAGGCATAACGAGAACCCGCCGGACCAGTTGTTAGTTGAATTTTCTAATCCTACGATCTCACCCGGAGATACGACAAAAGTAATTGTTAAGAAAATATTACCCTACGGTTATGAAGAATTTTATCCAGATCAACTCTTTGATGTGGAAATTATAGAAGGAGCAGAATACGGAGTTTTGCTTGACAGCCTTAGTGGTGATACACTATCTGCTTTTACCCAAATACCGCAGGGTTTCAAAATAATTGCAAAGGATAGTATAGGAGTTGAATCAGCAAAGATTAAAATAAAGGTAACAACTGTTGAGGGAGGCTTACCAGCCGGTTGCAAATCCGGTTAAAAGAAAAAACAATTACAAAGGATTAAATAATATTTCCGAAAAAAGTGGGAAGATTAGAAGAGATTCGGTTGAGCCAAACTTTATTATTATCCCTGAACCGACAACACTTGTTGGTTACGGTGAAGTGAACGTTGAGGAGAACGGGTGTGGTGAAGAAATTATTGTCTGTAATAATCCTCCAATTCAACAATTTGATGATGAAGGTGTCGGAATAATTGAAAATTTAAAATTCAGTACTCCGTGGAGTTGGATAGATCCAAGTACAGGAACAACAAAAAATACGGATGCTGGAGAAGGGTGCAAAGAAGGAGATGAAAATTCAGATATCGGGTTAACTTTCGTAATGGATAGAATAGGAACTCATTCTAACATTACCCCAGAAGTTGTATATGAACTTTCTGAAGACGTAATTGTAACCGCTTGCCTGGATGAAAGTGATACAAATAAACCATTATGGAGATTTAAAGTAAAAAACGTCAGAGTACCTATTTTTTCTGATATATGTGCAACTTTCATTTCCAATCGAATTTTAATTGATTTAGGCGATGCAAATGATTTTTCGTTACTATCGAACAGTATTAAAAATTGCAGTGATTTTAAGAAGGTTTTAGAAGATCTAAACAGTTGGATAATCGGAGTATATACATTTCCTTGTTTACCTAATCACTTTAAATATGTATTCAACAAAGGAATAAATGTACATGAAGGTAAACATAATAGTGATATTATTTTTTACGTTAAGGATAAATTAAATACAAAGGTTTTTGCCCAAATAAAAAATGAATACAGCAGAGTGAAAAATGATGAGATCAAATGTTCAGAAGATGCATTAAATATTCCCTATTTTGGTGACGTTACTTGGGCAGGAGCTATAAGAAAATATTTATTAGCTCCAAATATTCATGATGGTGGAGACATTAAAACAATAGAAGGAACACAACCTGTATTATGCCTTCCTGGCATCGACCCGAGTTTTTTTCTTCAATATACTTCTGAAATTAAGGCAGATAATGCTGCCAGAGAAACTTACCGTGAGATTCGCGGAAGGATTTTGAGTTGGGGAAAACTACAAGATTGGTACGATCCAACAGATTTTGAATGTATTGGAATTAATTAAAAGGAATACAAAATGAAATCTTTAATTCTACTAATAATTTTTATATCTGTTTCGAATAGTTTCTCACAAAGTTTATGGTCAATAAATATTACTCAATACCCAAAAGATACATCGGTTGCCTATCTTAAGTCTGCAGTTGCAGATTCTAATTTGAATTTTTATAGTTATAAAGTAGCCGCGTTTTATTTAGCCTATAAATATAAAAACATAGAAAAACAATGGTTACTAAATAATTTAAATACACAACTTATTTCTGATAGATCCAATCCTCTATATGGCATTTATCTTAAAAAGTACACAACTGATCAGATTATAAGAGGATATTTAGGTGATAATTCAGCAATTCCCGGATTGATTGCCGCAATTGATTCGATGGACTATTTAACAGATAAATTAATTGCTGACCGCTATCTAGCAGAAGCAGGAATCTATGTCAATTATGATATAGTTAATAATGCATTTTTAAACAGTAAGTATCAAGATATTGCTCTAAATGGATTATGGCTTTACGCCAATAGCCCAAACTATAAGAATGAAGTTGAAGACTTATTTAAGCAATCAATAATGAATTCTACAGAAAGTGATAGAGTGTCAACTTTATCGAGTTACCTCTATACAATTAACGACAGCTTAACCCTATCTCTTATTAATCAAAAATTTAATGAATTTTCAGGTACAAACAAACTAAATCTATTTTATGAATTAAATGCAATTGACCCTTTGCATCAACCACAAAGAAGTATACAAGCAATTCCAAGCGAGTCAAATGCAGAGTTAAGATATGACTATATACCTTTTTATCCATCAATTAAAAGTGGACAAATTTCTAAAAATTATTTACAACCTAATTTTATTAATTTTTTGAGTAATTGGTTTGCACATGAGAGTTCTTCAGATATTCGAACTAATATAAGTTGGTTTCTTCATGATTTTAAGCCTCCAAATCCAATTGAATCAGAGAATCTCCCCATTTTAAACGAGATAGATACTTTATTCAAAACCATAGATACGGTTACATATTATTATTGGATGGGGGACTTAGAATTTAAAGCTGAATTACAATTAAACATACAATCAGCTAAAACCAGCTTACAAAACGGAGATTCACTCGCTTGCAGATCGAAAATCAAATCATTCCAGGACACTGTTGATTTAGTTTATGCAGATTCACTTAATCCCGATCCTCGCTTTGTAACACTTGAAGGCTGGAAGTTTCTTCACTGGAATGCACAATACATTTTAGACAGGCTGCCGGAACCGCAACAAAATCCCAACCTCCTCGTTAACCTAAAAAACAGCGAAGGAACACAAATACCTGCCAGCAACGTTAAATATTATGACACAAGCTGGAAAGATGCTATAGATAACGGGGATGGAACATTTACAGTAATAACAACAAAACCAAATATAAGTGTAAGAGTATTTTATGAGGGAGCAAATCAAACGGTTAATAATGTGCCAGCGCAAAATAATACTTATACATTCCATACTGTAAACGCACAGGTAGAATTAGAAAACAGCTCAGGACAATTAATTGATGAAGGAACTGTAAAATATTATGCCGGAGCCTGGAGAGACTTCGGTTCAACTGTTAATGGTGTTGCATCAAAAGAACTTCTACCAGTTAACTATAGTTTCAGAATGACGTATGAGTATGGCAGCAACGATAAACAGCAGGATATAAGTTCAAATGCGACTGTAATATTCCAGACAGTTAATGCCGCTGTACAATTACAAAATAGTACAGGCAGCTTAATAGACCAGGGAACGGTTCAATATTATGCGGGAGCGTGGAGAGATTTTGGGACAACAGTAAATGGAGTTGCTAATAAAGAACTGCTGCCGAATAATTACAGCTTCAGAATGACCTATGAATATGTTTCTAAAGATAAGCAGCAGGATTTAAATACTAATCCAACAGTTACATTCTCAACTGTTCTCTGCACAGTACAGGTAAAGGATCAACAGAACCAGCCGGTAAATAACGCAGATGTAAAATATTACTCAGGTGCGTGGAGAGAAATCGGATCAACAAATTCGAACGGTGAAATTACCAAAGAGCTGCTTCCTGCAAACCTGTCATTCCGTGCTGCTCTTGGCACAGTTCACCAGGATGTGCAGCAGGACCTTTCGGTAAACAATATTGTACATATTATTTTAAGTCTGCAGTAGGCTGTCTTAAGTAGACAAGAAAAAAGCTCTGTAGTCCGAAGAATTCCTTTGGAGGAGCTAAATATTTATAGCAGGAAAGAAAGTAAATGAAATTAAAGTCTCTTTGGGACAACACAAAAAAAGAGGTTTAAAATGAAAACAATGATATTTGTTTTATTGTTGATTGCTGTTGCAGGTGCACAAACAGTTTATGATTTACAGCCGGGAACAAAAGGCAACCAGATAAAACTTACAGTAGCTAATATTTCGGATAAAAACAACGCCGATAATGTGATTGTTAATCTTTTAAGAAAAAGCCCCGCCCTTAATTTTGAGAATGAAACCGATACAATTTCGATTATTGAAGCCACTCAAGAAAAAGAAGCAACTTTCAGATTTGAAGTAAAACGGAACGCACCTGTAAACACAAAAGACTCAATCGAGTTTTCCATAGGAGATGTAAACGGCATTATGATGATGAAAACCTTTGTATTTAATTTTCTTGCACCAAGTGAGTTCAGGCTTGAGCAAAACTTCCCGAATCCCTTTAATCCTGCAACTACAATACAATACCAGCTTCCTGCCGCCGCAAATGTAACATTAAAGATTTATGATATACTCGGAAGTGAAGTCGCAACACTGATAAATGAGAAACAGGATGAAGGCTATAAAGAAGTAAAGTTCAATGCAAACAGGTATGCAAGCGGAATGTACATATACAGGTTAACAGCAGAGAAGTATGTAAGTACAAAAAAATTGCTGCTTCTGAAGTAAATGTCAAGCTAAGTATTGTAATAGCAGATTCATCTTTCAGGATTTTGAGAAATACCTATATAATATTTATCAACTGAATTGGATTTGAGATTGTATAGCCGGTAACCCACTTTATCCCCCACCAGATTCTTAGTAATAAAAAAGCCCTTAGATGATAAGGGCTTATTGGCTCCGCGAGCAGGACTCGAACCTGCAACCCTCCGGTTAACAGCCGGATGCTCCACCATTGAGCTATCGCGGAATTTCTCCGGTTTCCCGGAATTCTTACAAAATTTGGCGTGCAATTCCTTTGAAAAAGGAATCCAAACATAAAACCAATTCTGCTTTTTGTCAAGCCTTTTCGCCCTGTTCAGGGGTAGAATGTACTACTTCTGTAGAATCTTTTCGGCATTCAGTGAGTAAAGTTTTTCCAGCGCTCCGTCGGATAACCCGATGCCGTAGAGAGGCCAATGGTAACCGAAAAGTTCGATATTGTAAAAATGCTCATCGTTTGATTCAAGTATCCTGAAGGTTGTTTCATACGCCTCAATTCGCCTCTTCCCACCCGAACCTGCTGCTTACTTGAGAAGATCATCCTCTGTGTAAAAATTCTTTACCTTCCCGAAGTAAATCCGAAACTGGATTAACGTAAAATTCTTGAGTCTGAAACTTGACCCATATTGAGACATATAGGTCCAGAACTCTCCAGGCTTGCGTCCTTTAATAGCCGGATTTTTCCCACTTTTGTTCATCCAATGAACCTAGCATATACGCTCCTTATACGCTCCCCATACGCTTCACATACGCTCCTCATACGCTTCACATACGCTTCTACATACGCTCCACATACGCTCCACATACGCTTGACTTCCAGAATTAAGCTTATTATATTTCGGCGTACTAAAAAACGGAGTAAATAATGGCTGAAGTTAGAACATCAATTTTGGGGGGAATAAAAGGTAGGATCGGGGCTTATATTCTCAGAATACGATATGGGAAGCAGATTACCTATTCTCGTCCCTTAAAACAGAAGGTGAGCAAATCGGTTAAAGCGAAAACAGCCAGGAATAACTTCGCTGCAACTGTGGCACTTGCAAAATCGGTTAATGCTGTCCCGAAGCTTAAAGAGGTCTGGAGAAATGCGAAGGTGCCTGGCACAAATTCCTACCAGAGGTTGATTAAGAATAATGCAAAACTTGTACGCGAAGGCTCATTGACCACAAGGAATTTAATTACCCCGGAAGGACTTCCTCTTATATTGAATTCGGCCAGTATTGAAAATGATAAACTTTCTCTTTTGTTCGATTGCCCTGCCGGTTCGGATGTTTCTTTCCCGGCCGTGCTATTCGCTTATCTGTATTTTGAAAAGGAGTCAGGTGCTAACAGTATCTTTTTCAAAGAGATATCTGAACCCGCACAGGGCGGGTCTTACAGCCTGGAAATCGTAATTGACCCGCGTACTATTAAACTGCTTACTAATGATCCGGAGCCAATTTTATATACTGCCCTCATTGGCGGAACCCCATCTAAGAAAAAAGTCTACTGGACGAGCACAGCCGCATTTAGGTTGTAACCCATTAGGAAGGGTGAATCATTTTGATCCACTCTTCCTCAAATATCACAAGCGTTAATTATTTAATTTGATTTATACTTGAAAACTATTGCTTTTTGCAAATAATTCACCTAATATTTCACCCATCCCCCTATTTAATTGAGCTTTGGTACTGTGCTCAGTCCATTTTCTTTTAGTGTGTTGTTAAAATCCATATTTATGCACGAAAAATCCTAACACAGGATTCATCAATAGTTATAGATTAGGTTAAACAAATTATTACCTCAGGAGGCGTACTATGAAGTTGAAAGACAGTTTGCTTGTCTTTGCCGTTTTCGTTGTCTTTTTCGCTCAGATCCAAATTTATCCACAGGCATCCCCACCCGAAATTAAATCTCTATCAATAAAAGCTGATGTTATTTTAACCGGAAAAGTTATAAAGCAAAACTCTTCCTGGAATAAGGATAAATCGCGCATATTTACAAATGTTGTTATTCAGAAGGATGAATGCTTAAAGGGTAGCTTTTCTGGAAACAGTCTCTCACTCATTACCCCGGGCGGAGAGGTTGGAGGAGTTGGAGAATTGTATTCGCATATGCCAAGGTTTGGTGAGCAAGAGGAAGTTTTACTTTTTGTAAAAAGAGATAAAGATATGAAATATAAAGTACTCGGGGGTGAAGATGGAAAATTAACTTTGTACCGGGATAAAAACGGAGCTCTTGTTACCTCCTATAACAAGGAAATATCCTCGCTGAAAAAAGAGATTCAAGCCTATCTGAAAACACAATAAAATTGACGAATTATTTGAATTACAACATTCACTAAATAATTAAGACTGTGAGAAGTACATGAAAAGATTTTACAATACGAGCAGGGCTTTTCTTTCTTTGTTGATAGTTATAACCGCCTGCGGTTTATCTTTTGCGAATGAAACCAATAATTCATATATGTTTAATGGTTCATCAGGTTCACTGAAGATACTGGATGGTCAACCTGTTAATGGGGATGCCAGCCAGGATGGATTCGCTTATTTTAACAGCAATTATTCCAGCTCAAACAAAAAAATAACGGTAGATACCTGGGTTTACCTGCTGGGGGATAACCCCGGGAAACGGATGCCTGTTATTACAAGAGCTGTTCAGGATGGTTCTTCTTTTGCGATGTATATTCAGGATGGCACCGCCTATTTTTCTGTTGGGAACAGTATGCCTGTAAGTACTGCGAATACGTTCCCATCATTACCCGCTTTTACCTGGATGCGGTTAACAGGAACTTATGACGGGTCACATCTGAAGCTTTACTATAATGGTAACCTCGCTGCTTCAAGCAGCATATCCTTAAATCAGTGCTCTACCAATGGAATTGGATTATTTATCGGCAGCTATCAGGATGATACGTTTCATGGGCTTATTGACGAGGTCAGAGTTTTCAAAAAAGCATTAAGCTCAAACGAACTTAACAGCTGCAATGGTAATGGTAACCCTTCTTCCTCAATTCCATCTTCACTTGTGCCATATCTGTTTGGACGTTGGTCATTCACTGAAATAACTACTTATTATGGTACCCCTGTTTTAAAAGATTATTCTGTAAAGAAGAATTATTTAAGAATAAATGGAATTACGGATGTTGTAGATACTGATCATCTTCCCTTTTTTGTAGTTAATTCTACTCAGGATTTACCTGACTTGTCCCCTGGCGACGGTCTAGCCGATGCCGGGAATGGTAAGGTTACTTTGAGATCAGCCATCCAGGAAGCTAATGTTTTACCCGGCATACAGACTGTGTACTTCTATATCTTAACTAATGGTTTACTAAACCTGCAGCCTACTTCTGTTTTACCCGAAATAAGTGAGGGAATTATCCTTGACGGTACGGTTCAAAGGGGATATAGCGCGACACCTCTGATACAAACCCAGGGCATTTATGGAGGGCTAAAAATATCGGCGGGCGTAAGCACCGTGCAAGGCCTTTTTCTCAGCAGCACTTCGGGACCAGGACTTACTTTGATGGGTAATGGCGGCAATAATATCAATTCTAACATTATCTCAGGTATTACCGTCGGTTCGGCATCAAACAACATTAATGGCAATACGATTACAAATCCTGCAGGAGATGGTATATCTTTTATTACGGGAGGCAATAATAACCAGGTTGGGGTTCTAAGCACCAATAATATCCAAAGTAATGCTGGTTTCGGTATATCCTTAGATGGAGAAAACAACAACCAAATTGTTAATAATGATATATCTTTTAATGCTTCAGGAGGCATATCCTCAATTAACTCAAGTAATAATATATTAAAAGGTAATACTTTAAACGGTAATTTAGCTTCCGGTATTGCTCTTAGTGCTTCTGATGGCTGGGTGTTTTTTCAGAATACTATATCAGGTAATTCGGGTACCGGTATAATCATAAACGGAAGTGAAAACAAATTGGATAGTAACATAGTTGTTACTAATAATGGAGACGGTATCAGGGTAGAATCCGGAAACAATAATTCGCTGCTTTACAATTCGATATATGATAACGTTGGTCCGGGTATCAGGCTAAATACATTGGCAAACGACTCGCAGACATACCCTACGCTTAATACTTTTTATACATGGCAGGATGAAACTGCTTTGCCGGATATCCGGGGCGGTACTGCAATCCAGGGAACCCTAAGCAGCACGCCTGCTCTCAACTACAGGGTACAATTCTATTCTAATTCTGGAAGCACCAATAAGGAAGGAAGAAATTATCTTGGTGAGATTGAAGTAACAACGGATATTTCCGGAGAAGCAGATTTCCTGGCAAATCTGAAGGACATTGTGTTGCAGGAAGGTGAGGTAGTTAGTGCAACTGCAACAAGATTAAATAATTTATCTGAACCTATGAGTACTTCTGAATTTTCAGAATCACTTGTGAGATCACTGGATGAAGGTGACCACTACAAAGTAAACACTACCCTTGCCGGAATACCTCTGCACTGGAAAGAAGGAAAAAGCGATTATCAGGTGGCTCCATCTGTTGTCGCCAGAGGTTTTGATGATGAAGTTCAGAACGGATTCGATACATGGAGTAACCTTGATCAATTATCCTATACACGGAAGACTCTGCCTGGCTCTGAAAAATGGGGAGGCAGCGCCGACGGTGTGAATAACATAGTATGGTTTCCAACATCAGCAGCATGGGAAGACTCTACCGGGGCCCCGACAAACGTTTTGGCTCTTACGCGAGTTAGATATAATGCACTGAACGGTGAAATGACTGATGTAGACATGGCTTTTAATGGTGATCCTATTTCGATTACTACGGGTGAGCATTTCACATGGGTATCTAATCCTGATCCGAACAATCCTGATCCTGACAAGGTGGATGTTCAAAATGCTGCTACTCACGAAGCCGGGCATTATTCTGGTTTGGCTGATATGTATAATCCCGGAGATCTGAATTATACCATCGACTTGAAAAATAACAATCAGTCTGCTACCATGTATGGACGTATTAATAAGGGAGAAACTAATAAGAGATTTTTAGATCCTCAATCCTATACTAATCAGTCAGACGTTACCACCTATGATATCGGTGGAATAAATTTTATCTACAGTCATCTCAGTGATGTTTATTATGACATAGTCTTAGTATTTGACGGCACAGAAGGATTTACATCCCAACAAGCCTTAAATGGATTCGTTCCTTCTAAAAATTCTGCTCTTGAACTTCTGTCAAAATTAAGAAATGGTGATAAAATCGGATGGATTAATGGTTCGGTTTCTGAGCCTTTGGGAAATGATTTTGCTTCAAAATTAGTGAAGGTTAACCAGTTATCTCCAAACACGACAGGTAACCTTGCCGATAGAATTACCGCGGCTGAACAATTGTTTCAGGGTTCATCTTCTAATAAAAAAGTAATAATATTATACAGCGCCGGACAGATAATGCCTTTTACGCTGATTACAGATCTGAATGTTGATCCGGCCATAAAAATATACACTCTTGGTTTTGAAGGTTTAACTGCTCAGCAGGATCTTATGAGCTACCTGGCAAATAAAACTCATGGAGAGTATTATGCTGTCTCAGGCTCCGATGAAATACCTACAGCAGTAAATATTCTCTGGCTTCGCCTGCTTGGGTTGGAGATATCTTATTTATCTGATGATATAAACAGTGATTTTTTTAATACTCAGAGCGGCTTATCATGGCAGGGTGGACTTTCCTGGCAGGGTGGACTTTCCTGGCAGGGTGGACTTTCCTGGCAGGGTGGACTTTCCTGGCAAGGCGGACTTTCCTGGCAGGGCGGACTCTCCTGGCAGGGAGGACTTTCCTGGCAGGGCGGATTATCCTGGCAGGGTGCTGCGCTTGATATGGGAATTTCCTGGAGAGGAAGTGAATATTCACTTGTTTTATTGCCACCAGGAGTATTTATTACAAATCCACCTAATTTGCCTGCTGAGGCCATTACTCAGGATAATTATCTGAATGCTTCAAATGCCGGGTATGATATCGAATTCTTCAATGGTTACACCGTGGGATCCCTGGCTCCCTATAAATATTTCAAAATAAATAATCCGGGAATTGGTGCATGGACTTATGCTCTTATAGAAAACACGCCTCCTTCTGCCGGATCTGAACCTATCCGTGTTTATATGGCTAATGGTTCGGATTATGTGCTGGACTTCAAAACTGACCAGGAGAGATATATACTAACAAGTGATCAAAATGGAAATCCTGTTCCGGTTAATATCCACCTTGAAGCAGCTATAACGCAGGGAGGTGAAAGCAGCAGCTTCGGAGACCATACAAAGACTATTGGTGAACCCGTTAATGATGCGATTGTAAGTGTGCAGGTTACTTCACCTGATGGACAGAAAGTGGTTGGATTCCTGACTCCTTCCGGAGATGGTCTTTACTCAATAGATCTTAATACCGTGCTGCAGGGAAACTATGATATAAGTGTGATTGCTTCTGATAATGTTCCCGGAGATAGTGTAAATAACAGTCAGTATCTTCTTACTACACAGCATTCCTGCTTTGTTTCAACTTCTGAAGAACCCAAAGAACCTGTAACGGAATTCCCTCCATATGCACTATTCTCAAACCAGAATATAAATCTTGGTACTAGTGTTCGTGTCTACGATGGCTCAGTAGCCAGCAATGCAAATATCAGTATTAGTGGTTCGGCTAATATTGAGGGTGGTGTGGAAGGGGCTGGTTCATTCAATGGTGGAACGAGCATAATCGGTCAGTATATTAAATTTAATGGAAGTGTTAACCTGGGAGGAAGCACCCATATATCTGACGACGTCAATAGCGGCGGAATATTGCAGGGGGGTACAAGCGTCCTAATAGGCGGGAATGTAAAGTCAGGTGATATCGTTAATCTCAACGGCAGCACCAGGGTAAATGGTAATCTGGATGCTTCAGGAGATATTACCCTGGGTACATCAGTAAGGATAAAAGGTGATTTAACAACAGCCGGATTATTATTTAAGAGTAATAGCACAATAATATCCGGTACTATTACAGAAAATGGTTCGCCTGCTCCACCCGAAACTTATAACCCGGTAACCTTACCACCCATTAGAGAATTCAGTTCAGGCGGCCAAAATATCACCTCGAACTGTACCCTTAGTCCTGGGTCATATGGTACTGTAAATATGGGTACATCTAAATCTTTAAATCTCAGTACAGGTGATTATTATTTCGATTCCTTCTCAATGAATGGCAGCTCAAAATTAAACCTGGATGTAAGTGAAGGTAAGATTCGTATCTATGTAACAGGAAATGTTAACGTTGGTACTAGTTTCAGGGTAAACGTCCTAAACGGAAATCCCGAAGATGTTTATCTCGAAACACACGGTGATTTTAACATGAGCGGTAGTACCAAATGGAATGGGATAATCTTTTGTCCTTTAGGAAAATTTACAGCAGGCACAAGTTGTATTATTACTGGTGATGTTTTCGCTTCAGGGGATATTAGCTTGGGTGGGAGTTGCAAGGTATACTTTATTCATCCTTCCCTCGAAAAAGAGTCTGGGGCTCCGCAGAATGAATTAAATACTGAACTTGTAGTTCCTGATAAGATGGCACTGCTTCAAAACTATCCGAATCCATTTAATCCCTCCACTACTATAAATTATCAATTGTCTGAGAAAAATCATGTTTCCATAAAAATATTTAGTGTTCTTGGTGAGCTTGTAACTACCTTGGTAAATCAAGATATGGATGCCGGCTATCATTCTGTTTTCTGGAATGCGCAAAATTTAGCCAGTGGTATGTATATTTACCAATTAAGTGCAGGCACTTTCACCTCAACAAAAAAGATGCTTTTGGTTAAATAAAATATGGTTCCTGAGCCTCCGCAGGCTCGGGAACTGGTCTATTCAAACACTATTCAATACTCGAAGGCTTATGGAAGCCTGCATTCTGAGGTATGCTTATTTACCGAATAAAAATAATTAGTTCTGTGGTATCAGTTCTTATGCTTTTGTCCCTCTCGACGGTAAAAGCTCAGAATCATATTGCCTTTAACCATCTTACAGTGGAAGAGGGCTTGTCACAAAGCTCTGTCACCTGCATATTCCAGGATTCAAAAGGTTTTATGTGGTTCGGTACGCAGGACGGACTGAACAGGTACGACGGTTATAATTTAAGAATTTTCAAAAATGATCCCGCGGATACAACCAGTCTTATTAACAATTTTATTTTCTCAATCTATGAAGATGCATCAGAAAAACTTTATATAGAGAACCAGGGCGGCGGCTTTCAAAGATATAATCCTCGTACCGAATCATTCCTAAGAATTCCCAAAGATAGTCTGAACTTACATCATATCAGGTATAGCACATTTGGCGCACTTTGCATCGATCCTTCCGGCGTTGAGTGGACTGGCGGACAGGGTTCCCCTACCGGTTTGAAGAGATTTGATTCCGCCACAGGAAAAACCATTGAATTCATGCACGATCCTGCTTGATCCATCAAGTTTAAGCGATGATAAGGTGTTTTCTGTTTACCGTGACAAAACAGGAAATCTTTGGGTCGGAACTGCTGGAGGACTCGATAAACTGGATGAGGATTCGGGAACCTTTCTGCATTACAGGAACGAACCCGGTAATCCAAACAGTCTTTCAGATAATAACGTTTGGCCGATCTTCGAGGATTCCAGACGTAATTTATGGATAGGCACCGCCAGCGGGGGACTGAACAGGTTTAATCCCGTTGATGAAACCTTTATAAGTTATAAAAATGATACTGCTGATCCCACGAGTCTTAATGATAATAATATTTTGTCTGTTTATGAAGATCGAAGTGGTATGATGTGGATTGGAACTAATGCCGGAGGAGTAAATTATTTTAACCCCGGGGCCCAGGTGTTCAGCCATTTCACACATGATCCCTCCGATGAAAATAGTCTGAGTGATAACTTTGTACTTTCCTTGTGTACTTCTGCCAATGGTGATTATTGGATAGGAACCAGAGGCGGACTGAACAGGTTCGAGTATAAAAAGAAAAAGTTCAGTAAGTTTCTTTACGATCCTTCAGTTAAAAACGGAATATCTAGCAATTCAATACAAACTCTCTTTGAGGACAAATCTGGTACTTTATGGATTGGCAACCTGAGAAACGGACTGGATGCCTTCGATCCTTCTACCTCAAAATTCAGGTATTATAAAAACAACCCGGCCAGCATAAATTCTCTTTCTGATGACAGGGTTTACGCTTTAGCCGAGGATAAAAACGGCTTCTTGTGGATCGGTACATATGATGGAGGACTTAATCGTCTTGATCCCGCTACAGGAAATTTTGTGCGCTATATGCATGATGAGAACGATTCAAATTCTGTAAGCTCCAACAGGGTCTGGTCGCTTGCATTTGACAAATCGGGAAAACTCTGGATCGGAACGTTTGGCGGAGGTATTAATATTTTCGACCCTATCAGTCATAAGAACGTTCAACTGAAAAATGATCCTGCTGATCCTTACAGTCTTGCTGACAATAATGTTATCCGGGTATTCATAGATAAGGACGATGCAGCCTGGGTAGGTACAACAAAAGGACTAAGCAGGTATGACAGGAAAACGAAAAAGTTTAAGAATTACCGCGAGAAAGACGGACTCCCAAATGAATTTGTATTCGGAATTCTTCAGGATAATTCCGGTAACCTCTGGCTAAGCACCAATAACGGTCTTTCCATGCTGGATCCCGGGACAGGAATATTTACAAATTATTTTTACCAGGACGGGCTCCAGGGAAATGAGTTTAACCAGAGCGCATTTGCAAAGGATAAGAAAACAGGCAGGCTGTTATTCGGGGGCAACAATGGTTTTAATGTATTTAATCCTGATAACATAAGAGGTAATACTTATGTTCCTCCTGTTGTATTCACAGAATATTCACGCTATAATACAGATGATAAGGAAGGCAAACCAATCTTTGAAAAGGGAATTTCAGAGCGCGACAGTCTCTTTACTTACTTACAAAGACAACATTATAAATCTGCAGTTCTCCGCATTAAGCTACTATAATAATTCGGATAACAGGTATAAGTATATGCTGGTGGGTTTTAATAAAAACTGGATTCAGCTTGGTACGGAGCACACTATTACATTCACTAACCTGTCACCCGGAAAATATAATCTTAAAGTAATCGGTTCAAATAATGATGGAATATGGAATAATACAGGCGCAGATTTATTTATAGAAGTTACACCCCCCTGGTGGAGAACGAAAACTGCATACGGAGTTTATATAGTAATTTTCTTTGGAGTCCTTTACGGCGCAAGGAAAATAGAGCTTAACAGGCGTGAGCAGAAAGCGCAGATCCGTGAGAACGAGCTGAGATTGAAAGCCACGGTAGCTGAGAAACGCGCTGTGGAGGCTGAGAATGAACGTAAAACCAAGGAACTGGAAGAAGCAAGACAGATGCAGCTGTCAATGCTGCCTAAAAAACTACCCCGGCTGCCTAATCTTGAAATTGCAGCCTTTATGAGGACAGCCACAGAAGTAGGCGGCGATTACTATGACTTTATAAAGCAGGATGGCGCACCGCTTCATATAGGTTTTGGTGATGCAACCGGACACGGACTGCAGGCGGGTATTATGGTTACCCTGATGAAAGGATTTTTTACATCCGATGCAGCTAAACTTGAACTTAGGGATTTTATGAGTCATTGCACTGCAATGATTAAAGAAATAAAACTCGGCAGGATCCTGATGTCATTCAGCCTGTTACGGATTATGGATTATAAGCTGTCAATTACCAGCGGCGGTATGCCTCCGGTATATTATTATAGTAAGGATACCAGGGAAGTTGAGGAAATTCTTATACAGGGAATGCCCCTGGGAGCAATGAAAAAATTTCCTTACAAAATGGTGGAAAAAGATCTAAAGCCTGGCGATACACTTCTGCTTCTTACAGATGGCTTCCCTGAACAAATGAATAATAATGAAGAAATGTACGATTACCCCAGGGTGAAAGACAGATTCAAAGAAATTGCCGAATGTCCTGCTGAATCGATTATCGAAAGTCTTGTTCAATCAGCAGACGAATGGATGGGAGAACGTGTACAGGCAGATGATATAACATTTATAGTTCTGAAGGTTAAATAAATGATGTTAGTGATAAAAGAGAGACAAATTTTTCTTCTTTACTTTTTAACTCAAAATAATATTATATTCACTAAAATTCCGTTAAAACACTTATGGACGAAAACTTTAACCTGAAGATCAAGCTCCCGAACATACCTAACATAGAACTTGTTGCTGTTGAGGGACTTGAGAGAATGGGTAAATACCTTGGTATTACCAATGATAAGATCGGCGAAGCAAGAATGATAGTAAACGAAGCAATAATAAACGGGTTTGAACATTCAGGAATGGAAAATCCATATGTGAATGTTGAATTTCTCATGACCAAGGAAAAACTTACGATCCTTGTGACCGACTATGGCAAAGGTTTCAACCCTGCCTCAGTTGAATCTCCGGAGATTTCAAAAAAAATTACCAGCGACAATAAACGTGGATGGGGAATTAAATTGATGAAATCGCTTTCTGATGATATGACGATTGAATCAGACTCATCCGGTACAAAAATATCAATCATCAAAAACTTAACTTAAATGGAAGTAATATGGACGGTGAATTTAATCTTCAAACAGAAAAACTGGAAAATACTTTCCTTATTAAAACGGAAGGTTATATAAACAATACAGCAGGAGAAAAGATAGCTCAGTTTTTTGCTGAAAACCCGATAAAGAATGCAGTGTTCGATCTTGAAAAGTCGAAGGTTATTAACTCAATCGGCATCTCCTACCTGCTGGAGGTAATAGAGCAGATAAACGAGAGAGAGGGGAAGATAATTTTTCTCAACCTGGATCCCTCGATAGAAAAAACGTTTAAGATAATGGGCTTATTCCAGTTTGCACAGATGGCGGATTCTCTTGATTCTGCAATGAAAGAACTCGCATAGATATTGTAAACTGAAGAACATTAAGATATAAATAAGATGGTGATTTAATGGAACAGAATTTATTAATTGAAAAACTTTCGCTGCAGGCTGAATCCTTTCAGGGAGGATTTAAAAAATTAACACAATCTGATTCATTTGAGGGAATCT
Organism: uncultured Ignavibacteria bacterium; assembly: GCA_963800255.1. Classification (GTDB taxonomy): domain Bacteria; phylum Bacteroidota; class Ignavibacteria; order Ignavibacteriales; family Ignavibacteriaceae; genus DATFVA01. The sequence goes on along the minus strand of CAWDAK010000008.1, from coordinate 183,550 downwards.
TTAAAAACTTCGGGCATCTGCTCAGGGCCAATTTCATGATCACTGATCTGCATCTGCTTCATAAGGCCGCCCTGGAATCAGATTGGAAAGTAATAGGATCACAAAAGTTTGAGGAAGCTGATAAAAAATATTTTGAAGAGCATAAACAGCAGACGATGTATTATAATGAAGGGAAGTATAATGCTTCGGTTGTTCTGCCTCTTACTGATTCCTCCTTCCTGGGAATCCTGCTTGGAAACAAACTCTATGGTGATAGTCTATCTGACCTCGACAAAATAACACTGCAGATACTTCTGCAGGTATTTTCAAGTGCATACGAATCCTTCCTTAATCAGAAAAAAGAAAAGCAGTTTGTTTTTGATTTAAATGAAAAAATCCTGCAGCTTAATAACCTTATAGATACCGGCATTGATCTGGCAAAGTTTGAAAATCAAAATATCCTATTTGAGATGGCTCTTGCAAGGATGGTGTCATTAACCAATTCATCATCCGCCTTAATAAGCATATCAGGCGGTAAAGAGATTTCCGGACTGCAGTTTACCTTTCCTCCGGGATTCCCTCCTGATAAGGTCATAAACAGCCGGTACAAAATTGAATCATCCTTTGAATTCAGGAAAATGCTTTACAGGTTTGTTCTTTCAGAAAAAGAAACCCGTAAAGGAGTTATTGATTTTGGTGAACTTGACCAGATGCTGCTTGAAGCAATTTCGAGGCAGGTCAGGACAGCCATAGAAAATAATTTTCTTCTGAAGGAATCCCTTGAGAAAGAAAGGATAGAAAAGGAACTTCTTCTCGCGGCTTCAATCCAGCAGCAGATAATTCCTGACCAACTGCCGTTGATAGAAGGGTATGAACTGGCCGGAGAGAACATTCCTTCAAGAGAGGTGGGGGGAGACTACTACGACTGTATAGATATGGGTGATGGAAAATATGCATTAATAATAGCTGATGTTGCCGGAAAAGGTATTGCAGCAGCTCTGCTTGTTAATACTTTAAATGCCTCGCTTTATTCATATCTTGAGTTTAACCTTCCTTTAACAGAGATGGCTTTCAGACTGAATAAGCTGATTTATAACGCATCACCCCCTGATAAATTTATAACATTCTTTATAGCCGTACTGGATTCAAAAACCGGTGAGCTCGACATTGTAAATGCGGGTCATAACCCGATCCTTCTTCTCAGGAAGGACGGCAGGCTTGACAAGATAGATGCGGGCGGAATAGGGCTGGGTATGCTTGATTTCGGCATTCCATACCAGGGAGAAAAACTTGTAATGGAACCCGGTGATAAACTTTTCCTTTATACCGACGGAATCCCTGAAGCAATGAACAAGGATGAAGTAGAGTATTCTGATGAGAGAATGATTGAATTCTTCCAAAATAATGCAGAGAAATCAGCAAAGGAATTTATTATTGGGATAGTGGAAGATGTAAGCAAACACGTTAGTGGAGAACCCCAGAGCGATGATATCACCTCGATGATCTTAAAAAGAATATAATATACTCCTCAGAATTTATGATCTCCCTGCAGGAGGCTTAACTACTTCACCTTCCATTAGTTGAACAGCTTGGTTAAACGGGTAGTGGTTTATTCAAAAAGGTACCATTCGTTACAACTTCTCAGTTAATGAAATAATATATTATTAAAAAATTATACTAATTCTTTTTGTTTCCAAAACAATAAAGAGGGCACTGCTATGCAAAACGAAAAGTACAGAAAGCTTGTTGAACAACTGCTTAATCTGGTCGAAGTAAAGGTAAATGGGGACCGGCCTTTTGATATTAAGGTTAAGCATGAGGGTTTTTATAAAAGAGCTGTTACTGAGGTGGAGCTCGGAATGGGGGAATCATATATGGATAACTGGTGGGACGTTGAAAAGCTCGATGAACTAATTTACCGGATTATCCATGCCGACTTACAGAACAAAATTAAGCATAATTATAAAATCTCCCTTCAACTTGCGGGTTTTTATTTGATTAACATGCAGTCCCGCCGTCGGGCGTTTATTATAGGTGAAAAGCATTATGACCTCGGAAATGACCTTTTCAGGCATATGCTTGACAAGAGAATGAACTACAGCTGCGGCTACTGGAAGGATGCCTCCACACTGGATGAAGCACAGGAAAATAAACTTGAACTGATATGCAGGAAGCTATATCTGAAACCTGGAATGAGTGTACTTGATATCGGCTGCGGCTGGAGTTCTTTCGGGAAATATGCAGCAGAAAAATATGATGTTAAGGTTACGGGTATAACTGTATCGAAGGAACAGGCCGCTCTTGGAAAGGAGATTTGCAGAGGGTTGCCGGTGGAAGTCAGACTTCAGGATTATAGAGATGTAAATGAAAAATTCGACAGAATTGTTTCAGTGGGCATGATCGAACACGTTGGGTATAGAAATTACCGCGAATACTTCAGAACCGCGGCAAAAAATTTAACCAGGAACGGGCTGTTCCTGCTTCATACAATTGGAGAGGTCCGCTCAATGAAAGAGACTGATGCATGGACTCACAAATATATATTTCCCAATGGAATGCTGCCTTCTGTGGCCCAGCTGGGTAAAGCCATTGAAGGATTATTTGTAATGGAGGATTGGCATAACTTCGGAGCAGATTACGATAAAACCCTGATGGCCTGGTATTACAACTTTATGAATAGCTGGAGTATGCTTAAAAGTAAATACAACGAACGGTTTTTTAGAATGTGGACATACTTTCTTCTGTCTAGTGCTGGGGCATTCCGGGCACGTACTAAAAATCAGCTGTGGCAGCTAGTATTATCCCCGAAAGGTGTTCCAGGCGGATATTGCCCGGTAAGATAATTATGTTCTTCCATGATCAGCTCCAGGGAAGACCTAAGATTTTTATATTTGAGATAAAATTATTTTAAGCAACTTCAATTCATAGTTATTCCTTTTTTTTAGAATGTGATATTTTGCATTCAGACTTTTTTCCTTCTGTTTATTGGTTGTCCATTACCCGATATTTGTACCTGAGAGAGTGAAAGAGGATGTGTTGCTTTATACCCAAAATATTCTGGTAGTTGAAGACGTTGGTCTTATTGCGCTTGACATTAAAACTATGTTATTCTCGATCGGTTTTTCTGACATTAAAGTCGCCTATAACGGTACCGAAGCGATTAGATTATCAAAAACGTTTTTGCCTGACCTGGTACTGATGGATATCATGCTGGGAGACGGAATAAATGGAATCGAAACTGCAAGAAAAATACTTAAAGATTATAAAATCCCGCTTATTTATATAACTGGTTCAACAGATATAGAAACCCAGGAAGAGGCCCTGAAAACCTCACCGGTAAGTATAATTAATAAACCTGTTCATCTGCCTGAACTTGAATTTGCGGTAAAGTCAGCATTGGGCCTGGATCTGAACCCTGGTTTTGGTTTGTTATGTATTTAGTTTATTAATTGTCATCTCTCACATTCCCGCTGTATGCTTGTTTCCCGGAGAATAGAGCTGGAGAATGTTCTTAAATATGATCGCAAAAATTCTAACACTAGGTTGGATGAACCGGAAAGTCAGTCTGGAAGGGACAGGAATTCTTCTGCCAGTTCTATTATTGTATTCATCGTTTGTTTACTGAAATCTGTTTCGACGGTCAGCAGAGGTACGAAGCTTAAAGTTGAATTGTACTTTTTCAGTCTGGTTGGATCTGGTTCAGGATTTTCCGGAGGTTGAGCGACCTTACTGAATCAACAGCATATTCAATTCTCCCATCTTCACAAAGTCCTTTAATCCCGGCCTCTTCATACGCCCTGATAAATTCCTTTGTGCATTCTTCCCGCACTAATTCCGCTGCTTCTTCTATAATCTTATTTGTTTTTTTTGTCATAAGTTAAGCCTCAGCTCACAGGTTCCGATACATCTTTAAACGACCATTTTTCCAATCCTTCTAACTTCTTTTGCCAGCAGATCGAAGTCCTCTGTTCTGCTTTTCCTACGACTTCAAATTTACCGTAGGCAGGAATTCCGGTTTTCTCCGGGCCTTTGAAACCTGCTCGAAGCCGTATGCTATGTTAAGCAATTCTGACTCACTCCATGCCCTCCCAAAGAAGGAGATGCCTATGGGCAGGCCGAAAACAAATCCAGCGGGTACAGTAATGTGCGGATAGCCTGCAACTGCTGCCAGCGAAGAACATCCTCCAAGAAAATGGTCGCCGTCTACAAGGTCGGTCATCCAGGCAGGACTGTCAGTCGGTGCCACAAGAGCATCCAGATTATATTTATCCATTACCAGGTCTATTCCCTCGTCCCTGGTTAACCGGTGATTTTTAACCAGTGCTTCAATATACTCGTCATCGGTTAATGGTCCTTTTTCTTCAGCCTGAAGGAAGAGTTCCTGTTTGAAGTAGGGCATCTCATCAGATTCATGCTTTTTGTTGAATTCAATAATGTCTTTGAGCGTATGAATAGATTTGTCATTGCCCCTCCTGTCAAGGTACGCTTTCATATCAGCCTTAAGCTCATACAGGAGAACTGTAAGTTCAGAGTCATCAAACTTCCCAAGTGATTCAATTTCAACCGGATCAATCAATACTGCGCCGTTCTTTCTAAGTATTTCGAGAGAGGATTCCATTATTTTATCAACAGAAGGGAGGAATCCGAAATATTTACGCACTATACCAATCCTTGTTCCTTTTAGTCCATCATCAGAAAGGAACTTAGTATAATCAGAATAGGCAACCCTTTCCTTGTCTCTTGTTGCATCATCCTCAGGGTCGATACCGGCCATAGCTCCAAGAAGAATAGCCGCATCTTTTACCGTTCTTGCCATAGGTCCGGCTGTATCCTGTGAATGAGAAATTGGAATAATGCCGGTTCGGCTCACAAGTCCGACTGTTGGTTTAATCCCGACAACCCCATTTAGTGAGGAAGGGCTAACCACCGAACCATCAGTTTCAGTTCCAATAGCAACAGCACAAAGGTTAGCAGATAAAGCGGCGCCTGAGCCTGAACTGGAACCTGATGTGTTTCTATCGAGAGCGTAGGGGTTTTTTGTGAGGCCGCCCCGTGCGCTCCAGCCGCTGGTCGAGTGAGTAGAACGTATATTAGCCCATTCGCTCAGATTTGTTTTTCCGAGGATAAGTGCCCCTGCGTTACGAAGCTGACTGACAATAAAAGCGTCACCGGAGGGTCTTGAACCTAGAAGAGCAAGAGATCCCGCTGTTGTCATCATCTTATCCGCTGTGTCAATATTGTCTTTTATTAGTACAGGAATTCCGTGCATATAACTCCGGGGACCTTTTTCCTTAAGCTCTTTGTCCAGTGAATCTGCTATGCTTAGAGCCTCAGGATTCAGTTCTATCACGCTGTTAAGGGCAGGACCCGTTTTATCAATTTCATTTATCCGGGAAATGTAAAGTTCAGCTATAGAACGCACCGTAAATCTGCCCGCCTTAAAACCATCAGCTAATTCACTTACTGTAACCTCATCAAGTTCAAAAGGAAGGGGACTGAATAATTTGTTGTGCTTATATCCTCTGGCAAATGACAATGTAGGGAGGGAGATAGCAGCAATACCTCCGGCTATTCCTGTTTTTATAAACTCCCTGCGGGTTTTATTATTTGATGTTCCTTTATCCTCGCTCATAAATCCCTCTCTGAATTATTTGTTTATTTGATATTGGAAGAATCATTTATTGCATCCAAACTCAGATAATTATTACTTTTACCAATCGTCTTTATTTAGATTTGCAGGTTCAGATCTAAAATATAACGTTTCCTGGATAAAGAAAGAACATGGAAATCCTCATAGTACTGCTTGGAATAATTATAAGCGGATTCGGCACCCTTGTCGGATTCGGGGGAGGAGTGTTTATGATTCCTCTTCTGGTGATAGGCTTTAATGTTCCGATGAATATAGCAGTCGGTTCAGTTCTGGTAGCCCTGTTTCCCAGCGCCCTGATCTCTTCAATTTTTAACTGGAGAAAGAATTTAATTGATTTTAAGACAGGACTGCTGCTTGAAGTTCCCACAGCATTCGGTACTGTTCTCGGATCTTATCTTTCAGTAATAATTCCGATTTTTATACTTGAGCTGGTTTTCGGCGTTTTTGTTACCTACCTGGGTGCAACATTCTTTAAAGGTTCGTATAATTCTAAGCCCAAGAATATAAAGGACACAATTTTTTATAAGTTAAACAGGATTGGACCTTCCGTCATCCGCAAGACGAACTACGGAGCATACCGGGTTAGTCTTATGCTTGCGCTTGCATTTGGGGTAATCGCAGGATCAATGGCGGGGCTATTCGGCATTGGCGGAGGATTTCTAAAGGTCCCAATAATGGTTGGTGTTTTTTCTACACCGACACAGATTGCCTCAGCAACGGGCCTGTTTATGATTGTAATTACCAGCTTCACCGGAAGTATAAGCCATTATTTCCTGGGTAACATTCATTTCGGATATGCCGTTCCCGTAGTGATTGGTTTTGTTTTAGGGGCTTTTCTAGGTAACGCGCTTGCAACCCGGACGGATGAACATATTCTTAAAAGGATGATAGGGATAGGGTTATCTTTATCAGGATTGGTTTTTCTTATTTATTCACTCTACCGTTAAAGCTGTTCTCAAAAAGCGTATTGTATATTTATAAGAGGTATCTCCATTCCAGGCGGCACACCCTCTGAGTTTGCTGCAGGCTGCTGAAATTTATCCCTGTAGTATTTACCAATAGTTGAGCCTATAGCATAGCTCATAAAAGCTGCAGCAACAGCATCTGAGAACCAGTGCATCCCACCACGATGCAAAGAAGAAACCCCGTACATCATATATGCTACAACAGAATATCCCGCCACTTTAAGCCAGGTTTTTTCAGAATAAAAAGTAGTTAGGGCAGATACTACAGCCATTGCCGAGGAAGTATGTCCCGAGGGCCATCCCCAGAATATTCCACCTCTTAAAAAGCCAAACCGGAAGGTTTTGCTTAAATCTTTCATATCAGAATGATGCTGCCAGTCAGGATTCGGGCGTCCCGTTACGGCCTTTAGTAATGAGTTATATAGGAATGCAACGAGGCTTGACTGCAGTACGGCAAATGATGCAGCAACCGCACGATCATCCTTCCCTAGTTTTCCGTAAGCAAATAATGATCCTCCTGTAACGAAGGGAATAAACATTCCTGCCCGGATTATAGGGATGGCAGCTTCACCATACTCCTCATGATCATAAAAAAACTTGTGTACATGGTAGTCAGTATTGGTAGTGACGATCAGGACAGTAGAGGCAATACCAGCCAGGTGCAGATAAAGATTATCACCCCTGAAACTATTTATTACGTTATTCCCCAGGTTCCCGAAAAGCTGAAGATCGGGGGACCGCGTCTCATTCAACGCCAGGTTTTTAGTAAGTGCCTCAGATCTGAGCCCCGGAACTCCGTTCTTAATCTGGGCTGCTGACTGGTTAAATAATGTCAGAAGGAGAAATATTGATAATAAAAATTTCATATCCTCTAAATGTCTGCCGGTTAAGTTAACAAATATGCACAGATCGGCAAAGGCGATGCTTCCGGATCTTCAGAAAAGAAAAAAACTGACAGGTTCTTTAACCAGACCTTTAAGTATACCCGGGAAGTACCTTAAATTCCTTTCAAGCGTATGTGGAGCGTATGTGGAGCGTATGTGAAGCGTATGTAGAGCGTATGCAGAGCGTAGAAGGAATGCAGTAGGATTTAGGATGCAGAGAGGGAAGAGTACCTTTAGGGAGTTTTTTTAATGCTAGTTGGCTATCAAAGGTGAGTCTGAAAAGTCTTGCAGAACTTTTATAGTCTTAAGGTTTTTGGAAACATTATTATTTTGTGTTCTGAAATTTTAAGGGGTAAAAGTTAACTTATCAGGTATCGTTCAGCTTAGAGAGAATAAAAAGAGAGGCTGTCTCAAAGGTTTGATATTGTCAACCTGAACTGGTTTCAGGTTCTAATCCTGATTCGAAATCGAATAATCAGATTCCGAAATAAATTCGGAATGACACTTATGAGACAGCCTCTAAAAATAAGAAGGGGATGAATTTTACTTCATTAACATCATCTTCTTTGTTTGAACAAAACTGCCCGACTGAATTCTGTAAGTATACACACCACTCGGCAGATTTGAAGCACTGAAGTTCACTTTATATGAACCCGGTTCCTTTACTTCATTTACGAGAGTAGCAACTTCACGACCAAGCAGATCATAAACAACCAGACTTACATTTGCACGCTGACCAACAGAATAGCCAATCTGTGTAGCGGGGTTAAATGGATTTGGATAATTCTGTACAAGAGCAAAATCAGCCGCATTGTTGATAACTATAGACAATTCAGACGAAGCGTGTGAAGATCCATCAAGATCAACCTGGTTCAGCCTGTAAACATAAGTTCCGGAGGCAAGTCCTGCGTCCGTATATGCATATGTCTGCGACTGAGTAGTTGTTCCTGAACCTTTAACGAACCCGATCGTCTGCCATTCACCCGCAGTTTTACGCTGAACTTCGAAACCGCTGTTATTTGTTTCAGTTGCTGTTCTCCAGTTCAGATTCACATTATTATCTTTAACATTATATGTAAATGAAGTCATTTCAACAGGAATAAGATCATCAGTTACAATTATCTGATAGTATGCTACGCCGGAGCCTTCCAATCCAGTTGAAGTTTGAGTTGCAGGAGCAGGAACCGAATAAACCGGTGCCCAATCCCAGCCGACGCCTCCTGCGAGTTCACCAAATGAACAAGGAATAGGATAAGGAGCAATTGCCTGTTCGTTATAGTAATTGGCAGTAACATCCCACTGAGGATAGATAAGGTAGTACATTCCAGCCTGAAGATCATAATCCATTGCTCCGGAACTGTACCAGCCCTCTCCAGGTCCATCCGTAATATCTGTGGAACTTACAAGGTTATAAGTTCCGGCAAATGTCGATCCTTCATAAACCAGGAACTGGATACTGGCAGCAGCCGTGGGATTAAGATATGACCTAACTTCTACGAGTTTTTTAGCTGTAGTACAATGAAAAGCATTTCCACGACCCCGAACGCCTGCGGGTCCGAATATATTAGCGTTTGATCCAAATGTCTCCTCGATAGGAGATTCGATAATGGGGTTTGGATTTGGATTTACCTGGAATGTAGCATTTCTATCTATTTCCTGCTGAGCCGTCTGGCTGTAAATGGTAGAGAAACAGATAAGTACAAGGAGAGAAAAAAAGAAAGTAACAATCCTAATGCGCATATGACCTCCGGTTAATGATAGAAGAATTAATTGATTTAGAACGAATTAATTTCTTATTTCATTACAAAGTTCAAACATCCTGGAATATTTTGGTATAAGTTGATGTATCTGTGATCTGATAATAGGGAAAAAAAATATTTAGTGCAAGAAAAAATCTCTTTAAATCCAAATAGATAATGCTTGAATAAAAAAAATCCCGGCCGGGGATCAGCCCGCCGGGATTAATAATAAATAATGTTATTCTTTACTTAAGAACGATCATCTTTTTTGTCTGAATGAAACTACCGGAAGTAAGTTTATAGAAATAAACGCCGGATGACAGGGAAGCTGCGTTGAATTCCACCTGGTATGTTCCAGCCTGCTTATCCTGATTAACAAGATCAGCAACCTCATTGCCCAGGATATCATAAATCTTCAAGCTTGTATGTGAAGCTTCAGGTATTGAATATTTAATCCTGGTTGTCGGGTTAAAGGGGTTCGGATAATTCTGTCCAAGGCTGTACGTTCCTGGCTGAATTTCAAATCCATCTTGATTAGTTCCAACAACAACATTTTCCATAAGCCACCTTATACTTCTTGCTGTAACACTGTCGCGCACAATGGCAGGCATTTGTTCAAGGCCTACAGAAGAATATACAACACGATATCCAGTTGGATCGGCCCTCAATCCAACGATGATTGAGCCTGAAGTTCCAGCTTGCAGGAAAGGAGTTGCATCAGCATCGTGAGCACTTATCTGATCATGGCTTCGTGCATGAATAGTACTATATAATACGAATGTTAGTCCCTCACCAATCGGATCACCGGAGATTCCATTGATAACGAAACCATTTGCTGTATCTTTAACAAAATCAGCGTGCAGATAATTTTGATAAAAATCCTGTGCAAACTGACTTTGACCAGTAGGTTTGAAAATATCACTTCCAATGTCCTGCCCGCTTATTAACAGATTTCCGCCTGCATCGAGGTAGGATTGAAGGGCATCAACATCCTGCTGATAGAAAACAGGTTTTGTAGTACCGGCTGTCCAGATGATGGTATAAAAATGGGAAAGATCGGCGTCGGGATTCAGAAGCGAATTTCTGGATACTATTCCATAACTTCCTGTGTATACTCTCTGAACCGAACTATCAACGTAGGCTTCATATTCGCTTTCATTAGCATCTATAACCAGGACGTTCACACCAGTTGTAGTAACATTCTTCAATTCAACCGATCCATGATTTGAAGGGGAGATTCTTGAAGTATAATTAAGGTTAGTCACCCCATAACCATTAACGCCAGAGGGATTAACATGAACAGTCACCATTGTTGAATCACCAGAGGCAACTTCAACGGAATCAGTTTGTCCCATCGGGTAGGTACCATTCTGGTCAGTATACTCCAGGTTCCAGCCCGAAGGGCCGTTAAATGAAAGATCAAGATCATATATATCGTTTTGCACACCAATATTATGGATAACAACATCGAAGTCAGCGACGGTGTTATTATCAGCGAGTATATCAGAACTTGTCTGATTTGCAACAGAAACGTAATCCGGAGGAATAAGTGGATACTGCTCTGTCTGCTGGACTTCCGCTAAATACATGGGAGAATTCTGCTTATAAACGAAAATAACCAGGTGACATTTTTCAGGATCGTATGTTGAAGGAACAGCATACGATACATTTTTTGAAATCATTTCGCCGGTATTCCAGGTTGAAGCTGTGTTAACATCTTCTCCTGCTGCACCATTAATCATAGCACGTACGACCCAATAATGAACCCAGTTAGTTCCTCCGGTTACGCAGGCACCATTATTTACCTGTGTATAAATCAGACTATCTTCAGTAAGAACAATATTATATTTAAACTGACCGGTAAGATCTTCCAGAGCTGTCATATCGATCGTGGCTTCCAGCTGGCCGGTCGATTGATCGAATGTTTGCTGCAGTTCGATTGATACAGTTGCAATTTCAGCAGCCTGGGCATTTACTTTAGATGTCCATGTATTGTAATCTCCAAGCGCACTCATCCTGTTTACTGTAGCTGTAGGATATCCCGAGAAACCCATCAAACCTATAATCTGATTTCCAGGAAAACTAGCATAAGGATCTGAACCAACCGGTCCATGATAAGCAAGCGGAATCAGGTTTGGATACGTTGCCTGAAGAGCTTCTATCGTTACATCGCCGCAGGGACACCATTGGCACCAGGTTCCGGTACAAAACTCTATTAAAGGATTCTTGGCTTGAGCATATAAATCTGATGAGGCTCCACCAATAGAAAGTAAAGTCATCAGAGAAAAAATGATAAGTAACCTCTTCATCATACTACCTCGTTAGATTATTAAGACATTAGTTGTAGTCGCTATATGTTACTCTTAATATAAGGAATTAATGAGTAATTCTCATATGCTTTTTATGAGGTTACATAAAACTTAATGAATCCATCCTGCAGTTCTACACATTAACAGATTTCATTGCCCCCTCCGGATAGCGTAAGCCGCTGGCTGCATCTACCGGAAATATTTCTTCCAGCTGCTGAAGCTCGTCATCCGTAAGCTCAATGTCAGCTGCTTTAATGTTCTCCTGAATATGTTTGATTTTTGTAGTCCCGGGAATAGGTACTATATCTTCGCCCCGGCGGAGAACCCAGGCTAGGGCAAGCTGGGCGGGGGTTACATTTTTATTCTTTGCAAGCTCTTTTACCTTATCTACAAGCTGCAGGTTTTTCTGAAAATTTTCTCCCTGGAAACGGGGAGAGTTCTTTCTGAAATCATTGTCTTCAAAATCATCGGGACTCTGGAACCTGCCCGTTAAGAAACCTCTTCCCAGAGGACTGTAAGCCACAAAACCCATTCCCATTTCCCTGACCGTTGAAAGGATACCTGCTTCAGGATCCCGTGTCCACAACGAATACTCTGTCTGCAGTGCAGTTACCTGATGTATTTTATTAGCCCGCCTGATCGTATCTGAAGAAGCCTCAGACATTCCGATGAACCTTATCTTTCCTTCCTTCACAAGATCAGCCATCGCCCCGATGGTATCTTCAATAGGTGTGTCTTTATCAACACGATGCTGGTAATAAAGATCTATATGATCCACTCCAAGTCTTTTTAAAGATGCTTCACAAGCTGATTTAACATACTCCGGACTTCCGTTTATGGATCGTGATTTTTGATCCTCCCCTCGGACGATTCCGAATTTTGTTGCAAGTATTACATCTTTCCTTATGCCTTTTAAGGCTTTGCCTACAAGCTTTTCATTGGTATACGGACCGTACATATCTGCAGTATCAAAAAAAATTATTCCCCGGTCAAATGCTTTGTGAATGGTTTCAATTGACTCAGACTCATCTGCCTGACCATAAAATTCAGACATACCCATACATCCAAGACCTATTGCAGATACTTCAGGACCTTCTTTACCCAATTTCCTCTTTTTCATTTTAAACCTCTTAGTATTTTTTTATTACCCAAAAGGTGAATTTCAATCCGGACGGCAGCCCGGATATTTTACTTCACCTTAACATTATTTAATATCGTTTTTTTTGATTAATATTATTCTTTAACACCTGATAGTTCATCCTTAAGCATATTAATGATCTTTAACTCAAGTTTAACCGGAGCTGAAAAAGTTTCAAGCGCCTTTATAATACCATAATCATCATCATACTTACCTCGTATTTCCAACCCTTTCAGGACATGATGTACGCCTTCTTTAAGATGAATAGAATCTTTATTTGAGATGAAAGCTTTCAGTAAAGGATAAACAGACGAATGCCCCATTTCAATCAGCCCCTCCGCCGCGAGCCATCTTACATCGAATTCTTCATCCTCCAGGGCGTTAATAAGAATAGGTATGGATTCTCTTGTTCCTATTTCGCTTATTGCTTTTACCGCCTCCCACCTTGCAAGATGCTTCTTCGCTCCTTGGAGTTCAAGAAGATAATCAAGTGCCGGATTGCCCATCTTTACCAGTTCGTAGCGTGCTTTCTGCCTGATAATACCATTTGGGCTTGAAAGATCCTGTATTAACTCTTCAATCGTTTTTGACATTTTTATAACCCTCCGTTATTGTTCTCTAATATAACTATTTAAACCTCAGCAGGTGTTTCGTTGGTGACCTGCATCAATCCCGGGATCTTCTTACTGGACTGATATGGATAGATGAGAGGCAGAGCGAAAGACAAGGTCAAGTGAAGAATGAAAAAAGAAAATAATTCTTGCTTCTATTAAGGAATTTTAGGATGTTGAACAATCAATTTCATCTCATTTATATCTCTGGGGAGATTATGAATAAATTCTACTTTGTACACGCAATCCTTATTATTTCTATTGCGATCGTTTTTAATTCCTTTGCACAGGTTAATAGTTTTGATAACGGTATTCAATCCAACGTAATAAGTACCAGTGCCTCAGGTACTACAATTGAATTCACGCTGAATCACTACACCGAAAAAACAATAGATGTAAACGGCAGCCCGACTGTTCTATATAATATTTCAGGAAGTGTCAGTCTGATGGAAAAAGGTTTTCCTCAGCTGCCTGCACACCGGGTCAGTATAATTGTACCTGACCTGGCAGGAATGAATTACAGAATTGTCTCTCAGGAATTTACAACAATTCCAACCTCCACGGTTACCCCTTCTAAAGGTCATTTAACCAGAAATATTAATCCTGATGACGTACCTTATGTATTTGGTGAGCTCTACAACCAGGATACCTGGTACCCGGAAAGAAATATTTCGCTTGACGTCCCTTATGTTGTAAGGGATTTGAGAGGGCAAACGATACAGTTCAACCCTATGCAGTATAATCCCGTTCGCGGTGAGTTGAAGATTTGTTCAAAAATTACTGTTGAGGTCTTCGCTGATCAGTCAGTTGAAGTTGTAAATCCTCTTGTAAGAACAAGGCCTTTTGCAGGGGTATCACGCGAGTTTAAAGATATTTATAAGAGTTTATTTATCAATTACGGAACGCCCGGCTATGATTATGTTACGCTGGAGGAAACAGGACGGCTTCTGATAATATATCCCCCGGCTTATGCTGCCAATATTGTTCCTTTCTATGACTGGAAATTAGAAAAAGGCATTACAACCATTACAGCAGAATATCCAGCTGAAACAGGTTCAGGATCATCATCAATAAAAAGTTACATCCAAAACTTATATAACTCTCCCGAGGGTTTAACTTTTATTATACTTGTTGGAGAATCCGGTGATATCCCGACAATTAGCGGAACATATGAAGGTGCTCCTTCCGACCCCTGTTATGTGAAACTGGCCGGAAGCGATGCTTATCCTGATGCTTTCATCTCACGTATTTCGCCTTCTTCTTCTGCTAACCTGGATTATATCCTGTATAAATTTATTAAGTATGAAAAATATCCGGATACAGGTCCGGATGCCGGATGGTATCTGAAGGGAACGGGCGTAGCGAGTGATCAGGATGGCGGAACAGGCTTATATGACTGGGAACGGATGAACCTTCTAAGGGATATGCTGATGAATAATCTATTCTTCACAAATGTAGATCAAATTTATGACCCCGGTGCTTCAGCATCGCAGGTTACAGCTGCTGTTAACAATGGTAGAAGTATAATAAACTACATAGGACATGGTTCTGGTACCTCCTGGAGCACAACAGGGTATGATATTTATGATATTGCAGGACTTTCAAATGAATATAAAAATCCCTTTGTTCTGGACGTTGCCTGTGTTAATGGTAATTTTACATTGAACGAGTGCATGGAAGAAGCCTGGGTAAGAGAGGGCAGTCTTGCTGATCCTAAAGGAGCTATCGGTGCATTCGGGGCTTCTACAAATGCCAGCTGGGTTCCACCCTGCGATATGCAGAATCATGCTATGCTTCTTCTTACAACAAGGGCAAAACAAACCGTTGGTGGCGTGTGCTTCAATGGTATCATGTTCGGAATGGACCAATGGGGAGGCAGCAGCGGCGAAGGCTTAAAGATGATGGAGCAGTACAATATTCTGGGTGACTGCTCAATGATGCTTACACTCGGTATGGAGCCGGATTCAACCGCTCCGGCACAGATTACTGACCTTAACGCAGTTGATCCTACTTCTAATTCAATTACACTTAACTGGACGGCCCCATATGATTCTTCATTCGGGGGAATTGTAAGCTATGATTTAAGATATTCTTCTGATCCCATCGTTACAGAACAAGATTATGGAAATGCTAATTCTATCCTTATTCCGGGGGGACCAGATTCAGCGGGAATTGCTAAAAGTTATGCAATTCATAATCTGGATTTTTCCACACAGTATTACTTTGCAGTTAAAGCTTCAGATATCTGGGGAAACAAATCGCCGATGTCAAATGTGCCTATACAGCTTACCTGGGATGCCCCGGAAATTTCGGTTAACCCCGATTCTATTTACTGCCTGATCGCTCCGGGCTCGGTGATAAGCGATTCCATAATGATCTCTAATATAAGCAGTACGAATTCAACTCTCGATTATTCAGTTGAACTTACAAATAATACTTTCCCGGGAGATGTAACTGCAAGGTTTGTTTCGATAAAGAACGCATCATCAAATACGGGAACGAAGGATAATCCTACAACCATTAAAGGAACAAGTTTAAGAGGCAGCGGGGGCCCTGACTTATTCGGGTATGAATGGATCGATAGTAATGATCCCGAGGGGCCTGCTTATCAGTGGAATGATATTTCGGTTTCCGGAACAGCCGTTACTGGCTGGACCTCAACAAGTACTTTCGATCCTCTGGATGAAGGGGTAGCAGGTCCTCTTCCTATCGGGTGTAATTTCAAGTTTTATGGCGAACCAGAAACAGGAGTATATGTAAGCTCAAACGGATTTATTTCCTTCGATAATATTACAGAAGATACATATACAAACGATGGAATCCCTACTCAGGGAATGCCTGATAATATTATAGCTCCATTCTGGGATGATCTTGACGGAACAGCTCAGGGTACTGTTTACTATCTGCAGACTGCTGATAAACTGATTATCCAGTTTACAAACTGGCAGAAGTATCCTGCAACCGGATCGCTTACTTATCAGATTGTGCTTCAGTCAAATAACAAAATTTATTTTTATTATAATAATATGGCTGCAAGCTTGACTTCTGCTACTGTTGGAATTGAAAATATGAATGGTACAGACGGATTGGAAGTTGCATACAATGCAGCCTACGTTGAAGACGGTCTGGCGGTTATGTTCTCGGCTGAACCGGAGTGGCTGATTCCTAATCATTACTCTGGTACAATTTATAATGGCAGTTCTTACGCATTGATTCTTGATTTTGTAACTGCCGGATTAGAACCTGGTAATTATTCAATGGATGTTTTGGTTGCCAGCAATGATCCTGATAGCCCTGAATTGACAATACCCGTAAGCATGCAGCTGGGTGAAGTTCCCGTTGAACTTATTTCGTTCAGTGCAGAGAGCAGTCAGGATGCAGTAATCCTCAGATGGAACACTGCCACTGAAAAAAATAATATGGGATTTGACATTGAGAGGAAAACTGTTAAACCCGAATCCTCAGGTCACGCTTCCTGGAGGAAAATAGGTTTCGTCGAAGGAAATGGTACAACGGCTGAGCCAAAGATATATTCTTTCAAAGATAACAATGCAGAGAATGGTTCAGTATCATACAGACTTAAACAGCTTGATCTGGACGGAGCAGTACACTTCTCAAAGCAGATTGATGTAGAAGTAAATAATATGCCTAAAGAATTCGCATTGGCTCAGAATTATCCGAATCCTTTTAACCCTTCCACAGCCATAAAATTTGATGTTCCGATTCAATCACCTGTTACACTGAATATCTACGATGCGCTCGGGAGGCTTGTCAGGACCCTTATATCTGAAGTTAAAGATCCGGGAAGATACTCGGTAACCTGGAACGGAAAGAACAATTATAATCAACAGGTATCATCGGGATTTTACATTTACAGAATTAAAGCAGGAAATTTCTCAGCAGTAAAGAAAATGCTGATGCTGAAGTAGCAAGACACCCTGATTCCCCTAAGACCCCGTGCCGGCAGTTCTCCCCTCTGCCGGCATTTTTTATGGGGTTAATTCACCGTTTATCATTTTAATGTAGAATAAGTTGTCAAGGTTTGTTAATTTGAACCGCGGAAATGGGGAATGTTGAATTCAGTTAAAATACACATTGACAAGTACTTTCTTAAAAATATCAAATCAAATTATCCATTCACTATTCTTTTAATATACTATGAAAAGATTTATAAATATTTCAATTATCCTCACAATCCTGTTCACTATTGTAATAGCAGCCCAGGATAAGGACAAGAAAGATTCCACAATGGCAGAAACAGTTGCCGGGTTGAAGTGGAGAAACATTGGTCCTGCTTTTACTTCCGGTCGAATTGCAGATTTTGCAGTTAATCCTCAGAATCACGCTGAATATTATGTTGCCGCAGCAAGCGGTCATATCTGGAAAACCAGCAATGACGGAATAACATTTGAACCGGTCTTTGATCATTACGGAGCATACTCAATTGGATGCCTGGCAATGGATCCCAATAACCCTTATGTTGTATGGGCGGGGACAGGCGAGAACAATCACCAGAGAGCTCTCGGTTACGGTGACGGTATCTACAAAACCACTGACGGAGGAAAATCCTGGAAAAATATGGGATTGAAAGACTCCCGCCAGATTGGTGAAATTGCAATCGATCCCCGGAATTCCAACATAGTATTTGTTGCAGCAGAAGGTTCGGCGTGGGGACCCGGAGGCGACCGCGGATTATACAAAACCGACGATGCAGGCAAAACCTGGAAGAAGGTTCTCGATATTAGTGAGAATACAGGAGTTAATAATGTAATCTTCGATCCTCGCAACCCTGATATTATGTATGCAACCTCTGAGCAGAGAAGAAGGCATGTATTTACAAAGATAGGCGGCGGTCCCGAATCTGCAGTATATAAGTCAACTGATGCAGGACAGACCTGGGATAAGATTATGAAAGGTTTGCCCGGAGTTGATATCGGAGGAATGGATATAGCGTATGCTCCTTCCAATCCTGATATTCTCTATATTATTATGGAGGCAGCAGAAGGAAAGAGCGGTTTTTTCAGATCAACTAACCGCGGTGCAAGCTGGGATAAAATGAGCGATTATGCATCGTCAGGTCAATACTTCAATGAAATATACGTTGATCCAAAGAACGAGAATAAAATATTTTCTACTGAAACTTTTTCAAAAGTTACGCTAGACGGCGGTAAAACCTGGAACAACGTTAGTACCAAAGACCGCCATGTTGACGATCATGCAATGTGGATCGATCCTGACTATACTGATCATTTCCTTATCGGTGGGGACGGCGGAGTTTATGAAACTTATGATGACGGCAAGACATACGACTTCAAGGAAAATCTTCCTATTACCCAGTTTTACAGGGTGGCTGTAGATAATTCGGAACCATTTTATTATGTGTACGGCGGAACCCAGGATAATAACAGTATGGGGGGACCCTCTGCAACAATCAGCGCTGATGGAATTGTTAATAGTGATTGGTTCATTACAAATGGCGGCGATGGATTCTGGAGCGCAATAGATCCCGAAGACCCCAACATCGTTTATGCTGAAGCTCAATATGGAAATATGGTTCGTTACGACAGAGCAAGTGGTGAATCTATTTATATCCGTCCCGAACCAGCAGAAGGAGAATTAACATATAAATGGAATTGGGACACCCCGCTTTTTGTTAGTCCCCACAGCCACACCAGGCTTTATACTGCAGCCAATAAAGTATTCAGAAGCGACGATAGGGGAGATACCTGGCAGGAAATAAGTCCTGACCTTACCGCACAGCTTGACAGGAACCAGTGGCCGGTAATGGGTAAGTACTGGAGCGTTGACGCTGTGGCAAAAGATCAATCTACTTCACTATTCGGAACTATTATCTCCCTTACAGAATCGCCTGTAAAAGAAAACCTGCTTTATGCAGGAACCGACGACGGTGTAATCCAGGTTTCTGAAGATGCAAAGACCTGGAGCAAAATTGATGAGTTCCCCGGTGTTCCTAAATATACGTATGTAAGCGATATTTGTCCCTCTAAGTATGATGAGAACGTTGTCTTTGCCTCATTCAATAATCTTAAGAGAGACGACTTCAAACCCTACCTGCTGAAGAGCTCGGATAAAGGAAAATCATGGACATCCATCGCAGGAAACCTCCCGGAAAACGGCAGCGTACATACAATCGAACAGGATTATGTGAATCCTGATCTTCTCTTTGCAGGAACAGAATTCGGAATTTTCTTTTCTAATGATGGCGGTAAAGTCTGGACACAGTTAAAATCAGGCATACCTGCAATCGCCGTAAGGGATATTGCTTTCCAGGAAAGAGAGAACGACCTTGTTATAGCGACTTTCGGAAGAGGCTTTTATATACTAGATAACTTCACTCCGCTTCGCGATGTAAATAAAACCACTCTTGACAAGAATGCATATATCTTTCCAATTAAGGATGCTTTGATGTTTCACGAAACAGGCGGAAGGTACGGACAGGGTGCCAGATATTTCAAAGCCCCGAATCCTGAGTTTGGTGCCGTCTTCACATACTACATAAAGGACGTACCTAAAACACTGAAGGACGAAAGAAAAGAAAAAGAAAAAGATTTATTTAAGGATGGGAAGCCAATCCCTCAGCCCGATAATGCACAGCTTCGTACAGAAAATGAGGAACTGGATCCTTACCTTGTGCTTACTGTTAAGGATGATGCCGGGAATATTGTCAGGAAAATTACTAAATCGGCCTCCAAAGGAATTAACCGTGCTGTATGGGACTTACGTTATGGAAGTACTTCGCCTGTTGAAGTAAAAGATAAATTCAACCCGACTGCCGAAGCTCATGGAAGTACGCTTGCCCTGCCTGGTAAGTACACGGTAAGTATGGCAATGATTAACAGGGACGGCGAAAAACAGCTTTATGGTCCTGTTGAGTTCATCGTTAAACCCCTGAATAATACGACTCTGCCTATAGCCGACCGTTCTGAGCTGGTAAACTTCCAGAAGAAAGCTAACAAGCTCGCCAGGGCAATTAGGGGAACAGAAGGATTCCTTGATAATATGATGAAAAGCGTAACCGATATAAAACAGGCGCTTATCAATACACCTGAAGCTCCTAACGACCTGATGGTAAGAGCAGATAACCTCTGGAATACACTTAAGGATATTTCATTGAAGTTCAACAGGGAATCAAAATTCCCGAGTGCAGAGGAAAATCCTCCTTCACCAGTTACGTTTAATGAAAGACTTGATGTACTTTCCTACACACATTACAACTCTTCATCTAACATTACTCAAAACGAACGTAATTCCTATAAAGTTCTGATGGATACTTTTCCTCCAGTACTTGAACAGCTTAAGAACCTGTACAACTATGACCTTAAGACCCTGGAAGCTGATATGGAAAAATATGGTGCCCCATGGACACCGGGAAGAATCCCTACACTTGACGTTGAGTAGTTAAAAAATTATACAGACCTGGCTGTTAATTACAACAACGGCCAGGTCATAGTTAACTTTAAGCAGCTTTGGCCCAGTTCTCGGCTTTATCTTTTTCAGAAATATCAAAATATTCTACTTTGGCTCTCGTAAATAATTTAGATGCCACCGCACCCCAATGATGCCATTTTTTATCGCCCACCATTGCTATTCTTTTTATATCATCGTAATGTTCGATATCAAATTTTAAGTCTTCTACTGCGGCATCAAATTCCCAGCCTTTAAAATCAACTATTTCTATATACCAGTTTGTTTTGCCATACTGCCTGGTCTTTTCTTCAGCAAGGGAGAGCATATCTTCATAATCTTTCTTTGTTAATTTACCGCTCGCCTTAACTGCAATAAAATCGTTGATCGTTTTATCCAGAACTTCAATCATACTATCTCCTTTTTTGAAAAAGATATGATTGATTCCTGAAAAAGGGATTGTGTGAGAACACACTCTGGCTTAACTTAACCCTGCATAAAATTGATTTCCGGAAAAACATGACTTTTGCTCCATCTTACATAAAGACACTGAATAACGGTGAATTTGAAGACCGCTTAAGGAAGGCCGGGAGGATATTACAGTCGTGTACAAGCTGTCCCAGGAACTGTAATGTTGATAGAACAAGCAGCGAGTATGGAATATGCCAGAGTGGTGACCTGCCGGTTGTTTCATCCTATACACCTCATTTCGGCGAGGAGCCTGTGCTTAGCGGAGGCAGGGGAGCGGGGAATATCTTCTTCGGCAACTGTAATCTCCGATGTGTTTTCTGCCAGAACTACGTGATAAGTCAGAATTATAAAGTGGAGAGGAAGAATGAAGTTTCCTATGAACGCCTGGCTGAGATAATGATTGAATTGCAGGAAAGAAATTGTCATAATATTGGACTGGTTTCGCCCACACATTTTTCTGCTTCTATTCTTAAATCGATTTATCTTGCTGCCATTAATGGTCTGCGTCTTCCGATCATATACAATACTAACGGATACGACAGTGTTGAAATGCTGAAGCTCTATGATGGTGTTATAGATATCTATCTTCCAGATTTTAAATGGGGAGAAAATTCTGTCGGCAAAACTTATTCACGTGTTAGTGATTATTTCGATGCAGTAAAACCTGCAATTAAGGAAATGTACCGGCAGGTGGGAAGCGAACTTATATATGATGATGGTGTGGTGGTAAGAGGGTTGATTATCCGCCACCTTGTGATGCCGAACGGGCTGGCAGAGACGGAAAGTGTATTCAGGTTTATTGCTGATGAATTGGATCCCAAAGTACATATCTCTTTAATGGCGCAGTATTACCCTTCAAACAAAGCTGAGAAATATCCGCTTATCAGCAGAAATGTTTCATCCACAGAATATATGAGAGCAATTGAACTGTTGGATAAATTCGGACTGGAGAACGGGTGGGTGCAGGAAACGGAGAGCAAGGAATCTTACCGTCCCTTCTTCGAAGAAACAAGAGAAGATCCCTTCAAAAACAACCTTGCTCAAGAATAACCGGCATCAATTATTGCCTTCCCTATAATATTTTATCCTTCTATAATAATAAAATAGACAACTCTATGCTGCGTTATTAAATTACTCCCGGATAGATTGATTAACCTATTATTCAGGAGGCTGATATGAAAACGTTAGTTTCAATACTTCTGCTCTCCTCCTTAATGCTTGCCCCACTCCTGGCTGCCGGGGCTGACCTGACACCCTCAACCAATAAAAGCGCCGTTGTTGAAAACCTTGTTGCCGGAATTAGTTCCGATAATGAAGGTTTACGGATAAGTTCTGCTGCTGTTATAACTGAGGTGATAGATAATTCAATTGCCGAACCTGAAGATTTTTCTGTTTCACTGATACCGTTGTTAAAAATGCTTGATGATGGCACAACAGAAATGGAGAGAATCTCTGCTGCTGTTGCACTTTATAGTCTTGACAATGGGATCGGTATATACAGACTAAGAGGTTCTGCAAGATTTGATAAAAGTGAAAGAGTCAGGGTTATAAGTAAAAACCTCTATTATGCTTTCCATATCCTGAATCGTTCACAATACTTCCTGGATTTCTGAAATGTTAAATTCATAGCGGGCAGTTTAATAAAAAACTGCCTGCAGAATTTCTAAATCATCCTGCAGGCTGGAATAAAGATCGATAAAAGCTGAAGAATTATAACTTAATAAACTCAACTCTGCGGTTATTTGCCTTTCCTTCGGGTGAGTTGTTATCAACTGCAGGTTCTGATTCACCCTTCCCGTCTGTTTCCATCCTTGCAGCATCAATACCAAATTCTGAAGTCAGAGAACTTTTAACAGATGCAGCTCTTCTTTTAGAAAGATCAAGGTTTGATTCATCGGAGCCGTCATTATCCGTATGTCCTATTATCCTTACTTTCACATCTGCATTATCAGAAAGAACTTTGGCAATCTCTTTAAGTGTACCGTAGGATTCAGGCTTAATTTTATCAGAATTCACATCGAAAAGTATTCCTCTTGTAACCAGTTTTCCTTCAGTTAGAAGTTTACTTCTCATATCCGGGGCGCCGACAGCGATCCTGACATTTGAAACCAACGCAGCACCATCTTCAAACCGGATACGGTCCATTTTTACACTTGTTAAAGGAAAAGCTTTGGGTAAGTCGAATAATTTAGATTCATTCTGGTAAATCCGTACCCGTGATTTCTGTATCCAAACTGCAATATGATATTTTTGGTTCTCTTTTTGGTATAAAGCTTTATCTTCCTTGGTTCCACTAAGCCCAAGTCCATCACCTTCATGACCATTTATGTAAGTATCATAACCGGATCTTCCATAATATTCAACATAAAATGAAAATCCGGCTTTTCCTGGAACAGAACCATGATCATATGCTCTGGCGTTTATGCTTTGCATTAGCCTGAATCCATAACCTGCCATTCCGCCTTCGTCACCTTTAATTGGTACAACGTCAAATTCGATAGTATAATTTTCCGGTAGATCTAAAAGGTTGTCTGTCCAGATTGCATTGCGTGTTGAAAACTGCAGCCAGTTTCCTGGGAATAGATTTGTATTGACAACCTCAGCCGATCCGTTTGTGTTCCACAATGCCGGGAAATCTCCAATATTATCCTGTGAAAAGTCATCAAAGAGAATTACTTGTTCACCGGGAACAAAATCAAATTTTGAAAATGACTTTAGTTCTGTTACTTCGGAGGCGGGTGACTGATTTGATTCTTTGGTTTCTGATTGTGCTGAGTCTGTCGGCTCAGTGTTGCTATTTTTCTGATCGGCTGCATTATCTACGGTTTTATTGATTGCTTCATCAACCTTCTGTTCGGTCTTTTCTTCTACTTTATCCTTTACTTTTTTCAGGATATCAAATTGAGGAAAGACTTCGGTTGAGAGAAAAAAAAGTGCCAGTATCAGAATTAGGTTTTTCATTTTAATTCCCCAGATATTGAATAAAATGTATTTATAAAAGTTAAGTTGAATTTTTATCAATTCAAAGATAGAGCATTTACATTGAAGGTAGTTTTTCTCCCTTTTTTCTTGCCTATTCAGCGGGGTTTAATTAAGTTTTTTATGTCTCTTTATATAAACTTAACCTGCCGGGAAAATTATGAAAGATAGAAAAATAAATGTGCATTCTGATGCGGGAGGCATGTTTTGGATAATGGGCTGGTTGTTTTCTATTGGCTTCCTTGATCTTCAATTTTGGAATGCAGTGCTCGGTATTATTTTATGGCCTTATTATATCGGTCATTACTTTTATCTGCTCCAGCATAATATTTAGAAAACTTTTTTTAAAGGGTGAGCCTCGGTATTAAATATAATACTGTTGAAATCAATCACGCTCTCATCTTTAAAAAGAAGATATAAATATTTCAAGGTTTCAGCCAGGAAGAAACTGTACATTTTATCACCCTTCTGCCCGGTGATAACACTTTGAAGTGAGGTATAGCCTTCGTCAAGTCTGCATTTGTCCATTATGCTTCGAAGATAGACTTCACCCATTTTGAGATATTTATCATCTTTTGTGAAATGATACAGGTAGTACGCTGATTCCACATTCTCCGGTCTTAATACATATTGTGGGTATGTAACATCCTGCGTTTTATAATTGAACTCTTCCGGCTCTATTCCGTAATGATCCCACATATAAAAACATGATCCCTGAAGATCCTCAGCCTGCTTTAAGTCCCCCCCAAGTGAAAGCAAAGCAGGCAAAAAAGCATCAAGCGCGCCAAAGGTTGTGTTTGTTCTTTTTCCTGTATACATATCGACCTTCCCATACCACAGCCTGTTATCTACTGTATCCGGAAGAAAACGATTTGCAGCAGCTATGCTTGAATCGTACATTACCTTAAAATCCTTATCCCCAAAGAGCAGCCAGCTTTTAAGGAGATATTCATAGTAGGAATCAATCATTCCGCTGATATGACTTTCTGTATCCTTCCACTCGCCTGTATTTACGTTAATTGTGGTTCCTACAAGTCCGATCTTTGATCTTCTGTTATAAACCTGCTGAACAGCATTCTTCGCTTTATCGTAATAGATGCTTTTTCCCGTAAGTTTACCCAGGGTTCCGAACTCAAGCATTAATGTTCCGATCTCTGCAGGATTATTTATCTCATTTTCTGTTGCCCCGGTCTTAAGATTAACATTAACATATGGCATACCTGTTTCAGAATTGAAAACAGGGAGCAGCCTGCTTCCAAGGTCTTCGGCCAAAGCAAGAAACCGTTTATCCCCGTCGAATTCATATGCTGTAAGGAGTCCTCCGAGTAGTCTTATGGTTACCTCAAAATTCTGAACAAATACATCCTGGTTGAAATTCAGTTTGTTAAAGATTAAATCCTTCGTCTCGGCTGCTTCATCAGTTAACCCCATAATCAGCATAGTATCAAACGCATCAACCGGGGTCATATAGAAAGGGATCTTATACCAGTCGTGACTTGTTTTGGTCATTGGTTTCAATTCATCATGTCCCCATGCATATTTCTTATAAGCGTTCCAGGCGTGCAGAAACTCTTCTTTAACTATTTGAGCGTTTTTTTCTTTATCGATAGCTGCGGTTTCACCCTGTGCTAAAATTGAAGCAGCAAGGAGTGGGAAGAAAACGAAAAGAAGGGGTAATCTGGTCATAGTTATTCCATATTTAATACAATAATTTAACCTCTACTAGGTTATAATGAAAACCGCGATGTAGGAAAAGATGTTAGGAAGAAAATCCTGGATTTACTATAATTGCACTAATACCCAGAAAATCTAATACGAACATCGTAGATGTTACAATTAACCAAACAAAAAATCCGAATATCGTAGATGTTCCATTATTGTGGAGATTAAATGAAAGAAAAAATAAGATGCGGCTGGAGCGTATCCGACCCGATATATATAAAATACCATGACGAAGAATGGGGAGTTCCGGTTCACGATGAACGGAAGCTTTTCGAATTCCTTATCCTTGAAGGCTTCCAGGCGGGCTTGAGCTGGATAACTATTCTTCGTAAGAGGGAAAACTTCAGAAAGGCTTTTGACAATTTCGATCCTGAAGCAGTTGCCGGCTACGGTAAAAGGAAAATAAACTCCTTACTGAAAGATGAGGGCATCATAAGGAACAAATTGAAGGTTGAAGCCGCTGTAACGAATGCACGCGCCTTTTTAACAATACAAGATGAGTTCGGCAGCTTCGATAAATATATCTGGCAGTTCGTGAACAACAAGCCGGTTCAAAACAAATTCAAATCGCTTAAGGAAATTCCTGCTAGTACAGAAGTTTCCGACGTTATGAGCAAAGAACTAAAGAAAAAAGGCTTCAAATTTGTTGGTACCACAATTTGTTACGCTCATATGCAGGCTACCGGGATGGTCAATGATCATATAACAACATGCTGGAAACATAAATCTTTGATCTAAATCTAAATTCTGCTTATCTTCCCTCATACCCATAAAGAATTACTAATCAGGTAATATATCCTCCCGTTTTTCCCCGGTATATTCCATCTGTTTTGGGTCCTTTTACCGCCAAAAACAATGAAGGAACTCATTTGGATCCGGTTAAAAATATAGATCAACTACTTGAAGAAAACATCCGTCTCCGCGCTGCTGTTGCAGAGCTGTCAATATTAAATGATATTGCTACCGCAATAAGCTCAACACAATCACTTGAAAAGATTGTCGACCTAATAGTTCATAAATGTGTAAAACACCTCCGGGTTGAGCAGGGGGCAGTTATGCTGCTGAACGAGAAAGATATGAACAATCCCTTCCACACGATGATAAGGAAACAGGACTCACTTAACAGCGGACTTCCATACAGACTTGATGCCCAGCTCACGGGTTGGATGCTTAAAAATAAAGCGCCCGCTTCTGATAAACGACCTGGAAACCGACAGCAGGTTCAAACTCTCTCCTGATGATAAACTATCAATTAAATCCCTGCTCGGTGTCCCTTTAATGCTTAAAGGGCAGATGATCGGAATTATTAACGTGTTCAATAAACATGATAATTCGGAGTTTACTTCAAATGATCAAAGACTGCTTTCTATAATTGCCGCTCAATCAGCGCAGATTATTGAGAATGCACGACTCAATCTTGAGGAACAGGCTCTGCAGCATATCCAGGAGGAAATGAGAGTTGCCAGGAACATCCAGGAAAATCTGCTGCCTAAACAACCTCCTGTTTCAGACGAATACCAGTTTGCCGGTAAAAGTCTTCCTGCTAAAGCTGTTGGAGGCGACTACTATGATTTTATATCTCTTAAGGACGGGAGGATTGCCTTCTGCCTCGGCGATATCTCAGGTAAAGGTATCCCGGCTTCTCTGCTGATGGCTAATCTTCAGGCATCTTTGCGGGGACAAGCGTTTGTTGGCAGCGAGTGCAAAGACTCGGTTTCCTTTGCAAATACTATTCTGTATCATAGCACTGATTCCACAAGATACGCAACACTCTTTTATTCCATTCTCGAAAAGGATAGTCATAAACTGACATATTGTAATGCCGGTCATAATAGTCCGTATCTTTTCTCTCCCGGTAAGGAACCAAAACGTTTAAGTGAGGGAGGAATAATTGTAGGAATGATTCCTGACTACAGCTACGAGGAGGCAACGGTTGATTTCGGCTGCCAGGATGTTTTTGTTCTGTACTCTGACGGGGTAACTGAAGCTATGAATTTTTCTGATGAAGAATACGGTGAAGAACGTTTTGAAAATACTCTCAGAAAGAATCTGCATCTGTCGGCTGAAGAGATGATCTCGGAAGTATTCAAAGACGTAGAGAACTATACAAAAGGTGCTCCACAATCTGATGATATAACTATGGTTATTATAAAACGTGTGAAGTAATGTGTCCCTAGTACTGAAAGGAGATTATGTTCAATGTTTATGAGACTTGTACAATTAAACGTTGAAAAAAGGGAGATTGATAAGTTCAGAGATACGTATCAGAAAGATATTATTGACAGACTGCAGAAGACAACAGGCTGCAGGTTTGCAGGACTGATCGAAAGCGGGGCTGAGGAAAGCGAATTTATTTCTCTTACACTTTGGGACGAACAGGAACAGGCTGAGAACTATGAAAAAGGCGGAGTGTATGAAGAACTTCTTGCAAAAATAAGACCTTACCTGCAGAATTCTTCCGAATGGAAAATCCAGTTGTCCGAAAACCTCGAACTCGAATATAAGCAGGTGCAGGAGGAACCGGTAATTAAAAAGTTTTCTGTACAGGCTCAGGGCAACAGGAACGGAAAAAGCAGTATGGATTCTCATCTTTACGTAAGGATCGTTTCTCTTTCCATACAGGAAGGGAAAGAGGATGAATTTAAAAAAATCTTTACGGGCGTAGTTATACCTGAACTGCTTTCCACCACGGGATGCAGATACGCTTTCCTGACCCGTAGTACGCAGGATTCCAATGCTTTTATTTCAGTGACGATATGGTCGGGTAAGGATGACGCTGAATTATATGAGAGGTCAGGCAAATTCAAAGAACTTGTCAATAAAGTGTCTCATACCTTCTCACAATTTTACCGATGGAAGATGGCGCTTGAAAAGGATTACGATGCGAGCATAAAGACCTCAGAGGATATGAAGGTTGACCATTATAATATTGTAACAGGAAAAAACTTTTATTAAACAAATACAAACTACACTATGCAGACGGGATTTGATTTAAACAACCTCGCAGAAACGATGGGTGAATTTCCACAGCTCTATAAACATAAACTTGAGTACGGGGACCAGGTTCACCTTAAGACTGCTAATTCAGTTTATATTATAAAAGTAATAAATACAGGCGAATACCTTGTATCCGGAGGATGGTTCGACAGCCAGAAGCTTTCCCCGTACAAAATAAATATCCGCGGATGCACCTGGGGTGGATCAGCCATAAAAACGGACATTATAGCTGCGCCGGGTCTATGTATTGAATTCAGCAACAATCTCATTACAAGTAAAATCAATAAAGTTTTTTACTTCTCTTACAAATCAATTAATTGATGCCGGCTCTGCCTGAAGAGAAGATATACTTCAGAAAAGGATAGAAAATATATATGATCGGCGAAATAATACTGCATTATAAAATATTAGAGAAATCCGGCGGGGGAGGAATGGGAATAGTTTATAAGGCAAGGGATGAAAAACTCGACCGCATAGTTGCCCTGAAATTTCTTCCCCCTCATCTTCTGGCTGATGAGGAGTCGGAACAAAGGTTCATGTCAGAAGCCAGGTCAGCTTCTTCGCTTGATCACCCGAACATCTGTACGGTTTATGATATCAACAAAACGGATGACGGCAGGCTATTTATAGTTATGGCTTATTATGAGGGAGAAACCCTGAAGAAAAAGATCAGCAGAGGAAAGTTAAAACCTGATGAGGCAATAAGTATTGCTGCTCAAATAGCAGCGGGACTGGAACGAGCTCACAAGGGAGGGATTATTCACAGGGACATAAAACCCGCTAATGTGATGATGACAAAATATGGTGAAGCTAAAATCGTCGATTTCGGGCTTGCTAAATCAAAGGCCTCTGCAGGTGTTACAAAATTCGGCTCAACTATAGGAACCGCTGCATATATGTCGCCTGAGCAGACACGCGGTGATGTTGTTGACCAGAGAACAGATATCTGGGCCCTCGGTGTTATAATCTATGAAATGCTCACCGGTGCGGGACCTTTTAAGGGTGAATATGAACAGGCTGTAATCTATTCTATACTGAATGACGAATTGCCTGAAATAAATGATATCCCCGATGAATTAAATAATATCATAAAAAGATCCACTGCTAAAAACCCGGCTGACAGGTACACCACGGTTGCCGAAATGTACGCCGATTTGTTATTGCTAATGGACAATTCGAGGTCTGCTGTCTCCGGGTCACGAATCTCAGGCCCACAGAACTCCAGGTCACGGGTT
Source organism: uncultured Ignavibacteria bacterium (assembly GCA_963800255.1). Classification (GTDB taxonomy): domain Bacteria; phylum Bacteroidota; class Ignavibacteria; order Ignavibacteriales; family Ignavibacteriaceae; genus DATFVA01. The sequence continues at coordinate 153,446 of CAWDAK010000008.1, read as the reverse complement.
ACCCGGCCAAAAATTGTGTCAGAACCAGCTCCCAAAGGCTTTCTGGTGAAAGCAATATTGTCAGCCGCCTTTCTGATAATAGTAGCCGCTGCAGGCTGGTATTACTTCAGCCAAAGCACTATTCAGACTGAACCCGATAGTGAAAGGAAAATGATTGTTGTTCTGCCGTTTGAAAATTTAGGCTCGCAGGATGAAAACTACTTTGCCGATGGAGTAACTGAAGAAATTACAAGTAAACTTGCTTCAATAGGGAACATAGGAGTAATCTCACGTAACAGTGCGGAAAAGCTGGCAAACTCAAAAAAAAGTACAGAGGAAATAGGTAAAGAACTAGGTGTTAATTATATCCTTAGCGGAACAATAAGGTGGGCAAAAGGAAGTGATAAAATAAGTCGTGTAAGAATTACTCCGCAGCTAACAAGAGTTTCCGACAATACGATCACCTGGTCCGATTCCTATGATAAAGTGCTCGATGATATTTTCAGTGTACAGAATGACATAGCTCAAAAGTTGTTGATCAGCTGGGTGGTTCACTACTTGACCGTCAGGTACAAAAAAACGCTCCCACTAATAACCTTGAGGCATACGATTATTACCTTCAGGGCCCTATCATATGAAGGGCGGGGTTCCTACCTGCAGGAAGACTTTCTAAACAGTATAAACCTTTATAAGAAAGCTATTGAACTTGATCCTGAATTTGCCCTGGCATACGCGCATCTGTCGAGAATGCAGGCATCAATGTATTGGTTTTTTTACAACCGTTCCGAAAAAAATGTTAATGATGCTTTCAGGAATGCACAAAAGTCTTTTGAACTGGCTCCCTGATATAGCCGATTCCTACCTTGCGCTGGGATATTATTATTACTGGTGCAAACTGGATTATGATAAGGCAATAGAGGATTTTTCCAAAGCACGAGGCATTCAGCCAAATAGTGCTGAGGCTTCATTTGGCCTCGGAGTAGTATATAGGCGGATGGGTATTTTTGATCAGAGCCTGAAGAATATGCTGAAAGGTGTAACTCTTAATCCTTTGTCAATTGAATATGTCCGGAATACAGGTGAGACATACTGGCTTTTACGCGATTACGCCAATGCGGTTAAATATTATTCAAGGGCTGTTGAACTTAGTCCTGACGTTAGCGCGCTCAAAGTAACTCTTGCACATTATTATATTCAATGGAACGGTGACACAAAAAAAGCTGCCGGTATATTAAAAAGAGTTAATGACTATCACTATCTTGACGTTACTCCAAATATCCCCGTTTTAATCGACATAATTAACAGAGATTACGATAAAGCCCTAACCGGGCTTAGAATACCCGGAAGAGAGTACGAAACGGGACAGTTTAATTACACTCCCTGGACACAAGAAGCAGGTTTAATATACAGGTATAAAAATGAGCCTGGTTTATCAAAAACATATTTTGATTCCTCCCGGGTTCAACTTGAAAAAATGATCAGTGAAAATCCTGATGATGAACGTCTTCATAGTTCACTTGGAATAACCTATGCGGGGCTGGGACTTAAAGGAATAAGGCGGTCTACGAAGGTAAAAAAGGTATAGAACTTCTGCCGCTTGAGAAGGAAGCCTACCGCGGCTACTTCAGACAATGGGACATGGCCATTATTTATATGCTGAACGGTGATAGTGAAAAAGCACTTAAGCAGCTTGATTTTATTCTATCGATCCCGGGTGCTTTTTCTGTTTCCCTGTTAAAGCTTGATCCTCTGTATGATTCACTTAGAGATTGCCGGGCTACAAAGCAATTGTACGGAAATACAGGGGTGCTAATCCCTGGCAGCGAGGAATTGATGATAAAATCTAACCAGCAGCTAAAGAATTCATATGAACGACAGGAAGATATTACATTACGATATTAAGGAGAAAGCTTGGCGAAGGCGGGCATGGGAGTAGTTTATCTTGCCGAAGATCAGAGACTTAAACGAAAAGTTGCCATCAAATTTTTACCACAACATATATCTTCCGACCCGGATCAGAAAAAAAGATTTGAAATTGAAGCACAGGCGGCAGCTTCGTTTAATCATCCCAACATTGCAACTATCTACGCTATTGAAGATTATGATGAGGGGGTGTTCATTGTGATGGAATATATTGAAGGAATTGAATTAAAGGAAAAAATAAATAACGGGGTAATACCTGTGAAGGAGGCAGCCAGGTTTGCGGCCCAGATTGCAGAAGGGATTAATTCGGCGCATAAAAAGGGGATTATTCACCGGGATATCAAATCGCAGAACATAATGATAACGGCTGAAGGTAAAGTTAAGATAATGGATTTCGGACTTGCAAAAATTATGGGAAATACTCAGGTAACCAAAAGCGGTTCAGCGCTGGGAACTGCGGCATATATGTCTCCTGAACAGGCCCAGGGCCAGGAAGCCGATGAACGTACTGATATATTTTCTTATGGTATCGTCTTTTACGAAATGCTTTCCGGCACTCTTCCTTTCAAAGGGGATTATGAATACGCTTTGATCTATTCGATAATGAATGAGGAGCCTGATGAAACGGTACTGGTTAATAACGCAGTGCCTGAAAAGATACGTAAGGTTGTACTTAAATGCCTCCGGAAAAATAAAGAGGAGCGGTATCCCTCGTTCAATGAAGTTTTAAAAGATTTAGCAAACTGCAGCCTTGGTGACACTTTAAGCTATCCTGATGAAAATTCCGGTACAGAACTAACTCCGGTAAAGACCTTCATCCCCCAGAACGGCAGTAACTTTACGGGGAGAGAACAGGAAATTGAAACACTAACTGCACTACTGGAGAATTGCAGAAGGAGTAAAGGCTATACTGTATTTATAAGCGGCGAACCGGGAATCGGGAAAACGCAGCTTGTATCATCGCTCATAAATAGTCAATCGCCCGAAGGATTCAACTTCCTTTATGGGCGGTGTCTTTTTAACAATGAAGGAGGTCTTCCTTACCATCCATTTGTCAGTGCTGTTAATAATAGTCTTTTTTCAAGTCACGGGCATTTTATTTCGGCAATTACAGCGCTCGCTGAAAGAAATAATATCAATATTTCAAATAAACTTTCTTTGGTGAAAACCTTTCTTAATTTTTCCGGCGAATATTCAAAAAGCATTATGCACAAAGAGCAGCTGTGGGAAGCTGTACTTACAATGTTCGTTACGATAGCAGCAGATAAACCCCTTGTACTGATATTAGATGATATCCAGTGGGCTGATAAAACCTCCGTGGGACTGTTTTCCTATCTTGCAAGGAATATTAAAAACCAGCCCGTTCTATTAATAGCACTTTTCCGGCCTCCCGAGATTGCACAGGATGATACTGATCTGATTGGATCTATACGTCAGCTCCGTATTGAGGATGCGGCTCGTAAGATCGACCTTTTAAGGCTGTCAGAAAAGGATACACTCGATGTTATTAAAAATATACTGGATGAAAGCCCTGTTGATACAAAAGTTGTAAACGAAATTTATCGTCAGAGCGAGGGCAACCCGCTTTTTATTTATGAGCTTACACGGCTGATGAGAGACAGAAACGCAATCAGGAAAGGAAAGAATAACATCTGGGAATTCAACAAGGAAGAATCGTTCAATACTGTTAGTGAAAAGGTGCAGGATGTAATAAAACAGAGAGTAGACAGGCTGGATGATGAATCAAAAGAGATACTTCAGTTCGCAGCGTGCCAGGGCGAATATTTCCAATCGTCGGTTTTAACCGACTGCCTTAAGCTTGATAAAATTTCTTTATTAAAGAAGCTGCAGCACCTTGAAAAGGAATTCAACGTCATCCACTATGAGAATAAAAATTATAGGTTCGATCATATATTAATTAAAGATGTATTGTATGAGTCTATACTCCCTGAACTCAGAGAGGAATACCATAAACTGATTGCAGATTCCCTGGTAAAATCTTTCGGCTCCAAAGACGAATACGCTTCAGTGATTGCGCATCATCTTGTATCAGGGGGTTCTGAGGAAAAATCTGTTAAGTACCTTCTTACCGCCGCGAAAACGGCGCGTGAGCTTTATGCCGTTGAGGAGGCTTTCTCCTTCTATAAAAAGCTTATAAAAATTGATAAAGAAACAGGACTTGATACCGCCTGCAGGAAATTGATGGAGGAGGGACTCGGAGATATAAATTTGTTTACCGGAAATCCTGACACTGCCCTTACGCATTTCAACAGGTTTTCAGAACTTGTGAATGATTCTGATGATGTAATTGGTAAAATCAGAAGTCTTAGAAAATCAGCAGAATGTTACAGGATAACAGGCAGAATAAATGAAGCGGAAGAATTGTGTTCAAAAGCAGTGAATATGGCTTTCGAATCAGGCAGTACTGCCGAAAAGATAGAATCGCTCAACACCCTTGCATCAGTTTACGCAAGCAAAGCTGATTATGAAAAAATGATTGAAGTATCCAACAATTCTATAGCTTATTGCAAAGAGATAAAAGACAATAAGAATTTGTCTGTCTGTCTCGGAAACCTTGGAACAGCCTACTGGCATCTCGGCAACTATCCTGCGGCTACCGGACAGCTTAACGAAGCAGCTGCAATACAAAGAAATATAGGTGATACCCGGGGCCTTTCTACAACACTTAATTTCCTAGCCCTTGCTTTATTAAAACAGGGCGGTTTAGAGGATGCCCTTAAAGCGGGATTTGAATCGATCGAAATAAAAACAAAAATAGGTGATGGTCAGAAGATACCGGGCGGGTTAAATGCTATCGGTGATATTTACAGGGAGATTGGTGATGTGGATAAGGCAATTGAGTATCATGAAAAATCCCTTTCGCTCTCAAGGGAATATCACAATAAAGGTTCGATGTGCGACAACCTTAGAGATCTTGGGGAGGACTATTTTCTAAAAGGAGATTTCAGCCGTGCCTTGAAATATTATAATGAGGTTAAGGAACTGGCATCATTATCCGGAATCAGATGGTATGAAACGCGAACACTTATTTCATTTTCAGAATTCTATCTGCAGACAGGCAACCTGCTGGAAGCGGAAAGATATATTGATGCAGGACTACAATATTCATATGAAATAGGTGCAAAAGAACTGATTATTGAAGCCCTATGGAATAAGGCTAAAATTCAGGCAAAAACAAATTTGTCAGATGAAGTCAGCCGGATGTTCACTGAAGCTATCGGCATCGCCAGGTCGGTTGGTCATCAAACTTTCCTCTGGAAGCTGCTTTATGATTACAGCAGATTTCTGTCATTAAACAAGTCAGTTGATGAAGCGGATACCATCATGAATGAAGTGCAGGAAATTCTTCTTCAGATAAAAGGTAATATAAGAGATGAGAACCTTAGAAAAGTCTTCGGTAAAACATTGAGCGATAAGGAAATACTGCTGAAATAAACCTCCCGCCTAACCCAGGTTTGTTTTTGGAGAATGCCTGTGCCGGTGTCCTCAGAATTGGACATATTATGAACAGTTCACCGGTAAAGATTTCTCCATTACTGCATAATTAAGTCAAAAACCCTCAATTTGGTCGAATTTTCATACCTCTCCGCGGCAATGGCATCAGGCAGACTTTTTGAATAGTTTTCACATCTGAAAAATTTATTTTCACAACGGAGGTTAAGTTGAATAGTTCATTTACAAAAATATTGCTGGCTGTGTTTTTAATGCTGACGATTTCAGGTTACCTGTTTCCTCAGCATCACCAGGGATACGATGATCGTAAAACACCTATGATAGAAGATAGAACGGAAAAGCTTATTGACAGGGTTAAAGAAAAACTTGATGATCTTGATGCAGATTACCTCACGCAGCTGCACTGGAAAGAATATAACAAAGCAAAAAGAGATCTGCATAGAATTTATGACCTCCTCGAAGCTATACGGAACCAGCAGGATGTGGAAGTTGAACCTGTTATAATGGCGATGTCCGATCCTGACTACCGTGCCATTGTCAGCAGTATAAATAACGAATCTTTTGAAGAGAATAAGATATCTGTACTGCAGTCATCCGCGAAATATAATTATTTCAGTGTGGATCAGATTATAGGATTTATGGAATTATCTTCTTTCTCAAGCTGGAAATTAAAAGCACTTGAACTTACATATCCTTTTGTGGTTGATAAGAACAATTCATATAAGATTATAAATGCACTGACTTTCTCCGAAGACAAACAGAAAGCTCAGCGAATACTCGACAGTTATTAATTTTTTTTCATCAGGTACCTGGCAATTAATCTGTGCCCGGCATTATTGAAATGTATCCCGTCACCGTATAGGTAGTACCTCCGGGAATTCTGATAATCATTTTTGAAAGCATCCCGGAGGTCGGTAATGCTGACCTTAAGACTTTTCAGTTTCTTTTTCATAAGCTGCTGCGGGTAGAATATCCCCATGTTTCTGTTAGCAGAATCGGTAGAATTCCTGAGTTGATATTCATACGGCTGCAGTACAAAATAAAACTTTATCCCCAGTGTGTCACAGGCTGACGATATTTCCTCAATATTTTTTATAGAATTAATCAAAAGAGGATTATCCTCCTTATAGAACTGCCTGTCATATTCATAATAAGCGCGGGGCCGGTCGCTGAACAAATTCTTGAGAAAATGATACGCTTTAGAATTATGTCTGAAGAAATTAATGATCTTATTAAGGAAGACGCCGCTTGAGAATTCCGGTGAACTTTTATCCGGGTAGTTCCGGTAAATGTCGTTCAAAGTCCAGAACAGCACGACCGAAGAGAAATGAATATTGAACCTGTTTTCTGCAGCAAATGCCTTAAACACGTTCAAATAATCTATGGAGGAGTAACCGATTAAGGAGGGATTTATCACCCTCAGACTGTCTGAAGAATTATTAATAATTCCAGCATACGTTGAATCATTCTCAACGCTTAGTCCCATTGTAACAGAATCCCCAAGATAAAGGACCTTCCGCCCGCTTCCGTCAGCGGCTTTCAAGTATTTCCAGGAATGGTAGGCATTGGAGGCCTTTTCGACTTCCCCCGAAGTACCAACCGTATTCGATTTGATTCCCGGAGATGTATAATAAAGCGAATCGACCAGGAGGTTGGAACTCGTTCCTGATAAAGTAATTTCAGGCACAAATATTCTCACTGCGGCTTCAAACAAGAGGAAAAGTATCAATATTGCTGCTGAATTGTAGAGAACTACCAGGAAATATCTTTTCATTGTGATCCTCACAGGGTGAGGTGTATTTGCGATTGACAAAATTGAGAATTATTTTGTAAATATATCAAAAAACTGGAGTTATATATGCAAATACCGCTTGAAATATCCTACCGTGACATTAAAAAAACAGATAATATTGACAATTTAATTCGTGAAAAAGTTAATAAGCTAGAAAGAGTATGTGATCATATGACCAGCTGCAGGGTAGCTGTTGAAAGGCCTCAGGGTACAATAAGCGACGGGAGTCCTTTCAGGATAAGAATTGATATGCGCGTTCCTCCAGGACATGAACTTATTGTGGAACGAAAACCAGGAGAAGGTTCTATGTCCGACAGTCTGGAAAAAGTTATCCGCTACGCATTTGATGCGGCAAAAAAACAACTTGAGAAAATAACCCAGAAGCAGAGATCCAATGTAAAGCTGCATCCTGAACAGGAGGTTGCTGCGATTGTTGACAGAGTTTTTCTGGAAGAAGGCTACGGCTTTCTGAGGACAATAAATGGAAGGGAAATTTACTTCCATAAAAACAGCGTTGTTAATAAAGACTTTGATAAAATGGAAGCCGGGATGGGGGTTAATTTCTTTGAGGAACAGGGGGATGAAGGTCCCCAGGCATCCACAGTCCATGTAATCCAAAGTGCATAAGATCTCTGGTTTTATCAACGCCGGTTTATTTTAATCCGGCGTTGATAATTTATGGTGATAAATTAAACATCATTTTTTCGATAATGAAAAAATTTTGAACTCCTTTATATAACCTTCCTTTTTCCCCTTTCAAATCAATTGAAATTCGAAACCTTTCTTTTTTATTTAAGTGGTATACTTTCTGCCTGTAATAAAGCGACATTGAAAGCTGAATACAGGATATTGTTGTGCTACTAAAAACGTTCCGCGGCGGAGTTCATCCCCCTGAAGAAAAAAAATTAACGGAGGAACTCCCTTTTGAAAAAATGAAAGTTCCTGCCAGGGTAATCATTCCCCTTACCCAGCATTTAGGTAAACAGGCAAAACCCCTTGTTAAAAAAGGCAGCATAGTATCCGAAGGTTCTATAGTTGCCGAAGCCTCCGGTTTCATTTCATCACCCATCCACAGTTCTGTTAACGGAACAGTTATAGCCATAAGCAGGGAGGCGGCTCCCGGCGGCTTTCCAGTTGATTCTGTAATCATAACAACTGATGAACGGACAGACAAGATTTTTCTGGTTCCCCTGGATCCGGTGACTGCAACGCCTGATGAAATTATAGAGCGTGTAAAAAATGCCGGGATAGTAGGTATGGGAGGTGCTGCTTTTCCTGCATATGTAAAACTTAAACCACCGGCAGGTACTGAAATATCGTCCGTAATTTTGAACGGATGCGAATGTGAGCCCTACCTTACCCGTGATTACAGGTTTATGCTGGAAAGAACGGATGAGATTATAGAGGGATTGAAAATTATATTGAAAACCCTCGGGGTATCACAGGGTTTTATCGGTATCGAAAATAATAAGCCGTCCGCCATTCATCTGTTCAGAAAGCGGCTTGAAAATGAAACCGGTATTACAGTCATAGCGCTTAAAACAAGGTACCCTCAGGGTGCGGAGAAGATGCTGATAAAAGCTGTTACCGGCAGGGAAGTCCCGCCCGGTAAACTCCCTCCTGATTCAGGGGTTGTAATTCATAATATTGCAACAGCTGCGGCAATTTATAATGCTGTGGTACACGGGGAAGTTCATGTTACAGCTGCCGCAACGGTTACGGGCAGGGGAATAAAAAATCCTAAGAACCTTATCATCCCTGTTGGAACTTCTATAAATGACGTCCTTGCCTACTGCGGCGGTATGACCCCGGATGCGGTTAAGGTAATTGTGGGGGGACCAATGATGGGAACCGCACAATATGATTTGTCAGCTCCTGTAGTTAAAGCTACATCAGGCATAGTTGTTATCACAAAAGATGATCTTGATGAAACAGAAGAAACCGCCTGCCTCCGGTGCGGCAAATGCATTGCAGTCTGCCCGTTAAACCTGATGCCCACAAGACTGGCTCGTTATGTTCAGCTCGGCAATTATGAGAGTGCTGAAGTATCGGGCGTGCTGGTGTGTATGGAATGCGGCTCCTGTGCCTATGCCTGTCCTGCTAACATCCCTCTGGTTCAGTGGTTAAGGCTGGGAAAACAAAAAGCATCACAATTACAAAAAGAAAGACTACTCCTGAAAGCATAAAGATAGGAATATGGAAACAGAAACCACCGGTGAAAACCGGGAACAGGAAATACTGCTTACTGCATCCCCCCACATTCATTCGGATTGGTCGACTAAAAAAGTGATGTGGTTTGTAACGGCTGCCTTAATCCCCTCGGCCGCAGCAGCGGTTATATTTTTCGGTTTTTACCAGCTGCTGGTTATTCTCACTTCTGTATTTTTCTGCGGCGCCACAGAAGTAGTTATACAGAAATTGAGGAAGAAAAAAATCACAGCAGCGGATGGTAGCTCACTGCTTACCGGTCTCCTTCTTGCGCTTACATTGCCTCCCGGATTTTCACTAACGTACACGGCACTTGGTGCTATTGCTGCTATTGGCTTCGGTAAACAGGTTTTTGGAGGCTTAGGCTATAATATTTTTAATCCTGCACTTGTAGGTAGAGCATTTCTGCAGGCTGCCTTCCCCGTGGCTATAACTACATGGACGAAGCCCGGTTTCGCAGTAGATGCCGTAACCTCAGCAACACCTCTTGCCCTATTTAAGTTCGATAAAATTCTTACTCCTTTAAACGAATTGTTCATAGGTAATACCGGCGGTTCACTAGGTGAAACTTCGGTTATTGCCATACTTGCAGGCGGTATATTTCTTATCGCTGTGAAGATTGTGAATTGGCGCGTTCCTGTTTCCATGATTTTGAGTATGCTGATTTTAGGCGGTTTTTTCAAACTGATTGATCCCGTTAACAATGCCGATCCCATCTTTCACCTCTTTGCAGGCGGTTTCATGCTTGGTGCCTTTTTTATGGCAACCGACTGGGTCACTTCACCGGTCACAAATATGGGTATGATAATTTATGGTTCATTAATATCTCTTCTGATAATATTGATCAGGATATATGGAGGACTTCCAGAAGGGGTGATGTATTCAATTCTTATTATGAACGGGTTTGTCCCTTTAATCAACCGGGTTACTCAGCCCCGGATATTCGGTCTTGCTAAAGGAGGGCTGAATGAATAAAGTAATTCAGATACTTCTTACATTAACAGTGATCGGTATAGCTGCAGGCGGAGTGCTTGCCCTTGTAAATACCTGGGCTGAACCGAAAATAGCTGCAAACCAGAAACGCGAAACGGAACAGGCCGTATACCTGGTGCAGAAACAGGGGAAGGCATACGAGGAAGTGAAAATGCCTGAAGGTGAATTATTTAAAGTCTACGATGCACAGAAAAACCCTGTGGGTTATTCTTTCGTTTATGAGGGGAATGGTTTCCAGGGAAAAATTAGACTAATGATAGGTATTGAACCCGGCCTTGATAAGATAACCTCGATAGAAATCCTTGAACAGACAGAGACGCCTGGTCTTGGTACCAGGGTAACCGAAGCACCCTATAAGGATCAGTATAACGGACTTACAGTAGGATCCGGGATTAGCTGGGTGAAAGGGAAAAAGCCAACCGCACCTAATGAAATACAGGCCATTACAGGAGCTACGATTTCCTCAAAATCAGTTGTAGAAATTGTAAATGAAGGTGTTGAACTGCTGCGTAAGATGAAAAACGAGGGAAGGTTATGAAGAAACAGGTTACATATGCACAGGAATATCTGAAAGGTTTATGGGAGATAAACCCCACCTTCAAACAGGTGCTTGGAATGTGTCCCACTCTTGCCGTCACCGTATCTGCCATAAATGGAATTGCGATGGCGCTGGCAACAACCTTTGTTTTAATTTTTTCAAGTGTTATAATCTCGATAGTAAGGAAGCTGATCCCCAACCAGGTAAGAATAGCTGCTTATATCGTTATTATCGCAACCTTTGTTACGATAGTTGACCTGGTTATGAAAGCCGCCTTTCCAGTATTAAGCAAAGCGCTTGGTCCTTTTATTCCTTTAATAGTAGTCAACTGTATAATACTTGGAAGAGCAGAAGCTTTTGCTTCAAAGAATAGCGTCTATCGTTCATTCCTGGATGCGCTTGGTAACGGTACCGGATTTCTTATCTCCCTTTTTATTCTCGGTAGTATAAGGGAAATCCTGGGCTCAGGAACGATTCTCGGCTATGCAGTTCTGCCTCAGACTTATGAGCCTATGATAATAATGATACTGCCCGCGGGTGCATTCCTTACGCTGGGGTTATTAATGGGACTGGCAAACTTTTACACAGCAAGAAAAGAAAAAATATCTGCTGAAGCCTTAAGAAGGCAGTATACAGCGCCGGCAGAGGATAAACATTTAATAGAAGAAGGGGTATAATGCAGTACATTATTATTTTTATATCGGCGGCTATAGTAAATAACTTTGTATTCTCCTATTTCCTCGGAATATGTCCTTTTATTGGGGTATCGAACAAACTTTCATCAGCTGTATCGATGGGAATGGCAACCACATTTGTAATGGTTATTACTGCTATTGTCAGCTGGCTTTTGTTCAATCTTCTGCTGGTTCCGTATAATCTTGAATTCCTGGAGATCCCTTCCTTCATACTTGTAATTGCTTCCCTGGTGCAGTTTGTTGAAATGTTTATTAAGAAAGTTTCCCAGCCGCTTTACCGGGCCCTTGGAATATTCCTGCCTCTTATTACAACTAACTGTGCAATACTGGGACTTGCACTGCTTCTTGTTATGAGGAATTACAATTTCCTCGAAAGCGTTTTTTTTGGAGCCGGGGCCGGAGCAGGTTTTACCCTTGCCTTGGCAATCATGGCAGGCATAAGAGAAGAACTGGAACTTGCGGATGTGCCCGCTCCTTTTAAAGGCGCACCTATAACATTGATAGTAGCGGGACTTTTAGCACTGGCATTTATGGGATTTGCCGGAATGATCTGATTTTAGAATTATTCGGAGAAAAAGAAAATGTTAACACGTCGTGATTTCTTAAAACTTGGCGGACTGTCAGCCGCTGCACTCGGTGCAGGTTATGCCACTGGTAAACTTGTCACAAATCACTCAAGCTCTCGTTTTGCAGTGCATGCTTTTCTTCCGGCTGATGATGCCTATATCAAAAGGCTCATTGTTCTCTTCAGGAAGAAAATAAGGAGCAGCTCCAAAGCCGGCATATTCGCTGAAAGCAGAATAAAGACTTTGCTTCAGAGTTATGATAATGAAGCCATGAATGAAGGTTTCAGCAATCAAGGCGTAGTGGTTTACCGCGTCCGGCAACTGGAAAATAACTTTGTTTCTGACCTGGTTATAAGTGATGACAAAAACCCGCTCTACGTCCCCGAAGACGACTTCAGTTATCCATTCCTTCAGCTCAGGAATGATATGAAACTCCGGCAGGCTGCATATCTTTTTATCGCTGAATATAAAGAGGTTAGTGTTTGGGATGATTTGTTCAATACTGAAAAGAGAATCGTAATCACGAATGAAAAGGGAGTTACCGAAGTATTGAAAGCTGGAAGCAGCTTTAAGAATATAACCGTTGACGGGGCAATAGGAAAAACCGGCATCGAGCTTTCGAATGGAATTGTAAGGGTCACCCGTTCCTGCTGCCGCAACCGGATATGCGAGCATACATTACTTTCTTCCCCGCAGGGAATGATTGCCTGTGCACCTAATAAAATTATTATTCGCTTTGAATCATGAAAAATGCTCTGCAGTATATTATTATGTTACTTCTCTTCGCAGGAGGTTTCTACCTTGCTTATACAGGAAGGGATAACCCTCGCGAGATAAAAAGAACATCAGTAATTCTCGGTACCATCGTAGAGGTTAAAATCAGGGACGATGATGCGGAGAAAGCTGAAGATGCTGCAAGCAGGGTATTTGAAGAATTCAGAAGGATCGATGATTCATTTTCGTTCTATAAGGAAGGGAGCATTATAGGTCAAATCAATAATTCATCGTCGGATAGTTTTATCGTCAGTAATGAGATCTACTCATTGCTAATAAAGTGCAGCGAAATATGGGAAATTACAAACCGGACTTTCGATGCTTCAATTGGCTCTCTCACCGACTTATGGGGGTTCGGAGAGGGAGGGAGTCCGGCTCGTCCCTCCGATGAGGATATAAAGAAGATACTGAACCGCTGCGGCTGGCAGAATATCAAGCTCCTTCCGGGGGGTCTGCTTCATAGGCAGAATGACGTACAGCTTAACCTGGGAGCGCTTGCAAAAGGGTATGCAGTAGACCGGGGCATAGATATCCTTAAAGAAAGCGGTATCGATAACGCACTGATAAATGCCGGCGGTGAAATAAGACAGATAGGAAATGATTGGATTATTGGAGTTAGAGATCCTGATAACGAAAACGGTATTGTTCAAAAATTGAAGTTAAACGGAAAGGCTGCAGCCACTTCCGGAAACTATGAACAATACTTTGATGAGGGAGGAACAAGATATTGTCATATTATAAATCCCGCTGACGGCTATCCTTCAATGTGGTGCAAAAGTGTTACAGTGATTGCTGATGACGACATGACGGCTGACGCACTGGCAACAGGCATATTTTTGATGGAGCCAGCAGAAGGAATACACCTTGCTGAAAACCTGGCGGACGTTGATGTATATATAATTGACCGTGAAGGTAAAGAATATTTTTCGTCAGGGTTCGGTAAATATATTTTGAGGTAGAAATGGATATTACAATTATAGCGGCAGTATTTATAATGGGGGGACTGGGATTGTTTTTTGCAGGAGCACTGGCCGCGGCCGATAGTAAACTACGGGTTGAGGAAGATCCGAAAATAGAAAGGATAAATGAGGTTCTTCCAAATGCTAACTGTGGAGCATGCGGTAATGCAGGGTGCTACGATTTTGCAGTGAAAGTGGTTGAGGGAAAGGCTGCTCCTTCGGGCTGTCCTGTGGGCGGCAGGGATGTAGTTGATGAGATATCCATTATTCTTGGAATTGACGGTGGTGATGCAGTCAGTATGAAGGCCAGGGTTTTATGCCGAGGAGGAAAGAAAGAGGCTGCGTTTAAAGAAGCACAGTACATTGGTTCAATGAACTGTACAGTGCAGGCGCTTATATCAGGGGGAGAAAAACTTTGTCTCTACGGCTGTCTTGGCGGAGGCGACTGCATAGCAGCCTGCCAGTTTAACGCAATGTATTTGAATGAAAACGGCCTGCCGGTAGTAATTGATGAATTGTGTACTGGATGCGGACTATGTGTAAAGGCCTGTCCCCGTGGTGTTATTGAAATGCATCCGCAGGAGAGGGAACTGTTTGTGTTCTGCAAAAACCAGGACGATCCTAAAACTTCAAAAAAAGTATGTACAGTCTCCTGCATCGGATGCCAGATATGCGCACGTAAATCAGAGGGCGGTGTTATAATGGAAAACAACCTTGCCATTCTGCATTATGATAAACTCGATATCTCAAAGATTCCCCTTGATAAGTGCAGCACCAAAGCGATTGATTTTCTTCACAAAAAAGTAGCAGCAGCAGCCGGCGGTGAAAATGTTTGACGAAGAATTTACAGAGGAAGGTTCAATTACATCCGTAAAAGACGGGTTTGCTGAGGTATTACTTGCTGATAAAGGGAATTGTCGTGAATGCAGTGCGAAATTAGTTTGCAGAAATAATAGTTCCGGCGGCAGAACCCTGTTGGTTGAAAATAACTTCGGGGGGAAAGAAGGGAACAGGGTAAGGATATCGGTAATAGGTAAAAATATTCTTCAAGCTTCTTTTCTGCTCTACGGCATCCCGGTTTTCCTTATAGTTTTCGGTACGGCGGTTGGTATGATGATCTTCGAGAATGAGCTGATGGCATCTATTGGCGGAGCCGCCCTGGCAGGAATATTCTTTCTGATACTCTATGCACTCACCCGCAGCAAAAAATACAGCGGTATCCTTAAAACTGAAATCATCAACTAATCCTTATATCTGACCTTTATCTAATATTTTCCTATCTTCTATCTATACAACGGAGCCTGCGTTTATTGCGCTTAACCTGGTTTAATTCTTCGCATTACGGGTTCTAAGGAAAATAAAACCGATAAACTGAAGTCCCCTTTACTCTGATTTCCAAAGAAAGTTGGGACGAACAAAAGCAACTTCGAAACCCATCTTCTGAATATTTTGAAGCGACTGAGATCTCTTTTCTTCTTTATCCTCTGCAGTTTCCACGGTAAGGACTTTGCAGCCCAGTTCAGCCGCATCCTGAATTCTGCGGGCGATCAATGCTGTTTGTGCACCTTTGCCTCTGTAGTCAGGCAGAGTGCTTGCAAACGACAGCCATCCGCAATCATCTTTAACATACATTGACGCTGCGGCGACCGGCTCATCACCGTCAAATGCAAGGTAGGTTTTCCAGCATTTCCTGGCGACAAGATTAGTAAACCAGTGACTCATTTCATTGGGCCACTCAAAACTCAAGGTGATTATATCTCCGAATATCCCTGCTTCCCGATCTCCGTTTACTTCTCTTATCTCGAGTTCCGTTTCAACGGAGGGAGGATTCTCAACTCCGCGGTAAAGTTTTACCCAGTTGTTGTAATGGTTAATCTCACGTTTCTCAAACCAGTCCTTTAACTTGGAGGGTGCTGCTTCAGGATGTATCTGTATAAAGAATCTTTTTATCTCAGCCTCCCTGTACTTCGAGATTATGATATCTACCATTTCTTCGGAAGCTGTTTGAAAAAGTCCCAGTCCGATTACGCGGTTGAAACCGAGGATGTCAATATTCTTCACAAGTGCGGCACATGCAGAACCAATTGAATAGACTTTGATGCCGAATTTATCCGAAAGTTTTTGTCCAGCCGCATTATACATATCCTGCCATGCATTTATTTCACTGGAAGCAATAGAACGGAATAAGGTAGTTGTAAGCATTAAATAACCTTGTTATGATTAATAAAAAATCATTCGTCCCTATGGACCGCATCGGGTGAAAACGCTGGAAGGCACACAGCAATATATTCGGCTCCCCCGGGATCGGGAGTACTATACTGAATCCACTCACCTTTGCGGGTTATTATTGCCTCGCCTGCGTTAACATTATAAATAGTATCTCTTGTCTTTATACGTAGAAGTCCATTCAGCACAACAGTGTATTCATCAAATTCGGGAGTTTGCCCCGGCTCAACCCAGCCTTCAGGACTTTTCATCTTGGCTATACTTATGTCACCGGTATTTGAATTCACTCTTCCAACAAATTCATCAATTATCTTCGGCTTGTTCCCGGCAGATTTTATGAGCGTGGGGGATTTTATGTAATCAGGCAATACTTCCTCCTTTTTAGTCTCAATTTTATAATAAAAGTATTTATAAACCAAATCCACTTGAAAAAATCTTCCCGTCAATTGAAATGGAGCGGGACTTAAGCGATGTGAATCACCAAAATTGTTCAATTATTAGGATAGATTAAACAAAAAATGCAGGTGAAAAAATGTCAGGCAGATTAAAAAATAAGGTGGCAATAATAACAGGAGGAGCAACTGGTATTGGTGAAGCAATATGTAAGAAGTTTGTTTCAGAAGGTGCTAAGGTAATTGTGTGCGGTTTGCCGTCAGACCCGGTTGAGAGTGTGGTGCAGGAAATAGTGGATGCAAAAGGAGAGGCGGCAGCATTTGAGGGTGATATTTCGGAAGCCGGAACCGCTGAAGCCTGTGTGAAGAAAGCTATAGATATATTCGGCCGCCTGGATGTATTGGTCAATAATGCGGGTACATTCCAGACAGTTGCATCGACCGAAGATTTTCCTGTTGATGATTTTGATTATATGATGAAGATGAACACGCGCTCTGCATTCCTGATGACGAAATTTGCGCTGCCATACCTGCAAAAGTCGAAAGGAAACATCGTAAGCACGGGTTCCGAGGCTGGAACAATAGGTCAACCCAACTGCTCACCTTACGGCGGCTCCAAAGGATTTATGATCTCTTTTACAAGGGGAGTAGCATTAGAACAGATAAAGTATGGTGTGAGAGCAAATGTTGTTTGTCCCGGTCCAACCAATACCCAATGGCATGATACCGATGTTAGTCCTATGACCGTCGAAATGGAATCAGATATAAAAAGCGGAACCCCGATGGGCAGGCACGCTGATCCGGAGGAAATAGCCAATGTGTTCGCATTCCTTGCTTCAGAGGAAGCAAGCTTCGTAACAGGTTCACTCTACTTCGCTGATGGGGGTATATCAATTGGCAGAGGTCCCGCGGGCGATGATATTAAAGAAGAATATAAAATCATTCCAGCCCGTAAACTAAAGCTGAAGCATTCTAAAGAGGGACTTAACAATAAGGAAGTTCACCGCATAACCTGAGTTTATCTAACCTAAGCCTCCATACATATTATGCGATGAATGGGTGAAAGGTAGAAAAAGGAAAAGTATGGTTAACTAAGATTACTTGAAGGAATATCATAAAAAAAGAAATTTTACGATTACAGCCGAGCCTTTCGGAGGAAGCAAAAGTAGGAAAGAAAAACATATTTGTAATACAAAAACACCATGAAAGAATGCACAAATTATTGAAGGATCTCCCGGCAGACGCGCAGGTTAAGCTGGAGAAGAAAAAGATGCCACAATGGACGGGTCCCATGCTGGCAAAGCTTACTAAAAACTACTTCTCTTACAAGAACTGGATTTACGAAAGGAAGCTTGACGGAGAAAGGATCCTCGTCTTCTGCAGGGACAAAAAAATAAGACTTATGACGCGAAATAAAAAAGAAGCAGGTAAACAGTATCCCGAGATTGTCGCTGCTTTAAGCAGCTATTCACAAACCGATTTTATTGCTGACGGAGAAATGGTTGCATTTGACGGAAAGGTAACCAGCTTCTCAAAACTTCAGAACCGTATGCACCTTAGAAACGAAAGGGAAATAAAAAACAGTAAAACAAAAGTTTATCTCTACCTCTTCGATCTAATTTATTATGACGAGCATGAGATTTCAGGGCTCACCCTGATGGAGCGGAAAAAAATACTCAGAGCGGCATTCGGTTTTAAGGATCCATTGAGGCATACAGCCTACAGGAAAGAAAAGGGTGAGAAATACCTTGAGGATGCCTGCAATAAGGGGTGGGAGGGCTTAATTGCCAAAGACGGTACAAGTACTTACAAGCATTCGCGATCGTCCGACTGGCTGAAGTTCAAGTGTGCAAAGCAGCAGGAATTCGTTATAGGCGGCTACACTGAACCACAGGGACAAAGAACGGGCTTCGGTGCCCTTCTAATCGGTTTCTACAAGAAAGATAAATTTCTCTATGCTGGCAAGGTCGGTACCGGCTACAACAATGAAACACTTGAGCGAATTTCAAGTCAGCTGCACAAGCTGGAAAGAGATACTTCACCCTATGATGAAAAAGTAAAAGAGAAAAATGTTCATTGGGTTTCACCTAAGCTGGTGGGTCAGGTAGGGTTCACTGAATGGACGTCGGGCCACAAGCTGAGGCATCCCAGGTTTATGGGACTAAGAAGAGACAAAAATCCTAAAGATGTAGTAAGAGAAGAGGCAGAATGATGGGAGAAGAATTAAAGCTAGGCAAACATACGGTAGAACTTTCTCATTCAGACAAAATATTTTTCCCTGATGAGGGATATACAAAAGGCGACCTTGTCGACTATTTCAGGAAAATATCTGATACAATGGTTCCATATCTTAAAGACAGGCCGCTAGTAATGGTCAGGTATCCAAACGGTATAAAAGGTAAAAGCTTTTTCAATAAAAATGAGCCCGATTATTTCCCGGGTTGGATAAAAACCAAAGCAATTAAGAAACAGAACGGGGGAACTGTAAATCATGTAATCTGTAATAATGCCGCCACGCTGGTTTACATAGCCAACCAGGGATGTATAACGCCCCATATATGGCTTAGCAAAACCGACAGGCTGGATAACCCTGATACCCT
The DNA here is from genome assembly GCA_963800255.1 of uncultured Ignavibacteria bacterium. Taxonomy (GTDB): domain Bacteria; phylum Bacteroidota; class Ignavibacteria; order Ignavibacteriales; family Ignavibacteriaceae; genus DATFVA01. Next base: position 134,327 of record CAWDAK010000008.1, on the reverse strand, counting down.
TATTTTCGATCTCGACCCGCCCGGAGATAATTTTAGTGAAGTAATTTTCGCTGCCAAAGAACTGCGCAAGCTGTTAACAGACGAACTTGGAATCACCACCTTCATAAAAACCACGGGATCGAAGGGGGTGCATGTAGAAATTCCGTTGAAACGGAAAGAAAACTTCGATGAAGTAAGAGACTTCGGACAGAGTGTGGCTAAAATACTGGCAGGCCGGCATCCCGACAGGCTGACTATCGAAGTAAGAAAGATCAAACGGAAGGGAAGAGTGTTCCTTGATGTTGCCCGAAACGCATACGCACAGACCGCAGTGGCCCCTTTTGCAGTAAGAGCAAAACCAGGCGCACCGGTTGCCGCCCCGATTGACTGGGATGAGTTGAACAGCAGTATGTCACCTCAGAAATACAACATAAGGAACATCTTCAGGCGGCTCTCGCAGAGAAAAGATCCCTGGAATGACTTCCGGAATAATGCGGTTTCCATAAGTAAAGCTTCAAAAAAGTTAACTGAAATACTTAAAGAGGAAAACAAAAAACAAAAAGGAGATTATTATGAACGATCTACTTAAAAAACTATCAGAGAAATTTGGTTTGACGGAGCAGCAGTCGTATGAAGCATTTAAGATTGTGCTCTCCTTTCTCAAAGACAAGCTACCTGATCCTGCGGGTACGCAGCTGAACGAACTTTTGATGACGATGGATAGCGAAGAAACGCCCGGAAACGCGATAAAAGACCTCGGTTCAAAATTCACCACTAAGTAGAACATTAACATTTTTTAATGTAATATTAAGACAATATTAATACTGAAGATTCATATTTGTAACAGTCATAAGAGATAGTCCTCACATAAATTGATTTATACCTGGTAGAGGCGCACCCGGAAGAATACTGAAGGGATTGCGTCTCTCCTGGTTTTAAACCTTTCCGGTAATCCTGGATGCATTTAACTTTCCCTCAACACCTTTTATGATTCTTATTTAGGATCTGCTTTTTACCGTGAGTGGCTTCACTTTTTCATATTTCCATCTTACTTTTGTTCTAATGCGTTTATTTTCCCTCAATAAATTATTATACTTAGCCTTTAAAATCATAAAAAAATAAGGAAAAATAATGGCAATCGAAGCAAACAAGGTTGTTATGTTAAATTATCAACTGACAGATGACCAGGGAAACGTAATTCAGACAACAAGCAAAAACGAACCATTCGTATACCTTAGCGGCAATAACCAGATCCTCCCTAAACTCGAAGAAGAAATTAACGGGATGATCATAGGAGGGAAGAAGAACATCGAGCTTAGTTCATCCGAAGCTTACGGAGACTATGATGAAAAAGCCATTCAGCAGGTAAAGAGAGAGGAATTTCCCGAAGGTGCAAACCTTGAAGAAGGTATGGAATATATGGCGCACACTCCCGATGGCAGACCAATACCTTTTGTAGTAAAAGAGATTAAAGACGACGATGTAACCATTGATTTCAATCATCCGTTAGCAGGCAAGAATTTAAACTTTTCTGTGGAACTCGTCGACGTCCGTGACGCAACTTTGCAGGAACTAGAACACGGTCACGCCCATGGAGGTGAAGGTCACCATCACTGATTTTATAAATTATTTTATCACCCTGAACAAGTCTGACAGCAGTCAGGCTTGCTTCGGGTTTTTCTACTTATTGTTTTTGTCTCAATTCTTCTCCAACTCCTTGATTTTCTATTATCCAATTCGTAATATTTAACTATACATACCCTTCTTTTCTTCTATCAATGGGTTTTTTGTGCGGGTACGGCATCAGGAGGTTAGTTATGAAAAATAATTTATTCTTCTTATCAGTCATTTTCTTATCACTCTTCTCTATCTCATCAGATAATTTCGCACAAAATCCGGAGCAAAGCGTAATAGATGCCGGTAACATAACCTCTTGGGTAGGTAATAACGGCTTTCACGACTGGCTGGTTAACGGAGAATACAATGGAAGCTACCCTGAAGGTTTTCCCGTGGGTATAGATTTTACCGAAGGGATCTGTTGGGGCGGACTTGTCTACGACGGAAACCCCCAAATAGTAAGAGTAAACGGCAACACTTACGGTAGCGGGTGCTTGCCTATTACAAGACTGTATAGGGTAAGATCAGACTACTACAAAGCGGATCTCACCAAAGATGCTGCAGATTTTTTTATGAAAGACAGGAAAGACTTAAAAGCAGGAGACCTGGGAATGCTGAAGGATCAGTATGAAAGAGACTGGAACGAATGGCCTGCAGACAAAGGCGCACCTTATTATGACATTGACAAAAATGGTTCTTATGATCCTGCCGTTGATATTCCTGGCGTTCCTGGAGCACTCCAGACAATCTGGATAAATTACAATGATGGTGGCGTACCTCTTTACGGTTCATATCCAATAGGTCTGGAGGTACAAGAAACATACTGGGCCTACGCATCGCCAGGGAGGATCGGCAATGTCATATACAAAAAGGTTGATATCATTTATACAGGAACAGCTGATACCGCTCCCGGTTCGACGATTGACAGTATGTACATCTGTCAGTGGACCGATACGAACATTGGAAACTATACAGACGACTTTATCGGTACGGACACGACTCTAAACCTCGGCTATACATATAATTCAAGTGATAATGATCTTGAGTATGACAAATACAACCTGGTTCCCCCTGCAGCCGGGAATACTATTATCCAGGGAGTTTCAAGATACACCGGGAACATTTCCGACAGTGCAATATTCAACTTTAAATGGGAAAAAGGACGTAAATACTTTAACCCGAAGCCGCTTACTGTATCTATTCTGCACAGAGTCGGCGGATGCTTCGCTGACCCTTACTTTGCATATACCGGAACCCTGGAATTTTATAACCTTATGTCGGGATATACCCCGGACCCGCCCTATCCCAGCAGGAATACATACTGTGAATTCATGGGTTATGGAACCTATATGCTGCCGGGCGATCCCGTAACAGGAACAGGAGATATTGACGGAGTAAGAGATGGCCCCGGTGCAAGGAGATACTGGCTGATGAATGGGCCTTTTAAAATGCAGCTGGGAGACACCGCTGAAGTCGTAGAAGCTTTGGTAGCCGGAATAGGCTCCGACCACCTTGGAAGCGTCACAGCTCTCAGGTACAATACGGAGGGCGCAGTTCAGTTGTATAACATACTAGTTGACGAAATCACCAATGGAAACTTGGTAGTTCCTTTACCGGCGAGAACGAATCCCAACCAGGGTCCGGAAAATTATATGCTTTATCAAAACTATCCGAACCCTTTTAACTCCTTCACTACAATCAGGTATGAACTACCCGACCCCGCATATGTAAAATTGATAGTTTTCGATGTACTTGGAAGAGAAGTTTCCCGTTTAGTAAACGAAGAGAAGCCGGCAGGAAGGTATAGCGTGCAATTCGATGCCGGAAAACTATCCAGCGGTGTTTACTTCTACCGGATATCCTTTGATAATCAGGCAAACAAACAAGTTTTCGATGGCTTAAGCAAAACGATGAAGTTTATATTGATAAAATGATTAGTAGTAAAAGGTCACCGTTGTGGGTAAGACCCGATAAAAAGACTACAGTCATAATCCGGCACAGCGCCTTTACTCCCTCCTGTAAATTTTGATAACATAAAATGCAATGGCTTAAGTCTTCTACTTGCTGATAATTAGAATTAGGCTTATGTTACTGAGAAACCAGCGATACATTTTAATTATCTTACAATAGAAAGCAAATCTTATGGAATGGGATGTAACCATTAAGTTTGACGAAAATTCAAAACTGGACTGTAAGTTGGATATTGATAAACTCAACAATAATGATCAATTCATAGAAGTTAAATTTGGAAAAAATGATCAACCGCATTGGGTTAATAAAAGTCAGGTTAAGTACATCAGGCTGCTAGGTGACACACCTGAAGATTTCCGGCATCATATTCACTAATTGCTATATCGTCCGGTCTGCAATGAGGGTGAATCAGTGAAAAATTCAAATATCCGGAATTTCAGGCTGGTTAATATTCCCGGGTAAGCTGCTTTTCTTCAATTTCATCGGTCAACATGTATGGAAAGTGAATGAGTACCTCTGTTCCATGGTTTGAATTTATTTCGTATGATCCATTAAGCTGTTCCACAAGGGTAGTAATGATTTCCAACCCCAGCGTACCGGATTCCTCATTGTTCTGCAGCGGGAATCCCTTTCCGTTATCAGCAACAATCAGGGTACTCCTTTTACCATCATTATTTTTGTAAATCACAGTAAGCGTTCCCTCTCCTTGTTTATTGAGGGCATGCTTAATGGCGTTTGTAATAAGTTCACTTAAAATGAGACCGATAGATATTGCGGAATCAAGACTTATTACTATATCCTGCATTTCTACCACTGATTTTAACTTCGCGCTTGACAGCCTGTATGCCTGAAATAAGTAGCTTATCAGGTCTTCTACATATTCTTTTAAGTTGATTTTAGCAAAACCGTTCCTGGATTTGTACAACTTTTCATGAATGAGCGCCATTGATCTGATCCTGTTCTGACTTTCCTTGAAGACTTTCAGCATCACCGGGTCTTTAATTACGGATGTCTGCAGGTTTAGCAGACTAGCGATGATCTGTAAGTTGTTTTTCACTCTGTGATGAATCTCTTTTAACAGGATTGACTTTTCAGATAATGAAGATTCAAGCATATGTTTTTTCTCCGCAAGTTCTGCTACAAGCTGCGACAAATCTTGGGAGTAAATGTTCACTTCTTTCCTTAATGTGTCTTTCGACAGCTTCATCTCTACGAGGTTGTCTGTCCTTGCCTTAAGCTCATCAATTGAAAAAGGTTTGTTCAGGTAATCCTGTGCTCCGGATTTTAACATCTCTGTTCTAAAGGTATCATCGGTTTTTGCCGAAAGGATGAGGACAGGAATATCTTTCGTCCGTTTATCTGCTTTGAGATTTAATGTCATCTGGCTTCCTGTCATTTCCGGCATCATTATGTCGGTGATGATTAGATCAGGCGGATGCAGTAATGCCTTATTGAATCCTTCTGCTCCATTGAATGCTGAGATAATATTGTATTTTTCGGAGAGTACATCGGCGATGAAATCATTCATTTCTGTATTGTCCTCAACTACCAGTATTGAGGCTTTTTTCTTTTCCTGCAATACACGTTTCGCTTCGGCTGTGGACATTTCAAATGCTTTTTTAGTGTAAGCGGCAGGGACAGCCGGGTTTATTAAAGAGTCCTGGTTCATACGCTTCACTGAGTCCTGAGCAATTTCAGAAATGCTCGCAGCTTTCAGAGGAATTCTTAAACTGAATTCAGCGCCGCCCTTATCCCAGTTGCCTGCTATGATTTTTCCATTGTGCAGTTCTATGAATTCTCTCGCTATTGATAATCCCAATCCTGAGCTGCCTGAATTATTATCCAGGTAAACGTCAGTACCCTGGAAACGCTCGAAGATCTGGTTGAGTAATTCGGGAGCGATGCCGGGACCTGAATCACGCACTTTAATAACGGCCTCATCTTCATCTCTGGCGGCTGTGATTTCTATTTCCCCGCCTGACGGAGTGAACTTAAAGGCATTCGAGATAAGATTAGTAAGAATTCTTTCAATTTTTTCTGAATCAGCCTGTACAAAAAGATCTCCCGGTACTTTTGTCACCAGGTTTATTTCTCTCTCATCTTTAAAAATTTCAAATTGCGCCGCGATAAGTTTTATCATTTTAACCAGGTCAAATTCCGCATAATTCAGTTTAAGCTTGCCTGCTTCAAGTCTGGAAAGATCAAGTAGATTGTTAACCTGTTTCAGAAGTACCCCGGCATTTCTATATATTACGTTGAGATCTTTACGGGCATGCTCCGGGATATCTTCGCTCTGCCTGAGTTTTTCTAGAGGTCCCAGGATGAGTGTTAACGGGGTTCTTAGTTCGTGCGAAATATTGGTGAAGAAATTGGTTTTCACCTGGTCCAGTTCTTTTAATTTAGTGTTAAGCTCATCTAGTTCTTCATTAGCGGATTTCAGCTGGGAGGTTCTTTGCTTAACAGTATTCTCAAGTTCGCTTTTAGCGTCACGGATTCGTTCTGACATCTGATTAAATGCCCGGGCAAGCTGCCCAAGTTCATCTTCCCGTTTTATATCAACCGGTTCAAAAAAATTTCCCTCAGAGATATTCCCTGCCGCCAGCGATAATTTGTTTATTGGTTCTGTAATTCTGCGGCTCATAAACCATGCTAATACGAACCCGAGCAGTAGTATTACAATATCAATCGTGATTATCCATTTCAAAAAACGACTTGAAGCTTCAAGTATTGTATGCTTTGACAGCTCAATAATGAATGCCCAGGGTGTACCGGGTATCCGGGTGAATGCTCCCAGGACGGGATCATTTTTAATATTTATGTACTCTCCGGGAATTTTCTCGGTATCAAAATTATGTACAGATACTGGTTCATAAAAATTTGTCCAGAAAGAATTATCGGCATTTCCAATTTCAATTGAGGCATTTTCACCAAGCAGCCTGTTTATGCTCTTAATATTCTGGGGACTCGATATAACCAGCCGCCACCGGGCTAGGTATCCAATTGTAAAACCATTTTTCCTTACGGCGGTTACCACCGGATACATCACAGTATCATTCTTTACCCTCAGATTTCCAATTGCACTAAAAGCCGGACTAATAGATGCCGTAGAGTATGTAGAATCATAAATTTCGGCAATCGCTGTTTTCATTCCGTTTGAATTGTAAAGCAGATTCTTATCTCTATCCAGCACTTCAACTGCCAGAGTAAGAGAATCACCTTGAAGAGAAGGAAGGAGAGGGAAACGGCTTCGCTTGGGGTTCAGGACAAAAGCTTTTACCGAATCCTCAAGTGCCAATTTTCTTGTAGTTGCTTTAATTTTTTCTGACGATGCCTGGAAGAGACTTGAGAATTGTTCGGTTAGTGCTTTTAATCTCTCCTGGCCAACCTGAAGAGAGGCTTTCCTCACACCGTAATATGAAGTCCACGACAGGGTTAGAATTACAAATAGAATGAGAAGTGAAATTAGGATTGGTACTTTCTTCTCTAAAGACAAGTTAATAAATGTATGAGCTTTTTCTTCCCGATTTTGCATAAAGATATCGTATAAGAAAAGATAGTTTAGTTATTAAAAGTTTGAGTTAAATAATAAGAATATTAAATAAAATCAATTGATCTTAATCAATAAAGCCTAAAATATTAGGCTCGTACTGAACGACAGGCTTCTGGGTGGTTGAGGATTTCCGTTCACATCCCAGTACCTGCGGTCAGTAATATTATTCATCGCCAGTGTGACCCGGAAATATGCGGCATTATAAAAAATACTTGCTTTCATCCTTGCTGAAGAAGGAATTGTAAGCATATTCAAGTCATCATAAAAAAATTTGTCATTATATGTTAGCCCTGCTCCAATACCCAACCCCTTGACAATATGATTAAATGAATAACTCATCCAGAGATTTAGAATATTTCCCGGCGTTCCCGGAGGTCTTTTCCCTTCAACCAGCTCAGAAGCCTTAACCAGAACGCTCTTGTTAAAGCTGTATCCGAGAATCATATTTAATCCGGACACAGGATTTAACCTGATATCTGCATCAATCCCTTCACTTTTCTGAGATCCATCCTGCACCGATAGCAGGGGATTAGTGCGGTCGGGCCTCACCTTATCTCTCACTAAAATATAATAATAGCTTATCGTCGACGAAATTCTGCCGTTAAAGAGTCGTGTTTTAATTCCGGCTTCGCCCTGGGAGGAATATTCGGGCTTAAATGTTTGTCCTTGTGAATTCGGTAGGACATATTCATAACCTTCCAGAAAATTGGTAAAAAGTGAAAACGAGCTGTCAATCACCTGGTAGCTCAGTCCTGCCTGCGGAACTAAAGAACCCTGGCTGAAAGGAACCGCTAGCATATTATTAGACTTCAGATCCTTATTCCCTCTATAATTGAAATACTCATACCTCAATCCCGCAATGGCCTTAAGTTTAGATGTAATGGAAATGAAATCGGAAAAATAAGCTGAGTATACCTCTTCTTTTTCATTCCTGGAAATAGTAATGTCATACGATGATCTGAGCTTCTCAATATTCATCACAGGGTTTACGTGGCTTGTATAATCAACGCTATCGGCTTTCATCACAATTCCGCCACCCACTACTGCTTCTGCTCTTTTATAATCTATTCCGGCCACAAATAAATTCTTTAGTCCGAATGTGTTAAAGTTGCCTGTAAGATTCTGTTGTATATTGATAGTGTTATATTGCCCGTGATAATCATAAAACTGCCTTGTAAGCACAGATTCGCTTTCAAGGTTCAAAAGGATCACAGTTCCGTTAAGCGAAAAATCTGCGAGAGATATACCAAGGGTGTAAGCAAGATTATCAGAAAAATCCACATCCAGTTTTCCCTGGTAATTGCGGGCAAGGTTAGGCGGATTATCAACCCCATCGGTGCTGTATGAACGAAAATAATCTGTTTTTATCCGGTCAATTGAATTTACCTTAAGCTTCCCGGCACCATTGAATGTTGTTGTTGGAGTACTGCTCATACTATTTATATCTGCTTCAAAAAAAAGCCTGGCATTCTCATTAATATTATAAGAAATTGCAGGTGCCAGCAGGTAGCCGTTTTTATGGATTAGGTCCTGAAATGTTCCTCCCGAAGTCACCGCTCCATTAAACCTGAAGAGCAGTCCTTCTGCTTCGTTTACGGGTATATTAATATCCGCTGCATATCTTTGTTGATTAAAGCTTCCAAGCGTAATCCCGGTGTTGATATACTTGGTCTTCAACGGTTTTTTGGTAACTATATTCAGCAAACCTCCGTTTGATACACCCAAAGTTCCATAAAGTACACCTGACGGTCCTTTTATTAATTCAACACGTTCAATATTCTGAAGATCACCTCCATTGGGGTTCAGACTATATAGACCGTTCCGTATATAGGCCACAGTATTAAACCCACGTACGATTGTCCCCAGCACACCTATTGAGTTTTCAGATGTCATATTTCCACCCGGAACAGTTCTCACAGCAGATGATATATCAATTATATTTTGTTCATTCAGAATAGCCCTGGTACTTGTGCTGTATACCTTAGGTATCTCGATATTCCTCACAGGAAGTTTCAGGATATAGTTGGATTCCGAATTATTGAACTTTCCCTGCTTGCTGTCGGTAACAAGAACCTCGGGCAGCTCGTGTTGAGATGGAGTAAGTACAATTTCATCAAGGTATGTGATTTTACCTTCGGTAACTTCAGCCTCTGTTTCATAAGGAGAATATCCAAGGTAGGTAACTTTAATTACGTACTTCCCCGGAGAAAGGTTCATAATAATGAACCTGCCCGAACTATCAGTTGTGGTTCCTCTGGTTGTCCCCTGCAAAAATATATCGGCATTCACAGCAGCCTCATTCGGTTCTGTTTTTACCACTCCCCCTATACCGCTTTGATTTACCTGGGAGAAACTGATTGAACTAGTAGTTAATAGAACCAGCAATAAGATTATTCTGTAAGAATACATTTTCCGGATGTTGGTTTTGAAAGGCAGTAAACTATTAAAAATGAAGCAAGTAATTGTGATATTTAGTACAAATAAAGATAAAGTCCGGGGCTTTTTTAGTTCTCGGAAACCAGGCTAAATATCTCTTTTTTGGAGGGAATTATTTCAGTATCAGGCTATTTTTTATACTTAGAGATAAATTCCTCAACCTCCGGTAGGCCTCCCTGGTATACGAGATAGCCATTGCTGGGTTCGCGCTCGGTAATTTCGCCAGCGATTGATGTGAGCATTATTTCTTTTACTTTTTCTGGGTCGTTAGTTTGTCCCAATGCCCAGCCAAGCTTTACGTAGGCAACCTCAGGAAGCATATTGGCTCCGGGAATCACTCCAAGTTCCATAATCTCTCTTCCGGTTTCGTATACATACATCTGTACATATCCCCATAGAGTCTGAACAGTCATATATACGGCAACTCCTTTTTCATAAGCCCGCTTCAGTGCGGGGTACATTGGCCTGTTCACATGGCCTAATCCTGTTCCGGCTATTATTATTCCTTTGTAGCCGTGGTCGACAAGGGAGTCTATTATATCCGGATGCATATTAGGGTAATAGTAGACAATTGAGACCTTCTCTTCGAAAACAGGATTTACAATAACATCCTTATCGTCTCTTCTTCGCTTATAATCTTCGCGGAGGGGAGTGATCTCTGTGCGGCTGACTTTTGCAATCGGGATGTCACCTATTGTCCTGAATGTGGAACGATAGCTGGAATGCATTTTCCTTACGCGCGTGCCGCGGTGAAGGAGTCCATATACGTCTGAAGTTGGTCCAAACATACACACCATTGTTTCGGCAATATCACTTTCGGCGGCGGTCTTTACACTATGGATAAGATTGAGTGCTGCGTCGGAAGAAGGACGGTCGCTTGATCTTTGGGAACCGACCATCACGATAGGCACCGGGGAATTCTGAACCATAAATGAAAGTACTGCTGATGTATGGTGCATGGTGTCGGTACCATGACCAATTACTATTCCCTGTACGCCTTTCTCAATCTCTTTTCCTATAGCTTCAGCAAGCCCTTTCCACTGGTCAGGACCCATATTCTCTGAAAATACTCCGTAAAGTTTCTCTGTTTCAAGGTTGCAGTAATCGGCAAGCTCAGGAACAGATCCATAAAGTTCACCCGGCGAAAAAGCAGGAATAACAGCCCCGGTCCTGTAATCAAGTCTGCTCGCTATCGTTCCGCCTGTTCCAAGCAGCTTTACACGGGGTTTGTTCGGTTCATAAGGAAAATCCTTTTCGGGGATCTTGTAATGTGCCTCTTTTCTGCTGTGCACTTTAATATCAGTAACTTTTTTAGCGGCAATCCCAAGGTTATAACCAACAGGAATTTTTATTACGATATGTAAATCATCGGCAGTTTCAGAGCGTGGAAGTATAGTGCCGCTGTAAGTTCCGTCTTCAGTATTTATATCAACATTGCTCCATACCAGTGCTTTATATTTCTGTAATGTGCTAAGAGCTTCTCCGCGGTATCCTTTATAATCGCTATTATTGTCAACCAATTTATGCATTCTCCTTTTCAGCATTATTAGTAAGAGAATTTTCTTTTTTCTGAATATAGTTAAGTACGTCGCTTCCGGGTACTCTCCCCCTCAGTTTGTTCATCGCCAATCCCATCAGAACTTTACTTCTGTTCTCTTCTTTATGGAGCCTGATGTTTTTCAGAATGCTCTTCGATTCTTTGAATGCTGCATCAATTTCTTTTTTAGGACAGGGAGGGGGCAGCAGTTCATCAAAGAAAACCCCAAGGGAGATTACGTTCTCAAGCAGGGGTAGAATTCCGTCACGAGTTACTTTATTTTCTTTAAATGCAGAAATAATTTTAAAAAGAATTTCCTCATTGAGGATTTCAGTATCATAACCTTTTTTCCGCAATCTTTTTGGAAACTGGATAAGAAGCACTGCTGTTAAGACGGGGTTTACATTCCACTCTTTTACTGCCTTCTTAAACAACTCAGCATAAGGTGAAATTGCCAGCTCTTCTATTGTGTCGGCAGGAATTTTCAGTTCCCTGTACCATCTTTCTCTATCCCAGAAATGCTGGGGAATCCCGTTTCTTATTTTTTGTATAGTGGCAGCCGGAATCTGTTTAGGAGGAAGGTCGGTATCAGGATACATTCTATCGGCTCCCGGCAGTATCCTTTCGAAACCGTTTGTTCCGTCACTTAACGCCTGCCTGGTTTCAGAAGGAATTCCAATTACAGCTTCTTTGGCTCTTATAATTATTTCTTTTACAGCTGTTGCAGTATCATCCTCGCTGCCCCATACAAGAACCATGGTGTCGTTATCCTTCGCCCCGGATGCCTTCCTTACTTTCTGCCATTCTGAGGAAGTAATTGTATCTCCTTTGCTGTCGGAATGGATCATATTAGGAATAGTAGTTAAGCAGGCTATTACGCGTACACGATCGGAAATCTCTTTGGAAAAATACGTGTTCGTCTGGGTTTGCCAGTGAAGCAGTTCCGAAAAACCTTTAAGCAGCACGCACTTTAATACCGCACCTTCTTCAAGCGCATTCTTAATAGGGAGGTAGTGAGGGTTTTTAAGAACATTCGTTATATCAGATGATTCCGCTTTGAATGTTTCTTCAGTTATTCCTCGGCTCTTAAGTTCTTCACGAAGTCTGAGCAGGTTCCACTGTCTCATTGCCTCGTTGTAGGTGAGCAGGGGAATGTCTTTAATCTGCGGTACGCCCTTTATCTCTATTCTTGTACCGCCCGTAACGCTAACATTAACATCTTCTCTGGCGGCTCCCATTCCGCGCCGAACCTGGTTGGTACTGCGTACCAGCTTGCTGCAGAGGCGGGCAACTTCAGCTACTTCTGTGGGAGTGCGCATATCAGGACCCGTAACAGTTTCAATCAGCGGCATTCCGAGTCTGTCTGTCAGGTAGATCCTGTCGTGTCCTACATCGCTGACTTCGCGGCAGGAATCTTCTTCAATAGACATCTGCACGATCTGCACTTCATGGTCTTTATAGGGAATCTTTCCGTTCAGGGCATAGATAGCAGTCCTTTGAAATCCGGTAGGAATACTTCCGTCAAGATACTGTTTTCTTGCAATATGCAGTTCATCAACAAGGCTGCACCGATAAAGCATTCCTATACCGAGAGCAATCTCCAGGGCGTCTTCATTTATAAGGAAAGGGGGAGTATCATCCATTTCATAAGTACAAACGGTTTCACGGTTTATCCTGTAGATGATTTCCTTTCGTGTTTTAAATTCCATCAGGGCGGTTCCGTCATATACCCCTAGCTCGCTGAGCGTTGGTCTCATATGTCTCAGGATCTCCGCGTCGTAATGCCTGCTGTATTTACCGGCAGGACACCTGCAGAAGAGTTTTTTATCTGTTAGTAATTGCTGATGAATTTCAAGTCCGGATTTAAAACCAACCGCGGCATAATCTTCATCGGTCATTTGTGAGAAGGGTTTGAATATAAAGTCGTACATAAACGGGAGATTAGAATAATATTTACAAAAATTTGAGTAAGAAATATACAGAGAATGCCGGAATTAAGATAAGCAAAAAGCAGGGATTGATGAATATGATTCTCCGGATTTTAAAAACCGGTATACAGTGATTTTGGCGTAAGTAGACAGACAGTCAGGAAGTTACAACAAAAGACTTAGTATACTCAATCTAACCAGCTATATCTTTAATTTTTCAAATTCAGGGGATGCTATTGAGAATTATGAAAAAACTTGGTGAGTTGGTTTCTTCTTTATGGAGGAGGTTCGGCTGACTATTGACAGTATAAATTTTCCATGGTAATTTAATTTCAAATTTTTAGATCAAGGAATCTTATTAGCAAGTATTTAGTTCTACCTGCCTTATAATAATCAGGGGGCATGTTAAAAGTTGCATTCTTCCAAAAATCCTTTTAGAAATCAGGTTCTGATTTAATAACTAAATAAAAGGTGTCACAATGGATAAGTTGAAACTACTGTTTTCATCTTTTTCTGTTTGTTCTTTTTGCAGTCCTTTTTTATTCTTATTTCTCATAATTCTTTTTTCTATTTCATCTGATGCTTTAGGGCAGCAGGATTCACTTCGCCATATTCGCGGGTTGGAGACGAGAATACATGATGTTCATTTGATGACTATGGATGAAGATGATTGTCCTGATTGTTCTTCAGAAGATATCAGTATGCTTGAAGAGGTTGTTACAAAATACCAGGGTATGAGAGGCTTGAATCCCTCCGCACCATCCTCGTATAATCTTATCGGGAAACATAAATTCAGCGGAACCGCTTACAGTATAACTAATCCTTTTTTTGGTGAGAATTGGTATCCGATCAGAACAGAAAAACAAACCCTTACCGGAAACTTTTACAGTTTCAGCATATCGAATTATGGTGATGAGAGTGATTGGAATATCAATCTGCTCCCTGATCCAGGATTTGAAAGTTTTGTTTCAGATGCCATTCCCTATCGGGGGGCCAACTGGTATGCATCGGCAGATTGGATTCAAACTTCTGATGGTCATATCTTGGTGGAGGCGGAAATCACACCTGATGAACATAGATACGGTAATCCGTGGTTCACAAATAATGATTCAAAGAGTAGCCTACTCAATAAGAAACTTACTGTATACGGACCTTTTATAAGAGAGGAGGCACATGGCAATCATCCGGAAATCCATCCATGTGAACAGATATGGTGGACTGAGCCGGATAATGCTTTAATGGTTATGCTGCTGGTTGATGATTCAAATCGATTTAAACGGCGAGCGGATACAACGGTTATAGAAGGAAATCAGCCGCGGTTTATTGGTGGTGATTTTTCAGCTAGACGTGTTACATCCTATAATTATAAACCCTGGGCCCTGGAAAAAAATCAGGAATCGGAATTAAGTGTTGCTTTCGAATTTGATCCGGTAAAAGATCAGATGTTTATGGGCGTGCAGGCGATTGATGCTCTCAATTTTTATAAAGATGCATCCTATCCTGACGTAACTGAGGGAAATCAGCATACTCTAATGTATAAAGGCAGACCGGCTGTTACAGTTGCTGAAGATCCTGAGATTAACCCATTTGTAGGTGTAAGATTTCGTAACGTTTGCTATAACCGTACGAAGGGAATTCTTCAGGGATATGTTGTTTTCAATACCTCAATTGGAAATGGTAATGGAAAAGAAGGCTTTGTTGTACTTCGCGTTGACAGACAGAAAGTTAGTGCTAATTCTAAACCAACTCTCTTTACCGGCGACATCGCAAACACCTGGAAACAGTTTGGTTTATATGATAAATCCATTCCCTTCTCAGCTGTTATTAGTTCAGATCAGGAGGGAAAAGGTATTGTTGATGGCCTTATTGATTTTAATGGCAATGGGAAGACCGATTTATTTGCAAAGGATGGGAGCCGATGGATGGTAATGTATGATGGCAAAGGAACTTGGCAAGAGCTTAATACTTCAAGCATTCCTGTCGAGGAGTTAAGATTTGGCGATGTAAATGGTGATCGGATTACAGATATAATACGGGTGAACCCACGAAATAAGGTGGAGGTTTCGTATGGGGGAAAAAGCCAGTGGACAGAAATAACTGATGCAGGTGAACAGAATAAAATGATACAGGTGGGAGATTTTAACGGAGATGGCAAAACGGATATAGTTTATGTAAAGTATCGTCCGAATGGGAGTCCCGGCAACCTCCTGCTTAAAGCCGATATGTATGTAAAATATAGTTGTAAAGGAAGCTGGAAAAAACTTAACAGCAATTATAATCTTTTTACAAACGATGATTACGCTGCAAATTTTCGATTTGGAAATTTTAATGGTGATGATGTCACAGATATTTTCAGAAATATTAAAGGAAAATTCTGTGTTTACTGGAATGGTACAGGAGATTTTAAAGAATTATTTAAACCTGATATAAGTTTCAGGATGGATGATCTTTTATTTGTTACGGGCTTAACAAATTCAAATACTGACGTGATATATGTGAATCCACAGACGAAACAATGGACCGTTTTCTATGGTGGCAGAGCAGGTTCCCTTCCTCTCTCAATAAAATTCAACGACCCTTCCATGGTAAGGTTCGGTGACCTTGATTCTGATCCAGCTGTAGAACCATTTACTCAGGATTTCGCTGAGCAGTCAGTTTCTCCAGAAGATATGAAATTGAACATTCTTGCTAAGGCTGAGATACAACCTGCCATTGTACCCAGGCTTGTGCCTGGCTCTCTTAAAAGAGTAAAGGTTGGAGATAAAGATCAACTTGCTGCTTCTTTTTCTGTAAATTATTTCCCGGGAAGTAATAAGCATAGAAGCTTTACCTCAGCATTTCAATCCGTAAGATATAAAACTAGTTCACAGATTCTTTCATACGTCCCAAAGCCAAATACTGATTTCATATCCGATAGTATGCAGACTATTGGGGTTCTTGAGAATGTTCTGCTTCCGGAGAAATCAGAAAAAGAAATTGAGTTTTTGAATTCAGGGAACACCTCCGTGCATTCATTTAAAATTGAGGGATTGTCAATAATCGGCTTGTTGAATGATTTGAAAGAAACCGAAGGCGATCTCGCAAAATGGGAGACCTGGAAAACCTATATATCCAAAGAATCTGACCCGGCAAAAAGTGAACTTTTAATATCTCCTCCTTCACCTCCGGTCACCATCAAAAACGTAGAGTTCGAACTTTTGCCATTCTATTCTTCTCGGGAAGAGAAATCCTCATCTTTTGTGGAAGTAGACGATGTTTCCCAGGAACTTAATGACCTGGCATATCAGAAGAGTGATAAGAGCAGAGATCTTTTTGGAGACAAGGTTTTTAATATAAAATGGGAGTTCAAATTAAAAGATCTTACCAGCGGTTCAGACATACCCTTCAGTAACAACTATTTAAAGGTTTCAGATGGTAAATGGTCCAATAGCAAAGTGTCTCTAAAATTGCCGGTTTCGGAGAATCTTATCCAGGTAACTGCAAAAGCGGTAATTACGGATAACCTTGGAAATGTATCCGCATCCCCAGCTGAATTTATTTTTTATAATCAGCATATTGTTATTCAGGAAGCTTCGGATCAAATTGAAAACTGGCTTAGTCCTTTAAAGGAAACCTACAACGGCAATATTGAAGAAGTATTTATTAAATCTAATTACTTAAGCGAAGATAATATTTTAACTCCCCTCGAAGTTGCATCAATTTTAATGAAGGATTGAAAAACTTAATAAAAAGTCAATTCATAAGTAAGGAGCAGCGAGGTGATATCGCTGCTCCCTGAATTTAGGAATTACTAGCGGTTCTGAGTTATCTGAAACTTAGCAAGGAGATTTTTCACGGCATCTTTGTGGACAAGAAAGTCCATCATTTTAAGCTTCACGTAATCTTCTCTGAAAAAGTAGTAGCCTTTAGGATCTAAATTCCTTGAGCCTGAACCTGAATCTTTAATGAGGTACCATATTACACCGTCTTTATTTGTGTAGCCAACAAGATGAATCCCATGATCATCGGTGGTTGTCTTGTTGTTGAACCTGAACTCTCTGGCATTTTCATCAATATACTGAGCAGGAATATCGAATGAAGGAACGATAGCTACTTTATGCCATGCATCGTACCCGGGTTCAGACACATCTCCGCCTATCGACATTGTGTAGCCGTTCTTTACTGCGTTATTCAAAGCATCCATAAAATCATCCAGGGGGACGTTATAGTAATCAGCATTATGCCACCAGTTATCAGGCACTTCGTATTCAACCTGCTGCCAGTATGGCTTCTGCATATATGACAGAACATCCACATAATCTTCAGGTTTCAGTTTCAGGTAATCTGAAAGGTATTCTTTTGGAGTATAGCTTTTGCCTTCAACGGTTACCTGTGCAGGCGGTTCACCCAGGTAATGTTTTAATATCGATTTAATTACTCTGATTACTTCTTCCTCATCCCAGGCATTGGTTTCTTTTACATGGCTTAGATAATCGCTCATCTCTTTGATCATAATGCTGTGATCGGGAAATTTTTGCCCTGACAGCATGCATGCATAGCTTTCTTCAGGAACAGCACCGTACATTGAATAAATTCTTTTTACGGCGTTAGCTTCCGATCCTTCCTCGAAAAGAGAATTTCCTCTTTCTTCAACAAATCTTTTTGCTTTTTCGACGTACTCCCAGTAAACTGTGAATATTTCAGAAAGTTTAACCTTCTTGTGCTGCTGGCGGTAAACTTCAGACTCGAAGAAAGATGTGGTTGAGAACGACCAGCAGGTTCCTGTCTGACCCTGCGAGATGGGATCGTTATACCAGTATTTTGTGAATTCATCGATTGATTCAGGAGCATTAACATTGCTCATATCTACTCTGAATTCTTTTTTCTTTTCTTTCGGGGGATTGTTGTATTCCTTTACTGCGGTTTTAATTTCATCATAGAATCCTTTTTGGGGTTCTACAAAAACTCCCTTATCCTTTTTAACCTGTGCCGATGTGTTTAGAGATGGAAGTGATAGTATAAGGCAGGTTAAAATAAGAATTGAATATTTCATTGTGGTATCCTTAAGCTATGTGATACGGAAAATTTAACCCTGAAAATTACTTAAAATTAAGGTTAAAGTTAAGGTGTGAAGGTATGCTATGGTTTGTGGATCCTCTACTAGGATCCAGGCATTCGGAAGATAGGGATGGTTACAATACTGGAACATCTACGATGTTTGTGGGGCTGCCGGGCACAGGGCGCATCAAAGAGATGAGAGATAAGAAATGAAAACCCGGTTAATGTTTTTTAGGAGAGCGTTATTAACCGGGCTTCATAGTACAGATCAATAGGAGATGTCACTGACTTCGATCAGTTCCGCCTCGGCATCTTTTTCCCTGAGGAACTGGACGAAATCAGGATTGAAATATTTCTGATGATCTCTCTCGTACTCTTTAAGAAGGTTTTCAAGCTCTTTGTGGGGGAGCGATGATTTCATATAGTTGAGACGTTCTTTATCATCAAAGATTTTGTAATAGAAGATTTGTTTATCTGTCATTTTGTATCTCACCTTTTTATGGATCAATTTTAAGCTAAAATTTTTTCTGCGTGAAGTATATCGTTGAATAAGCCGTCTTTAATTGACTCCGCATTTTTTCTTGCATTGGCAAGTGAATAAAGTATATAACGGTTAGCTATGAAAACCTTTTTTGGCTCAATCTCAGCCTGGTCTAGCAGCAGGTAGCCGATAACGAGGTAGGTGTAAAGTTCAAGCAGATCTTTTGCAGCAACATCCTGGAATGCAGGATCTTTTTTCTCACTTACGTACCTGAGACAGTCTCTTAATATCTCCCGTATTTCCTTTAAGTGATTCACCAGGGGAGCAACACCGCCTTTATATTCTTTCTTTTCCTTTTCGTCGAACCTGTAACCAAGCACATCGTGAATAACGCCTCCGATAGCGGCAACAACCTGGAGTTGTGAAGTTCCCTCATAAATGTTGGTAATCCTTGCATCACGGGAGAGTCTTTCAACTTTAAATTCTTTCATATACCCGGTGCCGCCATGAATCTGCAGCGCATCATAAGTAATTTTATTTGCAGATTCGGTAAGAACTAATTTGCACATCGGTGTCAGGAGGTTGGTTTCTTTTGTAAGCTGCTTCAGTCTGAAATTTTCTTCCTGCGTACCTTTACCTTCCTCTTTCAGTTTTTCGATCTTCATTTCAAGAACTTCTTTCTTATCTACACTCCGTGCAGCTTCATACAGAAGGGTTCTGTTTGCTTCAAGCAGAGTTCTCATATCGATAAGAATATTTGAAACAACAGGAATGTTTATTATGGGCTTTCCGAACTGTTCTCTTTCACGGGCGTATTTAACTGCCATTTCATAAGCCGCCTGTGATATTCCCATAGCCTGTGCAGATACTCCCATCCGTGCACGGAACATCAGTTCGAATACATATTTTATTAATCCGAATCTCCTGTTGCCGATCAGCTGCGCAGGGGTATCATTGAACTGAAGTTCACACGTAGGGGAACCGTGAATACCAAGCTTGTGTTCTATTCTTCTTACTTTTACGGTTTCATCGCCATAACAGACTAACATACTTAAACCGCGCCCATCCTTAGTCCCCGGCTCAGTCCTTGCAAGCACAAGCAGTATATCACCGTTCCCGTTCGTTATAAATCTTTTCACTCCTTTAAGAAACCAGTTTCCCTTTTCATCCTGGTAAGCATGTAATTTTACAGCCTGGAGATCTGACCCGGCATCAGGTTCAGTGAGCGCCATAGCGCCGGTATACTTTCCTGAACAAAATCCCGGCAGAAATTCCTGTCTCTGTTCTTCATTTCCAAATTTCCTGATCGTATCAGCAATATCCTGAAGTCCGTATAGATTCATCAAAGAGGCGTCAGCACGGGAGATGAGTTCAATCGACATAATATAAATTATAAAGGGAGCATTGAGGCCGCCGTATTTTCTTGGAAATATCAATCCCATCAGATCAGCCTGTGATAAGCGTTTAAGGTTTTCCTGCGTCCCTTTTGCATAACTCACTTTGCCGTTGTTCAGGACAGCACCTTCTTCATCAACATCTGCTGCACGCTCTGCAATAAAATTCCCTGCAATATCACCTGCTATCTCAAGGGCCTTCCTGTAGTTTTCAACTGCGTCGTCATAGTCAACAGGAGCATGACGGAAGTCCTTTGATTGGGCATAGTCATCTTCAAGGATTGCTGTGATTTCCTGAACATTTAGATTGTTAAAATGGAATTGCAGGTCACTGTTCTCTGTGAAAAAGTTTGGCATAGTAAAACCTTATTTCAATTTATTTTTATAAGCTTCTATGAAAGCAGGAATAACTTCGGTTGCATCACCGACTATTCCGTAGTGACTTATATCGAATATCGGGGCTTCGGGGTCAGAGTTTATTGCAATAATTTTTTGTGATTCCTGCATTCCCGCCCTGTGCTGAATCGCTCCGGAAATACCGACCGCGATGTAAAGTTTGGGACGGACAGTAACGCCTGTTTGTCCTACCTGCCTGTCAGGTGTTACAAAACCCGCATCAACAGCAGCGCGGCTTCCCGCAACTTCAGCGCCTATTGTATGAGCAAGCTCTTCAATCAACCTGAAGTTTTCTTTTGTACCCAGCCCATAGCCTCCTGCAACTATTATTGGTGATGCCTTAAGGTTTACCCTGTTCTCCTCGCGGTGCTGCTCTATTATTTTAACAAGCTCATCTGATGGATCCGGTTCGAAGGTTATTTTCGTAATTTTCTCAGGATTCGGCCTTTTGAGGGGAATAAGCTCCATAACACCTTCACGAACGGTAGCCATCTGTACAGGCACATCGGGAGTAATAATTGTGGCTATAATGTTTCCGCCGAAAGCCGGGCGGATCTGCAGCAGAAGCTTTGGAAAATTTTCCTTCAGGTATGTTACATCAGAGATCTGCAGATCGGTACAATCGGCCGTTAAACCGCTTTTTGTATGCGAGGCAACCCTCGGGGCAAGATCACGGCCGATCACAGTGGCTCCAAATAAAACTATGCGCGGAACAAATTCTTCAATGAGTTTGGTAAGTATCCGGCTGTAGGGTATCGTTCTGAAAAATTTAAGTGAAGGATGATCTATCAGCAGAACTTCATCGGCTCCGTAACGCAAGGTTTCCTTTGCAATACCTTCGGCGTCGCTTCCGATTACAACAGCTTTAACGGATGCCTTCATCGTCTGTGCAAGCTTGTGCGCTTTACAGAGAAGCTCGAAGCTGACATCAGCCGGTTTGCCCTCTCTTTGTTCAATAAAAACCCAGACTTCATTCGAAAATTTCATTTGATGATTCCTTTAGCCAAAAATATGATCTGTCATTAATTGCTCTATCAGTCCCGATAATGCAGTTTTTGTAGGTTCAACCTTAGACTGGTTTCCCCCCGCAAGAACGACAGATTCAACTTTAAATACTTTTGTGGGAGAACCTTTAATTCCGCAGCGTTCGGGATCGACGTCAAGATCATCTGTGGTTAGTGTTTTTATCAGCAGTTCTTTTTCCTGATACTCAAGAACCAGCTTATCGATGTACAGCAGGGAATTATCCTCTGTCATTTTTTCAAGATCCATCAGGGATTTGGCACCTTTAAAAGCCATCACACGTTTGGCACTGAAAGGGCGGGGTTCCACTGCATCTTTCAGGACAGTTATAAGCACCGGCATCGAACTTTCAACTATCTCATAACCGCCGTCGATCTTACGTTTAATTACGATTGAATCACGCCTTACATCTATCAATTCTTCTGCATAAGTGATCTGGGGAATACCCAGTTTCTCAGCCGTTTGCGGACCAACCTGGGCAGTGTCTCCGTCAATTGCCTGCCTTCCGGCAAAAATGAAATTGTAATTACCGATTTTCTTTATTGCCTCAGAAAGTACATATGAGGTAGCAAGGGTATCAGCACCCGCGAATTTTCGGTCGGTTACCAGGTAAGCCTCATCCGCGCCCATAAAAAGACATTCACGCAGGGTGTCAGAGGCGCGCGGGGGACCCATCGTTACAACTGTAACTTTTCCGCCGAACTTCTCCTTTATCTGAAGGGCGAATTCAAGTGCAACTTTGTCTTCAAAATTAAATATGGCAGGCAGCTTTGACCGGTTGACGGTACCGTCATCTTTCATTACCTTCCCGGAGATGTTGGCTGTGTCCGGGACCTGTTTAACCAGGACTATGGAATTGTACATAAATCCCTTCCGATTTTATTAGTCGCTATGAGGGCAATTGCCAGAATTGAATCTTAAGGACAAATAACATTCCAGAGAGTATTCATAAACGATAGATCGCATTTTCGCCAGTTTACACGGTGCGGTTGTCATATATTAGAAAGGGAAAATTTCGTTATTCTAAAAATTGAGAAGAAAAGTGGGGTGGATCATTAAAAAATCATTGATAATTTTTTTATTTTTATAAATCATTAAAACTGAAATATTCTATGGATGCTGTGGAGCGGGAAGACCGGAAAAGCAGGAAATATAAGAGGTATGCTGCCTATTCCATTATTATCTTATGCCTTTATGTTTTCTTCCTTTGTACGAACGGGTTTATTTCCGGGATAACAGGGGATTATAAAACGCTGTTGTTCAACTGGTTCGGAAAAACCAACAAATGGAGCGGCACTTTCGGTTCGGAAAATCTTGTGCAGAATATGGACGAACTTGCCGCACTTTCCAGCAGGTTATTCATCTCATTGTTCTCAGTGGTTTTTGGAGGATACCTGTTTTTAAGGAAAAAGTTCAGGACTCTGTACACTTATTTCTTCGTTGTAATAGGAGCCGGTTTTTTGCATGTATTTTTGAAGAATTATTATGGCGGGGAGCCATGGAATAACTGGCTTAACATATTCGATACTTTCGGAAAAGAATTCCCCAGCGGCCACGCATTGATGTCAGTGGTATTTTACTTTACCCTTGCTAGACTTATTTACAGGGCTAATCCCGACAGGAAAATTAATCATTATGTAATGACGTTTGCCTTCTTATTATGTATTGCCATAGGGATTGCACAGATTATACGGGGAGCTCACTCACCTAATGATATAATTGCAGGATGGTCTATAGGTTTCGCATGGATTTCAGCAGCCTGGCTTCTGGATCATTATGTGAGGAAACAAATCTATACCCGGCGTCATTCGAAGACTGCGGAGTTACACAAAACCTGATCAGGTTATCTTAGTTCCTGCGAAAATTAAACACGCTCTGAAGCGTTCTTCTGCAGTCTTTGCAGTAAATGCTTCCTTTAATATCAACCTCTTCGATTTCTGCCGAAGCATGCATTACACATTCCCAGCTGCTGCAGTGAAGGAGTCCGAAATTATGTCCCAGTTCGTGTAGAATTTCCTTAACAGCCCGTTCGAAAAGCAGTTCTGTATCCGTCCGGCCTGTATAGAACTCTTCATGCAGTCTGCAAAGAGAGACTATGGAGTGCTTGCCGTTAAGCTGAGCTTCGCCGAAAACATAGGTGAACACGGGGATATACAGATCAAAATCCACAAGGATGACAATTTTGCCGTTGATACGACTGGTACGGTTCAGAGCATCAGCAATGAGCTGGGTTGAATAATATTGTCTGCGTTCAGGGGAATAAGCTTTCCGCAGATCAAGCTGCAGGTCTATTATTTTAATATCAACGAGCAGGATCTTTTTAAGTTCCAGGATCACTCTTTGCAGCAGTTCCTTATTCGAAATATTGACAGGCGCTATGCAAATGTCCTGCATTACGGCTTTCTCGGGAGACCGTACTTATTAATTTTATTATACAGTGTTACCCTGTCAATTTTAAGGGCTTCAGCGCTTTTGGATATATTCCAGTTCAGTTCATTCAGAACGAGGGCAATATGCCTTTTTTCCATAGCAGCGATGCTCTTATCATCCTTGTCATAATGATTATTGGCGCTAACCTGGAAAGGTAGATCCTTCACATCAAGTACATTAGTCTTACTGACGACTACAGCACGCTCAATAGCGTTCTCAAGTTCACGAACGTTCCCCGGCCAGTTGTACTTAACCAGAAAATCCATTGCCTCCGGCGATATCGTATCCTTTTTCTTATTCATTGCCAGAGAGAATTTCTTCAGGAAATAATAAGCAAGAAGAGGAATATCTTCTATCCTTTCGCGAAGCGGGGGAATAAGGATTGTGAAGACATCGAGTCTGTAATAAAGATCTTCCCTGAATTTGCCCTGTTTAACCAGATCTTCCAGCGGTTCATTAGTAGCTGCTATAACCCGGAAATCACTTTTTATAACTTCGTTGCCGCCTACACGGGTAAACTGCTTTGTTTCGATCACACGAAGAAGTTCTACCTGCATTTTAGCTGACACTGTTCCAATCTCATCAAGGAATATTGTTCCACCGTTGGCCATTTCAAATTTACCTTTGCGTTTATAATGAGCTCCGGTGAATGCTCCTTTTTCATGACCGAATAGTTCACTCTCAAGAAGCGATTCTGCAAGTGCGCCGCAGTTAACTGTAATGATAGGGAAGTACTTTCTCTTGCTGTTTATATGAATCGCTTTAGCAACCAGCTCTTTACCGGTGCCGCTATCGCCCCTGATCATTACTGTGGTATCTGTTTGTGAAACTGTGTTTATGAGCGAGAAAATCTTCTTCATCTCACCGCTTTCACCAATCAGGTTGTCGGGTTTAATAATCTCATCTATATTTTCTTTCAGCGCATCGTTTTCCGATTTAAGAGTCTTCTGATTCAGGGCGTTTTCAAGAATATGCGACAGCTCATCGGGGTCTACCGGTTTGGTAATGTAATCATAAGCGCCGTCTTTAAGTGCTTTAATTGCTGAGGGAACGGAGGCGAAAGCAGTAATAAGAATTACTATCACGGAAGGATCGAATTCCTTCACCCTTGTAAGCAGTTCAAGTCCGCTCATACCCGGCATCTTCATATCCACCAGCAGAATATCATACTTGCCCTTCTCAAAATGTTTGAGTGCTATCTCACCGCTGTCGGCTGTTTCCACACAATAGCCGTCTTCTTCAAACCAGTGTTTTAATGATTGGCGGACGATAAGTTCATCATCAACTACTAATAAATTTGCTTTAGGTTTCATAGTTTACTTCTCTGGTAATTTTCATTATTGGTAAAATCATTTTGAAGGTTGTACCTTCTTCGGAAGTTTTTTCAACCTGGATTTTTCCATGATGTTGTTTAACTATTCCGTATGCTACTGCAAGTCCCAGCCCCGTACCCTTATTATCACTTTTTGTTGAATAGAAAGGTTCAAAAATATTTGGCAGATCTTTTTCTGCAATTCCTTTTCCCTGGTCGCTTATCCGTATTACTGCATTATCATCCTCGGTATCGAGGGATACTCTTAAAGTCTGTCCGGCATTCATTGCCTCTATAGCATTAATAAGGATTGCTATTAGAGCTTGTTCGATTTTCTGCGAGTCGCATTCTATCGAGAGGTTCTCAATCCTGTAATCTCTTACCAGGGTAATATGATTGATTTCAAGGTGATGGTTAATAAGAATAAGACTTTTGTCAATTATTTTAGAAAGGTCGCTTTCCGTAAACTTACCTTCATCCTTATGAGAAAAGAGAAGAAGATCTTTCACAATTTTCCCGCAGCGTGCTGATTCATCGGAGATCAGGGTAAGGAATTCTATTATATCTTTAAACTCTCCGTTGCTGCTAAGTTTGGTAAGCTTTTTTACTATAAGCTTGCTGTAAGTAAGTATCCCTTCCAGGGGGTTGTTCAGCTCGTGAGCCACTGTTGCAGAAAGTTTTCCTAAAGAGGCAAGCTTCTCAATCTGGGTGATCTGTTCATATATCTTTTTAAGCTCTTCATTCTTTTCCTCAACCTTGAGGTTCAGGGTTTCAGACCATTCTTTGATTTCTTTATAGGCTGTATTAAGCCGGGACGACATAACGTTAAACTCATTTGCTACCTGTGCAAGCTCTCCTTTTGACCCGATGGTGATCTTATAGTCGAGGTTCCCGTTTGATATTTCTTCAATTCCCCTGGAGATTTTCTTAAGGGGCCTGTTTACAAGGATTATTATGAAGAGTCCGCTGAAAGCAGAGATAAGCACCATAAGTATTACAGCATTGGTTATGATGCTGGCTGTATTCGATTCTATAATCTCGTTCATCTTTTCGGTTGAAACAATAATATCAAGAACACCAAGAATCTTTTTATCAGCAGGATGTTCGTGACAGGCGCCGTTGCTGCAGTCTGCTTCATTCTTTATGGGGTTTATTAGTCCAAGCACCTTTCTGCCTTCTTTGAACGTGAACTCTCTTATCATTTCGTTCTGAGGCAGGTTCACAGGCAGGGTGGGGCGGGAGTGGCAAACATAACAGGCTTCACTGTTGGTATCAACCGACTGATTTATCTCGGTAGAATCGGTAGAATAGCTGATCCTTCCCTGTTTGTTGTAAATTCTAATTTTCTCAACACCCACTTCTTTGCCGATGGTATTTATTATCTCATAAATATCCTGGCGCCGGTTCAACAGCATACTGTAACGTGTTGATTTTTTAATCACATCACTGAGGTTGTAAGCGTTCTGTGAGGAGGCTTCGGTAAGGTCTTTCTTAAGCACAGTTAGAGTATAAAAAGTATACACTGCTAAATTTATCAGCAGTATGCTCAAGATGATCAGCGTAAGCTTTACGCTTAGCCTATTTATGAATGAGGGACGCATATTCTCCCCGAATCTCCCCGGAATTATATATACTCAAACGTAATCAACTAAAAGATCATTATCAAGAGAAATAGTTGAATATATCAACAGTTTTACTTCACGCCTTTATTGGCAAACAAAGAATCAAGAAACTGCTTGTATTTCTTAACACCTGTTACCTGGTAAAGGAATTTCAACTTTATACCCCCGTCATTCAACCGATCACCCAAAAATGAGTATTCGTTTCCGAATTCCTGCAGTTTCAAGTTAAGATTCTCTATTTTCTGCATATATTCATCTTCACCCAGGCGGCACTGTTCAATTTCTTCAGGATCAACATCAACCATACTCAGCCAGGCGTTTACCCTGAAGTCGTCTATATTATGTTTTAATTTATCAACTATTAAGAAACTGATAGGGGAGAGCACATCAGCCTCCCCCCATTCGCCCCATAATTTCAATAGTGCATTACCTCTTTTAATGCCTGACCCAGCTGACAGGAATTCGTATTCCTTAAGGTTATCGAGGAATAGATAGACCGATTTATCGAGTCCCAGGTAGTACGTTTTATCGAACAGCTTTTTAAGGATAATGCTGTTATCAAGGTAGTAATACCCGGGGGTGTAGGTAATTGATTTCAGTAGGTCAATTTTCCTTTCAATTATATTCTTCCCCGGATCTTCATTGCCGGCCGAACCGGTATTTGATGATCCGGGACTTATATTTCTCATAATCTTATCAAATACGCAGTTATCACAATCGAAGTTTTTATCGCATAGTTTATATTCTACGGTATTTGAACTCATCCATATACATTTCATTGAGTCAAAGTTAGCCAGATCAGAATGTTTATTTTTAGGCATTTGGAGTTCTCCAAATTAATTTATTCGAATTCTTTTTCACTCTTCAACAGTCATTGGCTGAAATACAGGGAAATATTTAGTTATTAACCTGAATGCCCACATGCCAAGTGCAACAAGCATCATAGTTATGCTGATTTCATTAAAGCTCGGGAAATAGTTGAGTCCCGCTTCAGTATTGATGGAAGTTATAGCTACATTCATACGGTTAAGCATAAAACCCGCAACTATAAGGATAGTAGCAATGTAGAGCCATTTCCGGTTTTCCCTTACGTTTTTCTGAATAAGCAGGCCAAAGGGAACCAGCACTCCTACAAGTACTTCAAGGTAATACAGAAGCGATTTTTCACTAATCGTAAGAAGGTATGAAATATTGCCCGACGTAATGAGGTCGGTAAGTTTTAGAAGAAAACCGAGCATCAGGATACTGACACTCATAAGTCCTGCCATGGACAGAAGGTCCATCTCCAGTTCGCGGTTGAAAGCCCTGGCGCTGAGGAAAGATTCAAAAATTACCATAGCGAAACCTACACCAACTGCCGATAAAAAGAAATAGACAGGCAGGTAGGCAGAGTACCAGATGGGACTCATCTTTGTAGGCAGAATAAGGAACAGGGATCCAAGCGATGATTGATGCAGGGTTGACAGCAGCACTCCGAGAACCATGATAGGAATACTTATTTTCCTGATTATCCTTAACAATCGTGCCCATTTGAATTTTTCCAGAGCCATCGGTATAAATTCAAGGAACAGTACGGTGGTATAGCACATAACGCACCAGGCTACCTCGAACATAACTGAACGCGGGTTCCACATAATAAGGGCATGCCATATATTATATGGCTTTCCCAGGTCATACATCAATCCGAACACAACCAGCAGGTATCCGAGGAAAGCTGTAAGTATTGCAGGGCGTGTAAGAGGTTTAAATTTTTCAATATTAAAAATATGGGTAACTGCGCACAGCGTGAAACCGCCGGCTGCCAGTCCTACACCGCAAAGTATATCGAAACCGATCCATAATCCCCAGGGGAATGTGTCACTGAGGTTTGTTGCTTGTAATCCACCCGTAAATCTCAAGTAAGTTGAGTAAAGACCGGTGATAACAATGATAGATGCAACAGCCCTCCAGAAGGTAATTTTAGGCAGATTAATTGTTTTCATTGTTATCTTTTTCCTTATTGTTTAACATTTTATTTTCTTTTGCGATCTCGTTTTTGCGCTTGGTAAGCCAGTACATCCCGCCCAGGAATACTGATCCTACTGATACCACTGTTGGTATTTTTTCAAGTGCACGCATTGTATAATTAGGCAGAGCCTCGCTTCCAAGATTTGGAAAGCCGAGCTGGTCGAACGGAACAGGGGAAAGCACCAGTACGCTTGTGCCGCCTGCTTCTTTTATTCCGTAAACTTCGGGGTAATATGTATCGGGATCTTCGGCAATTCTTCTTTTGGCTTCTGCAATCATCTCATCCCTGTCGCCGAATATAGTTGCTCCGGCGGGACAGGCTTCTGCGCAGGCTGTCTGTTCGCCTTTTGAAACGCGGTCGTGGCACATAATGCATTTGCGGACGCGGGGGTTGGCCTTGCTCCATTCGTATCTTGGAACTTTGTGAGGACAAGCCTGCATGCAATAGCGGCAGCCAAGGCATTTATCGGCATCGTAAATAACCGGACCCAGTTCTGTCTTTTCCATTGCCCCTACAGGACAAACTGATACGCACGTTGGATCCACACAATGCATACACATTTTTCTTGTGTATACATCACCGTATTCTTCTACAACTGTATAGGTGTTGGCCGAAAGGTGATCTTTTAAGAAATCATCGTTAGTCTCTGAAAGTTTATTCTGCTCTTTACAAGCCTCATAACAGGATCCGCAGCCAACACACATGGTTGCATCGAACAGTATTGCTTTTTGTTTCTGCATTTTGTCCCCCTACATTGATAAAAATTCGGTTTCAAAATCCTTAACACCATCCTCAGATACGAGTGAAAGTGCTCCTTCAACTATATTACCGCCGTCCTGCATTGTTACTCCTGCGAGTTCAGGTTTTACGGTATGTGCCCCGAGAAATTCACGGAGACGTTTAAATTCTTTTTTCATCCAGCTCTTAACCTCGTTACCAGAGAAAAGCTGATATTTGCTGATCTCGTATTCCGGTGCAAGCATCAAAATGCTCCAGTCATCTCCATAAGGATCATTAATCTTTTTATTGAGAATCTTGGGGTTTGTGAACTTTATTTCACCGTCAACAGGCGACCTGAATTTGAAATTGTTTCCGTTGGAAATTCCTTCAAAGATAACATCGCCTTTTTTAACCGGGGTTCCTGGTTCTGTAATCTTTGATACTGAGAAATTACCCAGGGATTTAATAATGAAATCATCTACTCCGACCTTAATAAGGCCGTATTCATTTTTCTTTGCCCAGGTATGTCCTTTGGAAATAAATATGTCTCCCGGAACGGAAAGTGTACTTAAGTCAAATACTAACCTTTCTGCCAGGTATGAACTCGGCTGGAATGCCGGATGTGTCTTCTTCTGTGCCCTTAGTACAAGGAAATCTATTAGGATAAAGAAGATAAATGTGAATACAACAAATAATGCGACCATAATGTTTTCCTCTCTATTTTGAAGTTTATCGCACTTCATAGAGGCAAACGGAGTGCCGGAGAAAATCAAGTGAATTTTAGGGTAAGGTAAGTTCTTAAATTATATATATTTACAGGTGCAGCTGATGATGAATGTTAGAAAAATTAAACACCTGCAGTGTTGAGATATTCAATAGCATAAAATTGGTTGATGTATGGAAATTTGGTTTAATGCACTATTAGTCACTAAATGAGTGTTGAATTTTTCAAATACCCTTTGATTAAATATTCAACAATATTACCTGACAGATGATGAACTTTTATTGGATTCCGACTTTGGCTTTTACAGATACTTTACCTGCAGATCGGAAAAACAGTAAAACATCACGGGTTTGACCGGCAGAAAGATCCTGCTTAAGATTCATTATCATTATATGATAACTTCCTGGTTTGAACATAAGTGAATCGTGCGGAGCAATAACGAGGTTTTTAACAGGACGCATTCCCATCATATCACCCCGGCTGTATGTCTCATGGATTTCAACATCGTC
The DNA here is from genome assembly GCA_963800255.1 of uncultured Ignavibacteria bacterium. Classification (GTDB taxonomy): domain Bacteria; phylum Bacteroidota; class Ignavibacteria; order Ignavibacteriales; family Ignavibacteriaceae; genus DATFVA01. The sequence continues at coordinate 103,653 of CAWDAK010000008.1, read as the reverse complement.
TGAAATTTCTGAAGTGGCTTTATAAAGTGTATCAGGTTTATCGCCGTTATTAACCACTGTGCAGTAGAACGCAGTGTTAAATGATTCAGGGGCCGGTCTCATCCATGAATCCTTTACTAAGATGCTGGAACCGCCCTGTAAAAAAATAAATGAGAGTAATAAAAGATATTTCATTTATGCTCCTTTTATAAAAGACTTTTAATGTCATTTACCATTTCAGCGGGATCTGCTGAACTTCCCCTGTAATTTTTTCTGAGATTGCCGTCCTGATCAACCAGGGATATTCTGTCGGTATGGATCATAAAATATTCGGGCTTTCCGTTATCGCTGTAAGTTGTATCATCCGGAAAAGCTTTAACGTTATATACCTTCATCAGGGAATCGATATTCTCTCTGCTGCCAGTTAAAAGCTCCCAATCTTTCATATCCATATTTCGCACCGAAGCATATTTGGTTAGAACAGAAGGCGTGTCCCTTTCAGGGTCGAACGAAATGAGGATGAACTTTATGCCGGTTAATTCATCCTTGCTCAGCTGCTCTTCAGCCAGCATCATATTGTGTGTTGTCATGGGACAAATATCAGGGCAGTGGGTGTATATAAACCCGATAAGCGCCACATTGTTCTTTATTACCTCAGGGTAAACAACCTTTGAACTATCCTGGTCAATAAGCGTTACCTTCGTTCCGGTTACATTTTCTTTAAGCTCAAAATTGCTGCTGCAGCCGGGAATTATGATTAACACAGCCAGTAATATTATAATGGTTTTCAATTAGTTTCTGCTAAAAATAATTTGTTGATAAAACTAACTTATGAAAATCATTCGCAATATGGAAGGTAATCGGTTACATCTGCTTAAAGAACCGACATTTGTTATAATATATAGTAGTAAGCAATTGCCGGAGAACCGCTGCAACAACAATCCTCCCGATGTTGACTAAAACAGGGTGAATAATGGTTATATTATTTAAATTATATACAATAAAGTGGAAAGAAATTGAATATAGTTTCTGCTGAAAAAAAAGAATATCCTCTCAGGAGGCGGAATACGATCGAAGGTCCCGTTCCTTCCGCATTCTGCAGACACAACAAGAATGAGATGGATTACCTTCAGGTTCATCTTTTCAAAAATATCAAGTGGCTTACCCACGTTAAGATCCCTTATAAAATCAACTTTGAATCTGTTGTATCAGAATTAATACTTCAGCACGCAAAAAACTATTTTATTGTCGGTTGCAACTACGGCAACTATAAATACCTGGAGGAAAGAGGATATAAGGGTATCAGAATGGGAAAAGAAGCAATCCTTGACCTTCACCAGAATCATCTCAGTAAAACATCGCTAAAGGAACTAATAAGGAGGGGGAAGAAGTACGGGTCTGTTGTGGAAATCCCCTGGTCGAAGGAGGCTGCAGATGAACTGCAGGAATTCAGGAAGCATACAAGGCACGGTAGGGAGCCCCAGCTGCAATACCTCTTCAGTACACATTTTGAAGCCAGTAACAGACTGTTCGTTTTCAAAGACCCTGCCGGCCTATGGCTGGGTGCAATGCTCCTTTCATATAAAAGCGCCAGGTTTATTCAGACCGAGGCAATGCTAACCAGGCGGAAGCAGCCTAATGGTACCATGGAAGCACTGATCTCCGTGATCTTTAAAATACTTAAAACTGAGGGTATTGATTACTGGACGCTTGGGGCTGTTCCGTTTATTATACGGGATTCGGAATTCCTCTCAAAAGAATATATAATAAATGTTACCGGCAGGCTTATGAAGTTTGCATACAACTATAAGGGACTCTTTCATTTCAAGAATAAATTTGACCCGGTATGGACAGATTACTATATATGCATAAGACCGTATTTTAGTCCCGGTGCAATGGCCGGCATCCTGTATCAGAGCCGCTTACTGAAACTCGGGATTCATAAACTAATCCATTTCGGCAGGAGAATATAATCTAAATTACATCCCATCCTCATCTGTAATACTTCAAATAAATAATGAAACTTTTATTTAATTTATGACTGAAATTATAGAAGAAAAGGATACGGTTATGGAGGAGAATAAAACATACAAGGATATGCCGCCTGGTGAATTTAAAGACAGCGGCTATAAGGTTATCGACTGGATTGCCGATTACTTTGAAAACCTTGAAACCAAACCAGTGCTTCCGCCGGTTAAGCCGGGAGATATAAAAAAGCAGTTGCCATCAGCTCCACCGGTTAACCCTGAGAATATGGATGAAATAATTGCCGATATCGATAAGATCATTATGCCTGGTATGACCCACTGGAACCACCCTGACTTCATGGCCTATTTTAATTCCACTTCTAGTTCGGCAGGAGTACTGGCTGAACTTCTCAGCGCGGCCTTTAACGTAAACGGAATGCTTTGGAGAACTTCACCTTCGTCAACCGAGCTTGAAAGGGTAACGCTCGACTGGCTGAAGCAGATGGTAGGCATACCTCAGAATTTTTGGGGAATTATTTATGATACAGCTTCTGTAAGTTCTCTGCACGCTGTGGCTTCTGCAAGAGAACAGGTTCCGGGGCTTGATATAAGGGAAAAAGGAATGACAGGAAGGTCAGATATTCCCCTTATGCGTTTATATTGCTCAGAACACGCACATTCATCAATAGATAAGGCTGCTGTTACTCTTGGTATTGGACTAAATGGTGTAAGAAAAATTGCGGCAGATGAAAATTTCAGGATGATTCCCGGAGAATTGGAAAAGGCTATCCGCGAGGACAGGGAAAAAGGCTGGCTGCCTTTCTGCTGTGTTGCTACGGTAGGCACAACATCAACAACAAGCATCGACCCTGTAAGAAAGATAGGCGAGATTTGTAATAAGGAGAATATATGGCTGCATATTGATGCTGCTTATGGAGGTACAGCCTCAATTGTACCTGAAATGAAATATATTCTTGATGGAATTGAGCTTGCCGATTCCATAGTGGTTAATCCCCACAAATGGATGTTCACTCCCATTGATATAAGTGCATTTTATACAAAGAAACCTGATGTGCTGAGGCAGGCTTTTAGTCTCGTCGCAGAATACCTGAAGACTAATGACAATAGTGAAACTGAGAACCTTATGGACTACGGTATTCAGCTTGGAAGAAGATTCCGTTCTTTAAAGTTATGGTTCGTGATAAGATACTTTGGCGTAGACGGCATAGTAAGAATCCTCCGGGAACACCTGAGACTCGCAAAGCTGTTTGCTGAATGGATTGAAGCGCATCCTAAATTCGAACGGATGGCGGAAGTAAACTTCGGAGTTATCTGCTTCAGGTTTCACCCCTCTGAAATAAATGATGAGAATGAGTTAAATAAACTGAACGAGAAACTCTTGAATAACGTCAATAAAACCGGCCGTCTGTTCATATCCCATACAAAAATTGATGGAAAATATATAATAAGGGTTTCTGTTTCAGGGTTAAGAACAGAAGAAAAAAATGTTAAGAACGCGTGGATCCTCATCCGTAAAGAAGCTGAAAAACTCTTAAGGAAAGAAGAATGAAAAGTTTAATTGTCCTGGTTATTATATGCTTTATTGGGGGAAGGACATACTCACAGGCTCTGCAGGCGGCAAAGGCAAACAAGCTTTACTCGGAAGCAATGATGAACTACGAAAGAGGAGAATTTGATTCAATGGCTGCAGGATTGGAAAAGGCAGTAAAACTGCGTCCGGATCATCCCGGTATTCTATATAATCTTGCTGCTGCGTACGCCCGGGATAACAGGCCCGGGGAAGCAGTTAAGACCCTGGATAAAATAGCTTCTATGAAATTGTACTTCCCGGTGATGCAGGATTCAGACTTTAAGTCAATCTGGAATTCCGATCTTTTTTCCCCTGTTCAGAAAAAATTCGAAGAGAATCTCCTACCCGTAACAAGTAGTAACACCGCATTCGAACTTAATGAAAAAGGATTACTGACGGAAGGACTCGCATATGACCCGAAGACAAAGATGTTCTTTATAAGCAGTGTGCATAAAAGAAAAATTATTGCACACAATAGTAAAGGGGAAAGCAGGCAGTTCAACAAGGACGATGTGAGTCTTGAAGGTATCTTCGGAATGAAAGCTGATGTAAAAAACAGGATCCTCTGGGCAGCGGGGGGAGCAATAAAATTTATGGAAGGATACGATGACACACTTAAAGGAAAGAGTTTCCTTTATAAATTCAGCCTGGATGACGGAAGACTGCTGCAGGCTTACAGTCCCCCTGAAACCGGCGGTGAACACTTATTTGGAGATGTGACCATTAATTCCAGTGGAGATGTTTTCGTATCTGATTCGCGCAGCAATGTTATATACAAGCTGGAGCCTGATGATAACCGGCTGAAAACATTTATTCCCTCAGGGTATTTTCTGTCGCTGCAGGGTATAGCATTCAGTGACGATGATTCGATATTATATGCAGCCGACTACTCACTGGGTATCTTCAGGATCAGCGTCAGCGAAAGAACTGTGGAGCTCGTAGGCAATAACACATCAACTACTTTGCTTGGAATAGATGGTCTGTATTTTTATGAAGGTGATCTCATAGCCACTCAGAACGGGGTGAATCCTCACCGCGTACTTAGGCTTATACCCGGCCGGGACATAACTTCAATCAATCATTACCAGATACTTGAATCCAATAACCCTTTGTTCGATGAACCGACACTTGGTGTAATTGACAGCGGTAATTTTTATTTTATATCAAACAGCCAATGGTCGAGATTTGATAAATCTGGAATAATTTTTCCCGATGAACGACTCGATTATCCAAGGATATTAAAAATCAGCCTCGAATCTTCCGGCGAGAAAGAATAATAATAGTATTGGTATCCTGATTAACTTAAAGCTAACAACAACGCTGGAAATAAATATATGCACCAATTATTTTGCTATCCAGGTAGTTTATTGTTTCTCTTTCCGGTGATTCCATCGAAACAGAGGGAATAATTTTTGATATAAATAATACTATGCAAAAAATCAGTCCTTTTATACCGGCGCGCTATTTGATAACATTACTGACGATCTGAAAAAAAATCTATGAAAATTTCAAACAACGGAAGAATAAAAGAAACACTTATTCCTGAAGCTGCACTTGGCAATGCTCCTGAATTCAATATCGATTATGAAACGATTTTCGGAGATTCTATAGATGCTTTCATTATCATTTCAACAGAAAGCGGAAAGGTAGTAAAGACTAACCAGGGAGCTCTGAAACTTCTGGATTATGAAGAAAAAGCAGCCTTTAGCCTGGAAGCTAAAGATATATTTTCCGGGAATGAATATTCACGACTTCGCCTTGAATACCTGCAGAACAGACCCGCGTTCGACGGTACTTTTATTGAAAGTGAATTCCTCACAAGCAGTTCAAGAAAAATCCCCGTTACTGTGAGCATTAAAGAAATTCAAAATAACATGATACTGCTGATAGCAAGGGATATTACCGCCGTAAAACAGACTGAGGAAGCACTCAGGAGAGAGGCATTCATTTTCGAGAACCTCAACGATGCCGTAATGATAACTGACCTGGAGGGCTACATTCAAAGCTGGAATGCAGCGGCAGAGAAAGTCTTTGGTTACAGCCGCGAGGAGGTTGTAAATAATTTTATTAAAATCCTTTTCAGGCAGCCTGAATTCATACTTAATTTTGGAAAAATCAGGAAGCAGATTGAAAAAACGCTTCTTTGGAGCGGTGAGGCTGCTATTGTAAGGAAAGACGGCAGCGATGGGATTGCAGAAACCTCAGTATTTCCCTTCAAGGATACCTCCGGCGAACATATAGCATATGTGGTTATTTTAAAAGATATCACACAGCGAAAGCACGCTGAAAGGGTAATGCGGGAAAGAGATCTGATGTACAGGGCCCTGATAGAATCATCGTCAGATGCTGTATATGTATTAAAAGGTAAAAAACTTCTGCTGGTAAATAGCGCGTGGTGTAAATTATTCGGCTATTCCGTTGAGGAAGCACTTTCAGACGACTTTGATGTTATGAAGATCGTGTCGCCGGAGAATAGAGAATTTATTCATGACAGGTTTAACAGACTTACATCTGAAAGTCCTGATGCATCATCTTACGAACTGAAGGCAATAACTAAAGATAACAGAGCTATTGATCTTGAAGTTAAAGTAAATAAAGTATTATGGAATAATGAGACTGTTTACCAGGGAATTTACCGTGACATCACGGAAAAGAAAAAAGCAGAAATCGCTTTAAAGGAATCCGAAGAGAAATTCAGAAAACTTGTGGAGAAATCTCTTGTTGGTGTTTACATTATACAAGACGGGGTGTTCAAATATGTCAATCCCAGGCTCGCAGGCATTTTCGGTTATTCTGTGGAAGAAATTATAAATAAGATGGGGCCTTCAGACCTTACATACCCTGACGATATGAAAATTGTAAATAGTAATGTAGCCTCACGTCTATCAGGAGAAATTGATTCAATAGCGTATTCGTTCAGGGGCATCAGGAAAGACGGTACGCCTATCTGTGTAGATGTTTTCGGTACAAGAACCATTATGGGTGATAAACCGGCTGTAATTGGTACATTGCTGGATATTACTGAAAATAAGAAAGCTGAAGAAGCCTTAAAAGAATCGGAAGAAAAATATAAAACTATAATAGAATCTGCCAGTGATGCGATAGTAATTGTTGACATCGGAAACAGAACTATTATTGACGTAAACAAACAAGCTGAAATGCTCACAGGACGTTCAAGGGAAGAACTTCTTGGAAAATCACATCTTATTCTTCATCCAGCTGAATACTCGGATATCTATTCTGAATCATTTGAGAAGGTAATACAGGAGAATCAGACAATTTCAGCCGGTGAGATTTTAGTGCAGCATAGCAGCGGAACAATCATTCCGGTAGAGATCAGCACCAGCCAGAATATAATGGCTGGTAAGAGAGTGCTGCAGGGAATTTTCCGTGATCTGAGGGAGAGGAAACAGGTTGAGCAGGAAATCCGGAAACTTTCAAGGGCGGTGGAACAAAGTCCTTCAGCTATCATAATTACGAACCTTGAAGGAAAAATTGAATATGTAAATCCTCACTTCTGCAAAGTTACCGGGTACAGTCAGGAGGAAGTTATAGGACAGAACCCCAAAATATTAAAATCAGGCAGAACCTCGGATACTGAATACAAAGAGTTGTGGAAGACTATAGCGTCAGGAGAGGAATGGCGCGGAGAATTTCATAATAAGAAAAAGAACGGTGAGCTTTACTGGGAGCAGGCTTCGATTTCTCCTATAAGAGACGATAAGGGGAATATAACCCATTTCATTGCAATCAAGGAGAATATTACTGATAAAAAGAAGATGCAGGAGGAACTGCTGATTGCCAAAGAAAAAGCTGAAGAATCCGACCGTATGAAATCAGAATTTTTATCCCAGATGTCGCACGAGATCAGAACTCCGCTTAATGTAATTCTCAGCTATAATTCATTTCTCCAGGATGAGCTTTCAGGCAAAATAAATGAGGATATAAGGTTATCCTTCAACTCAATCGATTCTGCTGGCAAAAGACTGCTCCGGACAATTGATATGATTCTCAACCTTGCTGCTATTCAAAAGGGAAATATTGATATCACATTTGAGCCTGTAAATCTTGGCGAAATCATTGTAAGGCTTAGCAGGGAGTTTGAATTCCAGGCGAGGGAAAAGAAGCTTTATCTCAGGCTGAAGATGCCTGCTGAGGAAGTGATTATTAACGGAGATGATTACCTTTTAAGCGCAATATTTCAGAACCTTCTTAATAATGCCCTGAAATATACAGACATTGGAGGCATCCGGGTTGAGACTATTATCCTGGAAGATAATAGAGTTAAAGTAGACATCATAGATACGGGGATCGGCATCTCAGAAAAATACCTGCCGAGCTTGTTTCTGCCTTTTACCCAGGAGGAATCAGGGTATACAAGAAAATTTGAAGGAAATGGATTAGGACTGGCGCTGGTTAAGAGTTACCTTGATCTTCTTAAAGCGGAAATAAATGTATCCAGTAAGAAAAATAAAGGCACGACTTTTACGATTATCTTTAATCATTAAAACCGCGCCTGGTATAAATTTTAAGACTCTAATAATTTGAGTAATCTTACATCAGTTCCGGCCGCAGAATAACAATTCTTCCGCTGCGAACTTACACTGAGGAAACAGGCCTTTATCAGTCTTCCATCGTGAAACCTATTTTTATAGTAACCTGCCAATGCTGAACCTGGTTGTTGTCAATATGTCCTCTTGTCTCCATAACCTGGAACCATCTCATATTTCTAACGGTTTCCCCTGCTTTGGCAACTGCATTCTGGATCGCTTCTTCTATACCTTTATCTGAAGACCCGGTTAATTCTATCATTTTATATACATGATTGCTCATATGAGTTTAATCCTTTTAATTTTAAGTGGAAATAAGGTCATCAAGATAAAGATTTTTTTGCTTTTTTGCTTTTATTTTTAATACAAGGAATCCTAATTATTTTTGAATCATCATATTATTAAATTATTTATAAAATTCAGGGAAGAACATGCCTAAAAAATCAGCTTATATTAAACAGGTTAAAGGGATAACCTTTGCAGGAAAAACCGATTCGAACCACTGGATCATGATGGATGGTCCTGAAGAATTCGGCGGAAGCAACGCGGGAATAAGACCCAAGGAACTTTTGCTGCTTGGACTTGGAGGGTGTACCGGAAGTGACGTGGTAAGCATACTTAATAAAAAGAGAGTGAAACTCGACGGCTTTGAAATGAATATAGAGTCTGAGGTTTGCGAAGAACATCCCCAGACATTTACTAAAATGCATATAGAATATATATTCTATGGGAATGATGTTACTGAAAAAGATGTTGAACGCGCAATTGAATTATCGCAGACGAAATACTGCGGGGTGACCAAGATGCTTGAGAAAGCCGCCGAGATTACCCACTCATTTAAAATAATAAAAACAGAACTTGCAGGAATAGTGAATTAAGAATTGATGACTGCACAGGTTAGATTGCCGGGTAATTAAACCGGCAATCTTTACCCGATCTTCAAAAATTAATGTTTCTGGTATAGACCTATGATGTTTCCCTGTGGATCTTTTAGAAGAGCATACCAGCCCATTGCAGGAATAACAGTCTTCTCTTTAAAAACTTTTCCGCCGTTGGTTTTAACTGATTCCAGAGTTTTATCGATATCCGGTACATATACATGAAAAACCGTTGTATCGCCGGAATTAACTTTTTCAACCTGTCTGACTCCTACCATCGTGCCTTTATGATTATTAAAAAGCATGTAGCCGGTACCGAAAGGTTTAAATTCCCAGCCGAGTACCTTTGAAAAAAACTCTTTTGTCTGGTCAAGATTTGAAGAGGGAATCTCAACGTGTGCTATTAATTGGTCAGCCATCTCAGGTTCCTATATTTTAATTTAAGATGAACTAAATTAAAAGTTACCGGGGGAACTTTCAACACGAAACAGATCCCTGCTCAATCCTTTTTGCTCAGGAACCTGTAGAGTGAAGAGAAGTCGAGATCGCCGAAACCTTTCTGTTTAGCCATGGCGAATATCTCTTTTACCGCACTTGTTGTCGGCAGGGTTATCTCCGTTTCATCTGCAGTGTCAGAAACTAGTGTAAGATCCTTATGCATCCACTGGAGGGGAAAATCAGTATCATAATTATTCTGAAGGAATTTTTCTTTTTTTGCCGTAAGATAAGGGGCAGTAACAGGACCACCGAGCAGGGTATCAAAAATCGTATCCTTATCAAATCCCAGTGCTTCGCCAAGCACCAGAGCTTCTGAGAATGAAGCCATGGATACCGCCAGCATAAGGTTTACAACCATCTTCATCGAAGTTCCTTTTCCGCATTCACCCAGGTGCACAATTTTTTTCCCCATTTTTTCAAGCAATGGTCTTACTTCCTCAAAATCTTTCTTGTTTCCGCCGGCAAAGAAAATGAGTTCGCCTTTTTCAGCAGGCTGTTTTGTTCCGGCAACCGGTGTGTCCATAAACCTGACGCGGCATTCATCGGTACGCTTTGACATTTCCCTGGAAAACGTCGGGTTAACTGTACTGCAATCAGCCCATAGAGAATTCTCCTTCATACTGCTTAGAAAACCTTCCTCTCCGAGAGAAACTTCGTAAACTGCCTCCGGGTTACTAAGCATGGTAAAAAGTATGTCGGCTTCTGTACCGACCTCGAGGGGGGAGTCCGCCCATTCGGCGCCCGCTTTAATTAAAGAATTTGCTTTTTCCTTTGTTCTGTTGTGTACTATCAGATTGTAATTATTTTTCAACAGGTTATGAGCCATTCTGCTTCCCATTATACCTGTTCCAATAAATCCAACTTTCATTATTGCCTCATTTTTTATACGCCGCAAAGTTAAAAAGTTTGTGAGGTAAACCATTTGATGAAAAACAAATCGAGCCTACTAATCTCATCGACCAGATATTAGTTATCATCACTTACTCTCAGGTCTATCGGGACCATGTTCCTGTGCTTTGCCGGTGGCTAGCTTATTAAGTACCTTAAAACGTAATTAGTTTCATATCAATTCAATGATGGATGAATTTTCTCATAATTGAACTTCATTTTAACTTAATATAAGGCTTTTACATACCCTGCCCCTATAATCCACCATCGCTCCACCATCGCTCCACCACCGCTTCACCTCCGCTTCACCACCGCTTCACTTCCGCTTCACTTCCGCTTCACCACCGCTTCACATACGCTCAAAACTCTATAATCCGCCCAAATCACGCCTTTGTCCTTATTAAATCGGATTATCAGTTCCGATTAGTAGAAAAATCCGCTAACTCCTGCCTTCCTGCCTGAATACTTTTCCTTCCCTCTTTAATATAGATTTCGTCTCTACTCCCTTCGGGAGGAACTTTGTAGTTTCTAGAGTCCTTCCTCGTCTACCCGGTACCTTCTCCCTGTTCTTTCGTCCTCCACCCGGTACTTTCTCCCTGATCCTTCCTCGTCCACCCTGTACTTTCTCACTGGTCCTTCCTCGACCACCCGATACGCTCTTCTTACCCCCGGGCCTTAATCACTTCGTATTATCGTATATCTTGACACTTTCAGAATCTGTGCTTAAGTTTGAACAAACGTTCAGTCATAAATTATATGTCACCAAGGTCTAAAGAACAATTTGAGAAAATAAGAGAATCAGCAAGCACAAAGATTCTTGATGCAGCGCTGGAACTGTTTGCAACAAACGGGTTTCATGCCACATCAATCTCACAGATAGCCGAAAAAGCGGGGATATCCAAAGGACTGATGTACAATTATTTTAAGAATAAGGATGACCTTCTCAAAACAATCGTTGAAGAAGGATTTAGAACGATAGATAGTCTTATGGGAGAAATCCAATCTGAAAAAGATCCACGTAAGGCCCTGGAGAAAGTGATCAGACTTTCCATAAAACAAATCAAAAACAACCTGACTTACTGGAAATTGTATATGTCGATAATCCTGCAGTCAGCATCACAGCAAAATGTGGAGAAACTGATGACAGGTTTCAGGGACAGTGCAACGGAGGAACTTGCCGGATTATTCAAGGCTATGGGTGAAAAGAATTATCATATAAAAGCATTTGCTTTGGGTACACAGCTTGATGGAATTGGATTCAATATGGTAAGCGCTCCGGATTCTTTCCCGGTTGAAGAACTTGAAAACTACTTAATAGAGACATACTGTTCAGGAAAAAAGAGGAAGGCAAAATGAGATTTAGTTTATTAATATTTATTGCCGTTATATGCAGCCAGGCATATCCGCAGACTGCAAAAGAAGTAATACAAAAAGCTGACCAGCTTATGCGCGCTAACAGCAGCTACTCAGAAGTGGAAATGACAATAGTAAAGCCCGATTGGTCACGCACCATGGGATTAAAAATTTGGTCGCTGGAACCCGACTATGCTATGATCTATGTTACGGAACCCGCCAGGGATAAAGGTACTGTAACCCTCAAGAGGAAAAATGAAGTCTGGAACTGGATACCTTCAGCTCAGAAGGTAATAAAAATACCGCCGTCGATGATGATGCAGTCGTGGATGGGATCTGATTTCACCAATGACGACCTCGTTAAAGAATCATCTGTTGTTGAAGACTATACGCACAAGTTTATCGGTGAAGAAAACTTACGCGGATATGACTGCTGGAAAATTGAACTTACCCCGAAACCCGATGCCGGTGTTGTCTGGGGCAAGATCGTTACCTGGATTTCAAAGAAGGAATACTTTCAGATGAAGGCAGATTACTATGATGAGGATGAAAACATTATTAAAACTTTCAACGGTAGTAAACCTGAAAAAATGGATGACCGCACTATACTAACCTATTGGGAGATGGTGCCGGTTGATGAACCCGGAAATAAAACCATCCTCAATTATAAGAAAATGGAATTTAATATCGATATCAGTCAGTCGTACTTTTCCGAACAAAATATGAAAAGAGTGAGGTGATGGGAACGTATCTGCGTCTTGCCTGGAGAAATCTATGGAGGAATAAAAAGAGGACTATCATTGCGGCTTCATCCGTCTTCTTTGCTGTACTCCTTGCGCTTACTATGCGTTCAATGCAGAAGGGGAGCTATGATTTTATGATAGATTCTTCTGTCAGGTTTTCAACCGGTTACATACAGGTTCACGATAAAGGCTATTGGGATAAGCGCTCACTTGATAAAAGTATGGAAGTGAACCAGGATGTTACTAATAAATTGAAAGGCATCACTCACATTACACAGGTTATTCCGCGCCTTGAAACCTTCACTTTGGTTTCCCGCGGCAATGCAACCAGGGTTTCGCCAATAATAGGGATAAATCCCGGGATAGAAAAAACTACTCTCAAGCTTAATGAGAAACTGGTTGCTGGTAAATATCTTTCGGATACAAGCAGGGGACTGTTAATAGGACAGGGACTTGCAGAATTACTTAAGGCAGATGTGGGCGATTCTGTTGTGCTTTACGGTCAGGGATACCATGGAATTACAGCTGCAGCGCAGGTTCCGGTGATTGGAATCATCAAGTTTCCGATACCTGACCTTAATAAATCGCTGATCTATACCAGCCTATCCTACGCTCAGTGGCTCTATTCAGCTGAGAACCGGATAACTTCTCTATCGATAATGATTGAGAACCCGACTGAACTTGAACAGGTTAGGGCGCAGGTAGAAGATTTGTTCGATGACAGTTTTGAAGTTATGACCTGGAAAGAAATGACACCTGAACTTGTTCAATCTATTGAAGTAGATAATGCCGGAGGGATCATAATGCTGGCCATTCTTTATATCGTTATTGGCTTCGGAATATTCGGTACTATAATGATGATGACGGCTGAAAGAACTAAGGAATTTGGTATACTCATAGCTGTTGGGATGAAAAAAACAAAGCTGATTCTTGTAACTACTTTTGAAACTATTTTTATCTCTTTGATAGGTGTTATCGCCGGGATAATTATAAGTTACCCTATTCTGCTGTATTTCTATTACAACCCCATAAAACTTACGGGCGATGTTGCGGAAACTATGCTTGCGTTTGGACTGGAACCCATCATGCCTTTCAGCATCGCTCCGGGAATATTTGTAGCTCAATTCTGGACGGTGCTTTTAATTGCACTGCTATCAGCCTGGTACCCATTCCGGTATATCCAGAAACTTAAAGCCGTTGAGGCTATCAGAAACTAACAGGAGTTTGAAATGCTTTTCCTGCTCGCATGGAAAAATGTCTGGAGAAATAAAAAGAGAAGTCTTATCATCGTTATTGCGATAGCACTTGGATTAGGGTGCGGATTATTTGCAAGTGCTGTGATGTACGGAATGTGGGACTCAACCGTAAATGCCGCAATTGACAGGGACCTCAGTCATATCCAGTTGCATACTGAAAAATTTAAGAAAGAGAACTTGATAGAAAATTATATCCCCGGTGGGAAAAACTTAGAAGAAGAGATCGAAAAGATTAACGGCGTGAAAGCAGTATCAGGAAGAACGGTAGTTGATGGAATGGCGGCTTCTGCCAGTTCATCTACGGGGGTGGAAATAAAAGGGATCATACCTGACCGCGAGGAAAGAGTAACCAGTGTAGCTTCGAGGATTGTTGACGGCAAATACTTTGAAGGTGTAAGCAAAAATCCTGTTGTAATCGGTAAGGAACTGGCCAAAAAACTTGACCTGAAACTCCGCTCTAAAATAGTTCTTAGTTTCCAGGGTTTAGACGGGAATATTATTTACGCCGCCTTCAGAATTGCGGGAATTTTTGAAACTGAATCTTCGATGTTCGACAAAAGTAATATCTTCGTTAAACAGAGCGATCTTTTCAATCTGATGAACAACGAGCCTGTAATCCATGAAATAGCAGTAAGACTAACCACCGTCCAGGTAATGGATCCTGTGGCCGCCCGCCTGAGAGATATGTATAAAAATAAAAATCTTTCCGTTGAGACTTGGCAGCAGCTTGCTCCAGAATTGAGTCTTACATATGAAACGCTTGCTCTTGAATTAAACATATTCCTTGGGATAATTCTATTTGCTCTCCTTTTCGGAATAACAAACACTATGCTTATGTCGGTTATGGAGCGGATAAGGGAGCTCGGGATTTTAATGGCTGTCGGGATGAAGCGGATTCGTGTGTTTACTCTTATTATAATCGAAACTATCCTGCTTTCGATAACGGGGGGGATTGTAGGCATAATGCTCGGTGCGGCCGCTATTTGGATCACTGCTCAGAATGGAATAAACCTTTCGATATTTTCGCAGGGGTTGTCGAGCTATGGGATAAGTTCGCATTTGTTTCCGGGACTTCCATCTGAATTTTATCCCGTGTTATTTGTAATGATAATAATTACTGCGGTTATAAGCGCAATTTACCCTGCGGTAAAAGCTGTCAGGCTGAACCCTGCATCAGCAATAAGAACTTATTAATGAAAAGAACGGAGTAATGATGGCTCTGATTGAATTATATAATATTCATAAAACCTATAACCCTTTGAAAGTGCCTGTGCATGCTGTAAAGGGTGTAGATCTTAAGATTGAAAAAGGAGAGTTTACAGCAATTGTAGGACCCTCGGGATCCGGAAAGACCACTCTGCTAAATATGATCGGAGGTCTCGATCAGCCTACTGAAGGGAAGATAGTGGTAGACGGTACCGATATCTCTACATACAAACCCGACGAACTTATTAACTTTCGCCTTCACCATATTGGTTTTGTTTTCCAGGCTTATAATCTCATCCCGGTACTGACCGCTAAAGAAAATGTTGAATTCATAATGCTGCTGCAGAATATACCCGGAAAGGAACGGGAAAAAAGAGCCAAAGAACTTCTGGAAGCTGTAGGACTTGGCGACAGGATGAAGAGTAGGCCGTCAGAGCTTTCCGGGGGACAGCAGCAGAGAGTGGCAGTGGCCCGGTCGCTGGCATCGCATCCTTCATTTGTTCTTGCGGATGAACCGACAGCTAATC
The DNA here is from genome assembly GCA_963800255.1 of uncultured Ignavibacteria bacterium. Classification (GTDB taxonomy): domain Bacteria; phylum Bacteroidota; class Ignavibacteria; order Ignavibacteriales; family Ignavibacteriaceae; genus DATFVA01. Next base: position 88,217 of record CAWDAK010000008.1, on the reverse strand, counting down.
TCGATTCGGTAACTGCTGAATCTTTGCTTGACCTCATGGAAAGTTTGAACAGCAAATACGAAATGACGTTTGTGTTTTCGACTCATGATTCCAAAGTTATTAAAAGAGCTCACCGTGTGGTGACGCTTGAAGATGGACTGATAAAATCAGATGAACACCGGAAGGTGATGCAGAAGAATGAAGGCTAAATTCCTTCTGCTGTTTTTACTCTCCCTTTCTGCAATAGCATCGGCCCAGCTTCCTGTTACCGATGTTTACGGTTATGCAAAGTACCTGTTCGGTACCACAAAGTATCCTTTCTATAATGAAAGGTTTAATGATCATCTCTTACATGCCCGGCTCAATACAAGGTGGTACCCGGTTAGTTCGCTTACAGCCGCACTTGAATTCAGATTTCGTGCTTATTACGGGGAAAGTGTAGAAAAGATTCCTGATTTTTTAGGTCAGATAAGATCGCATCATGAATTTGCTGACCTTGATGCAGTATTATGGAACCAGGGTAAATCAATAGGGTATCTTGAGACGGACCGTCTGTGGCTCGACTGGGTAAAGGATAAGTTTGAAGTTACTGTCGGACGCCAGCGGATAGCCTGGGGAACAAGCTGGGTGTGGAACCCGACTGATTTATTTAACCCTCAGTCGCCTCTTGATTTTGATTACGAAGAACTTCCCGGAACGGATGCGGTCAGGATCCAGTATTACACCGGTCCCGTTACCAAGATGGAAGCTGCCGTTCGTCCGGCAAAAACTTTCGACAGGGTAATAGCTGCCGGTTTGGTATCCTTTAATAAATGGGATTATGATTTCAACATTATCGGAGGGGTAAAAAATAACAGGTGGATAGCCGGAGGCGGGTGGTCAGGTGATATACTTAATGCAGGTTTCCGTGGTGAATTTACTATAACTCAAAGACCAGGGATAACTGAAAAATACAAAAACCTTTCCGTCATATTGCCGGCATACAAACCGGTTTCTACCTTTAAGGATCCGGTGATTTCATTTGTACTTTCCGGTGATTATACACTACCCAGCAGTTTTTATATCCATACAGAGGTTATGTACTACAATACAGGAAAAAGGACAAATACCGGACTCTATCAGCAGGAAGCAATGGACCTCGGTATGCTTTCACCAGCTCGATGGTCGCTGTATCAGGAATTCTCGTATGATATTACTCCACTTTTAAGAGGAAGTTTATTCGGAATCTTTAATCCTGACGATGAATCCTACGTAATCGTCCCTTCTGCAAGCTATTCTGTAATTACCAACCTGGATCTTTACGTCATTGCTCTTCTTTTTAACGGCCGCTCACTCACCCAGTACGGCGATTACGGCAGTACCTTCTATGTACGGGTAAAATATTCATTCTGATCCTCTAAGAGAAAAAGAAAATAATGGTTAATTACGTGACAGGTACACCGGCTGTTGGTCAGATTGCTGCCAAAAGATACTTCCTCAGGTGATTAGGGATTTTGTTTTTATTCTAAAATTTTATTATTTATATATATTCATACCGTAAATAGCACTTCAAAACATCAACCTTGGCAGATTAATGAATTACTATATCTAAAAGGAGTTTTATGAACCAAATTGATCTTAAGAAATTTGCAAAAAAGATAAATGTAAGGCAGCTGAAGGAGGAAGATTTCGATCAGCTTGTGGAACTGCAGAAAGTATCTTTCCCGGGAATGCCGACCTGGAGCCTGGATCAGCTTATTAGTCAGCTTGAAATTTTTCCGGAAGGACAGGTCTGCATTGATTATGACAACAAGATCATTGCCTCGTCAAACAGCCTGATTGTAGATTTCGATCTTCATGAGGATTATGACAGCTGGCAGCGTATAAGCGATAACGGATATATAACCAATCATAATCCTGAAGGAGACACCCTTTACGGAATTGAAATAATGGTACATCCTGATTTCAGGGGGATGCGATTATCACGCAGACTATATGATAAGAGGAAACAAATAGCCCGGAAGTACAATCTGAGAAGCATAGTAATAGGGGGCCGTATCCCCGGCTTTTATAAGAAGAAATCGAAGATGACAGCAAGGGAGTACGTTGACAAAGTTATAAGTAAAGAACTGTACGACCAGGTGCTTACAGCTCAGCTATCTAACGGGTTCGTCCTTAAGCGTATAATGCCTACCTATCTGAAATCAGATACTGAATCGGCGGGACACGCAACACTGCTTGAATGGCCGAATTTGGATTATGTACCAAAGCAGGTTAAAAGATATGTGACGTCAAAAAAAGTAAGGATCTGCGTTGTTCAGTACCAGATGAGGAGTCTGAAAAACTTTAAGGAATTCGAAAGGCAGTGCGAATATTTTGTTGATGTCGCATCCGGATACAAGAGCGATTTTGTCCTCTTCCCTGAAATCTTCACCCTTCAGCTTCTTTCTTATCTGCCTAATGAAAGACCCGGTATTGCGGTAAGAACACTGGCTGATCTTACACCAAAGTACCTGGATCTATTCAACAAGCTCTCAATCAGGCATAATATAAATATTATAGGCGGGTCTCATTATACAAGGGAAGGGGACGATATATATAACATCGCCTACCTGTTCAGAAGAGACGGCTCAATAGAGAAACAATATAAAATTCATATTACTCCCAACGAGAGAAAGTGGTGGGGCGTGAAACCCGGAGATAAGATAGAGGTGTTTGATACCGACCGCGGGAAGATAAACATCCAGATCTGTTATGACATTGAATTCCCTGAACTTTCCAGGATAGCAACTCAGAAAGGTGCCGAATTAATATTTGTGCCTTTTTGTACTGATGAAAGGTACGGCTACCTGCGGGTACGCTATTGCGCCCAGGCACGGTGTATAGAAAATGGAGTTTATGCAGCAATTGCAGGAAATGTAGGCAACCTGCCTTTTGTAGAAAATATGGATATCCAGTACGCACAGTCAGGTATTTACACGCCATCTGATTTTCAGTTCTCACGGGATGCAATAGCAGCTGAGTGTACACCGAATATTGAAACAGTGATCATCCACGATATTGATATGGAACTTGTAAAACGTCACCGTTTCAGCGGCAGCACCCTCAACTGGAAGGACAGGCGAAGTGATCTTTACGAAGTTGTATTAAAGAAGTGATTATCTTCTGCGTGATTCGATCCTTAATCCCGAGGTGGGTACTATCTCGAAGGTAGCTGAAGCAAGCATGATTTTGCCTTCGGATTTATCAACCTCATCAAGGATCCGGGAGAAAAGCGCATCTTTGGTTGAACGTCTCTTTTTATAATCCACAACATACCTCACAGTATATTCGATCCAGTTATCGTTTACTACAATAGTGACCATAGGATCGACGGATGCGTTTTCTATCCTGTACCTTGCAACAAGATCTTTCCAGGCTCTTTCGGCCTCTTTAGCGTAATCTCCTAAAAGTTCCACGGTAACGGAGCGGAGAATTCCTTTAACAAATGTGTGATCGCATCCGAATCTAATCGGAACCGTAATTTCATCCCAGAGGAAAGGAAACTCTCCCGAATAGTTAAACACAGGTTCCTTAAATACAAAGCTGTTGGCAACCCTTACAACCCTTCCGCTGTATAGGTCGCCTTTCACCCATTCCCCACACTCCATCAGCGTTGTACGCAGTATTCCTATATCAATAACATCGCCTTTTATCCCACCGAGCTCAATTCTATCACCTGACCTGTAAAACCTTCCCACAGAAACAGCCAGCCAGCCCGCTACGCTTGTTATAACCTCCTGCAGGGCAAAAGCAATACCTGCACCTGCAACTCCCAGTGCAACAGTAACTCCGCTAAGCTTATCGGAATAAACAATAGAAATGAAGAGAATGCCTAAAATATATACAACGAAGGTTACAGTCTTCTTCAACTTGTACCTTGCTTCATTATCTTTTATTGAGCCGACAAGCGTTCTTTTGACTACCCTGTTTACGAGAAAAAGGATTAGCAGTCCTGCAGCAGCAGCAAAAAGCCTTCCCCACATCGGGTTATTATTAATCCAGTTAAAACTTTCCTGCATTAAGAACCTGTAAGTTTGTATATGACAACAATTTTGGGAATTATTTGTAAGATTACCTTGTTCTGGCTAACAATAACAAGAAAATGTTTTTCCGGGTTTAACTTTAATTATTTATATTCCCATAATCCCTCATAATTAAATTCTTTAAATGAAAGATGAATTTGTCGTAATCAGAGATCAGATCGAAGAATTTATCGATTCCTCCCTGGTAAGCAGACTTAATAAAAGAATTGACGAACAAATTCGCTTCATCAGTTCCGTAAGGGACATGGTTAAAACCCACATAATCGACCTTAATGACCTAAAGAAAGATGAGCCCGGGTTTTACAAGAAGATTGAAAAGTATAATTCCTCTTTGCTGAAGCTTCTTGAAGAGAAAACCCCGGGCAGAAATGCATCCGGCTTTAAGGAGGAATTCCCGGACCTGGTTCAGAGTTACGAAGACTTTATCAAGATGACCGACAGGAACAGGATCGAAGAGCAGGATAAGGAAAGATTCAAGATCCTTGGCGACGATGCCTTCCCGATAAAAAGTATCAAAACAATTAAGAAAACCGGCTATTTCATAACCACCTCACCTGGCAGGACCACAAACCTTTTCAGAAAGCTGTTCCGTAAACCTGGCAGATCATTAAAAGTATGGAAACGGAAGATCTATTTCCGCAGCTTATTCCAGCTCACCGTGAGGGATTCATTCTTGCTTAAATCCTTTGAACTCATAAATGAATTAAACAGGGAGATTTCAGCTTCCACACAGTCAGTCTGGAAAAGTGAAGAAAAAATAAATAAACACTTCACTTCCGATCTTCAATTAAAAGATCTCGGCCGATACATTCCTGAAGATGACCAGGTTATACTCTTTGATAAAGAAATAAATTCTTTACTGAAGATGATGGAGAAGATGAAAGAAAGTATCGGAACAAGAACAACAGAAAACCTTGATGAAGTGTTCAGCCGCCTTAATGACACATATGCAAAAGCCGGAACCCTGGAATATCCTTCATGGCGTTATAATAATAAGAAAGTGATCAGCTCAGAGAAGACTGTCGAGGAAAAATACAGCCAAATGGCAGCCGGATGGGAGAATACATTCTTTAGCCTGCTTGAAGACTGGAAATTAAATAAGGATATTTATCTGAATGAAATCCTTGAGGTACAGGAATTGTTCTCCCTGAACGAAGGAATCCGGCGGAAGATCATAGAGAACATGGTGCCTTCTCTCGATGAAATTAAAAGTGTTCTCCTAAGCAGCAGGAACAGGCTGGCTCAGCAGAGAGATTCTGCTGGTTTCAGGGATGCACTTCTTAGGGAGAAATCAGTTTTATATAAGTCGCTTAACGGCGGACTGATTGATGACGCAGCAGAACTTTTAATAAGTGAGGGTATTCCGGAGACTATAGATGAGCTCGAACTAAACCTGAAAAGAAATATTGAAACTACTTTAGATAAAAGAGCTATTGTTAAAGTAGCAGTATATGACAGGCAGATAAGAAACTCCGAAATTGAGCACATCAAACCCGGTGAAATGATTACGTTTGAAATAGTACCGGATTTCCTTCGGGAGACACACAGATTAAAAGCCGCTGTAATTGAAACACTGGATGAAATTCAAAAAAGTTTAAGAGACGTCGATAAAATTGCCGACTTTAATCTGGAGTCAGCTATCGCTTCTGTAGATACTTTAACTGGTGAAGGAGAACAGAAAAGTAATCCGTCGTTGATCGCCTCTGAGGGTCTCCAGAGGGCGATATCCAAAACCGATGAGATAAGATCGCACCTTTTTGAAGTATATGAGAAAATCATAAAAACTTCCTCTGAGTCTGTTGCTTCGTATAATCAGAAGTTGTTAACACTAACAGATACTGATAATATTATTGAAGTAAGGCTTCGTGTAGCTAAGGCCCGGGCAATTGAGAAAACCGTTCAGTTCCGTATTAAAACTATGCAGTCCATCAGGGACTTTATTCCCGGAGTAATCAGTTTTCTTAAACAGGTTTTCACAAACACCGGCAGTTTTTATAAAAGTGTCAGGAAAAGATTCGGTCTGGAATCAAAACAGGCAAAGATATCCACCGAAATATCTGATTTCTTAACAGAAACCGAAAATGCTGTTAACAAGCTTCCATATGTATACCAGAGACTTTTCAGGATCGAACCCCTTGAGGATGAAAAGTTTTATGAAGCACGTGAAGCTGAAATGAATAAACTGAAACTTGCATATGCAAACTGGAAAAAGGGTCACTATGCCCCCGCTGCCCTGATAGGTGAAAAAGGAAGCGGTATTACTACTACATTAAATTTTCTATTGAAAAATGTAACTATTGAACAGGAGTTGATACGGGTAGACGTTGATGAAATTATAGAATGTGAAGAGGGCTTTCTGAAATTTTTCAGCATTATGTTCAGAACTGAGTTTCACCATCCTCAGGAAATATCCGGATTCTTGAATTCATCGGCTAATAAAAAAATAATTATACTTGAAAATATCCATCATCTCTTTCAGCGGAAAATAGGAGGTTTTGCATCGTTCAGGAACTTTTTCCAGATAGTTTCCGCAACAAATAAAAATGTGTTCTGGATTGTCAGCTCCAATTTATATGCATGGAACTACCTTGAAAGGGTGCTGCATATAAGCGACTATTTTTCATACATAGTAAAACTTCAGCAGTTTTCCGATGAACAGATCATTGATATAATTCTAAAACGCCATAGAGTAAGCGGATACAATATAAAATACGAACCATCAGAAGATGATCTGCAGAGCAGAAATTATAATAAGTTAAGTGATCAGGAAAAGCAGAAATATTTGAAAGAAAAATATTTCTCAGAGTTGAATAAGTTTGCAAGGAGCAACCTGAGTATATCACTCTTTTTCTGGATGAGTTCAACAAGAGAAGTTAAAGATGATACAATCACTATCGGTTCGCTGGAGGGGCTGGATTTCTCATTCCTCCAGGGACTTGGAGAAGAGAAGATCTTCAGCCTTCATATACTCCTGGTGCATGATGGCCTTACAGCCAGGCAGCATTCTGTTATCTTTAACCAGGCGGAAGAAAAGAGCAGACTTAACCTGTTATTGCTGGCTGATGACGGTATAGTAATCAGATCGAATGGAAGATTTGTTATCAATCCTTTACTTTACAGACAGACTGTGAGTCTCCTTCAGACTAAAAACATTTTGCATTGAAGAATATGAAACTTAAATCAATTATAATTTTAATCATGTTTACTGCGGTCCTGAATACTCCTGTCAACCCGCAGGATCCATTAACCCGGTCAATTGATTCATCTGTTGTTTTCGCTGATTCTGTGCTGAAAGCCGATACGCTCCGTCACCAATCAAAGCAGGATACAGCCTCAAACATCGTTGATCAGCTCCAGCCTCCGTCTGTATTCGAAGTAGTTTCTGTAGGTAAAGTTATCTGGGCAATAATCTTCTTTATAGTAGGACTTTATATAATCAGGTTGATAACCAAAATCCTGGAGATCTTTGCAGAGCGAAGCACTAATCACAGAATCACTATAAAAGGTGTGGTTCCCATAGTCAGGATCTTCGGTTGGATGCTTATAATATATATTGTAATTGCCGGAATTTTCCGTCCTCCTGTTTCAACCATTATCGCGGTGACAGCATCTGTGGGCATTGCTGTAGGTTTTGCGGCCCAGGATATTATAAAAAATATATTCGGCGGTATAATGATATTGTTCGACCGCCCCTTCCAGGTAGGCGATAAAATACAGCTGGGAGAGTATTACGGTGAGGTAATAAAAATAGGTTTAAGGTCGACAAGGATTGTTACTCCTGACGATTCTACCGTTACTATTCCAAACGGGGAGCTGATGAATAAGTCTGTCTCCAATACGAATTACGGAGAGCCAAACTGCCAGGTAGTTGCTGAGATTTACCTTCCTATAGATGTTGATACAGAGAAGATTAGGCAGATTGCAATTGAGGCAGCACAGGTTTCCAGGTACGTCTATCTTAATAAACCAATAACAGTTTTATTTTTTAATGAGATTAAAGACAGGCGGGCTTATCTTAAAATGAGGCTGAAGGCATACGTAATGGATATCAGGTATGAGTTCCAGTTCAAGAGCGATATGACTGAGTTGGTTATGAAAGAATTGCTAAGCCTTAAGCTGATAAGTACAGAAGATTTTAACTGATAATTGTTGATCCTCTACGAGGATAGGGGAGATTGGGGGTGAGGGTCAGGTTACAATAATGAAACATCTCCGAGGTCTGGACTATTCGGAATAAGAGCCGGACCCTGCTGATAAATTCAACAAGTATGACAAAATGGCAGACTTCATTCCGATGCCGGATTTGGGAGCCTCTTATAGGCCTTTTACGCGCCTTTTGGAATCAAAATGAGACATTGAGAAAACAGCGTAAAAACGCCATTTTCGGGTGTTGAATTAATTTATAGTATGACAAAATGGCAGACTCAGATTAAGCTGCAAATTCCCAATTAAATCAGGTTGCATGAACCTCTTTTGCTTTGCGGGATTTGCCTTTATAGATAGGTATTTCAAATGAAAATGTAGTCCCTTTGCCTTCCACACTCTCAACCTCAATATTTATATCGTGAACTTCAAGGATCTTTTTCACGATGGCTAATCCGAGTCCTAATCCTTCTGCTGAAGATTTTCCTGTGCCCTTATGATACCTGTCAAATATATAATTCAACTCATCCTTTCTTATCCCCGAACCGCTGTCTTTTACATATGTGATAACTTTGTCTTCAGCATTCTGCAGCCTTATTGTTACAGAGCCGCCCGATGGCGTGAATTTAAAAGCATTATCAATAAGATTCTGCAGAACCTTTTCCATCATACCTATATCCGCATAGACAAGGGGAAGGTCATAGGGGAAATTCAGACGGAGTTCTAAATTTTTACTTTGAGCAATGATCTGGTTTTTCTGCTGTACATCCTGTGCAAGCTCGGCAACCGAGAAAGCTTCGGGCTTCGGACGCGTTTCTCTTGCTTCCAGTTTTGAAAGTTCAAACAATTCCTCAACCAGTTTCTTAAGCCGTTCCGTGCTGCTTAAGATTGTCTGCATATAATTCTTCCGGTCCTCTTCAGTAAGTGTTTCCGACTTGAGCAGTATCGTTTCTATATACCCTTGAACAGCAGCCAGGGGAGTCCTGAGGTCGTGCGATACATTGGCAACCAGCTCGCGTCTCAGGTTATCCATCGTCTTCATTTCCTCAATATTGCCCACTATTGTATCCGCCATTTCATTAAAGGAATCAGCAAACTCATTAAATTCTCCGCGTCCCTTCAGTTTAATACGGGCGTTCATCTTTCCGTTTTTAAATTCCCTTATTACCGTAATTATCTTTCTCATATTCCGTGTAATAAAGCCGAGCGCAATAAGACTTATAATAGCCACACCTATAAGTGTAATTCCCATCGATTCGAGTCCAAGCCTTAATATATAACTGCCGAACACCAGCTGGGTGGCATTATCATATTCTTCGCCGCCGAGAATAACATATATGTACCCGCGGAATTTATCTCCTTCATAAACTTTGGCTGCAGAGAACGCTTTCTTCCTGTCGGCATTCCGTGGATCAGGACCAAGAACAAAAGGTTTATCTTTACTTGAAATAAATTCTTTTATAGGATCAAGCGAAACATATTTTAACCTTACCACTTTGTTAGGGGCAAAGTATGTAAGAATTTTTCCGTCTTTATCCAGAAGATAAACTTCAAGACTGGGATTTATAATCATTATGCTATGAAATACATCTTTAAGGTTCTCCGTATTTGCTTTTCCGTTTACAAAGCACTGGTTTTCTGCAGCAATGTGAGGCGCAATTTCGGCATCGAGTTTCTGGTTGGTTTCCTGGTAGTACATTTCGGCAGTACGGACTGAGATGTACATATAAATACCCGAGAGTATCACAAGCACGATTAAAAATATAGCTGAAATCTTCCAGAAAAGACTATTAAAAAACCTTGTTTTCAATACACGAGTTCCTTCATTCCTTTGTTATCTCTTCAAGGTCATTGAACCTGTAGCCAACTCCCCACGCAGTAAGTATGTAAGTGGGATTTGAAAGATCGGTTTCAATTTTTCCGCGAAGTCTGTTTATATGTGAATTCACAGTATGCTCGTATCCATTATATGAATAACCCCAGAGCAGGCTGAGAAGTTGTTCCCGGGTATATGTTTTTCCCGGATGTGAAGCCAGCAGATGAAGCAGTTCAAATTCTTTGGGAGTGAGGTCAATCCTTTCACCTTTAAGCGTTACTCTTCGTTTAGCAACATCAATTAAAAGATCACCTACTGCAATGTCACTTTTATCTCCCGGATCTTTCTGCAGCGCTTCTATCCGACGGAAAATAGCTTTCACCCTTGCCGTAAATTCTCTGATTGCAAAAGGCTTGGTAAGGTAGTCGTCGGCTCCAAGTTCAAGTCCCAGCACTTTATCAAATTCTTCTGACTTTGCTGTAAGCATAAGGATCGGTGTATAGTTTTCCTGTTTCCTCAGCTCTTTACAGATCTCAAGACCATCTATATTCGGCAGCATAATATCGAGTACTATAAGATCATAGCTGTTATCAACTGCTTCTTTCAACCCGTCTTTGCCGTCATAAGCCCGGGTTACGTCACACGACATGTCCTTTAGGTGGATATTCACAAGATCTGAGATCGATTTGTCATCTTCTATTACCAGCACTTTTTTCATATAGATAATTATTCTCCTTCTTACTGTGTTAAAATACCAACAGAGTATAACGGAATTATCACGATTGTAATAAAAGTTTGGAACAAGATGTTTTAATGAAAATACTAATTTATATGATAAGAAACAGGGGAGGGACTAGTCAGCTATATACGCTTCTATATTCTCAATTTCGTGTATAGCCCTGATTTGTTTGAAGTAACTTAGTGCCTGCTTAAAGCTTTCCTTAGCTTTTTCGAATTTTGACCATTCCTTGTAAAGTATACCGAGTTCCAGTGACGTTTCTGCGTAATTAAGCTGGTTTTTATATTCTTTATTAATACGAAGACTGGTAAGAAGGCAATTTTCAGCCAGTGCATACTTTTTTTGAACTCTATTGATGATGCCTTCAACCTTGTAAATTTCTGCAACAGACAGCTTATCTTTTGTCTTATAGCAAATTTCCATCGCTTTATCGGCAAAGGCCCGGGATAATTCAACATCATGCATCTGGGCGTATATAAATGCTTTTGTTATATATGAAATGCCGAGGATGGAAAAAACATTGTCTTTTAATGACACGGCAATACTCTTATCCAATTCTTTCAGTGCACTGGCATACTCTTTTTTCTTAAGATAAGTGATCCCGATATTATGCCTGATCTGTGCAAGTTTATGGTGGTCGTTCAGCCGCTGGAAGTTTATAAGAGCACGATTGTAATAAAACAGCGCCTGATCGTAATTGCTGTAGATGTTATTAATGATTCCGAGATTAATTTCAATCTTACCTATAAGTACAGCATCCCTTTTTTCATCAAGATATCGGAGACTTTCCTCAAAATGATTAGCAGCTTCCGGAAGATCGCCGTGTTCTCCGTAAACCGTACCCAGTAAATTCTCGCAGCGTGCGCAGCCTTTAAGATCATTCTGATTCTTAAACATTACGAAAGCTCTTTTAACAAAATCAAAACATTCTGTCCATTGAGCTTCATTGCTGTATATTTCACCGATTGAATAACAGGCATTTGCTGCAAGACTTGCGAGGTTGGGATCCGAGTTACTTTCAGCGATTATTTTCTTATGAGTTTCGATTGCGAATTCATATTCACCCAATGAAATCGCATAGTCGCCCAGGTTGAGAAGGAACTCGATGAACCTTAACTTCTCAAGCTTTTGTTCTGCGAGTGTTATTATTAGCTGAAACTGATATTCTTTAAGGTATGAATCAGAAAAGTCAACTTCTATCTGTCTGCGTTCTTTGGTGGTTAAATCGAGACTGCCTGTTTTACTAAGGCGTTTCTTTAAAATATTTTTTTTCAATTCCGAAATGTCTGTTTCGGAAAAGAAACCTGCCAGGATTTCTTCAAGAGATAAATATTTATTAAGTCTTGATGTCACAGTACTTTGTCTTAAAATATTTTAAAAAACGTGAAAGGATAACATTAACTGTTATCCTTTCATAGAGATTACAAATATATAAATTATCTTGCGTAAGCCCAGCGTGAAAAGTGAGGAAGCTGTGCGTGTTCTACGCTTAATGTACCTGTTGCGTTGTCAACTGTTACCCCGTTATTAACAGTAGGTGCCAGGTTTCCGCTCTGATCAACGTAGTAGAATTCTACATCATCAGGGTCTATTCCGCTTAAATCAAGACCAGAAATTTTGAAGCTGAGTATTACCGGTTCATTAAAGGTCATTGAAGGGAAAAAGTCTACCCCTGCCTCGTCGCTTACCTGCATTGTAATATCCCTTGAATCAGCAAATGAACCATTTGCCGGTACAGTTAAGCTGCAATCAATATTAACTGTTTTCCCGCTTGATGCCAGATAGCTTTTAACGAGGTGTATTTCACCCCCTGAAATTCCGTTTATGGTTTGTGAAGCTGTGAATACATCTTCAACATTCAAATCCGCTTTAGCTGGAAGCATAATGATGGTTTTAGCCTGTGCTTTGTCAATTCCGTTAACCGGCTCAGTTACGTTACTCTCCTGCATACAACCAACAAATGAAAGTAACAATAAAGCAGTTAGATAAGATAACTTCCGCATTTTTTCTCGCCCTTCTATTATTTTTAAGTTTTTGGTTTTCAATTTTGTTTTCTCTGAAATTATGTTTTCTCTGATTGAGATATTTGAAGGCTGAAAGCCAATGATTATGCCACCGGGCGTTTTGTAAATGTTACTTACAGAAATTTTTGTGATACAAACTTCGGTAACATTTACAGTTATATTAAGAAATTATTACTGTGACTTTTTGAGATGTTATGAGAGATTTGTTACGCTATGAAACAATTTTGTTTAGAAGCTAAGTGACGGGCAGGCTGTAGATAAAGGCTGAACCAAAGCTGGTATTATAACTATAGTAATTAACGATACTTACACAGAATAGATTAATACGCAAACTCGATGCTATTTAACGATTTTTGAAATCTGTTTGAATTCATCTGTACCGCATACGTTCAATAATTCGAACAAAATAGCCTCTGTTGTTGTGATCTCGGCTCCATGGTGTCTCATTCTGTCTATCGCTGTGCGGTAATCAAATTCGCTTCTTGATGATACCGCATCTGCAGCTACATTCACCTGGAAGCCGTTTGCAAGCAGGTCAAGTATAGTCTGCTGAACGCAAACGTGAGCTTCGATTCCTGCTACAACTACCTGATGGGCGTTATTATCTTTGAGCCGCGGAAAGAGGTTCCCGGCTCCCGAACAGCTGAACGTCATTTTTTGTACAGCACTCAAACCTTCCAATTCCTTAAGAAGAGCTGCTGAGGTGTTCCCAAGCCCTTTCGGATACTGTTCCGTATAAAATATAGGAACGTTCAGTATCTTAAATCCTTTTATCAGTTTAAGGCTGTTATTTATTACCTGGCTTGGCTGGTGCATCACAGAGAGAATTTTTTCCTGGATATCAATCAGCAGCAGGGCTGAGGTATCTCTTTTTAAGATTTTTTCGTTGTAAATGATCGTTGACTCCATAATGCACCTTCTAAAATTTAATAAATTGGGTCCATTCCATATTTACCGCAGGCATACATCATAAGCAGAGCAGAAAGATCAACCAAAGTTTTCTTCTGGTCCTCTGCATGGATAACCAGGTTGTAAACTTCAGATACAAATCTCATATTCTTTAATATTTTTTTAAGTTCCTCATAACCCGGCTGTCCGTGCCAGTTCGCTACCTCCTCAACAAGCATCTTTTCGTGCCTTCTTAAAAACTCGGCAAACGAAATCGATCTTATGGTATGTGAAGTCCTTGGCCGGCACATAGTGATCAGATCATTAAAATACATATCCCACTTTTCAGCAAGCACGCGATTGCTGTCGCGCATTACATAGCGGGCCTTCTCAAGCGAAAACCTTGCCTTTGTGCGGGGCTTAAATTTGGAAGACAGGGCATATCCGTCATAGCTGGTATAGCCTGTTTCATCATCAATATATTTCCATCTTTTTGTAAGCTGGCGGGCGGAATAAATTACAATAACCTTATCAAGACCACTATCAACAACAATGAACTTTCCCTGCTGTTCATTTATCACTGTGAACCAGTGTTCCCAGTTATCAACGCTTAAAATGCAGGGGTAGCCGGCTTTCAGAAGATCGCTAAGCGCTTTTATTGCTTCATCGGGAGTTTCCCTGCGGAAGTATTTCATCTTGCAGTCATATGTTTTGGCAGCTTTTGCAAGTCCTATTTCATCCGTACCGTACCACCAGGTGCTGCCCGCTCGCTTTGCTATTTCCCGCTCATTCTCAAATCTGCCCAGCATTACAAGCGCATATTTCAGGGCGAAAGGACCGCATTGGTATTTATAAGGTTGGGGGTAAAAGCTCATATATTAGTAATTTTTGTGCAACAATTTAATGAATACATAACTTTAAATCATTATCATAATTTTGTGAGACGCCCATTTTTATTTATTTTTATTTTTATGAGTAAGAGAAAAACTAAAGTTGCAATTGTATTTAACGAGGCCCAACCCGATTACTACGTTAAATCAGTTGAACACGAAATAAAGGAACTTGATTTTATTCCGTATTTTGAAGTAGAGGAGCTTACCCCGATCGAAGAATACGAGCTTATGGCTGAAAAGCTTACAAAAACGGGATTTGAAGCATATCCGCTGAACATTTTTGATGATATTAGAATACTACTTAAAGACCTAAATTCAAATAAACCTGATGTAATTTTCAATTTTATGGAGCTTTATAAAGAGAACTCCAGGCTTGAGATGAATATTGTAGGTATGCTGGAGCTGCTTGGGATACCCTATACAGGTGCCCCACCTATGGCGCTTGCTAACTGCCAAAGCAAGGTGCTTGCCAAAAGAATCCTTAATTCATACGGAATAAGAACTGCGAAGTTCATTCTGATTAAAAAAGCACAAAGAAGCTACAAGCATAACCTCAGGTATCCCTTGATTATAAAACCTGCATTTGAAGACGCCAGCGTCGGAATTGAGAATAAATCAATTGTAACTGACAGCCGCAGCCTGAAAGACCGGGTTAATTATGTGCTTTCTGTCTTTCAGCAGCCCGCCCTGGTGGAGGAATTCATTGAGGGGAGGGAATTGAATGTAGCCGTAATGGGCGATCAGGAGGCCCGGGCGCTTCCTATCAGTGAAATAGATTTCAGCGAAATGCCTGACCATCTGTATAATATAGTAAGCTACGAGGCGAAGTGGGATCCGAACCATGAAGCATATCATAAAACTATTCCGAATTGTCCGGCAAAACTTCCCAAAAAAATTGAAAATAAGGCGAAGGAAATAGCCGTTGCTGCTTTTAAGATAATGAGTTGTCGCGATTATGCCAGGGTGGATATGCGGCTTTCAAAAGATAACGAACTTTTTGTGCTTGAAGTTAACCCAAATCCGGATCTTACACAGAGTGCCGGATTCATGCGTTCTGCAGAAGCCGCCGGGTATAGTTACGTGAGAGCACTTCAAAAGATCATCGGGTTAGCAAAAAAAAGAGGGAAACTGGCGGGATCAATCAATTGATTTTGTGATACGGATCTGACTCTAATTTGCTTTGTATCAGGATTTATTTCATTTCAAACATATATTGTTAATATGTAAGTAAGAGAAATGTATAAGGAGGAAATGAAATGAATTGTCCTATTGATAATAGTGAATTAGTTCCGAAACAGAGAGATAATATTACGGTGCATACTTGTCCGAAATGTCAGGGAATCTGGCTTGACAGGGCGGAACTGAATAAAATAATTGCTCAGTCTGAAATAGAATATCCTGATCTTCAGGATTTTAAAGACAGAGGGGTATCATCCCGGGAACACCAGTTCCAGAGTCCTGGCTCATTCTTCGGCCGCTTCTTCGAACATTGATTTTATGAGGTTGTTTCAAGAGTGTGATTTGTAAACCTGTGCGGGTTTCGGGTTCCAATTCCGATTCTAAATCGAGTAATTAGGTTAGAAATAAACTAACGCTGTCTCATAAGTGTCATTCCAAATTTATTAAATGCACCACTACTATAGTGAGCTGCAAAGATTAACTCAGACCTAAGAAAAAGAGAAGCGCCAGTCATCTCTAATCGTTTTTCACCTCAGGATGATTGACGCCATCAAAGTTTACAACTCAAAGAGAATTCCCGAAGATCAGCGCTGCGTCTGAACCGGGGCAAGCTGCGGAAATTTCACCTTTGCAAGTTCGAACAATCCGAACATTACGCCGGCATAAAAGAGATTCCCGGCTAAATTATAACCAAAGAAGGGAATGGCTGCCGTGTAGCATGCTGCAAGTCCTGCGGCTGTCATCGGGTACATTACGTCCGTCATCCAGAATGCGAAATTGGTAACAAGAAAAAACATAACTGCAGCCGTTAGTGAAGCAAGAACGATGTTTGAAACCTTTTTCTTCTGAATCATTGTTATTCCTATTACCACCATAAGAGCGAAAGCGAAATAAACCGAAAGTATGGTGGAGTGGAACCCAAGAAAGAGGTCAGTGAAGAACATCGCGACCAACGGAATCGCAAACGCCAGCTTTTTATTGGTAAAGTATGCGCCCCCGAACAGAGCCATAGCACCTATAGCAGTAAAGTTAGGTAGATGCGGTATAAGCCTGGTAAATGCTGCAGCTGCGATCATTGCACAAAGAACCAGGAACCTGGGTGATAATAATTTGGAATTCATTCAATTCTCCTTTCAGAAATAATTTTATAAAAGTTAGATTCTTTATTTAATTAACATTAAAGATAAAGCATCAGAAGTTCAAAATCCTGATCTTTATCATAATTTCACTTTAAATCCTCCATAGACTGATAGTCCGGGAGATGCATATCCGTATACTTCTTCATAGTAATCGTCCGCGATATTATTAATCTTTGCGAAAAGCTGCAAATAGCTAAACGCGTCATATGAAGCCGCCGCATTCACAAGGAAGTAGCTTCCAAGCTTCACCCTTTCTGAACCTGATGCAGTAAAGATTTTATCTTCCCGTTCTCCAACATAGGCTGCATCAAAGTGGACGTTAACTTTTTCAAGGAAGCTGTAGTTGGCGCTGAATACTCCCTTATGTTCAGGTCTTCTTAGAAGCTGCAGATTTTTATCCGGCGAATTTACGCTAAGATCTTTTGTCTTTGTTTTTGTATAGTTAAGCTTAAGCGTAATTGATGCAGCAGGTTTTGCAGTAACAAAAAATTCCACGCCGTAACTTTCCGCCTGATTGATGTTGATAGTTTTGAAGTTCGAATCAAAACCGAAGAGGTCTTCAAATTTATTGCTAAAGTATGTAATGCCGGCCGTTATACGGTTATCCCAGGCGTACTGTTCAATGCCTGCATCCCAGCCAGAGCTTTTTTCCGGCTGAAGACTCTCGTTGCCAAAAGCCGGATCAAAAAGATAGAAGAGGGAAGGGGCTTTAAACCCGGTGCCGTAGGTTGCTTTTAACTTCGTCCCTGTTTCCCAAATCATCACAGCGGGTGCCAGTCTGAATGTAACTGCGTCGCCGAACTTATCATGGTTATCGTACCTGACCCCGAGATTAAAAAATAAACGGTCGGATATATTACTCTGTTCTTCGGCAAAAAATCCTTTTGTTGTTGATGACCGGGCAGGGAAGTTGCTTACAAAATTTCCCGACTGTTGATTGATAAAATAATTACTTAAAGCCGTTTCTCTCTCATGTTCAGCTCCAATTGTAAGAGAAAATGGCTTCGCGAAGTTGAACGTGTTCTGTATATCGAATTTAATTTTCTTCCCGTCATACATACTTCTTGAAGCTGCAGGGTTGTAGAGAGTAGAATCAAAACTATATTTTCTTACGTTCCGGATATAAGAAACACCGGCTTTGCCGTTCCAGGTATTTTTATAATCGGAGAAGCTGGTTTCCATCCTGAAGATATTTTCATCCAGGTTATAAACATACGTCGGATCATCTCCAAGTGGGCCTCCCCATTGATCATAATCTGCATCACCCCCGGTATGTTGGTAAAACAGGTTCAGCTGAAAGTCGTTATTAAGGTTTAGGCCTGCCTTAACTGAGCCGGTAAAATTTGAGGCACCGTCCTTTTCGGTATTTCCATACCTCGCCGCTGCAGAAGAAAAACCAAGGGTTCTCATCCTGTTCAGGTTAAGCTGGTAATTAAAAATATCATAGGCGCCGCTAAGACCCCCATTAAATTTATATGTACTATAAGAGCCGCCTTCAGCTGACAGGAAGTATTTAGTTCTACCTTTCCCGGTTTTCGTAATAATATTTATCACCCCAGCTAGTGCATCTGATCCGTACAAGGTGCTCTGAGGTCCGCGTAAAATCTCTATTCGTTCAATATTGTCAGTAGGGAGATTTGAGAAGTCATAGGTATTTCCGGGATCGCCGGGCATGTTCATTTCGATGCCGTCAAGAAGTACAAGAGTATGCTCCGATCCTCCGCCGCGCAGGTACACGCTGGCAAGCTTGCCGGGTCCCCCTTGCTGAACTACGTTTACACCATATTCATCCCTCAGAAGATCAAGAACATTGTCCTTCTTCGAGTTTACTATTTCTGCTGAATCGATTATGGTTATTGAATTCGCCAGTTCTATAAGAGGGGTTTCTGTCCTGGTTGCAGTTACAACCACATCTGACATTTTATAGAACCCCGTAGAATCGCCTTTCCTGATTATGCTGTTCTGTGAATAGACGGCAGAACAGAGGAAGGCAGACGCCAGTCCTGCTAAAAAAAGTTTCCGTAAATACATGAAGTTACTCCTATAAAAAGATATCAAGTAACTTCGTGGGGGATTAAACGAATTGATTGGTCATTCGTAATCTAACCTCACCCGCGAAGGTCGATTTAGTTTTCATACGGCAGGTTTCCTGGCTTAAGCTAAGCAAATGCTTCGCCTTACAGTTGCGCGTCAGCTCCGGGTTCTAACCGGATTCCCTATAATTCCCGTTCCAACCGGGACACCGTAATCATTTGAAAGAACGTGTAGAATATAGATATAGAATTTCAATAAATCAAAAAACGGCGGCTTAATTTATTTTCTAACGCTTTTCTCTTTGTGTAATGCTATTTTCCATCACAAAGCCGCGGACCGATTAAAACTATATTATAAAAAACGAAGAGGTTTAATTGAGCATCGGACTTCAGATAATCTGGCTTATAATACTTGCCCTGCCTGTAGCTGCAATAGCGTGGACGGTTACCCACGAAGAAGTTTTCAGGGAAATTCATGAATTCTGTGTAAGAAAAAGTAAAACTTCAAAGTCTCTTCCGGTAAGGAAGTTTTTCTTCCTGTTCACCTGCGAGTACTGTTTCAGCCACTATGTTGTTATTATATTTTTGTTTATCACCGGATTCAGAATGCTGTTTCCGGATTGGCGGGGCTTCATAATTTCCGGCTTTTCATTAGTTTGGGTAGCGAATATCTATATGAGCATCTATGCCCACCTCAGGCTCGACATTAAAAAAGAAAGAATTGACATCGAAACAGAAGAAAAAGATCTCACCAGGAAATAAGTACACCCGGGCGTCTTCTTAAGGTATTGCTGATATCTTTATAAGGTAACTGCAAGGAAAAGTACTAAATCTGCCATTGCTACAATCATTGGAACAAAAATCGGGCTTGATAAAGCTGCCTTACGAAGTGTCAGGCAGATTGTCTTTTTGTAAGGTGCGGGTTTATATAATTTATTCCCTTCGACTAAATTGCTTTTCTTCCCCGATATAAATAATTTTGTAAAACTTCTGTGCGGGGATTTTCCTCGTGCCAATTGAAACTATTTATTGTAGTATTTATAATTTTGCTACCACAAAATACATTCAGTTCTGACTTACCAATAAGTTATCGTTTTTATAAAGGAGAAATTTAATGGGTTGGTTCACCTCGTTTATCGATTCGAGCCTGGGGAAAAAGCTGATTATGGCTGTTACGGGCTTGTTTTTATATATCTACCTGATCATCCACCTCATTGCTAATCTTCTGCTGCTTAGAAGCACAGGAGATGCTTTTGAGGCTTATGCGGATTTTATGGCCGCATCGCTCAATATCCCGGTCAGGATCATAGAGATAGTCTTATTCATCGCTTTCATCTACCATATCATAAATGGCATCAGGCTGTGGTTTATAAACAAATCAGCCCGCGGCGTTGAATACAAAACAAAAGATCCGTCAGCTAACAGTTCATTCTATTCAAGGTTTATGATCCAGAGCGGAATAGTTGTCCTAATATTCCTTGTTATTCACCTGATGGATTTCTTCATTCCCTCAAGGTTCGGTTCACTCGGAATGTCAATGTATGAAAGTGCAATATTAAAATTTCAGAACACCTGGTGGTCAATATTCTATATCGTGGCAATGGTGCTTCTGGCTATTCACCTCGTGCACGCTTTTCAAAGCGGGTTCCAGACACTGGGACTGAGACATAATAAATACACCCCGATTATTAAAGGATTCGGCACTATCTTCTCGATACTGATATGCCTTGGGTTCGCACTCATTCCTTTTTACTTCATCCTGGGAGGAGGGAAATAATATGAAATTAGAATCGAAAGTACCCGCCGGACCATTAGATCAGAAATGGACAGATCATAAGTTCAAAATGAAACTGGTTAACCCGGCTAATAAAAGAAAATATAATATTATTGTTGTGGGAACAGGACTTGCAGGCGGCTCAGCTGCTGCTTCTCTTGCTGAACTTGGTTATAATGTTGACGCTTTCTGTTTTCAGGATAGTGCCCGCAGGGCTCACAGTATCGCCGCACAGGGCGGAATAAATGCTTCAAAAAATTATCAAAATGACGGTGATAGTGTTTACAGGTTGTTTTATGATACGATAAAGGGCGGCGATTACAGGTCACGTGAAGGTAACGTCTACCGCCTTGCAGAACTTAGTGCTAATATCATCGATCAGTGCGTAGCTCAGGGTGTTCCTTTCGCACGTGAATACGGAGGACTCCTTGACAACCGTTCATTTGGCGGAGCCCAGGTATCACGTACTTTCTATGCAAGAGGTCAGACGGGACAGCAGCTTCTGCTTGGTGCTTATAATGCGCTGATGCGGCAGGTAGGTCTTGGTAAGGTTAAAATGTATACCCGTCACGAAATGCTGGACGTCGTTATTATCGACGGTAAGGCAAGAGGTATTGTTACCAGGAACATGGTTACCGGGGAAATCGAGTCTTATGCTGCTGATGCAGTTGTTCTTGCTACAGGCGGCTATGGAAACGTTTATTACCTTTCAACCAATGCAAAAGGTTCAAATGTAACCGCAGCATGGAGGGTATATAAGAAGGGCGCTTTCTTTGCAAACCCCTGCTTCACGCAGATTCACCCGACGTGTATTCCTGTAACGGGACATTATCAGTCGAAGTTAACTCTTATGAGTGAAAGCTTAAGGAACGATGGTAGAGTATGGGTTCCAAAAGATCCCAAAGATAAGAGAGCCCCTTCGCAGATACCCGAGGCTGAAAGAGATTATTACCTTGAAAGAAAATATCCTTCGTTCGGGAACCTTGTGCCTAGAGATGTGGCTTCAAGAAATGCCAAGGAAATGGTTGACGAAGGCAAAGGTGTTGGTCCTGCTCAAAATGCAGTTTACCTCGATTTTGCCGATGCCATCAACCGTTTGGGCAAAGATAAAATTGCTGAAAAATACGGCAACCTGTTTGATATGTATAAACTTATAACCGCCGAAGACCCTTATGAAGTTCCAATGAGGATCTATCCTGCAGTTCATTATACAATGGGGGGGCTTTGGGTTGATTACAATCTTATGACTTCAGTTCCTGGACTCTATGCTCTGGGCGAATGCAACTTCTCAGACCACGGCGCCAACCGCCTCGGTGCGAGCGCACTTATGCAGGGTCTTGCTGACGGCTATTTTGTAATACCTTACACAATAGGTGATTACCTTGCTCAGCTTAAGACCGATAAACTAACTACAGATCACGAAGAGTTCAAGAAAGTTGAAAAGGAAATAAAGGATAAGATAAACAAACTCTTATCTATTAAAGGAACCAAAACTGTAGATGAATTTCACCGAGAACTTGGGCAGGTAATGTGGGATTACGTTGGAATGTCGCGTAATGCTGAAGGATTAAAGAAAGCAATTTCCAGGATAAAAGAGATAAGAGCTGATTTCTGGAATAATGTAATTGTAGCCGGCGAAAATGAAGAACTGAACCAGTCGCTTGAAAAAGCAGGCCGCGTTGTTGATTTCCTCGAGCTTGGTGAACTTATGGCTGAAGATGCTCTTCATAGAGAGGAATCCTGCGGAGGACATTTTAGAGAAGAACATCAGACGGAAGAGAATGAAGCTAAAAGAGATGATGTTAACTTCGCTTATGTGGCCGCCTGGGAATTCAAGGGTGTTGATAATAAAGCCGAACTGCATAAAGAAGAACTGAATTTTGAGTTCGTCCAACCTTCTCAAAGGAGTTACAAATAATGGGAAAAGGAATGAATTTACACTTGAAAATATGGCGTCAGAAAAACCGCGATGCCAAAGGAAAATTAACCAGTTATGAAGTTCAGGATATTTCTCCTGATATGTCTTTCCTTGAAATGATGGATGTTTTGAACGAGAGCCTGGTAAAGAAGGGTGAGGAACCGGTTGCTTTTGATCATGACTGCCGTGAAGGAATTTGCGGAAGCTGTTCTATGTTTATAAATGGAAGACCTCACGGACCCCAGGAAGGAATTGCTACCTGCCAGCTTCATATGAGAAGATTTAAGGACGGCGATACTATAGTTGTAGAACCATGGCGCGCAAAAGCTTTTCCGGTTATTAAGGACCTGGTGGTTGATAGATCATCATTTGACAGGATTGTAATGGCCGGTGGTTTTATTTCAGTGAATACCGGCGGAGCGCCGGATGCGAATGCAATCCCCATTCCCAAGGATGAACAGGAAGCTGCTTTCGATGCCGCTCAGTGTATTGGCTGCGGAGCCTGCGTTGCTGCCTGCAAGAATGCATCTGCAATGCTGTTTGTGGCTGCCAAGGTCTCTCATTTTGCACGGCTCCCGCAGGGACATCCGGAAAGAGAGAAGAGAGTGCTGGATATGGTGAGACAAATGGAGATAGAAGGATTCGGCTCCTGTACAAACACTGAAGCCTGCTCTGCTGAGTGTCCTAAACAAATTTCAATGGATACTATAGCACAGCTAAGGCGGGAATATTACAAGGCTTCTTGCAAAAAAGAAAAATAATTCGCACCTTGGTTGGTAACTAAATTTATGAGGGCCCGGAACCGGTGAGACAAGCTGTTGGAGTAATACTATTAATTTTTGTTCTGTCTGTGATAATTTATGTCCTTTTCTTCAGCACAGCAAGAGGCAGAATAGGGCCTGACATCGATTTCGTATCGGAAGGCAATATGCATAAGATTGTTTCAATTAAGCAGTTAGATAGTCTTACCGCCAGTCTTAATTATGAATTTACCATAAAGAACAGGGTGGTTCATCCTGTTAGTGCTGATTCGCTGAAAAACCTGGTCAGACCAAAGAGGTCTCCCGGCTGATAAACAATAAATGGTATTAAATAATCCCGGTTAACAATTTAATCGGGATTTTTTTTATTTTCTGCAAGGAAATAAATGAGAGTAGGGCAGAATGTTCGAAAAAGAAATTAAGTTCATTATCGATTTTACTTTAAACCGTGTTAACAAACTAGGGTCATTTTTCCCGTTTGAAAGACTTGCTTCGGCAGAAATACATCCAGCAATCCTGTTGTATATATCCGCTCACCTTGACCATCTGATTTATGAGGACCGCAAAAAGCTTCTGCAGAATTCCTCGTTCGATTATTCCGGCGGCGAAATTTCACATTATTTTAATCTTATCAGCGAGGAAATAAAGAAGAACAAACGCCTGGCTTTTGAAGATGTAAGAACACTGGTGACTCACGCAGTGACGTTTAATATCAATTATCTTGTAAGACCAAACTGGACGCTTGGAAAGCTGATTTTTGATGAGGATAAGACAAAGAACGTAAATGAGATTAAGATGATGCTTAATTACCTTTATTATTATGATTATGTGAAGAATGTGTTCTTCGGCTACTTTTCAAAAAGGAAAATACTTTCCCTCAACGAAACTGAATTCTCAGTGATCCTGGGAAAAATCGACAAACAGATGTTCAGTAAACATACTAACGATCTTATTGATAATGCCCTGGTTTCTATCGGGGATTTCTTCAATGAAGGGGGAATAAATAAGACTCGCATACAAACTCAAACCGTGGAACTTTTCCTTAAAGAAAAAGATCTGATGGAAGCTCTCTTTAAACTAAGACGGGCAATCCCTGCCGATGATAAGAGAAAATATGATATTGAGGAAATAAGGAAGATCCTGTATTCGAAGGAACCTGTTAAAACTCCCCCGGCTGACGAAGAAAAAGCAGCGGAAGAAGAGGATGAGGAGGTACCGCAGGAAAATGAAATTGCTGATGGCGGTGAAACAAAAGAACGTCATAGTGCTGACGCGGAGACAGATGAAACAGAGTCTTACTTGAATGAAATGGGATCTGGAGAACATGTTGAAGATATAACTCTGTCAGAAGGTGACGAAACGGATATAGAAGCAGCCGAAGAAAAAGTGGCAGAAGATGAAGAAGTGATCCAGGAAGAGCCTTCAAATTTAAACCCACCCGAAGAAAGCAAAATTGAAGAGGAATCTTCTCAATCTAAAACCGGTTATGTTCTGGATGAGATAAATGAGTCTCTTTCGGAAATATCTGAGGAAGAAAACGAAAAAGAGCGACCTGGTGGTGAATCTCCCGAAGATTTTCTTTCACGGTATAAGACAGAATTAAGATCGCTAGAGGAACTTGAAGAACAGCTCGACAGTATGAAAACAGAAGATGATCTGACCTTCACAGAAC
Organism: uncultured Ignavibacteria bacterium; assembly: GCA_963800255.1. Classification (GTDB taxonomy): domain Bacteria; phylum Bacteroidota; class Ignavibacteria; order Ignavibacteriales; family Ignavibacteriaceae; genus DATFVA01. The sequence goes on along the minus strand of CAWDAK010000008.1, from coordinate 63,195 downwards.
TGGATGAGGAAGAGGATGCAGTTGAACTTGTGGAAGAGAAAGATGAATCTGGTTCTGAAGATTTGATAATAGAAGAAGAGGAGTTATCCTTTGACGATGATGAAGTCATAGAAGAAAAAGAATCTGTGTTTCCTGCACCTACCAGGACAAATAATGATATATTGAGTTTCCTTTCCGATAAAGATATGGAAAAGATAGTATCAAAAGTATTTAATGAAGATGAGGAGGATTTTGTAAATACGATGGAAAAGATTTCGGAATCAGTTAATTACGATGAGGCTACCGAAATACTAAAAGCCGTATTCTTCTCATATAAGGTGAGTCCCTACTCAAGGGAAGCCGTTGTTCTCACAAATGCCGTAAGCAACTTCTTTAACCAGGACTAATGAATGTTTATTGACTTTACAGAAATAAGTATCAGTGCAGGAAAAGGCGGTGACGGAGCAGTTACTTTCCGCAGGGAGAAATATGTACCCAAAGGCGGTCCGTCCGGAGGAAACGGGGGAGAAGGCGGCAGTATTATTATTGAGGCACATCATAATTTGTTTACGCTTCTTGATTTCAGGTATAAGAAAAATTATAAAGCTGAAAATGGTGAACCGGGAGGCAACTCACGGAAAGACGGTAAAAGTGGGAAAGATGTTATAATAAAAGTTCCTGTAGGTACTATTATTAAAGATGCGGAATCAGAGAAGGTACTGTTTGATCTTGATAAAGATGGGGCCCGTGTTGTTGCCGTAAAAGGCGGCAGGGGAGGGAAAGGCAACAGCAATTTTGCTACTCCTACCAATCAGGCTCCAAGGTATGCCGAACCGGGGAAACCCGGTGAGGAAAGGAATGTTATTCTTGAATTAAAGCTGATTGCTGATGTGGGACTGGTAGGATTCCCTAATGCTGGTAAGTCAACCTTGATTTCCACAATTTCAGCCGCCCGTCCCAAAATAGCCGATTACCCATTCACTACGCTTGAGCCCAACCTCGGTATTGTTCAATATAAGGATTATATGAGCTTTACTGTAGCCGATATTCCCGGAATAATTGAAGGTGCCCATGAAGGCAAAGGACTTGGATTGAAGTTTTTGCGCCACATAGAAAGAACGAAAGTTCTTGTTTATCTTATCGATATTACTTCCGAAAATTACGAGAAAGATTATAAGGTTCTGCATAACGAACTGAAAAGTTACAGTAAGAAACTTGCTCAAAAGCCGGAGCTGCTTGTCCTTTCAAAATCCGATCTTGTTGAAGAATCTGAAATAAATAAGCTCTTAAAGAAAAGACTTAAAAAGCTTGATAATAAAATTCATATTATTTCAGCTGCAACAGGCTCAGGGATTGACAAATTTCTTGACCTTACCTGGGAAATGATTGAGAAAGAAAAGCAGCAGGTCGATTGATCCCTGTTACCTTCTCTGAATTTCCGGGTATATATATTTAGGATAATTAAGGACTGAAGGAAAATAAATGAGAATAATTTTTACAAGAGGTTTACTTGTTATAGTTCTGGCGGTACTGCCGGTAATTAATTCCTGCGATACAGGTATCAATATATTCTCTCTTCAGGATGATGTACAGCTGGGACAGGAATTAAACGCGCAAATCCAGAGTGATCCTCAGGAATATCCTATCTTCCATGGTGATCCTGCAATTAAAAATTATATCGTTTCCCAGATTTTCAACCAGATCCTCGCGTCATCTCAAATAGAACATAAGGATGTTTTCAACTACCAGATGAATATAATTGACGACGATTCCACCCTGAATGCGTTTGCCCTGCCCGGCGGATACATTTATGTCTATACTGGTTTGATTAAATACCTGACTTCATCAGGTGCGCTTGCGGGGGTATTAGGACATGAGATAGCGCATGCTGAACTGCGGCACGCAACCCAGAGAATGACCGCGTATTATGGTGTTTCAATACTTCTGAATGTTGTGCTCGGTGAAAACCCTTCTCAGATTGAAGAGATTGCTGCCAACTTGTTTGTAGGCCTTGGTTTTCTTGCAAACAGCAGGTCAGACGAGGACCAGGCTGATGAATATTCGGTGAAGTACCTTAACGACACAAGGTTCTATCCGGGAAGTGTAATGTTCTTCTTCGAGGAAATGAGAGATGACGGTTTGATAAGCTCAAACGCCAATGCGGTTGCAACCTTTCTGTCGACCCATCCGGATCCTATTGATAGGATAGCCAGCACGAAACAAAGACTTCAGGATCTGAATCTCCCTATAAAAAACTACAATGATTCGGGGGAGGGCATCTTCCACGAGGAATATCAGCAGAACGTCCTCAGCAAATTCCATTAATCATAACAGCGATAATGGCTGATACAACAATGGATCCTCTAATAGAATACTAATAATCGATCTTCACAGAGATATTGCTTAATAATTGTCGATCTCCACGAGGATATCTCTGGACATCGTAAATACCCATTATAGTAGAAATTTGCAATACACCCCAAAAAACACCCAATTCTCGTAGAGGCTTTATATAAATTCTATCCATTTCTACCCAATTATTATTTTGATAGAAATCTATTAATTTCTATATTTACAGGCTAAAATATGAAGTTTGGCGGGGTAGCTCAGTCGGTTAGAGCAGTGGAATCATAATCCACGTGTCGGGGGTTCGAATCCCTCCCCCGCTACAAATTACAGGAGCAAGAATTATGTATGCAACATTGATAGTTATAACAACAATAATAGCGGTATTCTTAATCGTTATTGTTCTTCTGCAGTCAAGCAAAGGCGGCGGATTAGCTGGTACATTCGGCGGAGCAGGCGGCATGGGCACCATGTTTGGATCAAGAAGAACAGCTGACTTCCTTAGCAAGTCTTCGTGGTGGTTAGCCGGTACTCTTGCTGTACTCACAATTATTATCAACTTATTCTTTCTGCCGGGGCAATCAACGACAGAACAGCGTGATAGTATAATCCAAAAGTCAGGACAGCAGAACGTTCCGCAGAACCCGGCTTTGCCTCCGCAGCAGACGCCGAACGTTCCAACAGAAGGAAACCAGACCCCTCAGAAATAACTTTAGTAATAAAGAGATTAAAGAGAGGCTGTCTTAAAATTGTCATTCCGTATTTATTTCGGAATCTTAATTACATTTAAGTTGACAAACTTTTAAGACAGTCTCTTTTTTTATTTCCAGTCAGCCAGCAGAGTAATTATATCATCCTGCATACCCCTGTGAAAATTAGCCCCGTTTTTATCAAACTCGAATATTATGCTCACGATAAGATCGTCTCCTGCTTTTGTAGTAAGGTATCCCGATAGTGAAGAAACCCCATTGAGCGTACCTGTTTTACCATGGAAGTTGTTTTCGGCAGGCGTTCCCCGCATCCTGTGTCTCAGGGTTCCGTCTACTCCTGCTATACTTAGAGCATCATAGAAATCATCATAATGAGCCAGGTCGAAGTACATTTTCTCAAGTACTCCAGCCAGAGCGCCGACAGTAATCTGATCGAAGCGCGAAATTCCCGAACCGTCTACTATTGAGGAACCCTCGGAAAAAATGCCATTATCCTTTATGAATGAAAGAATTGCCTGCGTAGAGAAAAATGCATTACCCTGTTTCCCGCTGATCTCTGCGCCCACCGTTTTGAATAAACATTCAGCCAGGAAGTTATCACTATGCTTATTTATATCCTGCAAAAGGTTCCTCAGAACTATACCCGAGCTTGTAATCTCTAAGGCGCCATCGGGAGTAATTCCCTCTACAGCATTCAAGCTTACTAGAATTCCCTGGTTCAACAGTTCGCTTCTAAGACATTCAGCAGCATTCAGTGAAGGATTTTTAACATTAATAAGATAACTTCTCATCCGTCTTCCCCTTTTTTTGTAGATAACTTTCCGGTTTCTGTCCAGAACAAGAGCCGATATAGGGGGAAGTTTAACATTGGCAACTTCATCAGTAATCCAGTCATCTCTTGTGTAAACGTCATCGAAATAACTATCGTCGCCAACAACCTTACCGGTGATTTTTCTGATCCCTTTTTGTTTTATTTCATTCACGCATTTCTCCAGATCTTCCTGCGAGAAAAGAGAATTACCATATCCTTTAATATAGATGTTCCCGTTGATGACGCCGTCTTTAATATTTGAATCATCTGTAAGTATGGAGGTTTTTAATACAAAGTCGCCTCCAAGCTCTGAAAGGGCGGTAGCAGTTGTAAACAGCTTTGTATTCGATGCTGGGATCATCGATTCTGCCGCGTTCAGAGCAAAAATTGTATCCTGGGTTAAAGGGTTAAAAACCAGGACTGCAGCATGTGTGGAAGACGGCAGTCTGGAGAGTATATGGTTTATTCCGGATGCAACCTCTTCTTTGGAAGAAGAATAAACTGTGGAAACAAAAAGTAAGAGAACACAAATCGTACGCTTAAGCATGCCCATCCTTATATAGCTTACTGAATCTGAATTTGTTTAATTAACAGGTAATATTATTTTATGATCAAATTGCTTAATAATGTATTTTTAACATCGTCCTTATTTATTTAATGCAAAAATGAGGTAAATTAAAATTAATTAAAAGGCAAAGTATCTTCACTTATTAAATTAATTTTTAAGGAGAACATGGGAAAATCCAAACCTGTACAAAAAGCCTACGAAAATCTTGATTTTCTAAATTCATCTGATGCAAGGATCCTTCGAATCCTCTCGGAATTTCTTGAGCCGAAAACAAAGTTCAGGAAACATAAGATTGTTGATACCATAGTATTTTTCGGATCTGCAAGACTAATGTCCAAAAGAAATGCTACGGCCGCACTAAATAAATTTAAAACCATTAACCCTAAAGATACCTCGAACGAGCAGCTTGCTGTAGCGTTGAGGACAGCCCAGCATATGGTGAAGATGTCGAAATATTATGAAGATGCTGTAGAACTGTCTAAAAGATTAACAGAATGGTCGCTCAACCTTGATACTTCCGGTAACCGTTTTATAATCTGCACCGGCGGCGGACCCGGTATAATGGAGGCAGCAAATAAGGGAGCCAAGCTTGCAGGAGGGTATTCGTTAGGACTTAATATAAGCATTCCTTTTGAGCAATTTGTAAATAAGTATGTCAGTCCTGATCTCCGATTTGAATTTCACTACTTTTTTATGAGAAAATTCTGGTTTGCATACCTGGCAAAAGCTCTCATCGTTTTCCCGGGCGGCTTCGGGACAATGGATGAGTTCTTTGAGATACTTACCTTGATCCAGACGGATAAGATCAAAAAGAAGATGCTTCTTATTGTTTATGATGAAAAATACTGGAAGAATATAATAAACTTCGACGGGCTGGTTGCCAACGCTGTAATAAGTCCTGCTGATCTGAATCTATTTTCGTTCTGCGAGAACGTTGATGACGCATTCAAACTGATAACCAATCATTTTGAAAAATATTATTTGAAGAAAGAAGAAGAGAAAAGGGAAGAGGAACCTAAGATTCAGCTGAAGTAAAATATGTCTGAATGAAAAGGTTTAGATGAGAACCTGTTAAGGAAGTTAGTTTGAAGTTAAGTTTGAAAAGTATATAAAAAAGGCTGTCCGGGAATTAAAACAGGACAGCCTAGTTATATCAATTGTTTGAATCGGATCTGTGTGCGCGTCTTTCAGCTTTCAGACGTTCCATTCTTTTCTTTATAGAAGGTTTAACAAAAAAAGTTCTTTTCTTGAACTCTTTCAGCACTCCGGATCTTTCGTATTTCTTTTTGAATCTTCGTAATGCTTTATCTATCGATTCGTTTTCGCCTAAAGTAATACCAACCAAGTTATTTCACCTCGCTTTGAATGTTGGTTTATTGAGATATTGATTCAATTAATTTTTTATTTCCAGATTTCTGGAATTCTACTGTAATAGAGCTATGTCCGTTAGACATAACTTCTTTACCTACAACTTTTCCGAAATCATCCCAATTCTGATGATAAATTGATTCACCTACTTTAAATGATTTCGTAGGAGCGTATACTGTACAATCTTCGTTTTCAATTCCTTCCAGGGAGGGCTTGGTTTCTTTAACATCCTCAGTAAGATCGATAACCATAGTCTGCTTACATTTCTTACATTTAGCCCATCGCTTATTCTCACTATTTTCGTTCAGAGAGACTTCACCCAGTAACTCCATCTTCCGTACGCCGTTACAAATTCCACAAAAAGCCTCTACGTTTTTCACTCTAGCCATTTTTTAATACCTTTTTAAACTTGCAGACAATAAATATATCAAAAGAAGTGAGCACAATCAAGAAAATAATACGTGCCTACTTCTCGTTTTCTGTGGGCGTAATAACCAGAACAGGGCAGGTAGCATATCTTATTACTTTTTCAGCAACGCTGCCTAATAGGGTGTGAAGGATACCGGTTCTGCCATGAGTAGCTATCACTATCAGGTCAATCTTGTTGGATTCACAGTAATCAACAATTGTCTCGAAATCGATGCCTTTCTTTATAACTGGCACGATTTCTACAGATTTGTCCTTATTAATCTTCTCCAGCGCATTATTTAAAGAGTTTTTGGCATCCTCTTCTATAGTTTTCATTATCTTATCTTCAGAAAGATCCAGTGACCTTATGGCAAGTATGGGAGGCTTTTTTTCCAGAACATTCAAAAAATGTACTTTTGCGCCATATTGTTTTGCAATATCCAGTGCGTAAGAGGCAGCAGAAAGCGAATGGTTGCTGAAATCGGTAGGCAAAAGGATGTTTTTAATGCTAAACATAGTTCCAACTTTATTTTAATTGACAAATATTGTTTTCAATTTCATCCGGTGAACCATTGGAAACAACGGCAAAAATGTTCTCTTTTACCTTTGTTAATAGAGTTACAAAGCTGCCTTCGGCGGATTCATAACAATTGCCGGAATTGAGGTATGTAATAAGATCGTCTGTGAGCGTTAGGAAATCGTGTTTTTTTATTTCTGATTCATCAACCTGGAACAAATAAACCAGTTTGCCATCCGGCGTAGAATATACATGATGCGCAAATTTTTCTCCATGATCGGTTGAAACAACTGCACCGACCAGCTTCCAATCCTTAATCTCAGGAATATATGTCTTGTATTCTACTCCCTGGTCCGCAAAGAACTGCTTGATTTTTTCCGGGCTGCTGGAGGTGAACTGGGGAGCAAGCTTGCCTGCCAGTATGTCCTCAAAGTTATGCTTCGCCTGTACGTACATATTTGAACTTCCGCTTTGTTCTTCAGCGAAGTTTTTATACTCCGGTACCGGAGTCCGGTTAAGCAGAATAAGAATAACCGCCAGAATTATTACGAGAGAGCTTCCCCATGCCAGCATAGGTTTTTTGAAATAGATATCCGGAAGAAGCCGTGAAAGCAGACCAGCATTGGAAGAGGGAGCAATTTTTCTTTTCAGACGCTGTCTTACTTCGTCCGGTGCCGGAGAAATTTTTAACCTTTGAGATACAAGATTTTTAATGGATGACTGGACAAAAAATTCAAATTGAAGGTCAGGATTATTCTTTATCTCCTCACGCAGCTTTTGTTCAAGTGCAGGATCTTTAATCTCTCCATCAGTTAATGCGGCTATGTAATATAAATCTCTGTTTTCCTTCATGGGATCATTCGTCTGTATTAGTCTTATCTATATAACCTTTATCGGCAGCATATTTGTAAAGCTTCGTGAAAAGCATCTTCCTTGCCCGGTGCAGTCTTGATCTTACAGTTCCTACCGGAACATCAACAAAATCAGCTATTTCATCATACGAAAAACCTTCAATGTCGCATAATATTATTACCGTCCTGAAATCCTCCGGAAGGGAAGCAATAGCATTGGAAAGTTCGTCATCGAGAAGATTGTCATACATCTCCTTTTCTAGGTGAGCACTATCTGTTGAAGATGGTTTAATATTCTCATAAAAGTTTTCAACCTCTTCATAATCAACTTTATCCGGCTCTTTTGTTGATTTTCTGTATGAATTTATGAAGGTGTTCTTCATTATACGGAACAGCCATGCTTTGCAGTTAGTTCCCCTTTCGAATTTATCGAAGAACCGGAAGGCTTTCAGATATGTTTCCTGCACGAGGTCATCAGCTTCGTCTCCATCGCCTGTCATCCTGAGGGCAAAGTTGTAGAGAGCGTCCATATGCGGCACTGCTTCTCTTTCAAAATCAGCGTAAAGCTGTTTTTGATCTTCAATTACTGCCATTAAAATTGGAAATGGAAACATATTATTTTCTGGTAAATAGATGACCGGTATTTGTTATCGGCAATTATATCAAAATTAAACTATTTATCAAACATTCAGCGGATAACTTCCCCGTTCACACCTTCTGTGTGTGGATCATCTGTTTCGATGAAGAATCCGTTTACGATTACGTATTTAACCATTCCGTCACGGCTAACGTAGAAGTTTGCGGGACCATCAATCAGAATTCTTTTGTTATCCTTCATAGAATAAACGAGGTTAACCGGGAACTGTGAGTATTCACATTCCGGCTTAAAATCTATAATAATATTTGTAATCCCCTCTAAATATAAACGAGGAAAATCCAATCCCGAGAGTTCTTCGTTGGAGGATATTTTTTGGGAATATGTTTTTCCCGGATGAATTTCCATCCCTGATAGATCATAATCCTCGTAGCCGCTGAAGATAGAAAGATCCCCCAGATCAGCTACACTTCCAATTGAATAATATGACCTTGCCAGGTCTTTATTAATTTCTTTCCGGTTTATGCCTATATCCACTTTTATTTTCCGACCGTCCACAGTATAGTCGATATTCCTTAATAGCAGATTCATTAAGTTGTCTTTTTCATTGAAGGGGATAGCTTCGTAGGTTTTGAGGGGCTCATCTTTGTACCCTTCCTCTGCAATACTCTTAAAGGCTGCGAGAAGGGCAATAAAATTCATCTTCCTTAGAAATTGTTTTTCGGGATCACCTTTCCAGCCTCCGGTTTCTATCAGGATCGTGCTGGTTCCCCAGGTTTGGAAATTATCCCCGAAAGCACGCGGTTCATAATCATCAGAATATCTGCCAATGTGTCCAGGTATAAAATCACTTAATACTTTCTCCATTTGCCCTATAACCTGCATTGCCTTCTTTCTTACAGAGTTTACGCTCTTTTCATAATTCATTGCCGGCGCAAGGAAAGAAACCGCTGCGGATTTGAACGTTCTGCCGGCACTATAATATATACTCTGATCGTGAAGATTAAATCCGAAATCAGCTTTTATTGTGTCGAAAGCAGATTTGAGTATCCTGGCTTCGGGACTCTGCTCTCTTACTGCGTCGCGGTTCAAATCTAACTGATAAAAATTCCTTCTTTCAAAAACTTCTGCTCCGTCGGGGTTAACCATAGGCATAAAGTAAAGGGTTAGCTTTTCCAGCATCTCTTTTTTGAAATCATCAAACTGGCTGTTCTGAGTAAAAAAATTAAGGATATCAAAAAGCGCCATAGTGGCAGTCGACTCATCACCATGCATCTGCGACCAGAGAAAAACTTTGGTACTGCCTGTACCAAGCGAGATCAAATATATCTCACGATTTTGAACAGACTGTCCCGCCTGCTTCACAGTAAATAAGGTGTCGTTTTTGAGTCTATCGATTAGTGGTTTGATATCTGAATGTTTAAACCGTCTTGTGGTTAATGCTTCCTCGAGGAAATTATTGTATGAGCTGCTTAGCTGTGTTGTAAAGTCCCGGTATTGTGCCATTAAAAGGGAGTTAAAAATAATGATTACAAAAAATGATTTAATCATATATGTTAGAAATTAACGATAAACTTAAATATATGCTAAAAAAATTCAGGTAAACCAGTCAGACCAGAAAAGCATTTTCTTAGACAGGAACGCCCATCGTTTCTTCGAACTTGTCTATAAGTTTTAAAGGCCGGGCTGAGATGGCGAAGCAGTAAAGAGGGTATAGGGAGGCGTAATGTTTAACAAGGTCGGTTAATATATCCGCTGTGTAAAGGGATTTGCTTTTTTTTGGTATCTCTTTTTCAAGAAGTATGTATTTATTTTTTTTAAGCAGGTCAAAGTGCCTGTCCGCATCAAAGTTTTTCTGAACAAGATGAGGGGTTTTCTTAAACTCATGCAGGTCAAAGTTCCCATTTAATCTATATTGTTTGAAAGTATTCACTATCGCCTTTGAATGTCTTTCAACGTTCCCTGAGAAGTAAAGTTCATCACCTTTTTCGCCGTTCAGGAAAATTCCGTAATCCGCTCCCTGTTTATCGAAATACAGGTAGAACTCACTATCCATTTTAAACCTGCCGAAATGGATAAGAAAATAATTTTTATAAGGTGCATCTTTTGAGAAGCGCATATCCTTATTTATTCTCATTATCGTTTTATTAAACTTGGGCTCTGTCCTGATGGCGGGGTTTAACTGGGTGAAGAATTGTCCTATAGAAGCAACAAAAGATTTTGCCGGAAGTACTATGTTATCCTGGTAGCGCTGCCGGTTTTTGTCAAACCATTTTGTATTGTTATTTTTTTCGAGCTCTTCAAGGAAGGGGAATATATCTCTGCTGAATCCGTTAAAGGGTGGTAACACCGCACTCAATACATCATCCCTATGTTGATCGTCAGGAAAAAACCGCCGAGCGTTTTATTATACTTGCCAGTAAGACTTTCAACGCCTTCATCAAAAAACTTGATTATATAATATCTGACATTGATACCTACAAGACTGCTTTTATCAAGCCCGAAATTTGCTCCGAACCCGATATACCCGCCTGCTGCTACTTTCATCTGTGCAAATGCGAAAGATTTAAAAAACTCCTCCCTGTAAGGTGTGGTAATCACCATCGTGGGTCCTGCCCCGGCATTAATATAAGGCCGCAGGTTATCATATATGACATTCTCGAATAATCTGTACTGAATTCCGAAATTTACCGGCACCAGGAAAACACGGTTTTTCTTACCCACTGTGTAAGTTTGGTTTGTATAAAAATCATAATATTCAATTTCCCTTTCATCCTTAGCTTCAGAAAGCGATACATCGGCGAATCCGGTAATTTTGTCTGAAAATTGTCTTCTGTAGAAACCTCCCAGACCGAATCCTCCTTCGCTGAACATAACATCGAGACCCAATGCGTTAGCTGGAAAAACTTCTGGTGGTTTCTCCGGAGCCATCTCACCAATCTCCTGTGCATTTACATTTAGCAGGGGAATAACTATTATTGCCGCAAACAATAACTTTTTCATATTAAAATCTTTTTTTTCTTCAAAATTAATGAAGTCTGTATCAATATCAACATCTTATTTTATAGATATTTATGGAAACACCTGACTCTGCATCATTCTGGGATAAGAAATATATAAATAATGAAGCTAACTGGGATATGAGTACTTCCACACCGGTGTTCGAAAATCTTCTGGATTCGGGCGAGTTTATGAAGCCGGGAAAAATTCTTATCGCAGGATGTGGGAAAGGCTATGATGCTGTGCTGGCAGCAAAGAAAGGTTATGATGTGTATGCTGTTGATTTTTCAATTGAAGCAATAAAGCGGGCACTTGATCTTGCATCCACGGCAAATGTGAAATTAAACCTGATTCATGAAGATATCTTCAAACTTGATCCTTTATACGCTGAGCATTTTGATTATGTCTATGATTATGTAACGTACTGCGCCTTTAATCCCGAAAGAAGAAGAGAATATGCCGGAACAATCGGACGGCTGCTGAAACCTGGAGGAAAACTTATCGCACTACTCTTTCCTGTGGAAGACCGAAAAGGAGGTCCCCCGTATGCTGTAAATTTGAATGAATTTTATGAGTTGTTTTCAGAACATCTTCAGCTTAAATTTTCATCCAGGAATATAAATTCAATTAAACCAAGGCGGGGAAGGGAAGTCCTGCAGGTTTATATTAAAAAGGAAAAACAAAATCAAAATGCCGACAAACCTTGAATTAAAGATCCAACTTGAGAATCCCGGTCACGTAATAGAAAAAATACAGTCAATCAGTGCTGAATATAAAGGCGAACTTAACCAGGTAGATGTTTACTACCAATATAAAGAGGGGCTTTTAAAGCTGCGGACAGAAAATGGAAGCCAGACGCTTATTAAATATAACAGGAATGAGAAAACCGGCAGCAGATGGTCAGATTACCAGCTTCTCTCACTGGAAAATAATGATGCGCGTGAATACCTTGATGATATCCTTGAAACAGAGACAGTGGTTGAAAAAAGCAGACAGCTGTATTTGTTCGATAATACCAGGATACACCTTGATACGGTAAAATGGCTCGGTTCATTCCTTGAGCTTGAGACGCTTGTAATAAAAGGCAGGGATGATGCAGGTAAACGATTCAGCCATCTCATTGAGATTTTGGGGCTGGATACGGAACATGAGATTCGTAAGTCGTACCGCGACCTGATGCTGGAGAAACATCGTAAATGATCTTAACCAAAACTAAACGTAAAAGCTTTGATGTTGACCTTGAAATAGAACAAAGGATTAAACATCGCAGTCTCGATTCACTCCTGATGATTGTACCTACTAACAGGCGTATAAGAGCCCTCAGCAGGGAAATGGTTGCCCGTTCTCCCGGCAAGGCTGCCGGAAAGCTGAACCTTGAAACTATCGGTTCAGTATCCGCTAAATTGCTCTTCAATACAAACTCGGTCAGATCTACCATGATAACTGAAGCCGCAGCCTCAGTTATACTTCAGCAGAGTTTCAGCGAAACTAAGCTTGGATATTTTTCAAATTATGGCGGTGAAATTCCAACGGGCACGTTAGAAAGAATAAGGAATGTAATAGGAGAATATAAACGGCACGGTATTGTTCCCTTGAAAATAAAGTATGAAGCAGAGTCTCTCAGCGGATCTGAAAAAATTAAGGCGCTTGATATTGCAAACGTTTACGGGAATTACCAGGATAAGCTGAAATCCTCAGGCCGCAGAGAAACGGGAGATATATATAGTGAACTTCTGTCTCTTAATGCTGAAGATTTTTCCAGTCACTTTTCCGCCCTTTACCCTGAAGTTAATCTTATAATCATTCAGGGTTTTGATGAATTTACAGTTCCAGAAATTGATATTATCAACAGGATATCCTCTATCAGGAAAACCGAACTATTTATCAGTTTCGATTACTATAGGTACAATCCATTGATATTCTCTCACCTTGACAGCTGCTATGAAAATTTCCGTGCGAGGGAATTTACTGAAGTAACAGACAAGTCGGTTTCGCTATTCACCCGTTTCCAGGATGAGAACAGGGAAAATCTTTTCAAGAAAAAAAACGGCAGTGCTTTGAAGGATTATAAAGAGAAGATAAAAACCATCTCGGCCTCAACCAGGGAGGAGGAGGTTAAATCGATTGCCTCGGAGATCAAACAACTGATCCTGAATGATAAAGTGAGACCTGAGGAAGTATGCGTTGTTTTTAACCTCATAAGCAATTACTCTGATAAAATAAGGGATATTTTTCCTTTATACGGACTCCCGTTCAACCTTACTGACAGATTTCCGCTCGATGGTGCCTCACCGGTGGCGGCACTCATCAGTTTTCTGGAGATAGCAGAAAATGATTTTTATTATAAAAATATTTTCAGAGCTCTGAGCGGGGGGATTGTGAGCGCAGGGGTGGTGGATATAACTAACCTGATGCGTGTATCAACCAGGCTGAAAATAATATCCGGATACGACAGCTGGCAGAGGAATCTTAATGAAGCTATCCTTTCAGCAGAAAAAAATGAATCCGGTAATTATGATGCAGCTGAAATAAAAGCATCATGTTCGGCTGCTCTTAAGGATATCGGTAAACTTCACAGTTACCTTGAACCGTTTCTTGTTAAATCAACCATTCCAGGTTTTCGTGAAAAGCTGTACGATGTAATAAACGGGCTTGGAATTCCCGTAAAGCTTCTATCCCCGGGAATAGAAAATGCAGGGATGAATATTAAATCGGTAAATATTTTTATTGAGACGGCAGATGAAGTACTTTCCCTGCTTGAGGATCAGTTTGGTAAAGAAGAACGATTTTCCCTGAAATTTTTCCTTCATAATCTAAGAATGGCTGTCAGTTCTTCAAGGTTTAATGTAAGGGAGAAGCCCGGATACGGGGTTCAGATTACAACTATGAATGAGATAAGAGGATTAAAATTTGAAGTCCTTTTTATCGCCGGATTATGCGATGGAGATTTTCCCACTAGATTTTCACCTGAGATTTTTTTTTCCGGATCGATGGCCAGGACAAAGGGTGAATCTAACCACCTGACCGAAGAGAGATATCTTTTCTATCAGTCCCTCTGTTCTTGGAATAAAAGACTTTACCTGACGTTTCCGCGAAGGGATGATCGGAAGGAATTCGTGCAGTCAGATTTTTTGCGTGAATTCACCAATTGTTTTGAAGTTACTGCAGCAGATGAACAGGATTATAAGAATATAATTTATACTAAAGAGCAGCTGCTCACATATATCGGAAAAAACGGGATAGCAAAGTTCCCGCAATTGTCGGTCCTGGATGAAGCGGGAATAAATAAAGAAGAAATAAGTGAAGCAATGATGATTGACCGTTTAAGGAGCATAGATCCTTTTGGGGAATCTATTTATACTGGGTTCATCTCAGGAAATTTATCGGAAACTGCGAAGGAAAAGCTTGAAAAAATGAAAGAGAGGCAGTACTCGATTACGCAGCTCGAAACCTATGCAGTATGTCCTTACAGGTATTTTGCCGAAAGGGTACTCAGACTGGATATTTTTGAAGAACCTACTGAAGAAATAGAAGCGCTTGAGCTAGGAAGCCTTATTCACTCTATTCTGTTTGTATTCTATTCAAAACTGAAGAAGGAAAATATTGTACTGAGCGGATGCAGTGAAGCTGTATTCCGCCGGGCTGAAAATATCCTGTTCCATACAGCAGAAAAAATGGTAAGTGATGTAAACTTTAATTCGCCCCTTTCCTTTTTTGAAAAAGAAAAGATATTCGGTGTTGAGGGTGATAGGAAGAACTCTATTCTTTATAAGTTCCTTCTTGACGAAAGAGAGAACCAGGGGGGTTTTATCCCGGCATTCTTCGAGACCGGGTTCGGCAGCATTCATAGAGAGGAGGGACAGCAGATACTCTTAAAGGATCTTATAGCAGGTGAAGTAAGTGTGAGGGGAAAAATTGACAGGATAGATATTAACAGGGATGAGAAACGGTTTAAGGTGTATGACTACAAGACGGGTAAAGGAGATCTTAAGAAACCCGATATGTACGCCGGGCTAAAACTTCAGCTTCCTCTTTATTTATTTGCAGCCAAAGAAATTATTAAGGCAGAACTTAATGAAGATTATACCCCTGCCGGAGCACTGCTCTATTCACTGAAGTATAATCAATCCGATTTCGGTAGAAACGAACTTGGTTTTAATCGTAATGCGTCCCCGGAAGAATCAGCAGAACATTTTAATGAATTGATTGGAATCTGCCTCAATGCAATAAACAAGTATGTGGAGGGTATCAGCAGCGGCAACTTCAGACTTTCAGAAATTGATAAACGGGAAGAAAAAGCCTGCCGGTTCTGCGGCTTCAAGTCAATATGCAGGATACAGGAAGCCGGGTAGCGGTGAAAACTATAAATGAAGCATAAGTATTGATTCTGAATACAATGCTCATTAACATTTAGTATTATTATTTGATGAAATGCGAAAAATATTTTTAATAGCGTCCCTGCTCACCCTTGAATCGTTGGTTCATGCTCAGAGTCCCGATCCTTCTATTGCAAAAAGTGAATTGCTGCGTTACAGAAACTCAGAACCCCTTTCTAAAGTTCTTTATCCTGGTGATGCTGCTATAGATGTAAAATATTATAAACTTGATCTTACATTAACTCATTCACCCGACTATCTTAAAGGAGAAGTACAGGTTGATGCGGTTCCCCTGTCTTCTTCACTTACTTCTTTTTTCCTTGATCTGAGCGATAATCTTAATGTGGATTCGGTGGTGTCATCCACAGCTTCACTTTCATTTAACCATTCGGCTAACAAGCTTTATGTTCAGCTCCCCCGGTCATACAACAGCGGTGAAAGATTTTCTGTCAGGGTTTATTACCAGGGCGTACCTGAATCCAATGGATTCGGCAGTATAGAGTTTGGTCTCCATAACGAGAGTCCTGCAATCTGGACGTTAAGTGAACCCTACGGTGCGCGCGACTGGTGGCCCTGTAAAGATAACCCTGATGACAAGGCCGATTCTTCCCGGGTTAATCTAACTTGTGCTGAAAACTTAATAGCCGTTTCAAATGGAGTGCTGCAGAGCGAAAATACCAACGGAGATGGTACGCATACTTATTACTGGTTCAATAAATACCCCATAGCCAATTACCTTATTTCAATGGCAATTACAAACTATACGGTCTATAAAAATTATTTTCACTTTGCCCCGAATGATTCTATGCCCGTGTTGCACTATATCTACCCTGAACATTTCGCCGGTATTAAAGACCTTCTTGATAAAACGGTAAATATGCTGCAGATATTTTCTGAAAAATATGGACTCTACCCTTTCATCGATCAGAAATACGGACATGCAGAATTCGGATGGGGCGGTGGAATGGAACATCAGACAATAACTTCACTCGGATCTTTCAACGAAGCTATTATTGCTCACGAACTCGCTCACCAATGGTTCGGGGATATGATTACCTGTAAGAACTGGCATGAAATATGGCTCAATGAAGGGTTCGCCACCTATTCTGAAGCAGTTTACTTCGAGGCTCTCGAAAAATCTTCCTACAGTTCTTACATTGAATCACTTATGTCATACGCAAAACCTGCCAAGACTTCCGTGTATGCCGAAGATATAAGTTCTGCAAATGCTATATTTAATTATGCAAGTACCTACGCAAAAGGGGCAATCGTTCTGCATATGCTCAGGGGAGTAACAGGCGATTCTACTTTTTTTAAGATATTGAAAACCTATGCTTCCACACCGTCTCTGAGATATAATAATGCCTCTACTGAAGATTTCAGAACCGTTGCCGAAAACGTATACGGAAAAGATCTGAATTACTTTTTTGATGAATGGATTTACGGAAAAGATTATCCAAGGTACAGTTACAGCTGGAATTTTAACAGGATGGGGGCGAATATTTATCAAATAAATATGAAATTAAGCCAGGCACCTCACTCAAATCCCGTTTTCTTTACTATGCCTGTAGATATAAAAATTCACACAGCCTCAATGGATACAATTATCACGATATTTAATAACCAGTCAGTTCAGGATTTTGTCTTCAGCATCGAGGGCAGACCAGAATATCTTTCTTTTGATCCCGGCAATAAAATAATGAAAGAAGTTCAGGCGACAGATTCGACGGATATAACCAAACCCGAAAGCTATGTGCTTGAACAGAACTACCCTAATCCTTTTAATCCATCCACAACAATACGCTATGAAATCCCTGTAACCCAGCAGGGGTTTGTCCCGGTTAAATTAACTGTTTATAATGAGCTCGGCCAACTGGTAACGGTTCTTGTGAACGAAGCAAAACCTGCCGGAATTTATGAAGCCGAACTGAATCTGCCGGGACAATCAAGCGGAATTTATTATTACACCCTTACTGTTCCCGGTTTTACCTCCACGAAAAAGATGATGGTGATAAAATAACTCATGAATTTTTGAAAAAATTTTAAGATTACTTAAAAAACAGGAATTACACCCGCTTATCATTGATTTATAATTCTTGACAAGCAAAGTTTAATTATTTATTTTCGGATTGACCACTGCGGAAATGCGGTGGCAATTTTTTTTTAAATTCACCAATTATCTTGAGAGGAGAGATGGCGGAAGGAAATTTTGTCTATTTAACCAGGGAACGTCTGGTGGAATTAGAGAAAGAACTTAGGGAATTAAAGACGACCGGACGCAAGGAGATGGCACAAAGAATAGCAGAAGCCAGGGCGCATGGTGATCTTTCTGAAAATGCTGAATACGATGCCGCGAAAGAAGAGCAGGGGTTATTCGAATTGAGAATTAGCAAACTTGAGGACGTCGTTTCAAGAGCAAGAATTATAGATGCGAGCCAGTTTGAGAATGATAAAGTTCATATCCTTGCAACTGTGAGCATATTGAATCTTAAAAACAAGAAAAAGATAGAGTATACATTAGTCTCTCCTGAAGAAGCTGATTTCCAGGCAGGTAAAATATCTGTAACTTCCCCGGTAGGTCAGGGATTGATGGGTGCGAAAGTCGGAGAAAAAGTAAAGGTTATAGCCCCGGCAGGATTGCTGGAGTTCGAAATTTTAAACATTAAATAATTTTCAACAGTCCTTATAGATTGACTGATGAATCCTACATACAATTAGCATTAGAGATTGCAAAAAAAGGTAAGGGAGAAGTTAGTCCAAATCCTCTTGTAGGATGTATACTGGTAAAGAATGACAGGATAATTGGAGCTGGTTATCATCAAAAATTCGGAGCAAACCACGCTGAAATAAATGCCATTGAAAATGCAAAAGAACCGGTGGATGGAAGCACCCTTTTCATCAACCTGGAGCCATGCAGCCATCAGGGGAAAACCCCTCCATGCGTTGACCACATAATCGAGAACAAGATTAAGAAAGTGGTTATTGGTACTCTCGACATGAACCCTCTGGTAAGCGGCAGCGGCGTTAAAAAACTTAAATCAGCAGGAATCGAAGTGAAAGTAGGTGTTCTTGAGAACGACTGCGTTAATCTCAATAAATTTTTCTTCAAATACATTACAAAAAAACTACCTTATATTTCACTAAAGGCAGCACAAACACTTGACGGAAGAATTGCAGATTCAAAGGGAGCCTCACAGTGGATTTCCTCTATGCAGTCGCGTAAATTCGTTCATCAGCTGAGAGGCAACTATGATGCAGTACTTGTAGGTGCCGGTACGGTTGGTAAAGATGATCCCTCTCTTACGGTAAGACTCACAGACGGTAGAAACCCGCGGAGGATCATACTTGACGGTTCACTAAATCTTAAGACGGACAAAAAATTATTTACAAGAAATAGTGATCATAAAACCATCCTGGTTACTTGTAAAGAAAACGAAGGCAAACGGAAAGTAAAAAAACTTCAGTCGCTTGGAGTGCATGTGATTTTTGCTGCCGGAGATAAAAATGGCGGTCTTAATTTAAGAAGTGTTCTTAAACAACTTGCTAAAAATAATATTGCCTCAGTTCTTGTAGAAGGCGGCAGCAGGGTGTTCTCATCGTTCATCCGGAGCAAATTGTATGATGATATTTTCTTGTTCATTTCTCCCAAAATTGCGGGACAGGGCATTCCGGTAGTTGAGGATATAGGCGTTAAGAATATTAAAAGCACTCTTAAAGTTAAAATTAAAAACTTTGAACGCATCGGAGATGATCTGCTGCTTCAGCTAGAAAGATAATGTGATCGCTTATCAGCTTTACCTTTCAACTCTCTTCACAAATAATTTGTAACTTTATTGAACAAAAAAATTAAAATCAGGAGAATAATATGTTCACGGGGCTTGTTGAAGAAAAAGGAACCTTAATAAATAAAATAAAAACCGGGGAGGGTTACAGGCTTGAAATTAAAGCTCATAAGGTGCTTGAGGATACCATTATAGGCAGCAGTATCAGTGTAAATGGATGCTGTCTCACTGTAGTCGAGAAGAAAAATGACTCTGTAGCAATGGATACTATTGAAGAGACATTAAAGAAAACTAACCTGGGCGAACTAAATATTGGAGATCCTGTCAACCTGGAGCGTCCGCTTAAGGCTGATGCAAGACTGGGGGGACATTTCGTGCTTGGACATGTTGATACAAAAGGCGAAGTTGTGGAAATAAACGAATTGTCCAATAGTCATTTTATGAGAATACGTTTCCCTGAAGAGTTCAAACAATATTTGATTTATGTAGGATCCGTTTCAATTGATGGTGTAAGTATGACCGTGGCAGAATTGAAGGATAACATTTTCGGTATTGGGATAATACCACATACCTGGGAGGAAACAGTTTTCTCAACGAAGAAGCCAGGCAGTACGGTAAACCTGGAATTCGACGTTCTTGGAAAATACGTAGAAAGAATAATGGAGAATAAGGAATAATCATATAATTTTGATGAACCGTACAGAACAGAAATTCCTGAAGTTTATTGATGAAAAAGAACTGATTGAAACCGGTGATAAAGTGCTAGCTGCGTTTAGCGGGGGTCCTGATTCCGTTTTCCTGCTTTTTCTACTCCACAAATTTCGAAAAAAGCTGGGCATTGAACTTTCTTCGGTACATATTAATCATAGTTTAAGGGGAATTGATGCAGAAAGAGATGAAAACTTCTGTGCTGAATTCTGTTCAAAGAATAAAATAGACTTTACGGCTGTAAAGAAAAATGTCAGATTATTCGCCGAAAAAAACAGCTATTCCCTTGAAGAGGCAGGCAGGATAATCCGCTATAAGGAATTTAATAAAATACTCACCCGCAAAAACCTGGATAAAATTGCCACAGCTCATAATGCCGGGGATAATACCGAAACCGTTTTACTGAATGTAATTAAAGGGACAGGTCTTGAAGGTATCTCGGGTATCCCCTCCAAAAGGGATAATATTATCCGACCGGTTCTCTGTTTCAGCAGGGAGGAGATTTTAACTTACCTTGCTGCAAATAAAATCCAGTTCCGAATAGACAAATCCAATGAAGAATCAGATTTCAACAGGAATTTTATCAGGAATAAAATCCTTCCCCTGATCAGGGAGGGGCTGAACCCTTCAATTGATGATGCTCTGCTTATATCCTCAGAAAATTTCGGAAGTATAAAAGATTATATCCTGGCTAATGAGAAAAAGGAATTCGGAAACATTGAAAGAAACTCATCCGGGTACCTGCTCATACCTCTCGTTGATCTTTCGAAAGCTGATAAAGCGCTAAGAGGAATGCTCCTGAAGAATCTCCTGGCGAGTGAATTTGGTATAAAGGTGTACTCAGCGGATATCAAAAAGGTTCTTTCACTTGAGTCATCACAGACGGGAAGAAAAGTTGAACTATCGGGGGGCATTGTCGTGTTCAGGGAGAGGGATCATCTTAAGTTTTTTTTAAAGCCGGAAGACCAAAACGATTTTGAAGCTGACATCCGGGAAGGTGAATCGGTATTTGTTCCCGGGGGTAAATTATCCATAAAAATATGTGACAGAGATTCACAGGTTTATTCAAATAATAAAAATAAAGAGTATATTTCAGCAGATTATCTAAGCAATGAGTTGTCAATAAGAAGATGGAAAGAAGGCGATTCCTTCCATCCGCTAGGTATGAAAGGGACGAAAAAAATATCCGATTTTCTGAATGAACAGAAGGTTGAGTCCTCTGCTAAAAAAAATCATCTAATCTTATTGAACAGGAACAGGATAGTCTGGGTGATCGGTCTGCGGATTGACGATAGGTTTAAAGTAACTTCTTCGACACAAAAAATACTGGAATTATGCCTGACAACAGATTGGTAATCGAAAATGATGTTTTTGTACCCTTTATTGAAGAAAATAAGCTTCAGGAGAGGGTAAAAGAACTTGGTGAGGAAATATCCCGGGATTACCAGGGGAAAACACCCATATTTATCGGCGTACTGAATGGAGCATTCCTTTTTCTTTCTGATCTGGTTAAGAATGTTACAATTGACTGTGAAATCGATTTTTTCAAGCTTTCAAGCTACGGAGACGCAAAAATTTCATCCGGCAAAGTTACTTTGATTAAGGAACTAAATTGTGATGTAAACGGTAGAGATATTATTATTGTGGAAGATATTGTTGATTCAGGATTATCAATCAAATTTATTGAAGAACATATAGGACAGTTTACCCCTGCCAGCATGAAGGTAGTCTCTCTCCTGGCTAAACCGAAAAGCCTTAAATATAATGTGAAAATTGATTATATTGGCTTTGATATTCCAAGTGAATTCGTTATAGGCTACGGATTAGATTACGCTCAGAGGTATAGAAACCTGAGATCAATCTATATTCTTGAGAATAATAAATCAGACTAGATTTTTTATAATATAAATAAATGGAAAATGGCAGATAATAAAAATAACAGACCTCTTCAGAAACCAAAAGGTAATGGACCGAATAAACCGGACGATAATTTTGACTGGTCAAAGGTAATAAGGCTGGTATTCGGATGGGGCGCGGTAATCGTTGCCGCAGTAATCGTAATGCAGGTATTTAAGACCGGTACAAAGGATTATGTTAACATCACTTACAATCAGTATGAACAGCTGATTGACCAGGGGAAAATTCAGTCGGCCATAATTACAAAGCAGGATGTAAATGATTACTATTTCAAAGCCGAATTAACTTCAGAACAAAGTCTCCGGGTAAATGACAGGACAGAAAAAGTAAAATATGTCTCTGTATATCTTCCTGAACCAATTATCAAAGAACAGGAAACGGTTTGGAAGGCCAAAAATGTTGATTATTCATTTGATAAAGATTCAAATGAGTGGCTTAATGTACTTCTCGGATTCCTTCCTTGGGTAATCATAATTGCCGTCTGGATAATTATAATGAGAAGGATGCAGGGAGGCAGCGGCGGTACCCGAGGTATATTCTCATTTGGTAAAAGTAAAGCCAAGTTGATTACTCAGTCGGGACAAAGAATTACATTCCGTGATGTAGCGGGTGCCGATGAAGCAAAGCTTGAACTGCACGAAATAATAGAATTTTTGAAAGAACCAAGCAAGTTTCAAAAACTTGGCGGAAAGATCCCGAGAGGAGTACTGCTGTTAGGACCTCCGGGAACCGGTAAAACCCTTCTTGCTAGAGCTGTGGCGGGCGAAGCCGGGGTGCCTTTCTTTTCTATCAGCGGCGCCGACTTTGTAGAAATGTTTGTTGGTGTGGGTGCAAGCCGTGTAAGAGACCTTTTTGAGCAGGGAAAGAAAAATGCCCCATGTATCATTTTTATTGATGAGATTGATGCTGTCGGTAGGCACAGAGGAGCAGGATTAGGCGGCGGACACGATGAGAGAGAGCAGACACTTAACCAGCTTCTTGTTGAAATGGATGGATTTGAACAGAACAGCGGCGTGATAATTATCGCAGCTACCAACAGACCTGACGTACTTGATCCGGCTCTAATGAGACCTGGAAGATTTGACCGACAGGTAGTTGTTGACCGTCCCGATGTTAAAGGTAGAGAAGGCATCCTAAAAGTGCATACCAGGAATATTCCTCTGGATCCTAACGTTAAGCTTGACGTGCTTGCAAAAGGTACTCCGGGTCTGGCGGGTGCAGAATTAGCAAATCTTGTTAATGAGGCCGCACTTCTCGCTGCCCGGAAAAACAAGAAAAATGTTGAAATGATAGACTTTGAGGAAGCTAAAGATAAAGTGATGATGGGGATGGAAAGAAAGAGTCTGATTATATCAGAAGAGGAGAAGAAAACAACCTCGTATCACGAAATCGGACACGTACTTGTTGCAAGGATGCTTCCTGAAGCCGATCCTGTGCATAAAGTTACTATTATTCCCAGAGGAAGAGCATTAGGTGTTACCAGCTACCTTCCTATTGATGAGAAACATACCTACTCAAGGGAATACCTTGAAGCCATTATAACATATGCACTAGGCGGCAGGGCTGCTGAAAAAATTATCTTTAATCACTTTACCACGGGTGCAGGCAACGACATTGAAAAGGCAACCGGAATAGCACGTAAAATGGTTTGTGAATGGGGAATGAGCGATAAGCTTGGTCCTCTGAGCTACGGTGCTAAAAGAGAGGAAATTTTCCTCGGACGTGAGATCCAGAGCCATAGAGATTATAGTGAAAGAACGGCAATCGAAATAGATGAGGAAGTAAGACGTTTTGTAAATGAGGCAATGGTTCGTGCCGAACAGATATTGACTGAGAATATCGATCTTCTTCATAAGCTTTCCCAGGAACTGCTTGAAAGAGAGATACTGGATTCTCATGAGATAGATGCTATCATCAGGGGGGAAACACTTCCGCCCATTAAAAAGAACGGAAGTTCTCAGGATAATCCTGAAGCCATCCCGGATCATGTAAAAAAATTAATGGATCAACGGAAACCGAAAGAATCTTCCCCGAAAGATGACTCCAATCGATAACGGAACAATTCATTATAGAGATGAATTAGTAAGAAAACTAATTCATCTCTTTTCTCTTTCTATACCGATAATTTATTATTTTATCTCACGTGGTGAGGGTATACTGATACTCAGTATCTTTACTGTAGTAGCCTTAATCCTCGACTTGGCAAGATATTTTTCAGCATCGGTCGGAAAGGTTTTCTACAAATATTTTGGTTTCCTTTTAAGGAAGCATGAGGTTGATTCGAATAAGAAAAACCTGAACGGAGCCACCTATGTATTTATTTCCGCACTTATATGTATAATTTTATTCCCTAAGGTGCTCTTTATAACAGCATTCACTATTCTGATAATAAGCGACACTATGGCTGCCCTTATAGGAAGAAAATTCGGTAAGCATAAACTTCTCTCCAAAAGTCTTGAGGGAACTTTGGCATTTTTTATAAGTGCAAGTATTGTCGTTTTCTTTACACCGAAAATAGCAAATCTGCCCGCTGAATATTTAATTGGTATAATAGCCGCGGCGGTCGGAGCAATCGTTGAAAATATCTCTTTTGGATTTGCTGATGATAACCTGGCTATTCCGATTTCAATAGGTTTTACAATGTGGCTTTTATACATGGCTATACTGCCTGAACTGCAAATAGTACTGCCAATACTTCCGAGGTAGAGAATGAAGAAAATTTTTATAACTCTAACAGCATTAGTTTCAGTCTTTTACTTTACTGCCTGTGAAACTTCGAATAGACCCGCCCAGGGACTTGAAGATGAAATTTATGTTGTAGCTGACTCCCTGGAATATTCGGAACTTTCCATAGCGCTTGATTCCGCATTTCAGAAAATAATATATACGCCGCAGCCCGAGCGGCTTTTTACCCTTATAAGGATCACCCCGAATCAGCTTGAGAGATATAAAAACAAGAAGAATATACTGATAGTTGCCCCGTTAAATTCAAAATCACTCACTTCACAATTTATTAATGCTTCCGTAGATTCATCAGCAATACAAAAAATCAGGGGTGAAAAAGACTTTATTATAAAAAAAGAAAACCTTTGGGCGCAGAATCAGCTTGTAATGATCCTTACAGCTCCTACAATAGAGGAGCTTGAATTCAAAATCCTGAACAATAAAGATAATCTTCTCTATGCTTTTCAGAAAGTTTCTGACAGGAGACTGGAGCAGAGTGTTTATAATGCAAAATATGAAATGAAATCGCTTGAAGGCAAACTTCTGAAAGAATATGGATGGTTGATATATGTGCAGGCTGATTTCAAGCTTGCGCTGGACGTTCCCAAGGATAACTTTGTCTGGCTGAGGAGATCTCCTGGCAGCGATATGGAACGCTGGGTATTTATTCACTGGATAGATAATGCTTCACCTGCTTATCTAAACGAGGATTCGGTAAGGGCTGTACGGAACCGGATGACAAAAAAGTATTACAGGACGTCGGATGATAGTTCATACGTTATAATTGCTTCTGACTATTACACTTCAAGTGAAGTTAATTTCCATGGAAAATATGCCATCTTTACACAAGGCCTATGGGAACTTGATATCAAAGGTATGGGCGGTCCCTTTATAAACTATACTTTCTTTGATGAGAAAACCAACAGACTCTATATGCTTGATGGCTCCATTTATGCTCCTAAATATTACAAGAGGAATCTTATTCAGCAGATGGATGTTCTTCTCCAGTCATTTATGACAGGTTCAGAAGTTAATAAAGACAAGAAGCAGGAACTTCTGAAGGCAGCTGAGGAAAAGAAATAGGAATAAGGTATTCTATAAACCTCTCAGGTTTGCCGGAATAATATATTTAGGGAAGTCCGACCTTATTTTATCAATATAAACTTTTGCCCTCCCGGGTTTATTAAAACGAAGTTCATACAATGCTCTTGAAGCAAGTACCGAACCTGCAAGGTTCTGTATCATGTCTGTGTAACGATTACCGTACATCGGGAACCTGATATGAAAATCAGGATCAGCTGCAGGTACATACTCATTAGTTTTAACCATTTTGTAAAGAAGTACATCCGGTACAAAGGTATATCCCTTCGGAAGGTTAAATTGTCCGTTGCGCAGCTCATTCTCAGCAATTTCGGTTGTAAAGTAAAAGCTCCTTTTATCGGCATTTGTTTCAGCAAAATCAGTCATCAGTTTGCGGTAAAGTGATTCAAGAAGAGTAGAATTATAAGCCTCGTCTCTTTCAAAGGGCACAAGGGCATTCTTGAACAGCTTAATATCAGATTTAATCCCCTCAATTACTTCAGGATGATCTGTTTGGATCTGATTAAAGTACCAGGATCTCCTGAGCAGTTCTTTGTCGATTATGGCTGCATCTTTTCTGAATCCTTCAACATACTGATAATAATATGACGGAGAGACAAGATAATCCCACAGGTAGCTGAAGACAACCGAGTTTTTATCGGTGCTGGATATGGCTGCCTTTGTGTAATCCTCAAAACAATAAGTATCGCTCTGATTTACCTCCCTGTAATTAAGAAAAAACTCGCCTGCAGCGAATAAAATTATAAGTCCGGCAGCCGCAGCTGTCTTATACTTTATTTGCGGTATGATTTCATAAATTTTAATAATGCCAAATACTGCAAAGTATGCCAGCATTATATAAGCCAGCAGGAAATATGAATCGATATCGTTAATATCATAGTTTATAGAGTAAGCCACTGTAAAGACAAAAGTTACAAGCAGGAACCATGCTAATTTCCTCGCTTTTATAAAGGCTGTGAATACGCCAATTAGACTTAGTATCAGCGTAAAGGTGTATTCCGAGGTAAGATTATTTACAAAGTACGTAAGTTGTTTTTTTGCGGCCTCGGTAGAAGAGAAAAGCCAAACCTGGTACTGCTTGCCGCTTATATGCCTCATTATTCTCTCCAGGTCAACTGGATTTCCCCAGTTGATCCGAGGATTCATTGAAGCCCTGACGGGGAGATAACTGTAAAAAATCAACAGCAATCCAAAGAATACCAGCAGCATTATTCCGAGTTGTTTAAGACTGGAAACATTAGATTTCTCCTTTGAAAAATATAAGAAGGCCACTCCCGGGAGGATAAGCAGAGTCGTCATATGATTGCTGAATCCTAATGCAAGCATAACTGCCAGGATTATCCACGGATTTTTTAGTGAGAAGATTTTTCTTTCTTCCTCATACACGTAGGCTTTAAGCAGAATAAATATTATCAGGCTGATCAGAAAAATATGTAAGGAATATACTTCAACTGAGGTGCTTTGAAACCAGAACGTCCGGCTTAATCCCAGCAGAATGCCTCCACCTGCAGACGCTGTGTACTTCAGAGATTCAGGTAATATAAGCGGCTTATCAGTTTTACTGATCTTTTCTTTTCCTTTTTTCCTGACCGTCTTTTTGCCCGTTGAATCTTTTGTACTGTTTTTTTTAATGCCTCGGAATCTATCAAGGTTATCAAGGCAGAATTTGGAGGTATAGACAAACAATC
Source organism: uncultured Ignavibacteria bacterium (assembly GCA_963800255.1). GTDB lineage: Bacteria > Bacteroidota > Ignavibacteria > Ignavibacteriales > Ignavibacteriaceae > DATFVA01. The sequence continues at coordinate 35,746 of CAWDAK010000008.1, read as the reverse complement.
CTGTACCAAGACTACACCACACTGCAGCAAGTATGTTAAGCTGCAGAGCAGTAGAAAAAGGAGATGGTATTTTAGAGAAAAGAAAACCGATTATCGTAAACAAAGGATAACCGGTGGGGTGGGCGATGCCTAGAAGTGCCTGCACTGCCGTAAGTTCACCGGAATCAATCTGGATAATAGTGGGGGCAATGGTAAACATATATATTATGAAGACCATCAAAGCAGTGAATGCAGCAAAATACTTTTTTAGGAATGTCATTGTTTATTTTCCGAAAAATTTTGTGTATAAAGTGGAATTCTTATTCATTATCCGGTATAATTTATCTTCAAGCCTCTCATCCGGACTCAAGTTCATCTTCTTTTCAAGTTTTCCGAATCTTATATCATTTTTGCTTATTATCGAACTTGTCTGATGAAAAATATCCTGGTAATTCAACACCAGCGATTTAAGAAACAGGTGATTATTTATCAAGAATTTTAAATCATCTTCATATTCGGGAATTTGTTTTGCCAGTGCGATCAAAGTTTTACTGATATTCTTCGATCTTACTTTATTGAAAATATGAGGATTGCAAAGTATTAAATATTGAGAAATAAATTCAATATCAGTAAGTCCGCCGCCGCTTTTTTTTAGGTTTATTATTCCCGTGAAACTCCCTCCGGAAGTCATTAATTTTCTTCTCATCTCTTTCAGATCTGATCTTATTTTCTCCGGACTTTCACTTTTCAACCTGTTTGCTGCTGCTGAGGTAATCTTGGTAAATAATTTGGTATTACCTGAAATGAACCTGAGTTTTGTGAATGCCTGGAGTTCCCAGGTCCTTGCACGTGACAGGATGTACTTTACATATGAGCCCGCATCCCATACAAGCATTCCGCTTTTTCCTTCAGGTCTCAGCCTGCAGTCAACTGCTGCGGGACTGAATTCTTTTCTCAGATCCGAAAGAAATTCAACAAATAACTTTTGTTCTCCGGGATTTTCCTGCAGGTTGTCAGTCACAAATATAAGATCGATATCAGAAGCAAATGTCATTTCACTCGCACCGAGACTTCCCATTGCTCCAATCATATAATGACCCGACAGCATCGAGTTACTTTCAAGCTTTCCTGCAGCCTTTTTTATTTTCGCCGAGAAGAATTCCGTTAATACAAGAGAAATCCGGTCGGCTTTAATCATTCCCAGGGTGAATCTTGCCAGGATTATAAATAGAAATTCTTTATATGATAAGGATTCCGACAACTCTGACTTGTTAAAAATTCTTTTGGATAATAAAATTTCTCTGAGTGATTTATCCTCAGCGAACAAATCTATACTCCACTGGGAGAATTCACAAAGTGTGAGGAAGGAGTTAAAATACTTTTTATCACGGAATGCATCATACCATATTGACGGGAATTTTGCCTGTCGAATTACCCTGGTGAAATTGCTGAGCACAAGTTCAGGCTCATCTGAACTTTTCAAATATTCATTTAATATGATGCTGATTTTATCGAAGGCCTCCGTAGACTTATTATCAAATTCTTTATTGCCGAGCAGCCCTTTTCCCTCCCTGAGAAATAATAAGTCCCTCTCTGCTGACGCAGGATTCCTGAACGATATACTTCCACTTGCAGTCAAGTCATCTGTGATGCCTTTCCCTGTAATCGTGGAGTAGATCTTTAATACACTCTTTCTCTTCTTTTGTACTTCTTCCTGAAACTCTTCAGCATTTCTGAATCCCAAATAAATGCTTAGTTTGTCCTTTAGTTCGCCTTCTGAGGGAATCAGGTGTGTCTGGGTATCATTCATAAGCTGAAGGTAGTGTTCTATTTTCCTGTAGAAGGTGTAAGAATCTCTCAGGGTTACGGCTTCTTTCTCAGAAATTAAATCCTGCTTTCTAAGCTCTCTTAAAGCCTGTAGAGTATTTCCTGTATGCAGGGATTCAATCCTGCCTCCATTCAAGAGCTGTAAAGCCTGGACAGAAAATTCTATATCTCTGATACCACCCGGTATGAGCTTGATATTCCCTTCAGATTTGAGATTTTTCTCAATGTTCTGTTTTAACCTGCGGACCTGCTCAAGGGGAGAAACCTTGAAAGACGAAGGAAATATAAAAGGAGTAAGATATTTCGTGAACCGTGCAAAAAGGTCATGACTTCCTGAAACAAAACTGTGTTTTATCAGCATCTGTCTCTCCCAATCCTCTCCGCGGCTTTCATAATAAACCAGGTAGTCAACCAGCCTCCGGCAGAGCGGTGAATTTCTTCCGTCAGGTCTTAATCGGAAATCCACCCGATAGATATACCCGAATTCCGTCAGCGATGAGGCAGATTCAACGAAGAGCAGAACAGCCTCGGTAAGGATCTCCTGGTATTCCTTATTTCCCGGAAGAGTATTGTTCTCATCAAAAAAAATCATAAGGTCAATATCTGAGCTGTAATTCAACTCATTTCCACCCAGTTTACCCAGGGAGATAAGGCAGTATTTATCTTCCGGAAGATCAATTTTATACTTATCAAGAACCCGTTTGTAGCAGAGGCTGAAAAGTCGGGATGCAATAGCAGAAGCAAGAGCGCTTAATTCTCCCGTAATTTCTTCAATCTCTTTCTTTAAAAAAATATCCCTGGCTCCAATCCTCAGAAGTTCTTTCCGCTTAAATCTTCTTATGGCATTCACAGCAGAATCAAATGACTTAAATGAACTTACAGCTGCGCTTACTGCTTCAGCGTATTGTGCGGTATTGAGATTTTTTGCAAGGACTGAAGGATTTGCAATAAGATAGAAGTATTCAGGATTTCGTACAAGGATATCCGTCAGGTAATTGCTGTTTGAGGTAAGAGTTACTATCAGCTCGGAGTAATGTGGGTATTTAAGACAGTCACCTAAAAAAGATATTTTATCATAGACCGCAGAGATAAACCTTAGCAGGTTCGATTCAGAGGATCGTGTAAAGCAGTGTTTCTTTGTCTCGTTTTCAAATACTTTAAATAGATTATCCAGCTGTTCCCGATTGAAATAACCGCCGGAAAAATTTATAATTTTCTGAATAAAATCTTCCGAAAATATTTCTTTCTTTTTAACAGCCAAATTAAAATTGATTATTTTGTTTACTAATCTAAAACATTGAAACCATTTATTAAATTATAAATCAGTCCCATTATGATATTATTTGCGGGTTATGTATTAAATGATTTTAAGGAATTTTAAGGGTAGGAACTCAAACTGCAGAAACCCATAAAAAAAGCATACCAGGAAATCCCGGTATGCTTTTCAAGAACAATTAAAGGTTCTTAGTAAGTATCATTTTCAGTTTTTTCAGTAGATGGTTTTGACATTGCCTTCCACCACTGGTCACTGTAGTCAGTATAAGCTTGTTTCTGATTATCATTTAATACAGATTGAATTCTCTGGTCATAGGTTTTCTGAAGCTGATCATAATTATCCATATCTGAATTAGCTCTTGCATTCTGATAATCTACAAGAATTCCCTGGACCCGCGTCTGCTGATCCTGTGTAAGATTTACTTTCTGATTTAACTGTGTTGTCCATTGCTGTGCATTTTGTTTATAGGTATCATTCTGCTGTTGGTCTGACTGACTAGGGGTCATGTTATTATCCTGTGCGTAAATATTTGCTCCCAGGAAGAAAACAAACGCACAAAGAAGTACAGCTGTAAGTCTGTTCAAATCGATCTTAAACATATTCATACCTTTCGAAATTATTATATATAATTTGTTTTGTGAGAAAAATTTCTCACCCCCTATAAAACAAAACCTGATCAGATAGTCAACGCGTTAAAATCACATGTGATTTTAATTTTATGAGAAACGAAATGGCTGGAAACTTTTGATAGTACTAAAAAGTATATTTTTAGATGGAAAGCGCAGAAATTCAGTGAAGGGGAAAGCTTCCTAAATTGCAATTCAGATGCCCAATGTGTAATTTTGATATTCAACACCAATGGAGAAATTTACTAGATGCTAAATATTATCAAAAAGGTTTTCGGTGATAAAAAGGCCAAAGATGTTAAAATCCTATCACCGATAGTCGATGAGATAAACCAGGAATATGATAAAATTAAGAACCTCACTGAGGACGAATTAAAAGCTAAAACCCCTGAATTCAAACTTAAAATTCAAGAATATACCTCAGAAACCCACTCAAAAATTGATGAAATTAAGGCAAAACTTCAATCAGACGAGGATTTTGATAGAAATTCTGCTTATGATGACCTCGAAGCTCTTGAAGAAGAACTTGATGAAAAATACGAAGAAATACTTGATCAGCTCCTGCCAGAGGCTTTTTCGGTAATAAAGCTCACCTGCGAAAGGCTGCTTGGAGAAACATGGACGGTTGCCGGCAATAAAGCTGTCTGGGACATGGTTCCTTACGATGTACAGCTGATGGGCGGGGTAGTGCTTCACCAGGGTAAAATTGCAGAAATGGCTACCGGTGAAGGAAAAACCCTTGTGGCTACTTTACCCCTTTATCTGAATGCACTTACAGGACGCGGCGTTCACCTTATTACAGTTAATGATTACCTGGCAAAACGTGACTCTGAATGGATGGGGGGCATCTTCAGATATCATGGTCTTACAGTAGGCTGTATCCTGAATACAATGAATTCCGAACAACGGCAGGAAATGTACGCATGTGATATTACTTACGGAACTAACAATGAATTTGGTTTTGATTACCTCCGCGATAATATGTCGGTTGATAAAGAATACCAGGTTCAGCGCCCGCATAATTATGCCATCGTAGATGAGGTTGATTCTGTTTTGATAGATGAAGCAAGAACGCCTCTTATCATTTCCGGTCCTGTTGAGGTTGATGATCAGAAGTTTAACGAAATGAAGCCGAAAGTAGAAAGGTTATACAGACTCCAGTCTAACCTGGTATCTAAACTTGTTCAGGATGCTGAAAATAATCTTTCTGGTGACGGAGAAGAAAAAGCAAATACCACCGAAGGAGGAATACAGCTTCTGCGCGCAAGCAGGGGTTTGCCCAAACACAGCAAGCTTGCAAAGCTGCTAAGCGAACCTGATAAGAAAAAGCTAATGCAGTCAACTGAAATGGACTTCCTGAGGGAAAAAGCTAAAAATATGCATATCATCGATGACGAACTTTATTTCGTGATCGACGAAAAAAATAATACAATAGACCTGACGGAAAAAGGCCGTGAGGAACTTGCGAAGGGAAGCGGGATGGAGAAGAATTTTTTCATTCTTCCTGATCTTGGCACCGAGATAAGTAAACTCGAAAACGATGAAACTATCTCTCCCGAAGAAAAAATTAAACAGAAGGATATTCTCTATCATACCTATTCAGAGAGCAGCGACAGGATTCATACGATCCATCAGCTGCTTAAAGCGTATACCTTGTTTGAGAAGGATGATGAATACGTCGTAACCGAAGACGGTAAAATAGCCATAGTTGATGAGTTTACAGGACGTGTACTTCCGGGCAGAAGATATTCTGACGGTCTTCACCAGGCCATTGAGGCAAAAGAAAACGTAAAGGTTGAACGTGACAGCCAGACTCTGGCTACAATTACTCTCCAGAATTATTTCAGAATGTATAACAAGCTCGCGGGAATGACCGGTACTGCAGAGACCGAAGAAGGCGAGTTTTTTGAGATTTATAAACTTGAAGTCGTGGTTGTTCCTACGAATAGACCTGTTGTAAGGGACGATCAGGACGATGCTGTATACAGAACAAAGCGTGAGAAATATAATGCTGTCTATGAAAAACTGGAGGAATTAAGGAAAGAAGGAAGACCTGTACTGGTAGGTACTACATCTGTCGAAGTCTCTGAAACGATCTCAAGGATGCTAAAGAGAAAAGGTATTCCCCACAATGTTTTGAATGCCAAGCAGCATCAGCGGGAGGCTGAAGTAGTAGCACATGCCGGAGAAATTGGCGCTATAACAATAGCTACCAACATGGCCGGACGAGGTACCGATATAAAGCTGGGCGCCGGTGTAAAGGACAGAGGAGGATTATTTATTCTCGGGACTGAAAGGCACGAATCAAGACGAATTGACCGTCAGCTGAGAGGACGTTCCGGAAGACAGGGCGATCCTGGCACTACTAAGTTTTTCATTTCCCTTGAAGATGATCTTATGAGACTTTTCGGAAGCGACAGGATTTCTTCTGTGATGGGAAGAATTGGAATTAAGGAAGGTGAGGTAATACAGCACCCGCTTATTACTAAATCAGTTGAGAGAGCACAGAAAAAAGTTGAGGAGAATAACTTCGCAATTCGTAAAAGACTTCTTGAATATGATGATACAATGAACCAGCAGAGAGAGGTTATTTATACCCGCCGCCAGAGAGCACTTGCAGGCGACAGGCTGAAGAGCGAAATATTTGATTACCTTGAAGAATATGTGTCAGAAGTAGTCGATCAGAATTTTAATGAAGTTCAGGATGAAGCAATCAGGGAGGAAATCCTCCAGAAACTCCTTGTTGAGGTTAAGCTTGACGCCACTGAATTTGAAGCTCTCGGAAACCAGGGCATTAAAGACAGGATAATAGAAAGTGCCAGGGCGTTCTACCATAAGAAAGAGGAAATGATCGGTTCGGAATTGATGGCAAGGCTGGAGCGGTACGCAATGCTCAGTGTTATTGATCATAAATGGAAAGAACACCTTAGAGAGATGGATGATCTGAAGGAAGGCATCGGACTCCGTGCTTACGGTCAGAAGGATCCTTTGATTGAGTATAAGGGTGAAGCTTTTAAGTTATTTGTCACTCTGCTTGAAGAGATCAGGAATGAAGTTGTATCGTTTGCTTTTAAATTCTTCCCGCAGGCTCCTGATGAAGTTCAGAACCGCAGAAGACGCCAGCCTGCAAGGATGACAGAAAGTAAACAGAGCGCAACTAATATAGGATTGGCTTCTCCTGCCAGCAGAGCGGGACAATCATCACCCGAAGAGGGAGGAAAGCCGCAGCCTGTACAGGTTTCTGATAAAATTGGAAGAAATGATCCCTGTCCCTGCGGCAGCGGAAAGAAATACAAACACTGTCATGGTAAATAAAGGGCTTCTGTATGAAAAAGATTGAAGCAATTATCCGTCCTTTTAAACTGGATGAAGTGAAGGAAGCCCTTGTTGAGGAAGGGATCAGGGGTCTAACGATCACCGAGGTCAGGGGGTACGGAAGACAAAAAGGACATACAGAAACATACAGGGGCAGCGAGTACCGGATTGAGTTTATTCCCAAGATAAAAATTGAAGTCGTGGTGGAAAAGGAGAAGGCTGAAAAGGTGATTGATGCTATTCTACGCACAGCTAAAACAGGGCAGGTGGGAGATGGAAAAATCTTTATTTACGATGTTCAGGATGTAATCAGAATCAGGACAGAAGAATCCGGTAAGGAAGCCCTATAACCTTATCTACAGTGTCAGGATTTTTTTACCTTTTACTTTTTTTTATTCTTTTATAGCTTGAATTATGCATATCAAAAGATTTATCCCCGGGTTGGTTATTCTTATTCTGCTATTGGTCACATTCAACGGATGCGGCATATGGCACGACTTCACCACGTATTTTAATCTCTATTATGATGCTAAAGATATCTTCGAAAGTGCCGAGGAGGCTATCAAGGCTCAGCAGAAAGATCTTTTCTCCACAGAGGAGCCCAATGCGGCCGGTAATGTTAACCAGCAGCTTTCCAAAGTAATCGACAAATGCTCCACCATTCTTCAGTTTCATTCAGAATCGAGCTACGTAGATAATGCTCTGCTCATGCTGGGCAAATCATTTTATTATCAGAGGAATTATCTTAAAGCTCTCCGGAAGTTTCAGGAGCTTATAGCTACACGGCCTGAAAGCAGTCTGATCCTGGAGACTGAACTTTGGATAGGGAAGACCCAGATGAGACTCAAACAGTATGATGATGCACTTTCAATTTTGGAAACCGTTAAAAAGAAAGCCGCTGAAGAAGGTGAAGATAATTTTCTTACGGAAGCATTCCTTGAGGAAATAAAATATAAAATTGCTCAGGAAGATTATGCCGGTGCAATTATTTCTTCAAATGACTTTCTGAAAACCTCCGGAGACGATGAAATAAATGCAGAGATAGAATTCGAACTGGGTAAGTTATATGAAAAGGTTAATGATCTTGAAAATGCAATAACTGCCTTCAGACAGGTCTTCGAGTATTCTCCTTCCTATGAAACGCAGTACAGTGCACGGCTGGAACTCGGCAAGGTGCTTCGCCAGGCTGACCATAACGAAGAAGCCCTGGAAATTTTCGATGATATGAGTACGCAGGATAAATATTCCGACCATTATGATGAAATAAATCTTGAAAAAGGAATAACCCTCACCCGGCTTGATCAATACGAAGAAGCTGTGGATGTATTGATCAAGGTTGATACTACTTACAGAACTTCAGTTAATGCCGGGATGGCAAGGTATGAATTAGGGGCCATCTTTGAAAATCACTACAAGGATTTCGACAGCGCCAGCACCTATTATACAAGGGCTGCTGCTTCAGCTGCTCCCCCTGAATACCTTACGAATTCCCATCAGAAAGCTAACCTGTTCAGCAAATATATCGGACTTAGGGATAAGCTTAATGAAAATCTTGAAAAAAGATATTATGCCGAAAACCCGGAACAGTACACAAAGGATTCAACAGAGTATTACGAAGAGAGAAAAGACGTTGAACAACAGGTAATTGCAGAACAGGAATTTGCAGAGGTAAAAGCCAGGATGGATTCTGCTCTGTTTGTTAGAGATACAACAGGAATGAAAATCGACACGACGGTGGTTCAGAGAGATAGTCTTGATCAATTTGGGAATTTGGTTTTTGATTCTTTCGGAAAGAAGATTACTTTACCTGATACCGTCATAGTTAATCCGCTCGATAGTCTTAGAGAGAAGAACAACCTGCTCTCATCCATGGCATCGCCGACTTTTGAAAAAAGGATAAAAGAACTGATGCAGGGAAAAGAACCTCCGAAAAAGCCTGATCTTCCCCCGGATTCTCTGCGGTCGCTTATAATAAGAGAGAAATTTGAACTTGGCAACCTTTTCTTTACTGAATTTAATATACCCGATTCGGCATATATCTATTACAATGATATACTCAATTTGAATCCGAACCCGCATTATAGGGCAAGGACTCTTTATGCACTCGGCAGTTATTATCTAACGCAGAACGACTCCCTTAAAGCAGACAGTCTTTTCAGTATTATTTATTCTGACTATCCCGAACAGGGAATTGTGAATGCTGCCGCGAATAAACTCGGCAAGCCTTTAAGAGATTTGAATTTTGATCCGGCAGAAGATATTTATACTGCCGCTGAAAAAGATCTGCTGGCTGATAAATATGATTCATCACTTGTGAAATTGAAATTCATTTACAATGATTACCCTGCTTCACCACTGGCTCCGAAATCGTTGTATGCCTCAGGATGGATCCTTGAAAATAAACTGGATAAGCCTGATTCAGCAGCATCTTTATATGATTCGCTGAAGATGAAATATCCTGCTACTGAATACGCGAATAAAATATCTCAGAAAATCAATATGTATAACCAGGAACAAAAGCGCCTTGCAAAAGCACGTGAGGATTCTCTTAAAAATATTGAAGCTATGAAACTGGATTCGCTATCAAGGGTCGACTCTCTCGGTTATAAGATCCAGCGCGAAGATACGCTTAAATTTAAGGATCTGCCTCCTAACAGGTTCGGTGAACCTGATCTGAATGCGCCAGGGAAAAAGGCTGATACCCTGTATAACGATGTTCCACAGGTCATAGATAGTATGAGGAGAAACGATGACCGAAGCCTGGAAAACCTAAGGAAAAAATCTGAGACTGAGGTTGATTCACTTAATCCAGGTCAGATTAAGCGTTAAAGATAACAGTTTTTTTGATGTAGCATGTCCAGGGAAACTATGATTTCATCTTTGCAATTTCCTGAGAATGAACTTGGTACAGTTTTCGGCAGGTTTATTCCATATATAAGATCTCATAAGTTCAGAATCACTGCTTTTTATATTCTTTTCCTTCTTTATTTCAGTATTCCTGCCTTCCAGGTGCCCTACTTCGAGTATTACCATTTCAGAGTTACTTCACTCATGGAGCAGAGGGCGCTTGATAAGGATCTCCTTTTTTACCCGGAACAGTCATGGACTTCTATAAGTGATGTGAATCCTAACTTGTTGAAGGGTATCATCTCCATGGAGGACGGAGCGTTCTTTTCTCACAAAGGAATTGATTGGAAAGAATTAAATATGGCCTTGAAGCAGAATAAAAGAAGACGCCGTATATACAGGGGAGGCAGTACGCTGACTATGCAGCTTGCAAAAAATTTATTCTTTACAACAGAGAAATCTGTTTTCAGGAAAGGCAAGGAATTTATAACTGCAGTAAGGATGGAAAAAGAGTTAAGTAAGAAGTCGATTCTGCAGGCATATATAAATGCTGTTGAATGGGGCGATGGTATTTTCGGCGTGGATGCGGCAGCAGAGGAATATTTTCATAAGGAACCCGAAAAGCTAAACCTGAATGAATGTGCGCGGCTTGCCGCGGTGCTTCCTTCTCCACTTATTCATCCGGCAGATAAGAACTCACGTTATGTTTTAAGGCGGTCTTCTATTATTAGGGGAAGGTTAAATGATATTATTTTATTTCCTGACCAAAAATGAATAGAAAAGAGTTACTTGATTTAATCGAAGAAGGTGAAAGTTCACAGGTAGAGTTTAAACGGAAATTTTCATCCCCTGAAAAAATTGCCCGTGAGATGATTGCTTTTGCCAATACCCGTGGAGGATACATTCTTTTTGGTATTGATGACGATAAGCAGGTGGTGGGTGTGGAAAGTGAAAAATCAGAGGCGGAGCTAATTAAGGATGCTGCAATGAATCACTGTGAACCCCCGGTAAAATATGAACTGGAATTCCTTGAAGTATACGGGAAGGAGGTTGTGGTTGCAGTAGTGCCTGAATCAGAAGATAAGCCCCACAGGCTGCAGGATTACCTTAATGAACTCGACCTTAATAAGTCAATGGTGATTGTAAGGGTGAATGATAAAAGTATCCAGGCAAGTAAAGAAATGGTCAGGATTTTGCGTGCACAGAGCCAGGACCTTAGTCTTAAAAAATATACAATCGGTTCCAACGAGAAGTATGTGTTCGATTATCTCAATAAAAATGAGACTATTTCAGTTAAAGAATTAAGCGAGCTGGTAAATATTTCCGAAAGGAGAGCCTCAAGAACACTGGTGAAAATGGTAAGAGCAAATCTTCTGATGATTCATACAAAAGACAATGGGGAAGAATACTTTACAGTTATATAAAACTTTTCTCATCCCTTGCACGGTCAAATGCTCTTCTAAGCTCAAATACAGCAATCCCATAGGCTACTGCAACGTTAAGCGACTGTTTGATGCCATACTGGGGAATTTCAATAGAAAAATCACATAAGTCCAGCAGTTCCTGAGCAACACCCGTGATTTCATTACCCACAACCATACATAATGGAAAATCGCTGCTCCCTACTTCATAATAGCGTTTGCTTTTCGAAGTCAGTTCCAGGGCACATATCTTTACTCCCTGTTTTTTAAGCTCATTAATTACTTCCGCGGGATCTTTCACATACTCCCAGGTGACACTTTCGGTAGAACCGAGAGCAGTTTTTAATACTTCTTTTTTCCCCGACCCTTTTCCTTCTTCTCCAGGAATGGGCGGGTGGGGAGTGTAACCGCACAGGTACAGCTTTTCTATCATCGCCCCGTCTGATGTTCTGAAGATTGAGCCAACGTTATAGTTGCTCCGGATGCTGTTCAAAAGAACATATACGGGCATTTTGGGAGTTGTGTGAAGGTTGTCTAATGTATATCTCTTTTCAGAGATCTCATCGTGAGTAAGTTTTTTCATCCTGCTGAATTTTTCTTAGTAACAGCTAACTGTCCGCATGCAGCAGCGATATCCTCACCCTGCGTGTACCGTACAATTACCCTTACATTCTTATCTCTAAGTCCCTGACAGAATTCCTCAATCCGCTTAAGGGGAGTGGGTTTAAGCTGTCCCGAGAAACCACCTGGATTCATATGCTTCAACGAATTAAAAGGAATAACATTCACTTTTGAAGGAATTGTGCTGCACAATTTAACCAGTGCTTTAAGATCCTCATTCCTGTCGTTTATCCCTTTAAGCATCACATATTCAAATGTTATTCTCGTCCCTGTTTTTTTAGCGTAATATTTCATCGCATCTATGTTCTCAGCAAGTGAATACTTTTCATTGATAGGCATTATCTTCGACCTGATATCTTCAAAGCAGGAATGCAGCGAGAAAGCAAGCTTTACATTTAATCCAGAATCAGCCAGTTCCCGTATTTTGGGTGCAATACCTGCGGTAGAAACCGTAATCTTTTTAAGGCTGACTGCAGCGGTAAGGTCGCTGCCGAATATTTCGAGTGACTTTATCGTTTCCTTAAAGTTTAACAGCGGTTCGCCCATACCCATATATACAATATTGCTGATATTTTCTTTACCGTAGTCCTTTGCCGTCATCTTATACTGATCGAAAATCTCGCCGGCAGATAAATTCTTTGTATACCCCATTAACCCTGTTGCACAGAACTTACAGTCGAGGGGACAGCCGACCTGTGTTGAGATGCAGAGGGTTGTTCTATACTGTTCCGGGATGATTACAGATTCAATAAGATTATTTTCTTTGGTGCTGAAGATGTATTTTTTTGTTCCTGTTTCACCTGAGACCTCAGAACCCTCATTAGTGAGAGTATTGATCTCTGCATGCTCACTTAATTCTGAACGGAGATTCTTGGGAAGGTTTTCCATTTCACCAAAATCATCAGCAAGGTTATTGTACATCCATTTGAAGACCTGTTGAGCCCGGAATTTTGGTTGTCCTGACTCTGTAAAATAACTCTGAAGCTCGTCAAGGGTTAACCCTTTCAGTCTCGTCTTTTTCGGGGGAGTCTGAATCCCGTTTATATTATCCGTTTTACTTTGCATTCAGCAAATATACAAATCTGAACCCAGTCATAAAATTGAAAATGAATCCCCTCACCCGTACCAAATTCTATCTTAAGGCGGTACCAGGATTTATCCGGAGTACATTGCTATAAAAACAGGATTAAAGTATCTTAGAATTAATGTTTTATATTACTTTATTCTCATCACTAAAATCAGGGAAGAAATAATGAATTTCGATCTTACAGACGATCAGAAAATGATCATGGAATCAGCCCGTGAATTCGCCCAGGCTGAGATAGCCCCTACATCTATCCATAGGGATATTAACGCCGAATTTCCTGCGGAAATTGTTAAGAAGCTCGGCGAACTGGGTTTTCTGGGTATGATGGTTCCACCGGAACATGGGGGAGCAGGACTCGATACACTTAGCTACGTCCTTGCAATGATAGAGATATCAAAAGTTGATGCGAGCGTAGGTGTTATCATGTCAGTCAATAATTCATTGGTCTGTTATGGACTTGAAAAATACGGTTCAGACTTCATTAAAGAAAAATATCTTGGCCCTCTGGCTCAGGGGCAAAAACTAGGCTGTTTTGCATTATCCGAACCAGAAGCAGGAAGTGATGCAACCCAGCAGAGGACAACAGCTGATAAGGATGGGGATCATTACGTACTTAACGGTATTAAAAACTGGATCACTAACGGTATAACTTCTGATTATGCACTGGTTATGGCAACCACAGATAAATCGAAAGGTCATAAAGGAATCACTACTTTCCTGGTTGAGAAGGGAACTCCGGGCTTTGATCATGGCAAAAAAGAAGATAAACTTGGCATCAGAAGTTCCGATACCTGCTCGCTTACATTCGAGAACTGCAGAGTGCCCGCTGAAAACATTATCTGGGAAGAAGGAAAAGGCTTCAACTTTGCAATGAATACCCTTAACGGCGGTAGAATAGGCATTGCCGCACAAGCTATAGGTATTGCCGAGGCATGTCTTGAAACAGCATTAAAATATTCCCAGGAAAGAAAAGCTTTCGGTGATCCGATCTCAAAATTCCAGGCCATCCAGTTTAAACTTGCAGATATGGCAATGAAAGTGGATAGTGCCAAAATGCTCACTTTCCGGTCAGCCGCGCTTAAAGACTCAGGCAAACCCTATTGGAAAGAAGCGGCTATGGCAAAACTCTATTCATCCACCATTGCAGTTGAAAATGCTCTTGATGCAATACAAATTCATGGCGGTTACGGGTACGTTAGAGAATACCTTGTTGAGAGATATCTTCGTGACGCAAAGATCACTGAGATTTACGAGGGAACTTCTGAAATTCAAAAAGTTGTAATTGCCCGCGCATTGCTTGATTCGAAATAAGATTTGATTAGCGTCTTCGCATCTCTACGGTGAATAATCACCGCTGAGATGCTGAGGCTGTAAAGAATTTATGAAGTATATTTTGATAATTCTGATATTCTTTCCGGTTTTGCTTTGTGCACAAACTGAAACAGAGAGGTGGAGTAAAGCCGATATTTCTTACCAGGTGAAATCTCATAATACTGACAGAAATTACGGTATTGAAGATGGTCCCCTGACAGACATTTTTATAAGTTCGCTTACCACATGCCTACTGGATATTCATCTCCGATGTTGACGGCGACAATTGTCCTTTCAGTCCTTCCTGTTCATCATTTTTTGTTGAATCAGTAAAAGAGACAAATATTTTCCAGGGAACGTTAATGTTCGCAGACAGACTTACAAGGGATACGAATTTCTTCAACCGTCAGCAGCATTATCCTTATGCCGCAAGTGGCAGGCTGTATGATATTCCCTCCAACTATAAACTCAACGCTTCGGAAATAATATATTATCCGCCCTTTGCTTCAGTTAATGATGAATGATAAAACCGAGCCTGATATTAAGCATACTTCTGCTGTCGTTTTCCGGTCAGATCCATTCGCAGAACAAAATTAACTTTCATTCTCCCTCCGGCATAAGATCATTTGCCGACTACCTTTTTTGTCAGAAAGACTACCTGCGGGCTTCAAACGAATACAAAATCCTGCTGGAAACAATTACCAGCGATACAGTCTCATTCATATCAGGCCTTTCTCTGCAGTACTCAGGTGAATATGGTGAGGCCCTAAGTCGTTTTCATAATATTCCTTACAGTTCTTCCTATTATACTGAGAGCAGGGAGGAATATGCTCGAACCCTCTTTCTGAAGAAGGATTATTACGATCTCCGTAACTACTATTTAAGATCGGATACATCCAAGGACTTCTCTCTCTTTATCAGCAGACTTAGTAATTTAAGCTATCTGTACACGGATGATTATCTGCCTCCTGAAGATAAATTTGCCTCGGATATTTCCTGAGAACCAGCGAGGGAGATATAGTTAAGTTTTATGATTGGAAAAAAGATCCTCCGTATAAGAGTCCTTTACTTGCCGGGGTGCTTTCAACCATTGTTCCAGGACTGGGGAAGGTTTATACAAAGAATTACACCGATGGATTATTTTCAGCTCTGCTGACGGGCTTGTTCGGCTATATAGCCTATACTGATTTTAAGGCTGATCATAAAGTGAGAGGCTGGATATTTTCAGGGGTAGCTGCATTCTTCTATACCGGGAATATATATGGATCTGCGGCTTCAGCACAAATATACAACGCGAAGATAAAGTTTGATTTCGAATCGGAATTACAGAACTTCCTTGAAATATTCGGCTATAACCGTGGAGATTATAATTTCTGCAGATGAGATTACATATTTCAAAAATATTGCCGCAGCGTTAATCCTTTTTAGTTCAATTTTGCAGGCACAGGAAAATCTAAATGAGCAGTACAACTACGCCTTAGGACTCTTTAACCAGTCAGATTATTTCGATGCGGTTACCGAGCTGAAAAGGCTGAACTTTTTCGACAGGCAGAAAGAATATGCATACAAATCGAATTTCCTTATCGGTAAGTCATATAAAGAAGGTGGGAAGTTTTCAGAGGCACTTAAATATTTTACGCTGGCTGAGCTAGCCGCAGTCAGTGATTCAGATCTTTTTGATGCAAGGCTTTCTGCAGTGAAGATAAATATTTTAAGGCGGACAGTACCCGGAGCACTCAGACTTCTAGATCGGATGGAAGGGGATGAGAGGTTCAGGGAGAGGAAACAGGATTTGATTTACTGGCGGGGATGGGCGTATGTATTTGCAGACAGATGGGATGAAGCTGCTGCAGAATTTCAATCAGTAGGAAATGATTCATTAAAAGTTCTTTGTGAGAAGGTGGCAGCCGATCAATATAATGTGACGGCGGCAAAAATACTTTCCTACATTATTCCCGGCGCTGGTCAGTTTTACACAGGACATTATTTCAGCGGACTGCTCTCGCTCGGATGGAATGTTCTCTGGGGATATCTCACAGTAAAAGCCTTTATTGATGAAAGAATTTTTGACGGTTTCGTAATCGGAAATTTCCTATGGCTCAGGTTCTATACCGGGAATATCCATAACGCGGAGAAGTTTGCTGAAGAGGAAAATATAAAAATCCAGAATAGAGCCCTGTATTATCTTCAGTATGAATACTCAGGTTCAAAACCCTGAAGTTCTTAAATTGGTACACTGCCATTTTGTCATACTATAAAAATTTTCAACACGAGCGAAAATTGCGTTTTTTCACTGTATTCGCATTGTCTCATTTTGAGAGCAACAGGCGCATAAAAGGCGCATTCCAAGCACACAAATACTTCCTAAATAAGAGTCTGCCATTTTTGTCATACCTGTTTATTTTTTATACAGTCGCTTTATTTTATAATGGCATCACAAACGACGTAATTTTAACTTCGTTCCAATTAAAATCTTACGCAGTTTAACCCGGCGGCTCCCTGAAATTGTAGATACCTACAGCGGGGATTATCCAAAGCAGGCACGCAACTCAGAAAAACCCCGAGGTTACAAGTGGATTGCATTGGATATTAAGCCAAATTCATTTTAAATTGAACATGTGATTTAATCACGTGAGGCTGTCCGGAATTTTGTAGTTGCCATCCCGAATACCTGCAGCGGAGATTATCCGAAGCAGGCAGGACTAGCAACCTTACTTTTAAGACAGTCCCCTAAAATTCAACCACATGGAGGCCTTAATGAAAAGAGGTATGGTAATCGGCTGCGCAGTCGGTGGATTTATTCTCGTTGTCATCGCAATTATGGTGATATGGGGAATAAATGCCTACAACAACCTGGTCACGCTGAATGAAGCGGTTAATCAAAGCTGGAGCCAGGTAGAGAATCAGTATCAGCGCAGGGCAGACTTAATACCGAATCTTGTTAATACCGTAAAAGGGTATGCGAACTTTGAAAGGGGAGTACTTACTGATGTAACTGAAGCCAGGGCTAAGGTAAGCCAGATGACGGTCACCCCGGAAGTTCTGAACGACCCCCAGGCATTCCAGAAGTTCCAGGCAGCGCAAGGACAATTATCCGGAGCATTATCACGGCTGCTGGTTACAGTTGAAAATTATCCCGACCTCAAAGCAAGTGAGAATTTTCAACAGCTTCAAGCTCAGCTTGAGGGAACGGAGAATCGTATCTCAGTTGAAAGGCGTCGATTCAACGAGGTTGTTCAGAGCTATAACACAACAATAAAAAGATTCCCAAATACTATATTCGCCGGGATATTTGGATTCCAGCAGAAGCAGTATTTCCAATCAACTCCCGGAGCAGAGACACCTCCTAAAGTAGAGTTTTGATGAAAAGATTATTTCTTTTTCTGCTTTTTATTTCAGCTGCATACTCGCAGCCCGAAGTACCGCAGCTGAAATATTGGGCAAATGATTTTACGAATACTCTTAGCCAGGATCAGCTTAATACATTAAACAGTCAGCTTAAAACCTTTGAGGATAGTACCAGCAACCAGGTGATCTTCTTAATGATTTCCACCCTGGATAATTATCCGCTTGAGTATTACACAATGGACGTGGCTAAGAAAAATAAGATTGGAACGAAGGAACACGATAACGGATTATTGTTCCTGGTTGTTAAAGAAGACAGAGTGATGAGAATAGAAGTAGGGTACGGACTTGAGGGCGCACTGCCTGATGCTCTTGCAAGTTCAATAATAAGAAACGTAGTTAAACCTTACTTCAGAAATGAACAATATTACCAGGGGATAAAAGCTGGACTGGGAGCCATAATTTCCGCGGTTAAAGGAGAATATACCGCTGACCGTAAACCTGAAGGGGAGAGAAAGAAAACTCCTATCGGTACAATCCTGACTATTATTTTCTTAATAATAATGTTCTTCTTAAGAGGAGGTAGAAGAGGATTGGGAAGCTTCATATTCCTTGGAGGACTTGGAGGATTCGGTGGAAGCTCCGGCGGTTCACGTGGTGGATCATTCGGCGGAGGATCTTTCGGTGGATTCAGCGGTGGAGGAGGTTCGTTCGGAGGCGGCGGTGCCAGCGGGGGTTGGTAGAAATAAGTCGTTATACTCTAAAGTTCATTGATGTTTGTATACTCTTTTAGTAAAATTGTTACTGTATTTTTATTTATAATTCATCCCGATGGAAATCCAACTTTAGTTTTAACAGGAGAAATTATTATGGCAATAATGATAACCGAAGAGTGCATAAACTGCGGAGCCTGCGAGCCTGAATGTCCCAACACCGCAATTTACGAAGGTGCTGCTCAGTGGGAACTTGCCGGCAAGAACTATGGAGAGGACGATGCAGCTCCAAGTAGTGCGGAAGGATTTTATTCCAACGATTTCTTCTATATTGTACCTGACAAATGCACAGAGTGTAAAGGATTCCATGATGAACCCCAATGTGCTGCTGTTTGTCCTGTAGACTGCTGTATACCCGATCCCAACCATGTCGAAGACGAAGAAACCCTTCTTAAGAAAAAAGATTACCTGGATCAGCTGGGAAGGTAAATAGGACTACATCTAGAACTTTGAGGGCGGTTTAAGCCGCCCTTTTTTATGCTTCCCATCACAATTCTCACCAATTCCGAGAAACACTCATTTCTATTTCTCTTTTCTGAAAATGAGAAATAAGGTTGAAAATCAACTAAAACCCCTTTTTACTCTGGTTTTTTAGATTTCCGATAAATTATTAAAAAAAATCACCATCAATCCAGATGGCATACTTTTGGTTTAATAATAATCACTGAAGATAGTGTAATTCATTAAAAAGCGACAAAAGGAGAAAGTAATGGCATACAGAATAAATGAAGAATGTATAAACTGCGGAGCTTGTGAGCCAGAATGCCCTAATAATGCCATATATGAAGGCGGACACGAATGGGAATTAGATGGTAGTACTTTCGGAGAAGGTGCAGCTACACCATCAGGTAAATCAGACTTTTATTCAAACGATTATTTCTATATAGTTCCTGATAAATGTACAGAATGTGAAGGGTTCCACGATGAACCTCAGTGTGTGTCAGTATGCCCGGTTGATAGCGTACTGAAGATTGAAGATTAATTAGTTCTTAAAAGTATTGCTGCAGGGGAGTAGCGGAAAAAACGTTGGGGATGTGGCCAGGGGAGACTGGAAACACAACGGGACCCAGGGGAGTTTACGGCCAGGGGAGAACTGGAAAAAACTCAACTTTGGGGAAATGTTCAGGGGAGTTTTGCTTTACTGTGGGGGTTGCACCAGGTAAAAAAGATATGTTCGGGGACGGAAAAGGGCACCTTAATGGTGCCCTTTTTCTGTTTAAATAACTCCAGTGTCCCTCTCGATTTACTGCTTCATATAATCATCTACTAAGAATTTATAAAGCTGTCTGTCTTCAGCTTGTAGTATTCGCAGGGTAGAGTTAAACCTTTCAAAGTCCTCATAATTTATCAGATATTTTGCTTACCTGAATTATTATTCACTTAAACCTGGCTGTTTCAATTATCCTTTCACCTTTATCAAATCTTCTTTAACTTTAAAATCTTGAGAAATAATCAATTATTAGGGACTATTATGAAGATCGGCAAATATACGGTTCATATTATAGAGTCAGGTTACTTCGCTCTTGACGGCGGAGCTATGTTCGGCATTGTGCCAAAGCCGCTCTGGGAAAAGACAAATCCGGCAGATGGGATGAACAGGATAAAGCTCGCTACGAGGAACCTTCTCCTTATATCGGATTCTAAAAAAATACTTGTAGATACCGGGATGGGCTCAAAATGGGATGAAAAGAATAAGAAAATTTATGCTGTAGAACAGGAGTTATCTTCACTTAACAGCTCTCTGGCAGAATTGAATCTTAAACCGGAAGATATAACTGATGTAATCCTTACTCATCTTCATTTTGACCACACAGGCGGCTCAACTGTTAACAATAACGGTAAACCGGAGCCAGCATTCCCGAATGCAACCTACTATGTTCAGAAACAGAACTATGAGTGGGCAGTGAATCCATCTGAACGCGATAGAGGCAGTTACATAAAAGAAAACTTTATGCCTCTGAAGGAAGCAGGCGTGCTTATGCAGATAGAGGGTGAAAAGCAGTTCGATGACGAGATTGATTTTATTATAGTTAATGGACATACATTCGGTCAGCAGCTGCTGAAGTTATCAGATTCTTCAAACACATTCCTGTATTGCTGCGATCTCTTTCCAACTACTGCACATCTTCCCCTGCCTTATGTAATGGGTTATGATCTGCAGCCTCTCGTAACAGTGGAAGAAAAGAAGAGAATTCTTAAAACAGCCCTGGAAGAAGAATGGAAGTTATTTTTTGAGCATGATCCTGACACAGCTTATGCTACATTGACTGACACTGAAAAAGGAATCCGTATAAAAGAAAAGTTTAACAGGTTTTGATGGAAGGATTCTTTAAAGTCTGCCGGGTGAGCGAGCTTTTGAACAATGGCGGAAAAAGGTTTATTGTGGACGATGTTGATGTTGCTGTGTTCAAAGTTGACGGAAGGATATATGCGCTAAGCAATATCTGTCCTCATCAGCATTCACCGCTTATTTATGATGGTTTCCTTGAGGAGGGATGCGTCGTTTGTCCCGCCCACGGCTGGATGTTCAACCTGGAAACAGGTAAAACTCCAACAGGACAGAAAGGACTGAATTCTTTTGAAGTTGCAGTAGAGAATGGCGACGTATATGTTAAGGTTTATAAAAAAGTCCTTAACTGGTGAAGGGGAACCCCGGAGAGGTTCGAATATTGTAGGAAGGTTTAATAATTAATAATACAACCCCGGGACTTTAGTCCGCTTAGTTCAATATGAATATAACGAATGAAATAGTTGAAGAAAAAGCGAAAGCGCTTGGATTTGACCTGATTGGATTCGCTGAAGCAGAGGTTCTTAATGAAGAGGCTGCGCATTTTGAGGAATGGCTCGGCAAGGGGTTCCAGTCGGGGATGAAGTATTTGGACAGGAACATCGATAAGAGGAAGGATATTCGAAATATTTTTCCAGAAGCAAAAAGTATAATTTCTCTCGCCCTTAATTATTATACCCCTGACCAGTACAGCACGGAAGTATCAAAAGATAGACCCACGATTGAAACCGATCGCCTTGAAGGTAAAAGAAGCTCAACTATTCGTGAAGTCTCTCTCCCTGCTGATCAGTCCGGCTCGCCAAAAGGCAAAATCTCGCGCTATGCCTGGGGAAAAGATTACCATCTCATAATATGGGACAAACTTAAGACGCTGGAAAGGCAGCTGAGGGAAACTGACCCTGAGTTCAGATCGCTATCATATGTTGATACGGGACCCGTAATGGATAAAGCATGGGCCGTGAAGGCAGGGTTAGGCTGGCAGGGTAAACATACTAATATAATAAACCCTGACCTGGGCAGCTGGTTCTTTATTGCAACTATCATCACCAATTATAACTTCAGGTATTCTGAAATAATGACAGATCACTGCGGTTCATGCACTGCCTGCATTGAAGCCTGTCCTACTCACGCAATTGTCGACGAATACATCGTAGATTCAAATAAATGCATTTCTTTCCTTACGATAGAAAATAAAGGTACTATTCCAGAGGAATTTAAGGGAAAATTTGAGCACTGGATATTCGGATGTGATATATGCCAGGATGTTTGTCCCTGGAATATCAAATTCAGTGAAGTATGTGATATTGAAGAATTCAGACCTATTGAAGGAATGACGGAGATATCATTGAAGGATGTTGAGAAAATGGATGAAAAGAGATTTAAGGAAAGGTTTCCGGAAAGTCCTGTTAAAAGAACCAAACTAAAAGGACTAAAAAGGAACGCAGCTTTCCTACTATCTGAAAAAAAGTATTAAATCTATAATTAGTAATTTGTAAATTTGTACAGTAAAATTTAAATACGAAACTTTTTAAGCATAATGTAATCTAATATATACTTCTTATTTATTGATATTATGGAGCTAAAATGTCCGATATAGAAAAAAACGAAAACCATTTTAAGATAATTATAATCGGGTCCGGTCCTGCGGGTTTCACTGCAGCGCTGTATAATGCCCGCGCCGACCTTAACCCCGTACTTTTTGAAGGAATGCAGCCGGGTGGTCAGCTAACGATCACAACTGAAGTAGAGAATTATCCTGGTTTTGAAAAAGGTATTATGGGTCCTGAGTTAATGGACGTTATGCGCAACCAGGCTCACCGTTTCGGAGCAAAGTCGTTTTATAAAGAGATCACAGAGGTTGATTTTTCAAGGAGACCGTTTATCCTTAAATCGTATGACGAAGTATATACTGCAGATGCGGTAATAGTTGCCACAGGAGCTTCAGCAAAGCTTCTTGGAATTGAAAGTGAGAAAACCTATATGGGATACGGTGTATCTGCCTGCGCAACCTGCGACGGGTTCTTCTTTAAGGATCTGAAGGTGCTGGTGGTTGGCGGTGGAGATACTGCTATGGAAGAAGCTAATTTCCTCACCAAGTTTGCATCCGAGGTTACCATCATTCACAGAAGAGAAGAATTCCGTGCCTCCAAGATTATGATTGACCGGACTATGAATAACCCGAAGATCAAGTTGATGACTAATAAAGTTGTTAAGGAAGTAATCGGTAAGATGGACGGAAGCAAGAAGGTTATGACGGGTGTTATCCTTGAGGATACCAAAGATCTTTCAACTATGGAAGTTGCCGCCGATGGATTATTTATAGGTATAGGGCATAAACCAAACACCGAGCTGTTCAAGGGTATTCTTGATATGGATGAAACGGGATACCTGAAAGTGCAGGAAGGATCTACATATACTAATATTCCAGGTATATTTGCAGCAGGTGATGTAGCTGATAAAACCTACAGGCAGGCTATTACCGCTGCCGGGTCAGGCTGCATGGCTGCAATCGATGCAGAACGTTGGCTGGAAACTCAGGAAACTGAGGTTGAAGCAAGTTTTCAAGCCGGAAAATCATAACGTGAGATAAACAAAAGGCGAGACTCTATAAATCTCCTGCCTTCAAGTTTATTTGGAACAGTTTTAAGCGAAAATAAAGCAACCCCGGGCAAAATGTTCGGGGTTACTTGTTATATACATAGTTATAACTGCCGGTGATATGTAATGATCACTTTGCCATCCTCAAAGAATAATATCTTCTTCGTTTCAGCAAAAACATAAACCCATTTAGTTATTTTATCCTTGTGTTCAACTTTAGTCGGGGTTCCCAGTACATTTTCTACCATTTTATAAGTAAAGCCGTTTTGTGGTGCCAGCCTGGTGTTCGGAATATAATGGAACCAGCCGAATATTATGAGCATATAAACTACCAACGAAGCCGCGAATTTTTTCATACATCACCTATGCACGGTAAAGTTATGGTTGATTGTTCCTGTATTTATTAGACAGGATGTTTGCTACAACAAACCCGAAACCGGTTAATGTAAAGATTGAGAAAGGTGTCCAGTAATCTTTATTTGTTATATCCTGAAGCCACAATCCAAAGCCCAGGGAAATACCAAATGCTACTGTTATTACACCTATTTTCATCAATCTGTAAGGATCTTTTTTGCTCTCAAAAAATTCCTTAATTGAATCTGCACTTAAACCTTTATCTATAAGCATCTGTCTCTCTCTTGAACGCAAATAGAAGTAGGTTACAAGTACGAGCCCTGCTACAAGGGTCATTACTATCGGGATGAATACCGCAATTACTTCACTAGCCATTATGTTACCTTTTTATTTTTCTGTTTAGACTGTTTATTTCAGTTTCAGTTACAGCTTTAATATCTGCTTCTACCGGTTCTGACTGAAAACTGGCGAAAAAGGTTACACAAAATACCATGGGTTTTACCATTATATATAGGAATTTACCCAACGGTCCAATGGCCGGATGACCGGATGCCTATGGGGATGATTGTGATGACTTTTTTTATTACTTATTTTATATGTAGTATTTCATCAACGATCTGTAACCAAATTCCGAACAACCGGGTCTAATGCTTAGATGAGAGAATTAACCGATACCGAGATTATCGAATCTGTCAGGAAAGGAAATCAATCCGATTTTGAAATACTGGTTGACAGATATAAAGATAAGGCGTTTTCGCTTTTATGTGGTATGCTTAAAGATTCGATGGAAGCGGAAGAGGTTCTGCAGGATGCTTTTCTGAAAGCATTTTATGGATTGAATAATTTCAAACAGGAAGCCAAATTCTCAACATGGTTTTACAGGATTGTATATAATACAGCACTTACAAGGTTATCGGCAAAAAGTAGAAAAATTGAGAAAGAAATGACATCAATAGATGAAGAATTAAACCTTGTTGATGATTCTTATTCGGCACATTCCGAAAAAAAGGAATTAAGTAAGTTGATAGATGAACTGCTGGATATGCTGCCAGAAAATTATGCATCTGTACTGACAATGTTTTATCTTGAAGAAATGTCGTGTGAGGAAATAAGTGAAGTTACAAACAGATCTGTTTCCAATGTGAAGGTGCTTCTGCACAGATCAAGGAATGCTCTTAAGGATATTGTCCTTAAGAAAAATTACACCATGGAGATGTTATGAAGGAATTAACAGACGAGCTGTTAAACAGGTACATTGACGGCGAACTGAGTGCTGCAGAGCTGAAAGAAACAGAGGAAATTCTAAAAGCATCGGAAGACGCTAAAAGGCGGCTTCTGGCAATGCAGCTGGTTCACAATGAGCTTAAGCATTATCCTGTAAGAACTACCTCACTTGATTTCTCATCAGTGCTGATGAGGAAAATTATCAGGAGAACTAATCCAAAAGGACAAAGATATTTTATCTTTTCAATCTCATCTGTATTTGTGCTTATGAGTCTAGGGATTATAGGCTACCTTACCTCTTATATACTCTCAATGGGAAGCAGTAATGAAGGAAGAAGTTCCGGTGCCGATAATTTTATTTATCTGGTGGAAAAACTGGTGTATGGGATAAAAACGTTATTCTCTTCGGGGAATGTTTCGGTTATCGGCTTTATTTTTTCTTTCGTAATAATCCTATCTGCATGGTTCTTCTTTGATAGTCATAAACAAGCCAAAGCAAAACTAACTAAATTGTGAAAACTCAAAATATATTCGTGTTAACGCTCCCGCTATAAGGCCTCACTTACATCCAGTGCTGCTCTAATATAATCACCTACTTCCTTTATTTTTAGGGATACTCACAAAAGATTCCCCTCTTTTTGTTATTTTTATAATGTTTCTACAAAAAAAAGAGGACAACATGCTTGTAACCACAACCCACTCAGTAGAGGGTAAAAAAGTTAAGCAATACTTTGGTCTTGTTTCCGGTGAAGCTATTATGGGCGCTAACATTTTTAAGGACATATTTGCCGGGATAAGGGATATTGTAGGCGGAAGATCTGCTGCTTACGAAAAGGAACTGCGTAAAGCAAAAGATATTGCGGTTGCCGAGATGATGCAGGCAGCGCAGGCGATGGGAGCCAATGCTGTTATTGGTGTTGACCTTGATTATGAAACTATTGGCGGAGGCAGTGGTAATATGCTTATGGTTAGTGCCAGCGGCACAGCAGTAGTGATTGAATAATTATAAAGAAATGATATGAACACAAAAGCCGGATTTGTTGCAATACTAGGGTTACCAAACGTTGGTAAATCGACCTTACTGAACGCATTAATTGCCCAGAAGATATCCATAGTTAACGAAAAACCGCAGACAACGCGCAAAAGGATTCTCGGGATACTTTCAGAAGAAAATTACCAGATTATCTTTCTTGATACGCCTGGAATTCTTAAACCCGCATATCTGCTGCAGGAAAAAATGATGGATGATGTGAAACGCTCCATCGACGATGCGGATATCTTCGTGCTTATAATTGATGTATCTGATGATCCTGAAGGGGACAAGCTCCTTTCTCTCCCTGAAGTTAAAAAAATCCTTGATTCCGGAGTACCAGTTCTCCTTGTCCTAAATAAAGTAGATAAAATACAGCAGGAAGTAGTCACCGTGATGCTGTCTAAATTTGAAGGAAAAGGCAGCTTCAAATGCATAATTCCATTAGCCGCAAGTGTTAATTATAATGTGCAGAAAGTTCTTGTAGAGATAGTAGATCTTCTTCCTGAAAACCCGAAGTTTTATCCTGATGAGATTGTTGCCGACGCAAATGAACGATTTTTCGTGTCAGAAATTATAAGGGAGAAAATACTCGATCTTTACCGTGAAGAAATTCCCTATTCTGTTGAGGTAATAATAAATGACTTCAAGGAGAGGGAGGCCAACAAAGATTATATAGATGCTGAAATCGTGGTTGAAAAAGAGAGTCAGAAGGGTATCATTATCGGAAAACAGGGGAGTGCGATAAAAAAACTTGGGGAAAAATCACGTAAGGCTGTGGAGGAATTTTTAGGTAGAGAGGTTTACCTTGAGCTTCGTGTAAAGGTAAGGAAAAACTGGCGCTCTGACGAAAAAATGCTTCGGTACTTCGGTTATTCCCGCGAAAAGGAGAAAGGTAAGTAAGTTCTCAGATTTACGCCTCCGTATCTATGAATAAGTTCAAAGGTGAAATTACTCTTCTAACCGCTACCCTCATCTGGGGCGCAACCTTTACTATAATTAAGACCGCGCTGCATGATGCCTCTCCGCTTGTATTTATTTCTCTTCGCTTTACCTTCGCTGCCCTCATCCTTCTTCCGTTTATGTTCAAAGCATTAAGAAGTATCTCAAAGCCTGTATTGTTTGGAGGCATCCTCCTTGGTATCTTATATTTCCTCGGGTTCTCTACGCAAACAATTGGTCTTAATTATACTTCCGCTACCAAATCAGGATTCATCACAGGAACATTTGTCATTTTTACCCCGCTTCTGCAGATAATCATCCTGAAAAAACTGCCTTCAAAGGGGAGTGTAGTCGGAATTATTTTAGCGGTAACAGGACTCATTTTACTCTCGAGCACCGGAACTTCAATTTTATCTGTATTCTCTGAAATTGGTGAAGGTTTTAACATCGGCGACTTTTTTACGCTTTTGTGCGCTTTTTTCTTCTCCCTCTATGTTGTTTATCTTGATATTATAAGTAAAAAATTTGATTACAGGCCACTGGTATTCCTTCAAATCGCAGTAACAGGCGTTTGTGGAATTATCGCTGCTTTTTCTCTTTCCTTCTTTGGATTAGAAAAGCCGCATCTTGAGTTTACACCAAACTTAATCTTTGCCGTGGGATACACTTCCATACTTGCAACTATCGTAACAACTATTATAATGACAAGATACCAGAAGCTGATTTTACCTGCCAGGGCGGGAATTATTTATGCTTTAGAGCCAATTTTTTCTGCAATAGTTGCATTCTTTGTGTTAAGAGAAAAAATTTCTAATTTTGGATTGATTGGAGGAGCTCTTATATTTTCAGGTCTTCTGGTCTCTGAGTTGATTGATAAAAAAAGCGAAAAAGCAGCATGAGTAATACTGAGAAACGAGCAGAAATAATTGCTAATGGTCTGGTACAGGGTGTTGGATTCAGGTATTTTATAATTAAGAATGCTGAAAGTCTCGGACTAAATGGTTATACTAAAAACCTGTATTCAGGTGAGGTTCTTACTGTTGTTGAAGGAAGCAGGGCAAAGATTGAGGAATTATTTAAAAGAATTAAAGTCGGGCCCTCGCATGCTTCGGTTAAAAACTGCAAAGTGAACTGGGGAGAAAGTAAAAATGAATTCACACATTTTGAGATAAGGTATTGAACCAGAAATTCAGAACTGGGTTCGGTTTTGACGTTCACGCTCTAACGGAAGGCCGTAAGCTTATCCTGGGTGGGATAGAGATTCCTCATTCGAAAGGTCTGCTGGGACATTCAGATGCAGACGCACTTCTCCACTCCATCACCGATGCTCTACTTGGTGCCCTTGCGCTGGGTGACATTGGCCAGCATTTTCCTGATACCAATGCAGAATTCAAAGACGCCAATAGTGCTATGTTTCTCAAGCTAACTTATAAAATGGTAAAACAAAAAGGTTATTCCCTGGGAAATTTGGATGCAATGATTTCCCTTCAGCAGCCGAAGATAGCAAAGTTTATTATGAAAATGCGTGAAAATATTTCTTCGATCCTGGAAGTAGGATTAGACCAGGTTTCGGTGAAAGCCGGCACCAACGAAAAATTAGGTTTTGTGGGCAGAGAAGAAGGAGTCGGAGTCTTCTCAACCGTACTTTTAATTAAAGATATTTAAGTATGATTGAACATATCCTGGATTTTATTTCTCAGCTTACGCCATTCTGGATCTATGTAGCATTATTTTTCTTTTCCTTTATTGAGAATGTATTTCCTCCTTCCCCAAGCGACCTCGTCATAGTTGTCGGTGGTTCTTTAATAGGAACCGGAGAGCTTCATTTTATTCCAACATTGCTGGTAACAACGCTAGGGAGCGTTGTCGGGTTTATGACTTTATTCTATATCGGTACCCAGCTCGACCGCAAAATAATCCAGGCCGGAAAGATAAAATTTATCTCCATTGAAGCCCTAACAAAAGTTGAACTATGGTTTAAGAAATGGGGTTATTGGATTATCCTCGCTAACAGGTTCCTTCCCGGTACCAGGTCGGTAATATCTTTCTTTGCTGGCTTAAGTGAACTCGAATTTAAAAAAACAGCTATCCTTGCTGCAGTTAGTGCCTTTATTTGGAATGCAATTATTATTTACCTTGGGCTGATTTTCGGGAATAATATAGAAACTATTGATAAATATCTTTCAACCTATGGTAATATTGCCTGGATAATTACCGGGGTTGTGGCTGTACTGGTTGTGTTGAGATTTATCATAAAGAAAAGGAAAATTAAGAATTGAGATTGTTCTTCTGGAAAAACAGACCTTTTATTTCTGATGAAGAAAAAAAACTCAGAAGAAAGGACCGACTTCTGCTGATAATCAGCGGAATATTTCTGGGGGTATCATTCACACCCTTTCCTTTCCCGTTTACAATCCTTATGCTTATCGGCCTTGTACCTTATTTAATTGTCATTGAAAGACGCGGCAGACTGATAGAAATAAACTCTGCAACCTACCTGATGGCTTTTGTTTTCGGATTGATGACAATATACTGGGTAGGGAGCTGGCAGCCTGAAACCGACCCCTTCCTTATGATTTCCGGTGCATTGCTTCTATTTGTAAATCCTGTATTTTTTCTCATTCCTTCAACTCTACTCTATTTTTCAAGAAAAATATTTCCGTTATCTGTAACTCTTTTCCTTTTCCCTCTTTTCTGGGTGAGCTATGAGTATGTCTATATGATTACCGAACTCAGCTTCCCCTGGCTAACACTTGGGAACGGGCTCCCTCATTTTATTTCATTTATTCAAATTGCAGATATCGTTGGTACATTGGGATTATCGTTCCTTGTTGTAATGATAAATGTACTGATCTATAAAGGTATAGCTTTCTATCCGCTGAAAAGGAAATATTCCTACTTGCATTTTGGCATTAGCGCAGCATTAATAATTTTAATTTTGGCTTACGGTGCCTACAGGTTAAATACCTTTAAGATTTCAGATAAAACAGTAAGGGTTGGACTGATACAACCGAACCTTGATCCCTGGAAAAAATGGAGTGGAGGAAGCGTAGACCAGCTTACACATATGTATCTTGATATGTCGCGTAAAGCAGTACAAAAGGGAGCAGAACTTGTTGTATGGCCTGAAACTGCACTTCCGGTTTTCCTTCTAAGTGGTCAATACAGAAATTCCCTCGATTCTATATATACATTCGCAAGGACTGAAAAGGTATGGATTCTTACCGGAATGCCGGATATAAGGTATTATGAAAAAGGATCAGAACTTCCTGAGGACGTTAAATACAGCAAGATCGGTGAGTATTATTACAGAACGTATAATGCAGTGTTTCTTTTTTCACCCTATTCAGGCGATATCCAGCGTTATGGAAAAATGAAACTTGTCCCTTTCGGTGAGCGTGTGCCATATGTTGATACTTTTCCTTTTCTTGCTAATCTCCTTCAGTGGGGGGTAGGCATTTCCGGATGGAATTTAGGCAAAGATACACTTGTGTTTAAGCTTCCGTTAAAAATAAAAAATGAAAATAGTGAGGATACATTAAAACTAAATGGACTCGTCTGTTACGAATCTATCTATCCCGATTTCGTATCATCATTTATTCAGAAGGGAGCTCAGCTTATAACGGTGGTAACTAATGACAGCTGGTACGGAAATTCCAGCGGACCCTATCAGCATAAAGAAATGTCAGTACTCCGGGCTGTAGAAAACCGGCGTTCAGTGCTTCGTGCAGCCAATGGAGGAATAAGCTGTTATATTAACCCGCTTGGTATAACCAAAGTACAGTCAAAGATGTTTACAAAAGATATAATAGTGCAGGATGTACCGCTTGAGACTGAAGAAACATTTTATACAAAAACTCATTCGGTCATCCCGATGTTATGTTCGGTATTCTCCCTATGGGTAATAGGAATAATCATCCTTAAGAAGATAAAAGAAAAATTTAATCTCTAAGCGGTAATTAAAAAAGAAAAAAAGAAGTAATACAATGGCGGACAAATTTATTGATTTAAGAAGCGACACAGTAACCCGTCCCTCTGAAGAAATGCGGAAAGCAATGTATAAGGCAGAGGTAGGGGATGACGTATTCCAGGAAGATCCCTCCGTTAACAGGCTGCAGGAATATGCTGCAGAAATTCTTGGCAAAGAAGCGGCTCTTTTTGTGCCAAGCGGAGTAATGGGAAACCAGATCTGCCTGAACGTATTAACCAATCCGGGCGATGAGGTAATATGTGAAAGAGACTCACATATATTTAATTATGAGTCAGGTTCTCCCGCTGCTTTAAGCGGTATACAGCTTTCACCGATTGACGGAAAGAATGGTGTAATAACCCCCGAACAGGTAGAGCCTTATATTCGACCGGCCAGTGCGTATTATATGGCAAAAACTAAAGTGATCGAGGTTGAGAACACTCATAACAGGGCCGGGGGAGCGATACAGCCTCTGGACAACATCATCGCATTAAGAAAACTGGCAAAGAAATACAATCTGTATTCTCATCTTGACGGGGCAAGAATATGGAATGCTTCTGCAGCCTCCGGGATTCCTGTAAAAGATTATGCGGAACACTTTGATTCAGTATCATGCTGTCTTTCAAAAGGACTAGGTGCCCCTGTAGGTTCAATTATTGCCGGAACGAAAGAATTTATTAAAGAGGCATTCCGTATACGTAAAGCCTGGGGAGGTGGAATGAGGCAGGTGGGTATTATTGCGGCAGCAGGACTGTACGCACTTAAAAATAATACCGGAAGACTTGATGAAGACCATAGGAAAGCCAGGATTCTTGCCGAGGCGATATCTGAAATCCCTTCACTTGAAATAGATATGGATGCAGTTCAGACAAACATCCTGATATTTAAACCTTTAAAGGTTTCAGTAGAAAAAGCGATTGAGGATTGCAGGAAGGAAGGATTGCTGATTTCTGTAGGTAAAGTCGATTCACTCAGGGCAATCACTCACCTGGATGTAAGTTTCGAAGAGACAGAAAAAGCATGTAAAATATTAAGGGAAGTATTCCTCTGATGGACAAAGAAAAGTTTAAACATAAGATCAAAGTTACTGTTCGGTTTAATGAAGTAGATATGCTGGGTGTCTGTAACAATGCAGTATACATCAACTATTTCGAACATGCCCGGCTTCAGTACATAAAGGCAGCAGGACTGATGCCTGAAGGCGGAATTTTCTCTGACGGTAGGTTATTTTTTATGGTCAGGAACGAAATAAATTATAGGGGCCATGCACGTTATGATGATGAGTTGAATGTGTACACCAGGATATCCTATATTAAAAATTCATCATACGGTTTTGATCATCTGATTGAGAACAGCAGAACTGGTGAAATCATCGTGGATGGTTCAGGTGTAGTTGTGCAGGTGGACCCAAAAACACGCAAATCCACTCCTTTGCCTGACTTCTTCTTTGAGAAAGTAAGAGAGTTCCAGGGAGACGTAAAAATCATAAAAGAATAAGATCTAAGGGGAATAACCGACTTTAATTTTCCTGCATATTTTTATAATTTTTTCAAGATTATTCAGAATGTTTTAAGGTAGAAAGATGATAAGAATGCCATTAAAATTAATATTACTTGTAATTTTATTTTCGTTTGCCGCAGGATGCCAGGAAAATAATAATGAGCCTGAAAACGGCAGCATCAAAAAAACTTTTTATGATGGCGGAGAACTGGAGTCAACCACCACCTTAGTAAACGGAAAAAAGGTTGGAATCCAGAAGTACTTTTTTGAGAATGGTAAACTTGCCTCAACGGTAAATTATGTGAACGATAAGATGGAAGGCGAACTTAAAGCATATTATAAAAACGGGCAATTGAGGATGGCAGTCCACTATGATAAAGGTATCCTGAATGGTGAATCAACCAGGTTTTACGAGGATGGCAAGCTGGAACGAATACAGAAATACGAAAAGGGAAAACTTATTTATGAAAAAAAGTTTACGAAAGACGGACAAGTTCAGTATGAGGATCATTATTAAAACACACACCGGCATATTTTCTACACGTTGAAATTCCAATCATCTATCAAAAATAGTATATTTAAAGCTCGTCAATTTAAAAATCTGGAATATATTGTAATTACGAAGGAGCAAAATGCCCACAGCAAAAGTTAAAAGAATAGGAATATTGACAGGCGGCGGTGATTGTCCCGGTTTGAATGCCGTAATTAGGGGAGTTACAAAACCCGCTCAGGATTATGGTATGACCGTTTTCGGTATAATGGATGGTTTTGAAGGACTTGTTGACGGCAGAGCCAGAGAACTAAAGAATGACGATGTATCAGGAATACTAGCAAGAGGCGGCACCATTTTAGGCTCCTCAAATAAAGGAGACCCGTTCCACTGGCCTGTTGACAGAGACGGTAAAATTGAAATACGTGATAAATCAGAAGCTGCACTTAAAAACTACCAGGCATGGAACCTAGATGCATTGATTGCTATCGGCGGAGACGGTACTATGCACATCTGCAACAAACTATCCAAAATGGGTATGAACGTTATAGGAGTACCCAAAACAATTGATAATGACCTTGAAGCAACCGATATGACTTTCGGACACGATTCAGCTGTATACGTAGTTATGTGGGCTCTTGATCGTTTGCATACAACAGCATCATCGCATCACCGGGTCATTGTAGTTGAAGTAATGGGAAGATATGCAGGCTGGATTGCACTGAACGGTGGTTTATCTGGCGGAGCAGACATTATACTTATTCCCGAGATACCATTTTCGTGGGATAGGATTGCTAATAAAATTAAAGAAAGAGAATTGCGTGGAAAGAAATTCAGTCTCGTATGTGTAGCGGAAGGCGCCAAAGCAGAAAATGGTGAGTTAATCACAAAAGGGCAGGATATAAAAAGGCATGATCCGAACCAGTTAGGGGGAATAGGTGAGGTAGTAGGCGCAAAAATTGAGAAAATCACCGGAAGAGAAACCAGGGTGACAGTACTTGGCCATCTGCAGAGAGGCGGTAGTCCCACAGCATATGACCGTTTATTATCCACCAAATTCGGAGCATTTGCCATCGATCTGGCAAGCCGGAAGAAATTCGGCAGAATGGTAGCCCTTAAAGGGAATGAAATCAAAAATGTGCTTATAGCGGATGCAATAGCAAGACAGAAACTGGTAAAACCCGATGATCAGGCAGTTTTCGCTGCAAAATCTGTGGGCATATCGTTTGGGCAATAAAAAGTGATTTTACTGATTTAAAGAGTTGATTTTAGAGTCATCTTGGCATATATTTGAATCTCTTTTTCGAGAAGTTCTTAAACAGTTTCGGGGTCGTAGTTCAGTTGGTTAGAACGCCTGCCTGTCACGCAGGAGGTCGCGAGTTCGAGTCTCGTCGGCCCCGCTTAGTTAAAAGCCTGTAAGATAAAGACTTACAGGCTTTGTCATTTTAAATGAATTTTGACCGGTAACAAATTCGGTAACAAATTTTACCGAAACTTTACACATCAGGTAGTTTTTTTAGTTCATCTCTGAGGTGTTTTGTGGAAAGTTTTGTGTAATAGGTCATAGTAGTTTTTATATTTGCGTGTCCTACTAACAATGCTGTTGTATTGATACTGATGCCAGCTTCCTGAGCCCTTGAAATGAAATCTTTCCTGAAAGTTCGAAGATTATATTTTTTATTATTCAATCCTATTTTTTTCAGGTATCTGCTGAAAGCCTTCCCCATATTCTTAACTTCGGTGT
The DNA here is from genome assembly GCA_963800255.1 of uncultured Ignavibacteria bacterium. Classification (GTDB taxonomy): domain Bacteria; phylum Bacteroidota; class Ignavibacteria; order Ignavibacteriales; family Ignavibacteriaceae; genus DATFVA01. The sequence continues at coordinate 1,179 of CAWDAK010000008.1, read as the reverse complement.
AATTAAATAATTTACCCGGCTGAACTTCACTGATTCGTTCTTCTAAAATATTTTTCAGAGCCGGATGAAGCGGCCGGATAAACCACTGATCGGTCTTTGAAGAGTAAAACTTCATTTCCATCTTTTCAAGATTCACATCTTCAGCACTAACATTGATAATGTCACTAGGGCGGAGACCAGTATACATTAGCAAAGTAACCATTAACCTGAAATTCCCATTTTTCTCCTCTTCATCAAAAGAAGTCAGAATCTTTTGTCTGTCTTCATCTGAAAATATTATTGGCTCATACACCTTCGAATGGATTCTGACATCTTTGTTAATAATAAATACGTGAGGAACATATTCATATTCGAAAAGGAACCTTAAAAACTTCAGGAAGTTTTTTTGTATTCCGTATTTTGTGTTATGTGCAATGGTATCAAGTTTATATAACCATATCAGGAATTCCTCTGCACTTTTCTTATCTATAGCAATGCAGGGAGTATCTTCACTGAATCGCCTCGTAAGATAACTGTAGAATATGTCATATGTCTTTTTCGTCGCTAAAGATTTATTTGAATTTACATTTAAGAAATGTCTAAATGCATAATCAATACTTCCTTCAGTATAAACAAAGTCCTCAAACTTATCTATTTCTTCAAGTAGTTTATCTCTGAACTCTTCTGCCTTTTTTCGGTTATCTCTTGTTGCTGGTAGCTTTGTTGATACTCCTGTCCATCTTTTAGTTTTTGGATTTTTATATCGAATGTACCATTTCCCATTTTTAATATATAAATGATTAACCTTTTTCTTATTCATCTTTACTTCCCCTTATTATTTTTTCCATTACCGAATTGATGTCAAACTCAGGAGTAGTTCTGAGTTTCTTATTTTCAGTTTTCGGATTGTTATTTTGCTAGATAGGTTGTTTTATCGAGAATCCATCTGGTTAATTCCATCCTTGGAATTTTGATGGTACCGTTCTCAAATTGAATTACCCCGATTTCCCTATTATCTATCATTTGATAGATTCGTTTCTTCCCGACCATTAGCTCTTTTGAAGCTTGTGTAATAGAGAGAAGTGCTAACTCACTTTTTGATTCTGACATTATCACTCATCCCAACCAACAATCTTTGTCGATCAGATGAATGAATAAAATTACTTTTAATCTTATTTAACATTTTTTGTTGATTTTATT
>CAWDAK010000007.1:0-44034 GCA_963800255.1 uncultured Ignavibacteria bacterium | reverse complement strand
ATGTCTCTTGTTGATATGTTTGGTATATCAGGTGATAATATATTTATAAGTGGCTCAGATGCTAACAATGTTAAAGGAATTATCCTGAAAAAAAAATAGCTCGGGTTTCGAAACATTCGTAAACTCAAGGATTCTTATTCCTCAAGAATTATTTAATCCCGATCTATTTGGATCTTTACCGACAATCTGGCTTGATGAAAAAAATACACTTTATGCAGCTGGAAATTTATTATACCAGTATAAATTCGGCAGATGGGATTATGTAAATTCATTGCCTCAAAACTATATCGGCGGTAATCCAGGCTTGTATTACAGGGGATATATCGGGGATGTAAAAGGAGTTAAATCGAATGATATGTGGATTGCCGGTGACAGAAACACGCTAAGGCATTTTAACGGAATTAGCTGGAAACAGATTGGGTACCCGTATAGTCCTGATAGTGATATTGTGTGGTATACTGTTTACCCAACAGAGAATAATGTGGCAGTTGTTGGGCGTAAGGGAGACGCTGCTATAGTAATGTTAATTAAAAGATAGACTCCTGGTGCGGCGGCGCAGGAGTATAATTGCAAACAAAAGTTAAAGCGACCATTTATATTGCGTACAAATGCGCTTTCCTGTTTGCATTGTAAAAATAACTATATCCGCCCTCTAATAAAACATAATTAGAGGTATAAAATGAAACCTTTCCTTATTTTCCTTTTTCTTTTTTTCATTTCTTTTAGTCTTTATCCACAAGATCAACATACCTATGGGCCTGTAAGAGAACAAGACTGGGGAACTTATTGGCTGCTTCCTAAATCTTCGCCTGAAGGTGGGGGTGAACATTATATTGGTGTCAACGCTGGACCGCCTGTAGTAAAATACATCTGTTTCTTGAACTGGCAATGGAATAATCAAAATATTCCTTCAGAGGCTACATTAACCTCAATCGATATAGCATTTAAAGCTCGCAGTATGACTTATGCTCAAAGAAATTTACCTTTCACGTTCCATTGGATTGAAAGTAACTGGGAAAATATTGATATAAATTACTATACTACTCAGGTCACATATAATGATGATAGGAAAATATTTGAGGACAACGTTGTATCCAATTCAAGCGGATATGTAACGTATACGGCTACAGTGACAGGAGCTGATTTCTTAGCCAAAATCCAAACTGCCATAACAAATGTTGACAATTCTATAACTCTTGCAATGAGAAGCGAGGATGGGAGTGCGCCCTGGTGGAGAATTTATCCCATGGATAACGGCTCATCAACTTCACCATCAATTGATATAACATTTCACTATACAACTCAAACACAAAATTTCACCTTCTACAACAAAATTGGCAGTAACGAAAGTTATGGTGCGTTAGTCTTAGATAATGATTACCAGCATCCCTTTCCCTCCGGAACAACCAAACACCCTGCATGGGGATCACATACTATTCGTACTGATGAACTTCCCTTTGCTTATAATTGGAATCAATCAGGAACTACACAAAAACATCTTTTCTGGGGGCAGACTGGTGAGGCCGATAGATATGTCGTAAATAATGATTTCCAGGCAAACGCATCTAACCCTGTGTCAATGTGGGCTAATTTTGATCCAACCTCCCAAGTACATTTGGTTAATAAAATTGAAGGAATTGACGGAGGTTCCGGGTTTATAAATTTTGTAGATCCCTTTTATTATTATAAAGATAATAATATATGGTACCAATCTAATGAACCTAAAAAATATACTTCTCCATTTACAACATATAATAACTCTGATAATGCTTATGGAGGTGTCTTCCTACATCAAGATCCTACTTTCGATCCAAATGTTCCGAACTATTCCGTGCAGGCAATAAGCCCTCAAAACCTAGACGCTGGGGGTACTTTGGGAATTAGAAAGTTTTATTTCCAAAGCTGGTCTGCTGAACCAGTAAACAGCGCTTCGTTTCAAAACGTAACAGCACTAACAACCGCGGTTGTATTTAACAACAGCGGAGCAACAGTTAAAGCTAACCTCAAAGGTCAAGGCCTATCGAATAACTCAGAAGGATATTCCTTGGGCAGCCAAAGGAAAATCGTCCGAACGGTAGACTATCAGGTGGGCTATTTGCATCGGGTTTATGAAAGTATGGGTCACGTTTGGTATGAAATAAGCATTAATAACGGTCAGTCCTGGACTCTGATGAATAACGGGAAACCACTTGATGTATCTGGTGGTTCGCATCCCTCGATCGACTGGGTTTTAACGAACGGACCTCTTCCCAGAAGTTATATCGTAATTACATTTCAACAGAAAGAACCCGGTACTGGTTATCACTACTCTATACAGGCTGTTGTATTTGCTGGTCTCATAGCCAAAGACGGAAATTCCATTTATAGCAAAATCCAAACAGAAACCGTCTATTCGGGCTATGAATCCTCTCAGATTAACACAACACCTGTAATAGCGATGTATCCTGCTTATCAGGGAGCAGGAGTACAGATAGTATGGCATACAAATTCCGGATTGAGACGTCAGCAAGCAAATATTACAAATCTTTCTCAGGATCCTTTACTTTTATCAGGTAGTTCTTCCATTTTATCCGGAACAACTTTGAGTAGTATTAACCCATCAATAGATGCATTTAGAAATGGAAATCTCGGCGGTTTATATGGTTTAGCCTGGGAGGATAACAGGACTATCTGGTATGCTAAAATATATCCAAATGGTGTAATTCAGGGAACTGCTTATAACGTTTCGGGACAGGACGGGTTTAGTTATAATAATACACCGTCAGTTTATATGACAAGTCAAACTGCTAGAGTAGTCTGGTTAGCAAAACATTATCAGATTATGTCACCGGTTGTAGTATATAAGGGCGTTGACGCTGATCGGTATTGGAATTTCAGCTATGGAGCACGTTCTTTGACTATTAACAGTGATAATGACGATAATTATTTTGCATTCGCGTGGAGCGAATCAGGGAATTTAAAGTTCGTTGATAATACTCTGTCTACGATTAGATCAATATCAGGAATTACGGCACAAGATGTCCAACTTTCCAATGGAGTGGGATCCTCAAGTATGTATGTAGATGCTCTAAATACCGCGACGGCCCCGTTCTACTTTCTGACCTCTAACAATTTAAGCACGTATTATTCCCTCGAAAAGGTGACGGGACTAGCCGAAATGCACACGGGCAGGCAGGGAGTTATCTCCGCCGACAGTGTTCAGTTTTATTTTATGCTCGGAGATATTACTATTGAGAATAATCCGATAGGTTTTATATCCCTGAATGATAGCATCACTATCAACACGAAGACTGACTTAAATCAATGTCTGCTTAGTAGCCCTATTTCCATTAATGATAATTCACAGTTTCTCTATAGTGTTTGCTTCGGCACAACAGATTCTCTGGCTGCAGCTAATCTATTGGGAGAAAACGGCTATGTAAATTTTCTTGTAACCTTAATCGACGAATCAACAGGTGAGGTCTTGGGTGTTCTTGATGATATTACATTTACACCGGATAACCTAACCGAATATGATAATATCTCTTATGAGGTGAATACCTCCGGGATTGGAAATAGGACGGTCAGATTAAAACTAACGGTAGACAATAACTTTGATGCACTCTATTCATTGACCGACGCGATGAATGATCAGGATGTACTTGAAAAAAGGGCATCCAATATGGTAGATTATAACAATGGTATAGATTTAATCACCACATATGATATGTTTCAGAATTACCCGAATCCATTTAACCCCGCGACAACGATAAACTATCAGCTGCCGAAGACAGGATTTGTTACCATTAAGATCTATGATATCCTGGGTAAGGAAGTTGCAACCCTGGTAAATGAACAGAAGACCCAAGGAAGGTATTCAGTTAACTTTGATGCTTCCAGACTGGCAAGCGGCGTGTACATATACCAGCTAAGGGCTAATGATTATGTAAGTTCGAAGAAGATGCTGCTTTTGAAATAACGACAAATGTCGTTATAGTAAGTGATGGATCGATTTTAAGAGAAAAAGTGAGAGGCTGTCTTAAACAGGCAGCCTCTTTCCGATTAACGATGGCAGAGAAAAAAATACAATTCAGGCTTCGGTTACTTTTGCGAAGGTTCTTTTAATACCTTTATGATATTTAACTTTGGGGTACCCTATGATGAGGAAAATACCGCTTTTGCACCTGTTATTTATATGATATTTTTGCTTTAGCGAAGTGCCGCCGTGTTCGAGGAAAGGATGTATACTTCCTATCATACAGGTTCCAAGCCCCAGGGATTCTGCTGCAAGCATTGCATAAGAGGCCGGGATATAAGGATCAGCGCGGTCTGAATAAGGAGAGCCATAAAAGTACAATGCAAGCGGGGCATTATACAGAAGCCAGTCCTCACCTTTTTTATTCCTTTCAACAACAAATTCAATCAGCGGTACAAGGAAGGATTTATACATTTCATAGTCAGCATGCGAAAGGAAAGGTTTCCAGAAAGGAAGTGTCCATTTTGAAAACATCCAGCGGATGCTCTCCAGGTATTTAATGAAATCATCTGAGAATGCCTTGACCTTTTCCTTACCCCTGAAGATCACAACTTCCACATCAGAAGGAGGAATACCCATCGGGGAGGTTACCGCAGCTTTCATTATCTGATCAATAATTTCCTGTTCAACCTGTTTATCCTTAAAGTCTCTTATACTTCTCCGTTTGAACAAAAGTGAATATAGCTGTTCATAATTTGCTGCTGTTTTTGCTTCGGGGAGCGGAACGAAGTCGTCCATTGTAATTGTGCGCCCTTCTACCTCGATACAATCTTCAGGACAAACGGCTGCACACTGGGCACAGCCTACACAGCCGAAGACCGGGTTTTGGTCAATTGTGATTTTCCCGTTCTTCATCTGAAGTGTAAGGTCTTTGCAGACTACCGAGCACAGGCCGCAATCGCTGCACTGACTAAAATCAATCTTTACCTGAGCATTTTCACTGGTACGCGATGTTGTAATAGACATATTCTTTCCCCGGATATATTATTCCCGTTATTTAGTCATCTGAAGATATTTTATAAAAACCGAAGAAGCAACAACAATTTTGCGGCTGAGGGGAAAGGTTCAATTAATATATTTTTGGATTGGTGCTCTTTTCTATGAATACCTTTGCAACATCGTAGATCAGGGAGGGATTGTTTACAAGAGCAGTTGTGAATAATTTTTTCAGGGTTCTTTTCTCGTAAGGAACTTTTGAGAAGCTGCGGGCGATACTGTTAAATTTTTCATCTGAGAAATTATAAATTCCATTCTTTATCCGGTCAAAGATCTCATGTCTTTTTCCTAAACGTTTAGCCCATTCATCATCATACTTTAGAATATGATCCGGGTTTTTTGTTTTAACAGATACCGCAGCAATTTCTCCTGCTGAATTGCCCCCTCTCATTCCACTTGAAATACCTCCGCCGCTTAAGGGATTTACCTGCCTGGCGGCATCTCCTGCAAGCAGAATTCCCGGCGCAGAGATCTTAGGTAAGGTAATGCTGCAGGGTACTCCCCCCGCTATCGTAGTAAGTACAGGAGCTTCAGGGTAATGCTTGCACATAAAATCATTCAGAAAGGATTGTGCAGATTTCCTTTTCCCTATAAGTCCACTTACCCCCAATCCGATATTAGCCTTACCGTCTCCCTTAGGGAATATCCAGAAATAGCCATTGGGCGCATATTCCTGACCAAAATAAAAGTATAGTGCATCTTCTTTAACCGGAATATTTGCAGCTGTAATCTGTACGGCGCTTTCCATATCACGGAAATCTATGTATGTTTTTAATCCTGCCCACCGGCCGACGCGCGATTCCACCCCGTCTGCTGCAATCACCACTTTTGCATTTACTTCTCTTTGTTCTCCATTAAACTCATATTTCACTCCGCTTACTTTACCATCAGTAAAGAGTAGGCCGTTAACATAAGCCCTGGTTAAAATTTCAGCGCCTGCGGCTGCGGCAGTTCTGGCCAGTTCATAGTCAAATATCCGGCGCTCAAGAACATAACCCGCATCACCGAAGTCAATTATTACTTCATTTCCATCAGGAGCATTGAAAGAAAATTTACTTATTACAGCAGCAATCCATTTGGGATCCGGCTGAATAAATTCTTCGAGTCCTGCCTTGCTGATTGCCTCTCCGCATCTAACCGGGTATCCCACATCGCGGTCCTTTTCAAGCATTAGTACGGAAACTCCCTGCTCAGCGGCCGTTCTTGCAGCGATGCTTCCCGCTGGTCCTGCCCCCACAACAACTACGTCGTAATTCTTATTCATATTTCATCAACTCCCGACATCTGTGCCGGCACCCCATCTTTTTTAAATTCAATAACCTCAATGGGGCAGCTCCAAACGCATTTTGCACAATTGGTGCATCGCGGATCAATTATACTTATCTCGGCCTCTTTTAATTCGATTGCGTCTTCGGGACAAACTCCCACGCAGCAGCCGCAAAAGTCGCATTTATTGGGTATAATATGAATTAAGAGCTTACCGTTTTTAGCCTGTCTGTACTGCATTATTAATATTTGATTTGATTGGATAGAAAATAAAAATAAATAGACTGAAAGAATATGTTCAAATAAGGAAAGAATTTTTCTGCAGTTTTCCGAAATACGTATTTTTTTCTCTATTAAAACAATAGAAATTTGTCTGATTAATTATTTAATCGAGGCAGGGGCACTAAAGCCGCATATATTGCGGCTTTTTTTTTCAATTCTCATATGGTACATCCTCCCCTTCCAGATCCTCTTTTATAAGCTGTTTTTCTCTTAACAGATCCCTGATCTCTTTCAGGAGGTCAATCCTTCTATCTTCATCAGCAAGTGACTGCATTGAATTGTTAAGGATAGTTATTTTATCCTCAACCTGCTTTAACTTAAATTTCTTTACTGCATCAGATGAATGCTTCTTCAATATTTTTTCGAAATCAACCGAGGGATTGATATCATCCCAGTTTTTACTGATCTGGTATTTTTCAAACGACAATTCTCTTGAATATGATTTTGCATCCTCGTCATTCAGCTTTTCAATCAAGGCTGCAGCAGTAAGGTCATCATCATGGAGAACAGCAGAATGAACAAGTTCGGCTAAATCCTTATGAATACTTATTTGAAACTCATCAGGTTTTATGTGCCTTAGTATAAAATCGCATGTTTCCCTGTTTCCTTCAAGGAGCAGCTTTACCAGTTCTCGTTCAAGACTTACAGTTTCCAGGGTCAGCTTTACTTCTGATTTTAATACAGTATTTTCTTTCTGAACCGATTTCCTCTGCTGCCTGTTGTCTTCAACCGTTTTTTGCCTGTTTAATCCCGCTTTAATTTTATCATATTCGCTCTCTATGAGTTTTTCTCTCAGGTTAAACTTTTTGGCAATATTTTTAATCAGAATATTTACCTTTAGTTCATCATTTATCAAGGCAAGAGGTCTTACAAGATCACGGATCGCTTCGGTTGTTTTTGCGGGATCTTCAAACATTCCCAGCGAAGCATAATAATCTGATTGATATTCAAGGAAATTTTTTGCCGACTTTATAAGTTCATCAAACTTCTCTTTGCCGTAATTGTTCACGTAAGAATCTGGATCTTCTCCCTGTGGGAGTGAAACAATTTTAATCTCAAAATCTTTTCTAAGCAGGATTTCAATACTTCTCATCGCGGCTTTTATTCCTGCCGCATCTGCATCAAAAAGAAGAACAACGTTTTTTGTATACCGTGATAAAAGCTGCACCTGGTCTTCTGTAAGCGCTGTACCCGAGACAGCCACAACATTTTTTATCCCGCTCTGGTAGAGGGAGATAAGATCCATATAACCTTCAACAAGGATAGCTTTATCAAGTCTTCTTATTTCGTCTTTGGCGTGCGACAATCCATAGAGGATTCTGCCCTTAACATATATAAGTGACTCTGGTGAATTAAGGTATTTTGCGGATCCTTCTTTTTTTTCAAGTATTCTGCCGGCAAATGCCACAACCCTGCCGTTTGGCGAAAAAATGGGAAAGATTATCCTTGAAGAAAATTTATCGTATAATCTGCCTTCCTTTGATTTTCCAATAAGTCCCAGGTCAAGTGCCTTATCGATATCTATTTTCTTTTCCTGCAGAAAGTGAAGGAGGTTATCCCACCCGTTAGGAGCATAACCCAGACCAAAAGCTCTCATCGTTGCAGGCTTTATCTTCCTGTTCTGGAAATAATTAAGTGCAATTTCGCCCTCATCTGAATTAAGCAGATTTTTTGAAAAGTATCTTGCGGTTTCAGTGTTGATATCGTAAAGGACTTCCTGTTCAGACTGACGTTCATCCGACTCCTGCTGTTCGGGTTCAAGTGGGATACCCAGCTCTTCAGCAAGTTCCTGTACCGCTTCAACAAACGAAATCTTCTCATATTCCATCAGGAACTTATAGACGTTACCGCCTGTATGGCAGCCAAAACAATGAAATATCTGCTTTTCTTCACTTACAGTAAAAGATGGGGTTTTTTCTGAATGGAAAGGACAAAGTCCAAGGAAGTTTTTCCCCCGCTTCCTTAGCTGCACATACCCTGAGATAACATCAACAATACTCGCCGCGGAACGTATTTCTTCTATTTTATTCTCGGAAATTCTCATAGTGACTTTTATGAACCGAAATCATTTATAATTAACTAAAATTCAATTTAAGGAATAAATACAAAATTCTCGCTTACAAAATAAGTTACTTTTATGCTGCCAATAAACACAGGGATAGATTTTAACACAATTATGCATTCAATGAGTACGGGGTATTTGTTATATTTGCTGATGTGACAGGCTTGAATTCGGAACTTTTTTTTAATAAAAAAGATCTAATATTATATCTAAACCGGTAAGAATATTTTAATGATTGAATCGATAAGTAAGGCAAAAAAATACTGCAATAGTCTCACCTCTTATTCACGTTATAAAACAAGAATTGTAAATGTGGGGGATATACCGCTTGGAGGCGACTATCCTATAAGAATTCAGTCGATGACTATTACCGATTCGATGGACACAAAAGCCACCGTTGAACAGACGATTAGAATGGTTGAATCGGGATGCGATTATGTAAGGATTACAGCCCCGAGTAAACTTGAAGCACAGAATCTTCAGAATATTAAAAATGAATTGAGACAGAGGGGATATAAGGTGCCTCTGATTGCCGACATTCACTTTACGCCCAATGCCGCCGAAATTGCCGCAAGAATAGTCGAAAAGGTGAGGGTTAATCCGGGGAACTACGCCGACAGGAAAAAGTTCAATATTATAGAGTATACGGATACACAGTACCAGGAGGAACTCGATAGGATAAGACAGAAGTTTACTCCTCTTGTTAAGATATGCAAAGAATACGGTACTGCGATGAGGATCGGGACGAATCATGGTTCCCTCTCAGATAGAATTATGAGCAGATATGGCGATACTCCGCTGGGTATGGTTGAGTCAGCCCTGGAGTTTGTTAGGATATGTGAAGACCTTGATTACAGAGAGATTGTTCTTTCAATGAAAGCCAGCAATCCCCAGGTGATGGTGCAGGCATACCGTCTTCTTATAATAAAGATGGAAGAGGAAGGGATGAATTACCCTACTCACCTGGGAGTAACGGAAGCGGGTGGAGGTGAAGACGGAAGAATAAAATCTGCTCTCGGTATCGGAACTCTCCTTGAGGATGGAATTGGTGATACTGTGCGCGTTTCGCTCACTGAGGATCCTGAATTTGAAGCTCCTGTTGCTATTGAACTTGTTGAAAGGTACAGGGATCGTAAGAATCATAAGGAAATTGTTCCTGTTATAGATGTACCGGTAGACCCACTTCAATATATAAGGCGGCATACTTTTGAAGTGATGAACATCGGAGGATCGAATGTTCCTGTAGTTGCAGCCGATTATTCAATCCGAAGTATTTCAGAACCAGGAGTCCTGGCTGATATCGGGTACCGCTATAATGCTGAAACCGACAAATGGAATGTAAGCGACAGTGCCGCTGATTTATTGTTCACGGGAGATCAGAATCCACTCTTTGAGCTCCCTTTGGGACTGAAGCATGTAAAGAACTACGAATCCTGGAAAAACGACCGTAAGGGTTTCCCGCTGCTTACACCCGGCGGTTACTTAAATACAAAAGATCTTTCTGATTCCTTCAATTTAGTTCAGCTTGAATTAAAAGGACTTACAACAGAAATATTGAACAGACTTAAAGAAGATAAAACAGCAGTAATTCTTTTAACAACTGAAAATCTTCATGGGATGGCTGAACAGAGAAGGGCTTTCTTTGAGCTGATAAATAGCGGGATCGAAAACCCCGTGATCATCAAAAGAACTTATGATAATATTGATATAGACCAGCTGCGGCTATTTAGCTCTACTGACATCGGGGGTTTGCTTATTGACGGGTTGGGTGACGGAGTATGGGTTACCTTAAAAGGTAAGTTAAAAGATGAAGAAAAAGAGTTTAATGATCACAACAAACTGGTAAGAAAATTTGTAAATATTCGAGAGTCGTATGAGACGGTTATTAACCGTACACTCTTTGGAATTCTGCAAGCTGCAAGGGTAAGGATATCTAAAACTGAATACATTGCCTGTCCATCCTGTGGAAGAACTCTTTTCGATCTGCAGATTACAACAGAGAAAATAAGAAAACGGACAGAACACCTGAAAGGTGTGAAAATAGCGGTGATGGGATGTATTGTTAATGGTCCCGGTGAAATGGCAGACGCTGATTATGGATATGTAGGATCGGGAGTTGGAAAGATTACCCTCTACCGTGCAAAGGATGTTGTGAAGAAAAATGTACCTGCTGAAAACGCTGTAGATGAGCTGATAGAGCTGATAAAGGAAGACGAAAACTGGATCGAACCAATAAATTAATCGGGGCACTGGCTCGATTGTTGATTATTAAGGATTGATCTGGTATATTTAGAGACTTGATATGGATAAACTAATTTTAGAAAAACTTAAATTTCTCGATCTTGTTAAAAATTCTGCTCCCAAAAAAACCATAAAAGCAGAGAAATTATAAAAATGCACTTCAAATTTTAGAAGTGCATTTTTTTTTGCTATGAAGTGCATTGAAATAATTAAATATCTGGAACAATGGGCTCCCAAAGAAACAGCCTGGGAAAGGGACAATGTAGGATTGCAGGTAGGATCCGGTGAAAGAGATATAAAAAATATTTTCCTTTGTCTGGATGTGACGCCCTCTGCGGTTGATGAAGCTGTACGGAAGTCGTGCAATCTGATGATCACCCATCATCCCCTATTCTTTAATCCCCTCAAAAGAATTTCAACCGACGCAGATCCCCGGTCAAAGGTTATAGAGAAGCTTATCAAGAATGATATTACACTTTATTCAGCACATACAAACCTTGATTATACAAGGGACGGTGTAAGTTTCAGACTGGCAAAGCAGCTTGGACTTAAAGATATTGATTTCCTAATCCGGCTTAAAGCTAACCAGGTTAAACTTGCAGTTTTTATTCCTGAAGATTCTCTTGAAAAAGTATCCGATGCTATTTTTGATGCCGGCGGAGGCATGATAGGTGAATATTCAAACTGCAGCTTCAGAGTTCCCGGGAAAGGAACTTTCAAAGGTTCCGATAAAACTAATCCTGCATCCGGAACTAAGGAAGTTTTTGAGACGGTTAACGAAATAAGACTTGAAGTAATTGTCGATTCCTGGAAACTGAAAAATGTGCTTTCAGCAATGCTGAAGATTCATCCTTACGAAGAACCCGCATACGATATATACCCGCTTAAGAATGAAAATATGAACCATGGAATTGGTGCGGCCGGCATGCTGGATAAACCAATGGATGCAGAAGAATTCCTTCTGTATGTAAGCGATAAGCTTAAGGTGAGAAACTTCAGGTACACTGGAGGAGGAAAGAAGAAAATAAAAAAAGCTGCTGTATGCGGCGGTTCCGGAAGCGAATATATAAAAGATGCGGTAAAAGCGGGAGCCGATGCTTTTATAACAGCGGATGTAAAATACCATACTTTCCAGGAAGCAGAAGACGATATTCTACTGATTGATGCGGGGCATTACGAGACTGAGATCTTTGCAATGGATGAGGTAAGGGAGAAACTTGAACCTCTTCTTAATAAGCAGATAAAAATTTTTAATTACAGTAAAACTACAAACCCGGTAAAATTTTTTATAAATAAAAAGGAGAATGTATAAATTGGTAAACAGACTAAAAACCCTGTATGAATTACAACAGATTGATGACCAGCTGGATGAGCTTGAAGAACTCCGGGGGGATTTACCAAATGCTGTTCAGGCATTGCGGGATAAAATAGACGGCATCAAAAACCAGGTGACGGAAAAGGAAACTAAACGAAAAGATTCGCTTGAAAAAAGAGACGAGAACGAAGAAGAAGCCGAGAAGCTGAAAGCGAATCAGAAAAAGTTTAAAGCACAGCTTTACCAGGTAAGGAATAACAAGGAATATGATGCTTTAACTAAAGAAATAGATCATACCGAAGAACAGATAACTAAATTCGAGGCAGAGAATGATGCATTGGCAGATCAGAGTAAGACACTTGCCGAGGATATCGAAGCTCTGACTCCTCAACTTGGTGAGCTTAACGAGGAATTAAAGGTTAAGGAAGCCGACCTCAAAGAGATCATTAAGGCGAATGAGAAAGAAGAAGCAAAACTGCGTGCACAGAGGAAAGAAATCGAGGCACAGACAAAGAAACCCGATTATTCAGCCTATATGCGTATAAGAAAAGCTAAAAAAGGGCAGGCAGTTTCAACTATAAAAAGGTCCGCCTGTTCCGGCTGCCATAATATAGTTCCGTCGCAAAGGCAGCTTGAAATAAGAAGAAATAATAAACTATTCTTCTGTGAATACTGCGGCAGAATATTGGTTTCACCTGAAATAGCTGAGCTTACTGAAGAATAATCTCAGGTTCGAAAAAAAATAGAAATATTTCCTTCTGTTTTTAAGGGAAATCTCCATTAAAGACCAGCCTACAGATCTTTTCTGCTGACTTATGGCGTTTAATTTATTATATTCGCCTCAGTTAAATATCAAATATCATTTCTTTTAGTTTATAAATTATAAGAGATTGAAAAGAGTTTAAAGAATAAAAATACAGTTCAGAACGGGCAATTGCTCTTCCGGTAACGGATGGGAGGAAAGTCCGAACTTCACAGAACAGAGTGCCGGGTAACACCCGGGAGTTGTATGGAGAAATCTTATAACTACGGAAAGTGCCACAGAAAATATACCGTCCCGGTTTTTATCGGGATAAGGGTGAAAAGGCAGGTTAAGAGCCTACCGCGGTAATGGCAACATTGCCGGTCCCGAAAGGGAGCCCGTTTTTACGGGTCATGGCAAACCCCACTCGAAGCAAGGTCAAATATGGAGATTAACCTATTAATAGTGCGTAGTTGTTCGCTTCGTTACCCGCCAAAACGGGTATGATCTCCGGGTAGACCGCTGGAGCACTGCAGCAATGCAGAGCCAAGACAAATAATTGCCGTCCCGTTCACCGGGATTACAAAATTCGGCTTACAGTTCTGAGCAGTGTTTTGTTCTTTTAAAATTTTTATCTCTTAAAAGAGTATTATGCCAGAAAAACGCTGGAAAATAAGAGACGTCATCGATGACTATGTTACAAGGTCGTTGGCTGATTCGCTTAATATCTCAGAGGTATTAGCCAGGCTGCTTGTTTTGAGAGATATAAGAACTTTTACCCAGGCCAAAAATTTTTTCCGCCCCTCAATTGAATCCATTCACGATCCTTTCCTTATGGACGGAATGGAACCCGCTACTTACCGTGTTATCCAGGCTTTAACATGTAATGAGAAGATAACCGTTTACGGCGATTACGATGTTGACGGAACATGTTCCACTGCATTACTCTATCTTTTCCTTAAGGAGCTTGGGGCAAATGCTGAATATTACATCCCCAAAAGATTGACTGAAGGTTATGGTGTTTCTGCAGCCGGCGTTGAGTATATAAAAAGCCGCGGCACTTCTCTTATGATAGCAGTCGACTGCGGTATTACCGCCATCGAAGAAACAGACCTTGTAAATAAACTTGGTATGGATCTTATAATCTGCGATCATCATCAGCCGAAAGAACAAATACCCAATGCTTACGCTGTGCTTGATCCCTTAAAACCAACATGCAACTATCCATTTAAATATTTATCGGGAGCCGGGATTGCATTTAAACTTGCACAGGGAGTATCCGAAAGGATCGGGAAGCGGGAACTGCCGATGCAGTACCTCGACCTTGTGGCTCTTGCTGCAGCAGCCGATATTGTACCCCTTGTTGATGAAAACCGGGCGCTGGTAAGCGAAGGTATAAAAATTATTAACGATAATCCCCGCCCCGGCGTGGAAGCGCTGATATCTAAAAGCAATATACATCCCGGGAATCTTAACACAGGGCAGATAGTTTTTACTCTCGCTCCAAGGATAAATGCGGTAGGCAGGCTTGGCGATGCCGAACGGGCCGTTGAGTTGATGATTACAAAGGATAAAGCTGAGGCGCTTAAACTTGCACAGGTGCTTGAGACAGAAAATTATGAAAGAAGAAAAATTGATGTTGATACATTTGACAGCGCACTCGATCTGGTTGAAAGTACAATCGATCTGAAAGAAGAATTATCAATTATACTTCATCAGGAAGCATGGCACCCAGGCGTAATAGGAATTGTAGCTTCAAGACTTGTTGAAAAATTTTACCGCCCCACCATAATGCTTACAACTGTTGATGGTGTTGCAAAGGGTTCCGCCCGGAGCATATCCAATTTCAATATTTATGAGGCTCTAAAGAAGTGCGAGGATCTGCTTATTCATTTCGGCGGTCACCAGGCGGCGGCTGGATTAGCGGTTGAGGTTGATAAAATAAACGAGTTCAAACTAAAATTTAACCAGATTGTGAGAGAAACTGTCACCGAGGCAGATCTTTTTCCAGAGGTTCATATTGACTCTAAGCTTAAATTTTCAGAAATAACACCTAAGTTTTTGAGAATTATTGACCTATTTTCTCCTTTTGGTCCCGGCAATACGAGACCTGTGTTTTTGTCAGAGGAGGTTAGCACTGCCTCAGCTCCGAGAATTGTGGGAAATGATCACCTCCTTGTTACACTGAAGCAAAATGGCTGCGAAAGAGTATTTGATTGCATAGGATTTAATATGGGAAGTTATTGCGGTATAATCGGTAAGGATGGACAGGTATTCGATATCGTTTATTCTATTGATAGAACTGTGAGAGACGGAAGGATATTCCCTCAGTTTAAAATTAAAGATCTAAAAGTATTAGAAAATAAACAGGAGACATCTTAAATGTCAGGTCACTCGAAGTGGGCAACGATTAAAAGAAAAAAGGGGGCGCTGGATGCCAAGCGCGGAAAAATGTTCACCAAATTAATCAAAGAGCTTACAATTGCTGCAAGGGAAGGCGGAGGTGATCCGGCTGCAAATCCCCGACTGCGTTTAGCAGTGGATAATGCCAAGGCAGCTAATATGCCCCAGGACAATATTGAAAGAGCAATAAAAAAAGCTACCGGTGAACTGGAAGGCGTTACCTATCTTGAACTTACTTATGAAGGATACGGACCATCGGGTATTGCCATACTCGTTGAAGTAGCTACCGATAATAAAAACAGAATAGTTGCTGAGGTAAGACATAATTTCAGTAAATACGGCGGCAGTATGGGCGAGAACGGATCTGTTGCGTGGATGTTCGACAGGAAAGGAGTTATCACTCTTCCTAAGCAGGGGAAAACTGAAGACGATATTATGGAAATCATTCTTGATGCCGGAGCTGAAGATCTTCAGGCTGAAGAGGAATATTTTGAGATTCAGACTCCCCTCGAGAGCTTTGAACCTGTCCGTAAAGCACTGGCCGATAAAGATCTTTCAATAGAAAATGCTTCCCTTCAATGGATTGCCAAAAATACTATCCCCGTTTCCGGGGAAGAAGCAGAAAAAGTAATGAAGCTAATAGATGCAATGGAAGATAATGATGACGTTCAGAATGTATATTCCAATGCGGATATTGACGAAAGTTCAATAAACTAAAAATAAATGATTATTCTTGGAGTTGACCCCGGAACAAATTTAACAGGTTTCGGGGTAATTAATTACAATAAAAATATATTTAACCGCGTAACTCACGGACTAATCAAACTGCCTCCTTCCAAACCTTTATCCATTAAACTTGAAATAATTTATGATGAACTAGATAGGCTGATCAAGCTGTATAAACCGGATGAATTTGCTATCGAAACAGCCTTCTATGGAAAGAATGTGCAATCTGCAATGAAAATCGGCTATGCCAGGGGTGTCTCTATATTGGCCGCGGCTCATAATAAACTTCCTACCAGTGAGTATTCTCCCCGGGAAGTAAAGCAGTCGATTGTGGGCAACGGTGCTGCCTCGAAAGATCAGGTGGGGTTTATGATAAGAACC
The DNA here is from genome assembly GCA_963800255.1 of uncultured Ignavibacteria bacterium. Taxonomy (GTDB): domain Bacteria; phylum Bacteroidota; class Ignavibacteria; order Ignavibacteriales; family Ignavibacteriaceae; genus DATFVA01. Next base: position 27,605 of record CAWDAK010000007.1, on the reverse strand, counting down.
TTACTTGAGATAAAAACGGTGAAAATGAAATCTGATGAGAGTGACGCACTTGCAATCGCCCTCTGTCATGCTTTCAGATTAAAATCGGTTACGAAAAAGAGTAAAGACTGGAAATCCTTCGTTGAAGCATTTCCGGATAGAGTAATTAATGAATAATTTTTAATTGTATATGATTGGATATTTAACAGGAAAAATAATTTCGCTTAAACCAACCAGGCTTTTACTGGATGTAAACGGGGTAGGCTATGCAGTTAATGTTTCTATAAATACTTTTGAAAATATCTCAGATAAAGAACTGGTTTCACTGTTTATTTATACGAACGTTAAAGAAGACTCGATCACTCTGTATGGTTTCTTCACTGAATCTGAAAAACAGATGTTTGAGCTCCTTATTTCTATTACCGGAATAGGTCCAAAATTAGCACAGAGTATTTTATCGGGCATACAGACAGATGATTTGAAAGATGCAATTATGCGGGGGGATGTTTCAAGAATAATAGCTGTTCCGGGCATTGGAAGAAAAACAGGTGAGAGGCTTGTACTTGAACTGAAGAATAAAGTTGACCAGGTATCTGAAGCCGGCATAAAAGAGATTCCGTTCAGCGTTAAAAATGAAGCAGCGGCAGCCCTTACAACATTGGGTTATAACTCTAAGGTGGCAGATAAGATAATAAGGGATATTCTTTCAGAAGACCCGGGCTTAACTCTCGAAGAACTAATAAAAAGATCCCTTTCCAACCTTAGTAAGTAGCATAGATTCTGATTTATTAAATTGATATTTTATCAATAAAACTTATAAAAGATATTTAGAGCCATGAAAAAAAAATATTCATATCCTGTAATTTATGAATCGGCGATTGAAGGCGGATATATTGCTTACGTTCCTTCCCTACAAGGATGCCACTCCCAGGGGGATACACTTGAAGAAGCAGAAGCAAATATAATTGAAGCAATCGAGTTATATCTTGAAACTTTACTACTTCAAAAAAATTCGATACCTGTTCCTAAAAACATATACCAGAGCACTGTAGAAGTTTACATAAAATGAAAAATGTTCCAAGTCTGAAACCAAGGGAAGTGATTAAGGGTCTTGAAAAATTTGGCTTCGTTAAAGAAAGACAAAAGGGTAGCCATCTAAGACTGCGGACTAAAAAAAGAAGAATTTCTTTCAGCAATTAAGAAATAATATTACCAAAAAAACTCCGGGATCATGCCACCTCACAATCCAACGCAGCGATCCCTGTAATTTCTGCATGGAGCCTGTCTCCCGAAATAACCTTATTCACTCCTGCCGGCGTCCCTGTAAAAACCAGGTCGCCTTCCTCAAGGGTCATTAGTGAAGAAATATATTCCACAATCTGTACCGGGGGAAAGATCATCTTATTAAGTTTTTCATGCTGTCTTTCAGTATCGTTAACCCGCAATATTATCTCTTCATCAAGGGTCAAACGGTAATCAGCCACGGATAAAAAATCAGAAAGCACAGCGGAGGTATCAAAACCTTTTGCGATGGTCCACGGATGCCCCTTTTGTTTCAGTTCCGTCTGTACATCACGAAGCGTCATATCAAGACCTACACCATAAGCTTCTATGGCTTCTTCAGCTTCTTTTTCATCCGCATTTTTAACAGTTTTCCCGATCAGCAGAACAAGTTCTGTCTCGTGATGCATATCCTTAGAGAATGAAGGATGAACTATTTTATCACCGGAGAAGATTACAGCAGAAGAAGGTTTCAGGAATATTACGGGTTTGGCAGGAACTTCATTGCCGAGTTCTTTGGCGTGTTCAGCATAATTTCTACCGACACATACAATTTTACCAATCGGATAAGTTCTGCCGTTGTTTTTTATTTTAACCTGTTTCATTACAAATCAATAAATATTATTTCAGAAAAACTATTCCCTTAAAGATAAAAAAAATTGATGAGTTTCATTCGGGTGAGTCCTGACTGAAACATATCAATATTAGCGGGGGTTGTCGCAAAAGTCTGATGTTGTCAACCTGAACCGCTTTCAGGTTCAAATTAATCGGGCAAATAGATTCCGAAATAAATTCGGAATGACATCTTAGTTAGATTCCGAAATAAATTCAGAATGACATCTTAGTTAGATTCCGAAATAAATTCGGAATGACATCTTAGTTAGATTCCGAAATAAATTTAGAATGACACTTATGAAGTGATTCTTGGTGGAGATCAGGTTTTTTGTTTCTTCTTGGTTGCTGCCGGGAAGAGAACGTTATTGAGGATAAGCCTGTAGCCCGGAGAATTTTTATATAGAGAAAGATCAGTTGGGGGATCACCTACGGCATGCTGGTAATCTTCGGGATCGTGACCGCCGTAAAAAGTAAACGTTCCCCGACCGTAGTTACCGTGAATGTATTTAACCTGATCGGTACCGGGACGTTCGGCAAGTATTATTACAGATTTTTTAATGAGTTCTTTGCGGAACATTGTCGTCTGACCCATAAATCCTCTTATGACATTTGCATGATCCTGGGTAAGCATTGTAGGAACAGGATCGTACTTGGCAGAAAAATCGAAAAGTGTGAAGTAGTCATTAGCAAAATTGCCCACTTCTGCAGGCTGGATATCGATGTTGCTGTACTCGTAGACATAAGGGTTCATTTCAAGTTTGAAATCCGTGAAAGCAAGAGTATTTGAGAAATCGAGTTTGTTCTGAGCATCAGGATCCGCTGCATCACCGTCGTACATCTCCGCGCAGATATCTACATTATGAGCGGCAAGTGCTATATCATAAGAGTCTGTAGCTGAGCACATCGCAAACAGAAAACCTCCCTGCCCCACAAAATCCTTAATATCAATGGCAACAGATTTCATCATTTCAGAGACCTTCTTAAAACCGTTCTTCTTTGCATCATTCTCATACATAAGCTGGTTGTCTATATACCATTGGGCATTGCTGAAGCTTGCATAAAACTTTCCGTACTGACCCGTAAAGTCTTCGTGATGGAGATGAAGCCAGTCGTACTTTGAAAGGTCCCCTCTGAGGATCTCATCGTTCCATATCTTATCATAAGGTATCTTCGCATATTCAAGCACCATTGTCACTGCATCATCCCATGGCATAAATCCCGGGGGGACGTACACTGCTATCCTGGGAGCTTTCTCAAGTCTTACAACATCCATATTATTATCCTCGCTCTGCACTGTTGAATAAACGTCAGCAGCCTGCGAGGTTGAAAGGAGATCGAAGGCAACTCCTTCCACCCGGCACTCTATAGCAATCTTATCATCATAGTCAATCATAAATGACCCGCCGCGGTAATTCAAAAGCCAATCGGATTTAATGCCTTTCTGCAGTGCATGAAAAGTAATACCGTATGCTTTGAGGTGGTCGGTCTGCTGAAGATCCATATAGATAAGTATTTTGGATTGAGCAAATACGCTTATGGAGGCCAGGACAAGTACAAGTAATATCTTTCTGAACATAAATACTTTTCTTTTTAAAAAATTAAAGAGGCTGTCTCAAAATTCTGATGTTATCAAACTGAAGGGGTTTCGGGTTCTAACTTTAGTTCGAAAACGAATAGCTAGATTCCGAAATAAATTCGGAATGACAACCTGGTTAGATTCCGAAAAAATCAGAATGACATTTTTGAGACAGCCTCTTCATAAATAATACGTATCAGGAAAATGATCAAGCCGATTTTCTGTCCGCATCAAGATATATCGGCTCAGCACCCTTTTCAATCACATCCTTTGTTATGATACACTTGTCAACGTTTTCCTTATTAGGCAATTCATACATAACGTCGAGCATAAATTCTTCCACAATCGACCTCAGTGCACGGGCGCCGGTTTTTCTCTCCTGTGCTTTTTTAACTATTAAGTCGATTGCGAAGGGGTCAAATTCAAGCTCTACGCCGTCTATCATAAACAATTTTTTATACTGCTTAAGGATTGCATTTTTCGGTTCGGTTAATATGCTTTTAAGCGCGTCTTCTTTAAGCGAATGAAGAGGAGCAGTAACCGGGAGCCTTCCTATAAGTTCAGGAATCAGACCAAACCTGAGCAGGTCTTCCGGCAAGGCATAAGCAAGCAGATCCTCATCAACAATCTTGTCTTTCATATCCTCGCGTGAGAATCCCATTTTGTTCTTATTGATTCTCGATGCAATAATTTTGTCGATTCCGTCAAAAGCTCCGCCGACAATAAACAGGATATTCTTTGTGTTAACATTAATAAGACTTTGCTCAGGATGTTTCCTTCCGCCTTTTGGAGGAACACCTGCAACAGTTCCTTCAAGTATCTTCAACAGTGCCTGCTGAACGCCCTCACCCGAAACATCTCTTGTTATCGAGGTACTCTCGCTCTTTCTCGCTATTTTGTCTATTTCATCGATATAGACAATTCCCTTCTGGGCGCGCTCAAGATTATAATCCGCAGCCTGGAGGAGATGAACAAGAACAGTTTCAACATCGTCGCCGACATAACCAGCTTCAGTGAGAGTGGTAGCATCTGCTATTGCAAAAGGAACGTCGAGAATCCTTGCAAGTGTTTGTGCAAGCAGAGTTTTGCCGACGCCTGTTGGTCCTATTAAAAGGATATTACTCTTCTCAATCTCAACATCGTCGAGCTCAAAAAAAGAACCCTTAGAGTTTATTCGTTTGTAATGATTATGAACCGCAACAGATAAAACTTTTTTTGCTCTTTCCTGTCCTATTACATATTCATCCAGGGTTTTCTTAATTGAAGAAGGAGCGGGGATATTTTCTGCTTTGGTTTTTGTGTTTGAATAAGCAGCAAGGTTATTTCTTAAAATGTCCACACTGCTTGATATACATATATCGCATATATAAACATCAGGTCCGGCAATCATACTGCCGACTTCACTTCCATCACGGCCGCAGAACGAACATTTTACGATCTTCTGGCCCTGTTTTTTTCCCATACTTAACTCGCTTTATTTCTTAATTTAATTATTTCTTCCCTTGCATCATCAAGATATAAGGAGGAAGGGTATTTTGCAAGGAGTTCTTCATATTTCTCAATAGCTTTAGGCGGATCATTTAAACCGAATTCATAAATATTTCCCAGCAAATATAAGGCTTTATCCGCATAAATGTTTTTACTTTCCTCACCGGAAATATTCTCAAGCATAACAAGAGATTTGTCATTATTGCCGGCGGCAAGCTCCATTTCAGCTTCTCTCAGCTCAGCTATATTTTTCAGCATAAATGCCTTCGGATTCTGGGCAACCAGGTGATATTTTTCCGCAGCTTCTTTAAATTTCTTCTGATCAGCAAGAAATTCAGCATCGGCAAATCTTACTAATTCAGACGAATCATTAACCGTGGTGTTCAATAAAAGCGATAATTCTATGGCATCATTGGCATAGTTATCACCCAGGTTGTTCAATATCTGTACCAGCTGATTTTTGGCCTCCTTAAAGTTTCCCTTGTAAAAATCGATCCTGGCTAATAAATATTTACTGCTGTTCAGCTGATCTTCAGGAACTTTTTGCCTTTTTGATACCTTTTCAAAATGCTCTGCTGCTGCATCAAGATTGCCTTTTATGATCTCAATCTTCCCGGATGCAAGTTCTGCGGGCACCCCAAATGAGGAAAACGGAGCTTTTGAAATGATTTTATTATAATATTCCCCGGCTCCGGTGAGATCGCCCTGACTGTATAGTTTTAGATTTCCGAGCTGTAAGTAAGATTCAAGAGCAACATCTGAATTGGGGAACTGGCTGATTATTTCGTTATAAGCGCTTACAATTTCATCTATTTTATCGGGACTAACAGAATTGAATGCATGATATGGTTTCCAGTTCTCCCCGGTATTTTGTTCAATTTGCGCTTCAAGGGTTTTTGCATAGCCCAGTTTTGCGGAGGAAACAACGGATGAACCCGGATACCTATCGATTATCTCAGTATAAAACTTTTCAGCGGTCTTATAATTACCTTCACTGTATAGGAGATCGGCAAGCCGTACTAAGTCAACTCCCTGCTTTTTGAATTCTTTATCAAGGTCCAGGTACAGATCAAACGCCTTTTGGTAACTTTTATTCTCAACATATAACCTCGCCAGCAGGTAGCGTATTCCCTGGTTATCCCCTGCATTATTCTCAAAAACCTCTATTGTTTTGGGCAGTGCATCCGGTTTATTGATGTAGTTAAATACCTTGTTCTGAACGCTTGAAACCTGCTGAGGGTTCTGGTTCAGGATGAAAACGTATTCTTCAGCAGCTTCAGTAAATCTCATGGTAAGGGCATACAGATCTGCCAGCTGGAAAGAAAAGATAAGCGGCTCTTTGCTTTCATCCTTGCCTTTTTTCAAAATCTCAATCGCTTTATCAAAATCCCGTCGATCAAGTACATAATTTGAGATGATACGATATTTCATCGGGTCAGGCGGCAGCTTCTGCAGTCCCTCATCCCATACCTTATATGCTTCTTCAGTATTCCCCATCAGGTAATAAGTTGAACCAAGCAGTCCATACATACCCGCATCAGGGGTAATTTTCTGCATCCTGTCCTGGATAACCCTGATAGAGCCCTGGTAGTCCTTTAGCTGAAGATATACGCTATTTAATGCCTCAAAATACTGGAAATTATTCTGGTCCTTATTATATAATTCCTCATAAATAGATTTTGCCTTTTCCAGCTGGCCAGCCTGCAGGTAACCCTGCCCCAGCATATACCTCTGCTGCAGGGTCGGGTCGTTCTGAGCCGAAAGAAACACCGGGATTGAAAGTAAAATGACTAATAATTTCTTATACATAAAATTAAATATTGCCAAATAATGCCGTACGTTCAAGGGAATTTTTCGATATAAGTAATACTATTCATAAAGCGATTAGTTTCAACACGATCCACGCTTAAATTTGATTTATATTAAACATATAGATTATTATCAGAAAATTGAGATAATTGTTAAGGCCAATTGAATATATATAAATAAATTTTTAATCTTAATTATATGGATCTTAAATTTAATGCAACGCTTGCCTCAAAATATAAAAGCAATTCACAAATAGCGCGAGTTCTAAGCGAAGATTGGGTACAACGGAATTCCTACTGTCCCAATTGCGGTAATGATAGATTAAGGATATACAAACGGAATAATCCAGCAGCTGATTTTTTTTGTGATAATTGTAAATTTGATTTTGAGCTGAAAAGTTTTAAATCCCTTCCCAAACATAAAATCATTGATGGAGCATATTCATCGATGATGAATAAAATATACAATAACACAAATCCCAATTTTTTCTTGTTACAGTATAGCCCTAATCTCTCTGTTGTTAATTTCTTCACCATTCCAAGATATTTTATCACATTGAATATAATAGAAAAACGAAAGCCTTTATCTCTAACTGCGAGAAGAGCAAATTGGGTTGGATGCAATATTTTATTTTCTGATATACCTAGATTAGGACTAATACATTTAATTAAAGATAGCTCAATCCTTGATCGAAAAAGAGTGTTGGTTGAATGGGAAAAAACTGCTTTCCTATCACAAAGAAAAATTGAGAATCGAGGTTGGTTAGTTGAAATGATGAAAATAGTTGAGAACATAGCCCATAAAACTTTTAATATTCAGGAAATATATATTTTTGAGGAAGTTTTAAAGCAAAAGTACCCGAACAATAAATTTGTAAAAGAAAAAATCCGTCAACAACTTCAAGTTTTGAGAGATAAAGGGATAATTCAATTTCTTGGAAATGGTAATTATCAGAAGGGATCATAAATGAAAGAGAAAAACATCAAAATATTAATAGTAGTTAAAGGTGGAGTAATTCAAAGTATTTATTCTTCAGATAAAGAATTACAATTCGAAATATTAGATCTTGATAACGAAAACTTAAATGACAGTCAAGAAGAACAAAAATTAAAATCAATGGTTAAGGGAATTTCTGCCATTTATTAGTATTGTATAACTATCTATCTAAATGAGTAAAGCAATCGTGATAGCTTTACAAAAACATAAACTAGATACAGCATAAAAAATGAAAAAGAAAGATAAATATAGTGACGTGGAAATAGGAGAAATTGAGATTGTAAAAGACTTTCTGCCCAAACCGGAAGAACTGATTTATAAAGAGGAAACCGTAAAAGTCACTCTGAATTTGAGCAGATCAAGTGTAGATTTTTTCAAAAAGATAGCCAGGCAGCATGGAAGTCAATATCAGAAAGTGATCAGGAATTTACTGGATAGGTATACTTCACATTTTTCCTGAAAAGGTCTTAGAGTTCATTTCTATGTATCGACCCATTGAAAGTTAATTTATTTCACCCCTTGAATGTGCCGCTTCCCGTGATTTTGCAATTTGAGTAGTATAATAGTTTTAATTAGTTTTAATAAAACTATCTGGCGATATCAATGAGCATCACTGTAAAAGAAAAAGAATTTGAACGTTCAGTAAAGAATAAGTTTAATGTTTACAACAGCCTTTTCCTGAACCTGCCGTTTCAGAAAATAAGCAATATAGGTATGCTTATCCCCTTGATGCAGAGCATCTTTAAAAGGGAACTGGATTCAGGACATGATCCTATAACAATAATGAACTCGTTCTTCAATAACCATTCAAATCTGGAAACCGAAGAAGAAAAAATAGATTTCATGTTCAGGGTTATCCAGTATATTGAAAGACAGGTGGTTTTATATGACAGTATTGAAGATGCAGCTTTCCCTGAAATATTAAAGCTTGAAGATAACCTTTCGCTGAAGGATTATATTAACCTTTCCGATACAACACATTCCCAGGAGGAAATTTATGATACACTTTCAAACTTCAGTGTAAGGATAGTATTTACTGCCCATCCCACTCAATTTTATTCACATCCCGTACTGGATATCATAGCTAAACTGCGGACACTTATAACAGAAAATGATATTTCCGGAATGGATCTTACGCTCCAGCAGCTGGGACTAACTTCACTGGTGAATGCAAAAAAGCCCACTCCCCTCGACGAAGCAAAAAATATAATCTATTTTCTCAGAAGCTTTTATTATGATGCAGCCGGTGATCTCTTTACGGAGATAAAAAGAAATACATCCGGCAAAAATTTCAATAATACTAATATTATTCAGCTGGGTTTCTGGCCGGGAGGAGACCGCGACGGTAATCCTTTTGTAACTTCTGAAACTACATTAGCTGTTGCTGATGAACTCCGTATGACTTTAATGAAGTGCTACTACAGGGACGTTAAAGATCTTTCAAAGAAGCTTACCTTCAGAGATGTTCAGAATATGATTTCAGGACTTAGAGAAAAACTTTCGGTGGCAAGGTTTAATCCGGATGTTCCATTAAAATTTGAAGAGATTATTAAACCACTGCTTTCTATTAAAGAATCGCTGATCAAAAAGTATAACAGCCTCTTTATTGATGAACTTGACAGTCTGATTGATAAAGTAAAGATTTTCAAAACTCATTTTGCTTCGCTGGATATCAGGCAGAATCATAGTATTCACAAAAAAACCGTCGCCGAGATAATTAATAAGAATAAAAAATCATCTAAAAATATTGATAAGATCCCGGAAGATGAGCTGGTTTCAATTCTGGTACGGCAAAAGCTTCGTATTGATGTTGAACAGTATAAAGACAGCCTTGTACGCGACACTATTAAAACAGTTAGTCAGCTTAAGTATATTCAGGAAAAAAATGGTGAGGAAGGCTGCAGCCGGTACATAATAAGCAATTCAGAGGATATATATTCTGTCTTATTTGTTTATGCTCTTTTAAAATGGTGCGGATGGAATAAAGGGGCCGTTCCCTTTGACATTATACCTTTATTCGAATCAATGGAGGGGATGAAGAACTCTGAAACTATAATGAAGGAACTCTTTGAAATCCCTGAATACAGGGAGCATGTAAGAGAATAGGGGCAACCGCCAGACAATTATGCTGGGATTTTCTGATGGTACGAAGGATGGCGGCTACCTGCAGGCTAACTGGTCGATTTTCAGAACGAAAGAAAACCTTACTTCAGTCTGCAGACAGTTTGATATTGAAGCTGTATTTTTTGACGGCAGAGGAGGTCCACCTGCAAGGGGTGGAGGAAAAACTCACAGATTTTATGCCGCGCAGGGACCAGGGATAGCAAATCATGCAATACAACTGACCATACAGGGACAGACAATAACAAGCAAATACGGCACAAAAGAACATTTCATGCACAACTGCGAGCAGCTGCTTACAGCAGGTTTATCCAACCGTATGTTTGCAGGAGAAAATACAATTTCAGATAAATCAAGGAAGTTGATCGGGTCGCTCGCAAAGATCAGTTATGAAAAGTATGTTGAACTAAAGAACCATAAAATGTTTGTTCCTTACCTTGAAAATAAAAGCACGCTGAAATATTACGGTAAAACAAATATAGGAAGCAGGCCGACTAAAAGAGGATCTGCAAAGAAACTGGATTTGAAAGATCTGCGGGCTATTCCATTTGTTGGATCGTGGAGTCAGCTCAAACAGAACGTTCCCGGTTATTTTGGTCTCGGCACAGCATTAAAGGTAATGGTTGAAGAAGGTAAATTGAAGGAACTTAAACAATTATTTAAAGAAGCTGCATACTTCAAAGCCCTTGTGCTTAACAGTATGATGTCGCTGCTGAAATGCAATTTTGAATTAACTGCATACATAGCGAAAGATAAAGACTACAACGAATTCTGGAACATACTCTACGATGAGTATAAGCTGTCGAAGGAAATGACCCTGTTAATTTCAGGATACAAAAACCTGATGGAAGAAGATCCCGTTACCAGGGATTCAATCAGGATAAGAGAACAGCTTGTACTTCCCCTGCTGGTAATACAGCAGTATGCATTGCAGAAAACGGAACAGGGTTCAGTTGATGCAGGAATTTATGAAAAGATTGTACAGAGATCATTATACGGAAATATTAACGCAAGCAGAAATTCAGCGTAAGTTATAACATTTTTGATATAAACTCACCGATGAAGTAGCCTGCGGCTGCAATTCCAAAACCGACCACAAACATATCAAAACCGCTGCGGAAAATCCCTCTACCTGTAAAGAAGCTTCTCGCTGCACCGACACCGAAATGCGCCAGCATTGAGATTGTGAAGGCTGTCCACATAGCTGCACTTCCCGTTAAAAAGAAAAAGGGAAACACAGGGATGAGAGCACCTATAGCAGTTGCAAGCCCCGTTATCCAGCCTTCGCGGAAAGGACTCATATTTGCTTCATTAATGCCAAGTTCAATCCTTACCTTTTCCTCCAGAGCCTGCGCAGGATCTTTCATTACCTCAAGAGCAAGGTTTTCTGCATCCTCTTTACTCATACCTTTTGATTCATAAATGAGGGCAAGCTCCTCAGTTTCCAGCTCGGGCATAAGCAGGATCTCTTCCTTCTCCATCTTTCTTTCGTGATCATATACCTCTTTCTCGCTTATTGCCGCGAGATATCCTGATGACCCCATTGAGAGTGCATCAGCTATCATTCCTGAAATTCCGGATATCAGAATTATATGAGGAGCAACTGCCGCACCGATAACCCCGGCAATGAGACCGAAGTTGGCTGTAAGCCCATCGTTAAAACCATAAACTACATTCCTTAATAATCCGCCGGATTCCGAACGGTGCCATGGCTCTTCCGTTGTACCTTTTATCTCCATCAGTTCATTAGCGTGACCGGCAGAATCTTTCGCAAGCTGAAGTGCAATGTCTTTTGTTTCTTTGTCGGTGCTTGTTTTATGGAGACTAAGGTACGACCTTACCTCCTCAGCTTCCTCATTCATAAGCGCTTTAGCCAGAATCCATGGCCCGAACCTGCTTGAAAGCCATACCAGTGATTTAGCTTTAAAGGAAGGCGCTTCCACTTTCAGCTTTTCATTATGCTTTAACAGTAAATCACGCCAGGCCTTTATATGCTTTTCTTCAATACCGGAAAGTCTCGAATAAATATCCTTCTGCTTTGGATTTGGTTCCATCCCGGAAAGAATTTTATAAAGATACGATGCATCTATTTCCTCCTGGAGGTGTTCTTTCCAAATAGCAACCGATTTTTTATCAGCCATTCTTATCCTGGTTTTTTGAAGGGTAAAAATACGAAGAAATAAGGAATTGGTGAATGATATCGGATTCCGCAAACCCCTCCGGTACCCTGTAGAAGATAAAATTTTGTATACAGATTTTAAGAATCCTTAATGCTAATACCACAAATGGAACTGCACCAGGAACGTATCGTTCATTACTGAAGGATGTTCCATCTGGAAACGGTACTGGGGACGGATTTCAACAAAGCTGTAGGGTGCGTCTCAAACCCTACTATCAATCTGCTTATGTCATCCTTATCCCTGGAATCAATGGGATCGAAACGGTCATACCGTACTACTGCCGAAAGTCCCTTTATGATCTTGTACGAGGCCTCAATCATCATAGCTGTAGATGCTGAATCCTGTTTCACATAGTTATTTGCAATATCATATTCTCCCATCAGTGTAAAATCACCTATACCTATGCCTGCATAGCCGCCGTACATTTGAACCTGCGGAAATTTCACACCGGATGCCTGGAAGACCTGCTGCCTGAAGATTGCGACTGAACCTCCAAACATTAATGCGGCAACATCAGAAATGGTGGGATAAAGCATTACGTTTGCCATATAAGTTGGATCAGTAACAAAAACATTTGGAGAGCGGGAGTTACCAACGCTAGCGGTCACCAAGGCAAAATCCGATATATACTGCCCTACTTCAATACCGCTCTCAACATAGCGGGGATCGAAAATCAGCCCCCTCTTCGTAGCGCCAGGTGTAACTATTCCCAGGTCACCTCCACGTGTATAAGCTGTATGATCGGCTACCCTGATTCCATAATCAGGGGTAAAACTGCCTCCTTTTACATAACCGTCATTCGGAAGTATATGAGCTATCGCATATGCCTCCCATATCTGCCAGATAAAGTCATATCGGGCAAAGGCGCTTATTTTTTCTGAAAAATCCACGTTAGTATAAATCGATCCGGTCATCCTCTGGAAATCGATTCTTTTTGTAGTATCCGTCATATAAAGCAATCCGTTTCCCCTGAAATCAAGTCCGAATTGAATATTTTCATTTAATTTATTGCTCATAGGAAATTCTTTACTGGGTCTTTCCATCGGGAGAACGTTCTTTCCAAAATACCAGCCTCCTGAGTTTCTCATTAACCCCCCGGTAGGATTAACATGGCAATCAGCGCAGGTTCCGCCCATCTGCAGAGCATACCTGGGAAGCGGATATGTTTCAGATAAAAACAAAAGCACAGCAGATAGAACAAGCAGAACTTTAAACATTCTCATATTTCTCCTTAATAAAAATGAATTATTCTTCGATTTTCTGTGTTAAACTAAATAGCATGAATGATAAAATCATCACATATTCAGTAAATTCTAAACTTTAATTTCTTTAGTAGTAATTTAAGAGATAAAAAAGTGCCATTCGATCTTCCTTTAGACTTTATGAGCGTAGGCGGAAAAACAGCGAAATACATTGCTATAAAAGGCTTACTTAGTTACTTTTAGTGTCTATTTTTAAATAGTTAGAATGAAAAATTTAATAATACTGGGATCTACCGGGTCGATAGGGATAAATACTCTGAACGTAATCAGAAATTTTCCTGACCAATTCCGGGTAACCGCACTAACCGTCAATACAAGGATAGATCTTCTCGAACAGCAAATAAAGGAATTTAATCCTCCTTTTGTTGTGGTTAAGAATAAAGAACTTGCCTCAGAACTGAAAAGACGGACAGGCAGCAAAACTAAAGTGCTCGCAGGTGAGGAAGGACTTATACAGGCAGCTTCAGAGCTTGAGTATGATATACTTGTAGGTGCAATGGTAGGGTTTGCCGGACTAATCCCCACCATTGAGGCAATTAAACGCGGTAAAAGAATTGCTCTTGCGAACAAAGAAACACTGGTTGTTGCCGGTGAACTGGTTAAAGATCTTTCAGAAAAATATCACGCTGAAATTATTCCGGTCGACTCTGAACACAGCGCGATTTTTCAGTGCTTAACCGGAGAAAAACCGGAACAGGTTGAAAAGCTGATACTAACTGCTTCGGGTGGTCCATTCAGAGAAATGGACAAAACACGATTCCACAGCATAACAGTAGAAGACGCACTTAATCATCCTAACTGGAAAATGGGAAATAAGATCACAATTGATTCTGCAACAATGATGAATAAAGGTCTGGAAGTAATTGAAGCACACTGGCTGTTTAATCTGCCGAAAGAGAAAATAGAGGTGGTAATACACCCTCAATCGATAGTTCATTCAATGGTACAGTTTGTTGACGGATCAATAAAAGCTCAGATGGGTCTCCCTGATATGAAGCTTCCCATCCAGTATGCCTTAACTTACCCCGAAAGATTAAAGAACGAATTTAAAAGGACAAGCTTACCTGATATATCCAGTTTAACTTTTTCAGAACCGGATTTGAAACGGTTTGAATGCCTCAGCCTCGGGTATAAAACCCTGGAATCTGGCGGAACTGCTCCTTGTATCCTGAATGCGGCAAATGAAGTGGCAGTGGACAGGTTCCTTAAAAAAGAGATTAAATTTTCTGATATTCCTGCCCTAATTTGCAACGCGCTTGATCATTTTGATAATCATAAGCATCCGGAACTTGAAATAATAATTGAACAGGACAGGCAGACGCGAGAATATACAGCAAACCTCATATAATATTCTGAGGAACAATTTTTGCTAATCTGCATCTGATTTAAACGGTTTTTGAAAAATAGGAGAACCTCACTTAATGGAGTATATTATATATTTTGCGATAACGATCGGAATCCTCGTTTTTGTACACGAATTCGGTCATTTCGCAGCTGCTAAACTGACCGGAATGCGTGCCGACGTTTTTGCTATCGGGTTTGGGAAAAGGCTTTTCGGATGGAACCGGATTTCCGGTTTCTCATTCGGCGAACTGCCGAAGGATTTTGACGGCGGTGGGAATACTGACTACCGCCTGTGCCTGCTGCCCCTCGGGGGCTATGTTAAAATAGCGGGAATGGTTGATGAAAGTTTTGATACCGAGTTTGCCGACAAAGAACCCCAGCCGTATGAATTCCGTGCTAAACCGACGTGGAAGAAAATAATAGTTATTACTGCAGGGGTAATAATGAATCTTCTGCTGGCCCTTATAATCTTCTGGGGCGTTAATTTCTTCCAGGGCAAACAAATTATAACTACTACTAAAATAGGCTATGTTGAACCCGGGAGTACCGTCGATTCTCTTGGATTTATGCCGAATGATAAAATTCTTGCCATTAACGGAAAACCGGTTGAGAACTGGGATGATGTAAGACAGGATATTTTTGTAAATACCATAGGCCAGGATGTTAATGTTAAGCTTCAGAGAAATCATCAGACAGAGACTATAACAATTCCGAGGAAGGTTATTCCTGAAAATGAAACCCAGGAACGTTTCTTAATACCTGAAGGATTTCAGCCCGCGATTGGTGAGGTAACAAAAGATTCTCCTGCCGAGAAAGCCGGCATAAAAGAAGGTGATATCTTCCTGAAATTAAATGGTCAGAAAATCTACAGCGTACAGCAGACGATTCAAATAATCTCCGGAAATAAAAATACTACGATGCCTCTGGTTGTGGAAAGAGGACAGGATACTGTACGGTTATCTGTTACCCCTGACGAAAGTGGTTTAATAGGAGTTGGACTTGTTACGAACCCCGGAGCTCCTGTTGAATTCAAAACATACGGATTCTTCGATTCCTTTTATTACGGGTGGCTGGATATTGTTCGGGTAACCGACCTTACCTTCAATATGGTAGGGAAGGTTATTGGAGGCCAGGTAGCATTCGGAAAGGCTTTCGGCGGTCCTGTTAAAATTGCTCAGCTTGCAGCAAAATCAGCCGATACAGGATTTCTAAATTTCTTATTCTTCCTGGCTCTGCTGAGCCTTAGTCTTGCAATAATAAATATTATGCCCTTTCCGGTTCTGGACGGCGGACATCTCATAATAATACTGATTGAAGGAATTACCAAACGCGAAATTCCCATCAAGGTGAAGGTTGCAATCCAGAACACCGGATTCGTAATCCTGTTATTGCTGATGGCATTTATAATTTACAACGATATTGTAAACCTTTAATTATTTCTTATTAATAGCAAAAGCCCGACAAATCTGCCGGGCTTTTTACTGAATGTATCCTGCTATTTTGTGGGAGCTAGTAGCGAAGATACCGTATCAGAACTTCTAGTTGATTTTATAAAACCTGTCACTTGTAGTCATAGAGATTCCGCATCTCTCGGGGACCGTACCTGCATAAGTATTTCCACAAGTTGGACAAACATAAAATACAGAGGCAAGTGTGTTTTCCTGTTTCTTATTGAGTTTATCCAAAGCTTCTTTGTAAAAATCTTTATGTTTCTTTTCAGTCTGATATGCATAATTAAAAGATATCAAGGCTATGTTTACTTTGCCGTCATTAGCTGTTTTTATAAACTCAGGGTACATTGTAGCAACTTCATATGACTCGCCGTCAATAGCATCCTGTAAATTTTCTTTTGTGGATTTAACAGAAAATTCCGGTTTAACTTCACCCATATTCTCACCTAGCTGTGCAAGAGCAGCCCTATGATTTCCAGCATGAATGCTTTCTGACTTTGAGGCTGCTTCAAATAATAATGCTATGTTTTTATAGCCTTCCTCTTTTGCTTTCTCAGCATAAGCAGCATATTTAGCGCTCGCAGTGGTTTCACCTGTTATCGCGGCCTTCAGGTTTTCGATGGTTCTCATTGAATCCTTTTTATCCAGTGTGAAATTCAAACTAAAAGCTGCTATAACTAATAATAAGACCGTGAAAAGTACGTTTTTCATTTTTATTTCCTTTTTTTTTATAATTAATTTCCTGCTCAAACATAGGATATGGTTCTAAAAACAATCTTAATGAATTCTTAAAAAACGCTTAAAAGTAATGCGGCTAGCTTAAAATCAGGCAGGTAAGTGAAGAATAAAATTTGTTCCTTTTCCGGGTATGCTCTCTACATTTATTTTTATATCCTGGATATCACAGAGCTTTTTGCTGATAGCTAGCCCCAATCCGAATCCTCCGGCTTCAGAACTCCTGGACTCATCTGCGCGATAAAACCGGTCAAATATGTTTTTTATCTGCATTTCGGTCATCCCAATACCATAATCCCTTACAGAAAACAGGATGCCGTTTCCATTTCTAGCTGCAGTAAGATCAATAGAATTATTATTTCGTGAATACTTTATAGCATTCGTCAATATATTTTCAAGAATGATCTCCGTCATTCCGGGGTCAGCATTTAATCTTAAATTTTCGTCAATATCTCTGTTAATTGAAATTCCCTTATCTTCAATTAGTGGAAATAATCTTTGAAGCACCAGGTCTATTTTTTCGGACAGCTGGAATTCGGTTTTAATGGGGATAATTTTACCGGTATCGTACCTGGCCAGAAGCAAAAGCTGGTCGATCAGCTTGGTCATTCTGTCCGTTTCAGATATGCAATACTGTATTTTATCTTCATATTGAACAACTTCCCTGGGTTTTCTTATTAACACCTCAAGAGTTCCTTTAATAACAGAAAGAGGAGTTCTTAGTTCATGTGAAGCATCTGAGGTAAATTGCCGTTCTCTTAATAAAGCATCTTCAAGTCTGTTCAGTAATCCATTTATCGTGGAAGTTAAAGCATAAATCTCATCATTATGAGGGGGAGGTGATATTCGTTCCGAAATATTTTCTTTGGATATTTTATTCGCCGTATTGATGACATTATGGACAGGAGCAATGCTTTTTCCTGCAATCAATCTGGTAACAAGGAAAAGGATAAGAAGTATGGCCGGAAATGAAATTAATAAAGCCTCCCGGAGATTACTTAATACAAGCGCAGATTCCTCAAGGGGAACTGCAATAGACAAATAGGCAAGCAGATTTTTATCAGCATCATAAAAAGGATATTGGACCTGTCTAATAGGAGACCCCGAAAGCTCAGAGTCGAAATAAATTTGTTTACTCACATCATCTCTGTATTCAAGTGAATCACTTACAAGATTTCCCGTCTTTTTTATGACCCTGCCATGCTTATCAGAGACCTGGACAAAAGTTGGATTTACTTCAATCTGTCCGTGTTCTCTCTCATTCCATTCAAAAGGATTTGCAAAAATAATTTCCCCGCCGGCAGTTACAATGCTATTTTTTACTTCCTTCAATTCAAGGTCGAGATCGGAATCCAGATGAGAATAAACTGTATTATTTACAATTATGTAAATTGCGGAAAACAATCCAGCAATCAGTAGTGCCGTCGCAACAAGGTACCACGTTGCAATCCTGTTTCGGAAATTCAGTTTCATTTCACTTCCCGGGCAATATAACCTACTCCCCTTACGGTCTGGATCAAGTCATTGGAACTTTCAATATTCAATTTTTTCCGCAGGAAGTTTATATAAACGTCTATTACAGAAGTATCTGCCTCATAATGTATATCCCAGACATGCTCAATGATGCTGGTACGTGTACATACCCTCCCTTTATTACGCAGAAGAAATTCGAGCAGAGAGAATTCTTTTTGAGTCAATAATATCTCTTCTTCATTTTTAAAAACCTGGTGTGTATCAGGGTTGAGGATTATATCGGAAAGTTTTAGCAAACCGCCTTCGGAATTTTTAGGGCGAAGTTGAACCTTGATACGGGCTAGCAGTTCTTCAAACTGAAATGGTTTTCTTATATAGTCATTTGCACCTGTCTCAAGCCCGAATACAGCATCCTGTACCGTGTCCTTTGCTGTAAGAAAAATAATAGGAAGTTCAGGTTTTGCTTTACGCACCTGCTTCACAATTTCAATACCGCTGAGAGCAGGCAGCATCCAGTCGACAAGGAGAAGATCGTAATCGTTCACAAAAGCCATCTCCAATCCTTCACGACCTTCATTCGCAACATCGACAGCATAATATTCCTCTACTAAGCCGTCTCTTATAAAATTAGCTATTCCTTTTTCATCCTCAATAATCAGAATACGCATTTATTTTTGTTTAATCCTCGTCATCTGCATTAATATTTAAATTCTGAGCATCCGGATTATCAAAACCCAGGTTGAACTGAACTCCAGCTGCATGTTTGTAAACCAGCTCCCCGCCATAGTAGCCTGTCCGTGCAATTGATAGCACACCAATCAAAAATAATGCAAAAGCGATCCATTTTAAACTTCCGGAATATCTCTTAACAACTACAAAGCTAATTCTTACCAGGGCTGCAAATGACATAAGCCATATCGACAATTCCGCAGCATCCTCATGAGTTTCAAGAGCCTGTTTCAGGGAACCGGCTTCGGTTACTCCAGCTCCCGCAAGGTTGCCGGAAAAATAAGAAGCAATAACTCCGAGCGTACCCAGTATCAAAAGGTAGAATCCGGCTTTAGAGAAAAACTCTTTTTTTGAAAATAATCCTATACTATCTGCCAGTAATCCCACAATCAATAAAGCAATAGGGAAATGAACTATCATAGGGTGAAGATGTTGGACGTCAATCATTGCATTCTCCTTTTTTGATCTGAAACCTACACAGAGACACTTAAAAATATCTAAGAGAATTCTTAAAATTAGCTTAAAATTGGTTTTACAGGACTGGACGGCTTACAAAACAGCTCTAGTCGAGTCTCCATTCATCCTCCTATAAAACCGGTCGTAATAAAGAAAAGCAGCTTTAGGAACAATAAGGCTAATTTTACAGTGCCTTCAGGAACAATTTGACCTGAAGGTTAAAATTTCCTTTTACTGACATTACGATTATATTTATGACTGATTTTACGCACGATATTAAACTTAAAACCGGAACTGTACCATTAAATTTTAACAGGAAGAAACAGGTCGGAGAGAATATTTCAAGGATTAGCAGAAATAGAGCCTATTGGATATCTCAGGCTTCCGGGTGGGCCTTCTACGCAGCTGTGAACCTGATCGCCATGTTCTCCTTCGAATCTTTTACATGGCAGAAGGGCCTTCTGTTTCTTTTCATCTGTATCCTGGGTCTTACTTCCACCCATTTCCTCCGGATGACCATCAAGAAAAAAGGGTGGCTTGAGCTGCCTCTGAAAAAAATCGTCCCGAGGGTACTTATATCAAGCCTTACTATCGGCATTCTGCTTTCCGCTGTATTCTTTTCCATAAACCTTAGCGGCAGTTTTTATAATATGTCGGAATTCAAACCGGCTACTCCCCTTATATGGACGTTCAACCTTAGCAGCGTTATACTCCTCTGGCAGCTTATTTATTTTTCAGTTCATTTTTTCCAGAACTACAAGAAGGTTGAGATTGAAGCCCTGATCTGGGAGGCTGCTGTAAAAGATTTTGAGCTGAAGACCTTAAAGAGTCAGCTTAATCCCCATTTTATGTTCAACGCCCTTAACAGCATAAGGGCTTTAATTGAAGAAGATCCCTCTTCGGCAAAAATAGCCGTTACTAAACTTTCAAATATTCTCAGGTATTCATTAAGGATTGAAAAAAGTGAAACGGTAACACTTGAAGATGAGATGCAGACTGTTGTAGATTACCTCGACCTTGAAAAAATAAGATTCGAAGAAAGATTAAATTACACAATTAAAACAGAACCGAAAGCAGCAAAAACTGAAATACCTCCAATGATGGTGCAGACCCTGGTTGAGAATGGTATAAAGCATGGCATATCTAAGAAAACAAACGGCGGAAAGTATTTCGGTTGCCTCTTTCTTAGAAGACTCAAAGCTGCATATACTGATCTCAAATACAGGTCAGCTCAGTGAAGAGGATCTTAAAAACGCCACCGGGTTTGGTATACAGAATACTAAACACAGACTGAACCTTCTTTATGGCGAATTCGGTTCATTTAAAATTCGGAATACATCACAAACTGAAGTTCTTGCAGAAGTTATTATCCCAACAGGAGGAAAAATAAATGAAAGCTTTAATAGTAGATGATGAACGTCTCGCGCGTACTGAACTGCGCAGACTCTTAAATCCTTTTAAAGAGATCGCAGTAGTGGGCGAAGCAGTTAATGCTGAAGATGCCCTGAACAAGATTACTGAACTTAATCCCGAGCTTATCTTTCTTGATATTCAGATGCCCGGCAAGAATGGTTTTGAGATGCTGGAAGAACTTGACAGCGTACCCACTGTGGTTTTTACAACAGCTTACGATGAGTATGCACTAAAAGCTTTTGAGTATAATGCAATGGACTATCTTCTTAAACCTATTGAACCGAAGAGACTTGAAGATACTGTAAAAAGGCTGCTTGAAAAGAATAAGAAGGATCAAATTGAAGCAGATGACACACCTGTACTTACCGAGAACGACCAGGTTTTTGTAAAGGACGGCGACAGGTGCTGGTTCGTAAAGCTTTCTACTGTTCGTTTATTCGAATCAGAAGGGAACTACGTAAGACTCTACTTTGAAGATAACAAACCTTTAATACTCAGAACTTTAAACTACCTCGACGAAAGACTTGATAATAAAGCCTTCTTCCGGGCTAACCGTAAACATATTGTTAACCTTAAATGGATCGAGAATATTGAGCCCTGGCTCAACGGCGGCCTTCTTGTAAAATTAAAAGGCGGCAATAAGGTTGAAGTATCCAGAAGACAGGCAATAAAATTCAAGGATATGCTGAGCCTGTAGACTTTTTCTCTAATTATCATTCCGAACGAACCTTCGAGTAGCTTGTCCTGCCCTGCGGGAAAGTGCTTATATTATGTCCTCAATGTCCATTTTCTCTGGACATTGCCTTCTTCCGTGCAAACCGCAAGCAGATCGATTACTATACGCATATTAACAGCTCATAACACAGCACACTAAAATTTCCTGCCTATATTATTATCTTTATGATTAAAATTATTTATCTGAATAAAACTGAAGGGAAAATGCTTTGGAATTAAATGCACCTCTTATTCCGCTGGAGGATTTTTTTAAGAACCCCGAGAAAACGGCGTTTCAGCTTTCGCCTGATGGTGAACACCTGGCTTTTATGATGCCCTGGAAGAACAGGCTTAATGTATTTATTCAGAAAATAGGACGGGATGATATTAAAAGACTTACCTCTGCAGAAGAAAGAGACATCTCCGGGTATTTCTGGGCTAATAACAAGCGTATTGCCTATGTACAGGATAAAGGCGGGGATGAGAATTTCAGACTTTATGCGGTAGATATAGACGGAGCCAATCAGAAAGATCTTACTCCCTTTGAAAAGGTGAGGGTGGAGCTTATAGATGAGCTGAAGGATAATGATGATGAACTTCTGATTGCTATGAATAAAAGAGATGCCAGGATATTTGATGTGTACCGGGTAAACGTGAATTCCGGTGAAATGAAAATGATTGCGGAGAACCCGGGAAATATTACCGGCTGGGTTACGGATCACGATGGTAAATTAAGGATTGCCGCAACTACAGATGGAGTAAACACAGGCATACTCTACAGAAAAAATGAAACAGATGATTTCAGGCTGGTAACTACAAGCAATTTTAAGGAAACGCTTTCACCGGGAATGTTCACATATGACAACAGCCTTGTATATATGATATCCAACAAAGGCCGGGATAAGCTTGCCATTGTTAAGTATGACATCGAGAATAACAAAGAACTTGAAGTTATTTTTGAGCATCCCGGGGTTGATGTTTCTAATCTTTTAAGTTCTGATAAGAGGAAAATTATTACCGGGGTTACCTTCGTGACTGATAAACGCCATTATCATTTTTTTGATGAAGAAAGAAAGCTGCTCCAGCAGGACCTTGAGAAAAGGCTTCCCGGCTATGAAGTGGTGGTGTCTCATTCTAATCGGGATGAAGATAAAATGCTGATAAGAACCTACAGTGATAAGTCACGCGGGGCTTATTATTATTATAATTTGAATAATAAGGAATTTAAGAAGTTGGCCGACGTTAGTCCCTGGCTTAACGAAAATGATATGGCTGATATGAAGCCTATAGAGTTTGAATCGCGTGATGGACTGAAGATCCACGGTTACCTTACTCTGCCTAAGGGACTAAAGCCGCAGTCGCTTCCCGTTGTGGTAAACCCCCACGGAGGACCCTGGCACCGTGACACGTGGGGATTCAATCCCGAGGTTCAGTTCCTTGCCAACAGAGGGTATGCTGTTCTCCAGATCAACTTCAGAGGCTCTACAGGCTATGGACGAAATTTCTGGGAAATCAGTTTTAAACAATGGGGGAAAGCTATGCAGAATGATGTAACTGATGGAGCGATGTGGCTGATAAAAGAGGGAATTGCGGATGAGAAGAAGATAGCCATATACGGCGGATCTTATGGTGGTTATGCAGTACTGGCAGGACTCACGTTCACCCCTGACCTCTATGCCTGCGGGGTTGATTACGTGGGCGTATCTAACCTCTTCACTTTTATGAAGTCTATCCCTCCTTACTGGGAGCCTTATCTGCAGATGATATACGAAATGGTTGGAAATCCTGAAGAGGATAAGGAGCTTATGGAATCAGCTTCACCTGTTTATCACGTGGATAAGATAAAAGCACCGCTGCTTATTGCGCAGGGCGCTAATGATCCCCGTGTAGCCAAATCAGAATCTGATCAGATCGTTGAAGCCCTGAAGAAAAAAAACATTGATGTACCTTATATTGTTAAGGATAATGAGGGACACGGTTTTCATAACGAAGAAAACAAATTCGAGTTCTACATGGCTATGGAGGAATTCCTTGCGAAGCATCTGGGGGGACGAACAGACTGACACTGCGGCTTACTTATTAAAGAAGATCCTTAAAAGTTTTTCCTGTTCTTTGATGATACAGATCGTAGGCGAACAGAACAAAGAAAATTGCATATTCGGTGAATATAACCGGGAAATACTCATGCCAGACTTCACCTAGCGGTGTGAAATTAGAAAGATTAACTGTAAACAAAAGACTTAATACAGAATAAAATCCAGCGAAAGGATTTACTGCACTTATCCAGCCGAGGTACCATGGGTATACTACGGGTGATAATATGATTACCGCCAGGAGCACTCCAAATGCACCTTTCACAAAATCCTTATAATAGCTGGCAATATATCCAATCGAAATGATGAGCAGGATACCGCAGATGAGTCGTGCGGTTTCCCTGTCAGGAATTACAGCAGCTAGCAGGTAGTACACCGAAGCGTTAAACTCCCATTTATTCGCATATATACTTAACATTTTTGTTACAGACTGACCGCCATTTAAGAAGGGATAATAAAATAATACAGAAGTGAAGATAAAGACTAGTATAAAATAGAGAAATCTCCGCATTCTTAATTTTTTAACAAGCAGCGGAATTAAAAACACCGGGTAGAGCTTTGTAAGAAACGCCAATGAAAAAGCTAATGCTGAATGCACCAACTTCCCCTTCTCAAGAAAATAGATAAACATAACAAGGAACATTATACCTGCTGCGTCTATATGGGCATTCACAAAATATTCCATTACAGGAAGCGGCAGCCAGGCATAGAGCATCACTAAATTCGCATCCTTTCCCTTAAGAATTAAAAGCTTCAAAAGGAAAATCATCGTAATGATTTCACAGAGCAGGTAAATTAATTTCAATCCTGTTAAACTATTTCCGGTCAGACTATAAGAAGCAAGAAAAATGATCTGTGCAGCCGGGGGGTAGATCGTGGGCAGGTTCTTAAAAGTAACCTTTGTGTAAAGATCATCTCTTAGTTCCGCCAGCTGTACTGCATCAGGTGAATATTCATAAGGATTATATCCATTGGATATAATTTTCCCTTCCCAGATATACCTGTATACATCAGGTGACGTCGCGGGTACCGTAGGAATCAGCGTAAGCCTGAATAATATTCCGAAGAAAATAATTATTAACGGAAGAGAAAGGTTTGTCCTTTCAGAATCGCGGTCTGAGAGTAATCTGCTTATGAATGGCATTGTCACCCCGCTGTCGGGAGCACCATTTTTTACTATATAATACCCGAAGAAAAAAATGATGAAGGCTTCAAAGTAAATAAACATATAAAGCCCGATATCACCGCCGCCGTTATTTAAGAGGAAAAAAACATATAGGGCTTCAAGAAAAAAACCGGCAGTTATAAGCAGCAAAAACGACTTCCGGCTATTTAGTTTCAAGGAATTCAAATTATTTAGGAGAATCTTTAATTAAAAAGTTCCCAGGCTACCCCGAAACGAATTCCTCTTCTATACATCGGGTAATAAGGAACTATATAATAAGTTTCGTCCAGCAGGTTTTCCCATCTGAAATATGCAATGGCAACTTTCTGAATCTCTCCTGCAAGTGTGAAATCGATAGTTGCAAACTGACCTGCGAGGTAGCTTAGTTGTCCAGATGAATAAACTCTCTGCTGTGAGTTGTAGTTGAAGACAAATCCAGTTTTAAGGTTAAGATTATCTTCAAAGAAGTACCCGTCTAAATATATGCCTCCTCTCAGCTTAATTTTAGGTTCAGCGATAGAGAGCGCAGGATGATCGCCGAAAGAATTATGGTCCGATAAATCATAATAGGAACTGCCTTCCAGCAGTATCTTCCAGAATTTAATAGAAACATTTCCACCAATCATTGTTGTACCAAGATCCAGGTAATAGTTTTCTTCAGCCAGGTATGGTATGGAATAAACGGAGGCGAAGCTTTCACTCCTGCTGATAAAATTTACCCCGATGTTAAGATGCTCGATGTGAAAACCGCCTGACAGTTCTATCGTGTTAACATTATCACTGAGACCGGCAGATTTGTAATTCGAATACCCTCCGTAGAGTTTAAGACTATTCAGGAGATTAAGGGTGACGTCAAATCCCAGTCCGTTGTATGTTGCTGAACCCCCGCTGCTGATATTCTGAAACTTATAATAAGCGGCAGGGATAATGGTACTGTCAAGCAGGTTAAGGGTTAATACAGGTGAAAGACTGAAACAGTTTGAATTATATTCTGAAACTGAACCGGGAATAATATATTTGAAATTAGTTTTCTCGTATTGAGCAAGAACCTGAAGATCAGCAAAGGCAAGTCTCAGATCCTGTTTCAGTAACGCCCCTCCTGTTTTATCTTTATTTTTCCGGGGATAGCTTAATACATCCGGTGGATTGGTTATCCCGTCATCACTGAAACGGTAATATAAACTCAGATCTGTTCGTGAATTCTTTAAAGGTTCTGCCAGTAATCTTAAACCGAGGTTATGCTGGAGGATATTCAGGCGTCTCTGGGCATAATAAACGGGAGCCCTTTGTTCGTCATATAATAACGCATTAAGGTTTAAGCCTGCCTGCGTTATGCTATCTGCATTTACACCTCCGTTCAATCCCGCGTCATAATCTTTATAGCCATAGGAGGCCGTCAGGTTCGCCTTATTCGATAAGAGATATTTAAGATGGGCGCCTCCCTGCCAGATGCTGAAATTACTGTTGGCATAACTCAGGTCAACTTTACGGTTCGCTATTTCTACTGTAAAAGTAAAATCCTTAAACAGAATTGAACTGAAGATAGCGTCAATGAAAGCCTCACCTGCCGGACCCTCATAATATTTTATTCTTGCATAAGGTCTTACTGCCAGGATATCTCTTTCCAGGAAATTTACGCTTACAGGTTTGGTGACAGGACCATACAGAAATCCTCTGGGGGAAGGAATTATCTCTATCGAGTCGATCATTTCGGAAGATTGCAGATTAAGGTTGAAGTTTCCTGAGCTCCTGTTGTTGAGATATATTCCATTCTGAAAATATCCCACATCGCTGGTACCGTACAGCACTAGCTCATCCGGATGCCCTGTAAAGCCATAATTCCTCAGGAAACCGGGTCCGAAGAGTTCGAACATATCTCCGGTATACCTGTAATCGAGGAAATTTATCTCTTTCCTGCTTAGAAATCTACTTTCTGAATAAAAAGGGTTTTGGTAGATAGGAGCAATAGTATCAGCTTTTACAATTTCCTTTGAAGTACTCAGCAGTCCTGTTGTATCCGTAGCAACAGTATCTACCACCCCTGCCCGGGTTGTATCAACATACACCGAATCTTTATCCTGGGAGTAAGCCAATACCACCGGGATTAAAAACAGGAATAAGCCAAACCACTTCATAGACAGAACCGCACTCTTTTAATATCGTTAAGTGAAAAAATAAATAAATAAGAGATAAGCCACAAAAGCCCCGTCAGCAGGCTTTAACAGGGCTCATAATAATTTTTAAAACAGCAGATTCTATTTTTGTTTAGAATTAAAAATTTATAAATTTCGCAAAGAGTTATTCAAACAAAAAAAGAGAGGCTTACTATGGCAGTTTCTAAACCAATGACCAAAGGTCAAATTCTTGATCATCTTTCAAAGAAGACCGGAACAACAAAAAAATTAGCCGGTCAGTTTCTTGATGAATTGGTTAATTTATCATACAAAGAAGCTAAAAAATCTTTCGTGATTCCGGGACTTGGTAAATTGCTGGTTGTTGACAGGAAGAAAAGAATGGGTAGAAATCCTGCTACCGGTGAAACAATGGTAATACCTGCAAAGAAGACACTGAAATTCAGAATCGCAAAGCAGGCTAAAGACGCCGTAGTTCCTCCAAAGAAATAATATTCTTACCTTGAAATGAAAAGAGGCTGCCCGTTTAAGACAGCCTCTCACTTTTTCTCTTAAAATCGATCCATCACTTCAAAAGCAGCATCTTCTTCGAG
>CAWDAK010000006.1:0-127915 GCA_963800255.1 uncultured Ignavibacteria bacterium | reverse complement strand
AGCCCGACAAATCTGCCGGGCTTTTTACTGAATGTATCCTGCTATTTTGTGGGAGCTAGTAGCGAAGATACCGTATCAGAACTTCTAGTTGATTTTATAAAACCTGTCACTTGTAGTCATAGAGATTCCGCATCTCTCGGGGACCGTACCTGCATAAGTATTTCCACAAGTTGGACAAACATAAAATACAGAGGCAAGTGTGTTTTCCTGTTTCTTATTGAGTTTATCCAAAGCTTCTTTGTAAAAATCCTTATGTTTCTTTTCAGTCTGATATGCATAATTAAAAGATATCAAGGCTATGTTTACTTTGCCGTCATTAGCTGTTTTTATAAACTCAGGGTACATTGTAGCAACTTCATATGACTCTCCGTCAATAGCATCCTGTAAATTTTCTTTTGTGGATTTAACAGAAAATTCCGGTTTAACTTCACCCATATTCTCACCTAGCTGTGCAAGAGCAGCCCTATGATTTCCAGCATGAATGCTTTCTGACTTTGAGGCTGCTTCAAATAATAATGCTATGTTTTTAAAGCCTTCCTCTTTTGCTTTCTCAGCATAAGCAGCATATTTAGCGCTCGCAGTGGTTTCACCTGTTATCGCGGCCTTCAGGTTTTCGATGGTTCTCATTGAATCCTTTTTATCCAGTGTGAAATTCAAACTAAAAGCTGCTATAACTAATAATAAGACCGTGAAAAGTACGTTTTTCATTTTTATTTCCTTTTTTTTTTATAATTAATTTCCTGCTCAAACATAGGATATGGTTCTAAAAACAATCTTAATGAATTCTTAAAAAATGCTTAAAAAAGTAGTGCGGTTAACTTAAAATCAGGCAGGTAAGTGAAGAATAAAATTTGTTCCTTTTCCGGGTATGCTCTCTACATTTATTTTTATATCCTGGATATCACAGAGCTTTTTGCTGATAGCTAGCCCCAATCCGAATCCTCCGGCTTCAGAACTCCTGGACTCATCTGCGCGATAAAACCGGTCAAATATGTTTTTTATCTGCATTTCGGTCATCCCAATACCATAATCCCTTACAGAAAACAGGATGCCGTTTCCATTTCTAGCAGCAGTAAGATCAATAGAATTATTATTTCGTGAATACTTTATAGCATTCGTCAATATATTTTCAAGAATGATCTCCGTCATTCCGGGGTCAGCATTTAATCTTAAATTTTCGTCAATATCTCTGTTAATTGAAATTCCCTTATCTTCAATTAGTGGAAATAATCTTTGAAGCACCAGGTCTATTTTTTCGGACAGCTGGAATTCGGTTTTAATGGGGATAATTTTACCGGTATCGTACCTGGCCAGAAGCAAAAGCTGGTCGATCAGCTTGGTCATTCTGTCCGTTTCAGATATGCAATACTGTATTTTATCTTCATATTGAACAACTTCCCTGGGTTTTCTTATTAACACCTCAAGAGTTCCTTTAATAACAGAAAGAGGAGTTCTTAGTTCATGTGAAGCATCTGAGGTAAATTGCCGTTCTCTTAATAAAGCATCTTCAAGTCTGTTCAGTAATCCATTTATCGTGGAAGTTAAAGCATAAATCTCATCATTATGAGGGGGAGGTGATATTCGTTCCGAAATATTTTCTTTGGATATTTTATTCGCCGTATTGATGACATTATGGACAGGAGCAATGCTTTTTCCTGCAATCAATCTGGTAACAAGGAAAAGGATAAGAAGTATGGCCGGAAATGAAATTAATAAAGCCTCCCGGAGATTACTTAATACAAGCGCAGATTCCTCAAGGGGGACTGCAATAGACAAATAGGCAAGCAGATTTTTATCAGCATCATAAAAAGGATATTGGACCTGTCTAATAGGAGACCCCGAAAGCTCAGAGTCGAAATAAATTTGTTTACTCACATCATCTCTGTATTCAAGTGAATCACTTACAAGATTTCCCGTCTTTTTTATGACCCTGCCATGCTTATCAGAGACCTGGACAAAAGTTGGATTTACTTCAATCTGTCCGTGTTCTCTCTCATTCCATTCAAAAGGATTTGCAAAAATAATTTCCCCGCCGGCAGTTACAATGCTATTTTTTACTTCCTTCAATTCAAGGTCGAGATCGGAATCCAGATGAGAATAAACTGTATTATTTACAATTATGTAAATTGCGGAAAACAATCCAGCAATCAGTAGTGCCGTCGCAACAAGGTACCACGTTGCAATCCTGTTTCGGAAATTCAGTTTCATTTCACTTCCCGGGCAATATAACCTACTCCCCTTACGGTCTGGATCAAGTCATTGGAACTTTCAATATTCAATTTTTTCCGCAGGAAGTTTATATAAACGTCTATTACAGAAGTATCTGCCTCATAATGTATATCCCAGACATGCTCAATGATGCTGGTACGTGTACATACCCTCCCTTTATTACGCAGAAGAAATTCGAGCAGAGAGAATTCTTTTTGAGTCAATAATATCTCTTCTTCATTTTTAAAAACCTGGTGTGTATCAGGGTTGAGGATTATATCGGAAAGTTTTAGCAAACCGCCTTCGGAATTTTTAGGCCGAAGTTGAACCTTGATACGGGCTAGCAGTTCTTCAAACTGAAATGGTTTTCTTATATAGTCATTTGCACCTGTCTCAAGTCCGAATACAGCATCCTGTACCGTGTCCTTTGCTGTAAGAAAAATAATAGGAAGTTCAGGTTTTGCTTTACGCACCTGCTTCACAATTTCAATACCGCTGAGAGCAGGCAGCATCCAGTCGACAAGGAGAAGATCGTAATCGTTCACAAAAGCCATCTCCAATCCTTCACGACCTTCATTCGCAACATCGACAGCATAATATTCCTCTACTAAGCCGTCTCTTATAAAATTAGCTATTCCTTTTTCATCCTCAATAATCAGAATACGCATTTATTTTTGTTTAATCCTCGTCATCTGCATTAATATTTAAATTCTGAGCATCCGGATTATCAAAACCCAGGTTGAACTGAACTCCAGCTGCATGTTTGTAAACCAGCTCCCCGCCATAGTAGCCTGTCCGTGCGATTGATAGCACACCAATCAAAAATAATGCAAAAGCGATCCATTTTAAACTTCCGGAATATCTCTTAACAACTACAAAGCTAATTCTTACCAGGGCTGCAAATGACATAAGCCATATCGACAATTCCGCAGCATCCTCATGAGTTTCAAGAGCCTGTTTCAGGGAACCGGCTTCGGTTACTCCAGCTCCCGCAAGGTTGCCGGAAAAATAAGAAGCAATAACTCCGAGCGTACCCAGTATCAAAAGGTAGAATCCGGCTTTAGAGAAAAACTCTTTTTTTGAAAATAATCCTATACTATCTGCCAGTAATCCCACAATCAATAAAGCAATAGGGAAATGAACTATCATAGGGTGAAGATGTTGGAAGTCAATCATTGCATTCTCCTTTTTTGATCTGAAACCTACACAGAGACACTTAAAAATATCTAAGAGAATTCTTAAAATTGGCTTAAAATTGGTTTTACAGGACTGGACGGCTTACAAAACAGCTCTAGTCGAGTCTCCATTCATCCTCCTATAAAACCGGTCGTAATAAAGAAAAGCTGCCTTAGGAACAATAAGGCTAATTTTACAGTGCCTGCAGAAACAATTTGATCTAAAGGTTAAAATTTCCTTTTACTGACATTACGATTATATTTATGACTGATTTTACGCACGATATTAAACTTAAAACCGGAACTGTACCATTAAATTTTAACAGGAAGAAACAGGTCGGAGAGAATATTTCAAGGATTAGCAGAAATAGAGCCTATTGGATATCTCAGGCTTCCGGGTGGGCTTTCTACGCAGCTGTGAACCTGATCGCCATGTT
Organism: uncultured Ignavibacteria bacterium; assembly: GCA_963800255.1. GTDB lineage: Bacteria > Bacteroidota > Ignavibacteria > Ignavibacteriales > Ignavibacteriaceae > DATFVA01. Next base: position 124,095 of record CAWDAK010000006.1, on the reverse strand, counting down.
CTCCTTCGAATCTTTTACATGGCAGAAGGGCCTGCTGTTTCTTTTCATCTGTATCCTGGGTCTTACTTCCACCCATTTCCTCCGGATGACCATCAAGAAAAAAGGGTGGCTTGAGCTGCCTCTGAAAAAAATCGTTCCGAGGGTACTTATATCAAGCCTTACTATCGGCATTCTACTTTCCGCTGTATTCTTTTCCATAAACCTTAGCGGCAGTTTTTATAATATGTCGGAATTCAAACCGGCTACTCCCCTTATATGGACGTTCAACCTTAGCAGCGTTATACTCCTCTGGCAGCTTATTTATTTTTCAGTTCATTTTTTCCAGAACTACAAGAAGGTTGAGATTGAAGCCCTGATCTGGGAGGCTGCTGTAAAAGATTTTGAACTGAAGACCTTAAAGAGTCAGCTTAATCCCCATTTTATGTTCAACGCCCTTAACAGCATAAGGGCTTTAATTGAAGAAGATCCCTCTTCGGCAAAAATAGCCGTTACTAAACTTTCAAACATTCTCAGGTATTCATTAAGGATTGAAAAAAGTGAAACGGTAACACTTGAAGATGAGATGCAGACTGTTGTAGATTACCTCGACCTTGAAAAAATAAGATTCGAAGAAAGATTAAATTACACAATTAAAACAGAACCGAAGGCAGCAAAAACTGAAATACCTCCGATGATGGTGCAGACCCTGGTTGAGAATGGTATTAAGCATGGCATATCTAAGAAAACAAACGGCGGCAGTATTTCGGTTGCCTCTTTCTTAGAAGACTCAAAGCTGCATATCCTGATCTCAAATACAGGTCAGCTCAGTGAAGAGGATCTTAAAAACGCCACCGGTTTTGGTATACAGAATACTAAACACAGACTGAACCTTCTTTATGGCGAATTCGGTTCATTTAAAATTCGGAATACATCACAAAATGAAGTTCTTGCAGAAGTTATTATCCCAACAGGAGGAAAAATAAATGAAAGCTTTAATAGTAGATGATGAACGTCTCGCGCGTACTGAACTGCGCAGACTCTTAAATCCTTTTAAAGAGATCGCAGTAGTGGGCGAAGCAGTTAATGCTGAAGATGCCCTGAACAAGATTACTGAACTTAATCCCGAGCTTATCTTTCTTGATATTCAGATGCCCGGCAAGAATGGTTTTGAGATGCTGGAAGAACTTGACAGCGTACCCACTGTGGTTTTCACAACAGCTTATGATGAGTATGCACTAAAAGCTTTTGAGTATAATGCAATGGACTATCTTCTTAAACCTATTGAACCGAAGAGGCTTGAAGATACTGTAAAAAGGCTGCTTGAAAAGAATAAGAAGGATCAAATTGAAGCAGATGACACACCTGTACTTACCGAGAACGACCAGGTTTTTGTAAAGGACGGCGACAGGTGCTGGTTCGTAAAGCTTTCTACTGTTCGTTTATTCGAATCAGAAGGGAACTACGTAAGACTCTACTTTGAAGATAACAAACCTTTAATACTCAGAACTTTAAACTACCTCGACGAAAGACTTGATAATAAAGCCTTCTTCCGGGCTAACCGTAAACATATTGTTAACCTTAAATGGATCGAGAATATTGAGCCCTGGCTCAACGGCGGCCTTCTTGTAAAATTAAAAGGCGGCAATAAGGTCGAAGTATCCAGAAGACAGGCAATAAAATTCAAGGATATGCTGAGCCTGTAGACTTTTTCTCTAATTATCATTCCGAACGAACCTTCGAGTAGCTTGTCCTGCCCTGCGGGAAAGTGCTTATATTATGTCCTCAATGTCCATTTTCTCTGGACATTGCCTTCTTCCGTGCAAACCGCAAGCAGATCGATTACTATACGCATATTAACAGCTCATAACACAGCACACTAAAATTTCCTGCCTATATTATTATCTTTATGATTAAAATTATTTATCTGAATAAAACTGAAGGGAAAATGCTTTGGAATTAAATGCACCTCTTATTCCGCTGGAGGATTTTTTTAAGAACCCCGAGAAAACGGCGTTTCAGCTTTCGCCTGATGGTGAACACCTGGCTTTTATGATGCCCTGGAAGAACAGGCTTAATGTATTTATTCAGAAAATAGGACGGGATGATATTAAAAGACTTACCTCTGCAGAAGAAAGAGACATCTCCGGGTATTTCTGGGCTAATAACAAGCGTATTGCCTATGTACAGGATAAAGGCGGGGATGAGAATTTCAGACTTTATGCGGTAGATATAGACGGAGCCAATCAGAAAGATCTTACTCCCTTTGAAAAGGTGAGGGTGGAGCTTATAGATGAGCTGAAGGATAATGATGATGAACTTCTGATTGCTATGAATAAAAGAGATGCCAGGATATTTGATGTGTACCGGGTAAACGTGAATTCCGGTGAAATGAAAATGATTGCGGAGAACCCGGGAAATATTACCGGCTGGGTTACGGATCACGATGGTAAATTAAGGATTGCCGCAACTACAGATGGAGTAAACACAGGCATACTCTACAGAAAAAATGAAACAGATGATTTCAGGCTGGTAACTACAAGCAATTTTAAGGAAACGCTTTCACCGGGAATGTTCACATATGACAACAGCCTTGTATATATGATATCCAACAAAGGCCGGGATAAGCTTGCCATTGTTAAGTATGACATCGAGAATAACAAAGAACTTGAAGTTATTTTTGAGCATCCTGGGGTTGATGTTTCTAATCTTTTAAGTTCTGATAAGAGGAAAATTATTACCGGGGTTACCTTCGTGACTGATAAACGCCATTATCATTTTTTTGATGAAGAAAGAAAGCTGCTCCAGCAGGACCTTGAGAAAAGGCTTCCCGGCTATGAAGTGGTGGTGTCTCATTCTAATCGGGATGAAGATAAAATGCTGATAAGAACCTACAGTGATAAGTCACGCGGGGCTTATTATTATTATAATTTGAATAATAAGGAATTTAAGAAGTTGGCCGACGTTAGTCCCTGGCTTAACGAAAATGATATGGCTGATATGAAGCCTATAGAGTTTGAATCGCGTGATGGACTGAAGATCCACGGTTACCTTACTCTGCCTAAGGGACTAAAGCCGCAGTCGCTTCCCGTTGTGGTAAACCCTCACGGAGGACCCTGGCACCGTGACACATGGGGATTCAATCCCGAGGTTCAGTTCCTTGCCAACAGAGGGTATGCTGTTCTCCAGATCAACTTCAGAGGCTCTACAGGCTATGGACGAAATTTCTGGGAAATCAGTTTTAAACAATGGGGGAAAGCTATGCAGAATGATGTAACTGATGGAGCGATGTGGCTGATAAAAGAGGGAATTGCGGATGAGAAGAAGATAGCCATATACGGCGGATCTTATGGTGGTTATGCAGTACTGGCAGGACTCACGTTCACCCCTGACCTCTATGCCTGCGGGGTTGATTACGTGGGCGTATCTAACCTCTTCACTTTTATGAAGTCTATCCCTCCTTACTGGGAGCCTTATCTGCAGATGATATACGAAATGGTTGGAAATCCTGAAGAGGATAAGGAGCTTATGGAATCAGCTTCACCTGTTTATCACGTGGATAAGATAAAAGCACCGCTGCTTATTGCGCAGGGCGCTAATGATCCCCGTGTAGCCAAATCAGAATCTGATCAGATCGTTGAAGCCCTGAAGAAAAAAAACATTGATGTACCTTATATTGTTAAGGATAATGAGGGACACGGTTTTCATAACGAAGAAAACAAATTCGAGTTCTACATGGCTATGGAGGAATTCCTTGCGAAGCATCTGGGGGGACGAACAGACTGACACTGCGGCTTACTTATTAAAGAAGATCCTTAAAAGTTTTTCCTGTTCTTTGATGATACAGATCGTAGGCAAACAGAACAAAGAAAATTGCATATTCGGTGAATATAACCGGGAAATACTCATGCCAGACTTCACCTAGCGGTGTGAAATTAGAAAGATTAACTGTAAACAAAAGACTTAATACAGAATAAAATCCAGCGAAAGGATTTACTGCACTTATCCAGCCGAGGTACCATGGGTATACTACGGGTGATAATATGATTACCGCCAGGAGCACTCCAAATGCACCTTTCACAAAATCCTTATAATAGCTGGCAATATATCCAATCGAAATGAGGAGCAGGATACCGCAGATGAGTCGTGCGGTTTCCCTGTCAGGAATTACAGCAGCTAGCAGGTAGTACACCGAAGCGTTAAACTCCCATTTATTCGCATATATACTTAACATTTTTGTTACAGACTGACCGCCATTTAAGAAGGGATAATAAAATAATACAGAAGTGAAGATAAAGACTAGTATAAAATAGAGAAATCTCCGCATTCTTAATTTTTTAACAAGCAGCGGAATTAAAAACACCGGGTAGAGCTTTGTAAGAAACGCCAATGAAAAAGCTAATGCTGAAGGCACCAACTTCCCCTTCTCAAGAAAATAGATAAACATAACAAGGAACATTATACCTGCTGCGTCTATATGGGCATTCACAAAATATTCCATTACAGGAAGCGGCAGCCAGGCATAGAGCATCACTAAATTCGCATCCTTTCCCTTAAGAATTAAAAGCTTCAAAAGGAAAATCATCGTAATGATTTCACAGAGCAGGTAAATTAATTTCAATCCTGTTAAACTATTTCCGGTCAGACTATAAGAAGCAAGAAAAATGATCTGTGCAGCCGGGGGGTAGATCGTGGGCAGGTTCTTAAAAGTAACCTTTGTGTAAAGATCATCTCTTAGTTCCGCCAGCTGTTCTGCATCAGGTGAATATTCATAAGGATTATATCCATTGGATATAATTTTCCCTTCCCAGATATACCTGTATACATCAGGTGACGTCGCGGGTACCGTAGGAATCAGCGTAAGCCTGAATAATATTCCGAAGAAAATAATTATTAACGGAAGAGAAAAGTTTGTCCTATCAGAATCGCGGTCTGAGAGTAATCTGCTTATGAATGGCATTGTCACCCCGCTGTCGGGAGCACCATTTTTTACTATATAATACCCGAAGAAAAAAATGATGAAGGCTTCAAAGTAAATAAACATATAAAGCCCGATATCACCGCCGCCGTTATTTAAGAGGAAAAAAACATATAGGGCTTCAAGAAAAAAACCGGCAGTTATGAGCAGCAAAAACGACTTCCGGCTATTTAGTTTCAAGGAATTCAAATTATTTAGGAGAATCTTTAATTAAAAAGTTCCCAGGCTACCCCGAAACGAATTCCTCTTCTATACATCGGGTAATAAGGAACTATATAATAAGTTTCGTCCAGCAGGTTTTCCCATCTGAAATATGCAATGGCAACTTTCTGAATCTCTCCTGCAAGTGTGAAATCGATGGTTGCAAACTGACCTGCGAGGTAGCTTAGTTGTCCAGATGAATAAACTCTCTGCTGTGAGTTGTAGTTGAAGACGAATCCAGTTTTAAGGTTAAGATTATCTTCAAAGAAGTACCCGTCTAAATATATGCCTCCTCTCAGCTTAATTTTAGGTTCAGCGATAGAGAGTGCAGGATGATCGCCGAAAGAATTATGGTCCGATAAATCATAATAGGAACTGCCTTCCAGCAGTATCTTCCAGAATTTAATAGAAACATTTCCACCAATCATTGTTGTACCAAGATCCAGGTAATAGTTTTCTTCAGCCAGGTATGGTATGGAATAAACGGAGGCGAAGCTTTCACTCCTGCTGATAAAATTTAGCTCGATGTTAAGATGCTCGATGTGAAAACCGCCTGACAGTTCTATCGTGTTAACATTATCACTGAGACCGGCAGATTTGTAATTCGAATACCCTCCATAGAGTTTAAGACTATTCAGGAGATTAAGGGTGACGTCAAATCCCAGTCCGTTGTATGTTGCTGAACCCCCGCTTCTGATATTCTGAAACTTATAATAAGCAGCAGGGATAATGGTACTGTCAAGCAGGTTAAGGGTTAATACAGGTGAAAGACTAAAACAGTTTGAATTATATTCTGATACTGAACCGGGAATAATATATTTGAAATTAGTTTTCTCGTATTGAGCAAGAACCTGAAGATCAGCAAAAGCAAGTCTCAGATCCTGTTTCAGTAACGCCCCTCCTGTTTTATCTTTATTTTTCCGGGGATAGCTTAATACATCCGGTGGATTGGTTATCCCGTCATCACTGAAACGGTAATATAAACTCAGATCTGTTCGTGAATTCTTTAAAGGTTCTGCCAGTAATCTTAAACCGAGGTTATGCTGGAGGATATTCAGGCGTCTCTGGGCATAATAAACGGGAGCCCTTTGTTCGTCATATAATAACGCATTAAGGTTTAAGCCTGCCTGCGTTATGCTATCTGCATTTACACCTCCGTTCAATCCCGCGTCATAATCTTTATAGCCATAGGAGGCCGTCAGGTTCGCCTTATTCGATAAGAGATATTTAAGATGGGCGCCTCCCTGCCAGATGCTGAAATTACTGTTGGCATAACTCAGGTCAACTTTACGGTTCGCTATTTCTACTGTAAAAGTAAAATCCTTAAACAGAATTGAACTGAAGATAGCGTCAATGAAAGCCTCACCTGCCGGACCCTCATAATATTTTATTCTTGTATAAGGTCTTACTGCCAGGATATCTCTTTCCAGGAAATTTACGCTTACAGGTTTAGTGACAGGACCATACAGAAATCCTCTGGGGGAAGGAATTATCTCTATCGAGTCGATCATTTCGGAAGATTGCAGATTAAGGTTGAAGTTTCCCGAGCTCCTGTTGTTGAGATATATTCCATTCTGAAAATATCCCACATCGCTGGTACCGTACAGCACTAGCTCATCCGGATGCCCTGTAAAGCCATAATTCCTCAGGAAACCGGGTCCGAAGAGTTCGAACATATCTCCGGTATACCTGTAATCGAGGAAATTTATCTCTTTTCTGCTTAGAAATCTACTTTCTGAATAAAAAGGGTTTTGGTAGATGGGAGCAATAGTATCAGCTTTTACAATTTCCTTTGAAGTACTCAGCAGTCCTGTTGTATCCGTAGCGACAGTATCTACCACCCCTGCCCGGGTTGTATCAACATACACCGAATCTTTATCCTGGGAGTAAGCCAATACCACCGGGATCAAAAACAGGAATAAGCCAAACCACTTCATCATAGACAGAACCGCACTCTTTTAATATCGTTAAGTGAAAAAATAAATAAATAAGAGATAAGCCACAAAAGCCCCGTCAGCAGGCTTTAACAGGGCTCATAATAATTTTTAAAAACAGCAGATTCTATTTTTGTTTAGAATTAAAAATTTATAAATTTCGCAAAGAGTTATTCAAACAAAAAAAGAGAGGCTTACTATGGCAGTTTCTAAACCAATGACCAAAGGTCAGATTCTTGATCATCTTTCAAAGAAGACCGGAACTACAAAAAAATTAGCCGGTCAGTTTCTTGATGAATTAGTTAATTTATCATACAAAGAAGCTAAAAAATCTTTCGTAATTCCGGGACTTGGTAAATTGCTGGTTGTTGACAGGAAGAAAAGAATGGGTAGAAATCCTGCTACCGGTGAAACAATGGTAATACCTGCAAAGAAGACACTGAAATTCAGAATCGCAAAGCAGGCTAAAGACGCCGTAGTTCCTCCAAAGAAATAATATTCTTACCTTGAAATGAAAAGAGGCTGCCTGTTTAAGACAGCCTCTTACTTTTTCTCTTAAAATCGATCCATCACTTCAAAAGCAGCATCTTCTTCGAGCTAACGTAAGAAGAATGTTTATAATCCCCATGAAAATGTGAAGCCAATTCTGAACATATTCTTGAAATTATATATCCTTGCTTCATAGGTAATCGGATCAAGTGATGAATATATCCGTCTATCTAAAAGTGGAACAAAATATTCAACAAATATTTCAAATACTTTTAACTCTACTCCAGCTCCCAATTTTAACATAGGAATAGTTACATAATGAGATGCCCAAGATAAGCTTCCATTTCCTCCCTGATTAAAATGAATTAAGAATCCTGTCCCTAAATATATTGGTTTATACAAAAAATAATTCAGGTCAATACCGGCCTCCAAACCTTTAAACTCCACCCAGAGAGGAACTCCACCAATTTTTCCACGTAACAAAAGTATATCATTGATTTTATAATCACCTATCAAATGCAATGAAAGTGGTAAACCTTCAACAGGCAATCCATTGGTCTCGTTCGACTGAATATTTAAAGTATTGACCCTGTTTATGCCAAAATCAAAACCTAGTTTAAAAATTTGCGCCGAACTTGGTAAATTTTGCGCTTCTGTAAAATTTTGACAGAGAAATGCGATGAATAAGAGTGTAACAAAGTATTTCATGTGTGAGACCCTTCTTATTTACTTCAATCACATAAGTTTTTTTACAGCCGTATAACCGCTGCTTGTTATTAGCCTATAGAAGTATACACTAGAACTTAATTCACCACCTTTCAATTTAATGGTATAATACCCAGGCTGTTTTTTTTCATTTACTAATACTTTAAATTATCTCCCTGTTATATCATAAAGCTTGATGCTTACGTTTGTCGCAAAAGCGGTTAGCGGATTCATTAAGTTATTCCATATGATGCATCATTGTTTTGGGGCCCATCATTTTGGGGCCAAACATAAACCCATTGATTGTTTGAAATTGTGTCCTCACCCCCCTCCGTGGTTTTTGCAATCAGTATATTGGTAGTATATGTAAATTCAAAACGTATATCGGGACTAACTGCGGGTTCATCAAGCAAATCGATTTTGAAGGCCTTTACTGCAATGTTATCTCTATATATGGTTATAATATATTTGCCTATACCGATAAATGGCCAGCAATAACTTCCGTGATCTTCTTCATAATCAAAACCTAAATAAAAATCAAAAGGTTCGTCAACCTCAAAATCTTTCTCACTGGAGACAACATTATCATAATCTTCTGTCTCCAGCATCATTTTATTATCGCCAAAGATAGGATCACTAAGACTATACCTTGAAGCTATAATTTTATAGTTAGAAGACGAATTATCATCGACATAGAACGTTAATTCTCCGCAAAACCCAAATGCTGTTAGCACATCTACAATGATCAAAAATATTACTAAAACGAAAGTTTTCATTTTCTCCTCCTTTTTTATTTTGACCCTATTATTATTTTTGCGGACTGATCATTTCTCCCAACACAAAATAATTTACTGCCGAGGAAATAAATTCCGATATAGGTAGTCAAATCATTCGAGATCGCCCCCTTATAGCTTGTCCACGCTAATCCGTTAAAAATATGAAGCCCGTCTAAGGCTCCTGCTGCTGCTATTTCACCTGTAATTCTATTATATTCTATATCCCAAACGTAATACCCGGTGCTGACAATTTTCGAAAAACTACCATTCTTTGTTTCAAAAATTCCCTCGCCTCCCCAGTATATATCATTTGGAATTAGGATGCTGACTGAATTAAGAGAGTAATAGTTATCAGCATATGGAAAATCTGACCACCCATTGCCTTCAAAATATGCCGTGGATGAAGGTGGTGTTAAACCTGTCCCTACGGCTATAATAAATTCAGGATTAAATCCGTCGATGGCTTTAAACTGATTATTATAGCCCGAACAGACAATTTCTGCTTTCGTCCCATCCCAATGAATAACTTTACCCCAGGCATTGCCAAAATACATATCACTGCTGCTGGTTCCCCAGATGGAGGTGTAGGGAGTATTTGCTTTTAGTACAGGATCTAAAGTTATAACCGTGCCATTCACAATCTTTTTATCCTTTGGGTTCCATTTAACCCCATCAAAGTGAAAAACCCCACCTCCCGCTACCCAAATGTCATTATTTGAAAATCCAAAGATAACGTTGCCGCCTGCACTATCTACCGGACTCCACTCTGAACCGTTGTAATGTAAAATGCTATAAAAATTACCGTTTAATATTACTCCTCCCACTGCATATACATTATTCTCATCAGTACCCCAGACGTCGTAGAGGGTACTGCCGAAATCGCCTATCGTATATTCCTGCCAGATGTAATCGTGTGAGGTTGGGGCGAGGGTTCTGGCAGAAACCGTGCTGCTGGTGTCTTTTATCTCCCCCGTAGTATCCCTGGTTACTGCGTAGTAGCTGTAGTCTGGTATTAAGCTGAAGTCCTTCTCCGTTGTGATCGTCTATTATGGTTGTATCTGTCGCTGGTTATTGGGTAAGATGAAACCAGCGTATCTTTATTGTTAAGGGTTCTGTAAATCTCTATCGTCAATTTATCATTGTTCATTGTAGACTGAACCCTAAGCTCCACACTTCTGTGCGTTACTCCTTCAACAGAAACAGTAACGGTATCTTTGACTACAGGAGGCGGTTCAACAGGAGGGATGACGGGATTATCCTTTTTGCAGGAGGTGATAGATATCAGACTCAGCAGGAGTATAGCCAAAGCATATTTCATTTAAGGACTCCTATATAATAAGGGAGCTTTCGCTCCCTTAAATTACTTAATTAATAACATCTTCTTCGAGCTCACATAGTCGTTCACCCGGAGCTGATATATGTAGACACCGCTGGCAAGATGAGATGCATTGAAGTTGACTGAGTATCTTCCCTTGTTTCTCTGTTCGTTAACCAGAGTTGCTACTTCTTTACCGAGTATATCATAAATCTTGAGTGTCACAAAGCCAGTCTGCGGCAGCTGATAGTTTATCGTTGTCGCCGGATTGAAGGGATTAGGATAGTTCTGACTGATCTCATAGGTGGATGGCACTTTATCTCCGTAATAGCCGGCACTAACATAGTTTTTCTTTGCGATCTCTGAAACATCATTCTGAATTAGTCCAAGGTTATACTCTGCCTCCCCACTTACTTCGGAGACCAGTCTAAGGAAATAATTCCCCTGCTGGATATCGCTGCAGTTTATCTCATATGAGATATTTTCATACTTCTCCAGGTTATTTTTGTTATATGTTATCTCATCAAATATACCCATTATCTCTTCTGTAGATGAGTTTACCAGCTCCAGGCGGAAGGAGACGGCCTCATCCTCGCTCAGGCTATCGGCAAGCTCGGGGTTAAGCACATAGTAAAAGTTGCTGAACCTGAGGCTTGAACTGCTGTTAAGCCCAAAACCAACTGTTCTCATTGCCTCGTTCAGCTCTGCTGCTGTTTGGAATTGGTTAGTATCAGTTGTTGTTATAAAATTAACAACACTATCACCCGAGATAATGTCTCCTGTGTTAAATACAAAGTTTATCCCTTTTACCATTATCAGTCCCGATCTGCCTGACTGAGTTTTCCTCTTTAATCGAACTCAGCTTCCCTATTTCGCCGCCGCCTCCCTCACAGGCTGTTGAGAAATCAGCATCTGATTTGTTTATGACATAGGGCAGAGACTCAGTATTAAAGACAAGAGCTTTCATATCAGAAAAGCTTCCTCCATTGCTGATTACCGGCATTATTCCATTCGGGTTAAGCGGCCCCGAATTACAGTAAGTACTATTTACTCTCTTTACATATTTTGTGGTTGTATTATTGTTTTCATTCCAGGCTATAATAGACTCATCTGTAGAGGAAGAGGATGTGGAGTTATTATAAGTATTCAGTACCTCACTGCCAGAGACAAAGAAATTCCCCCACAATCCGCCTACACGCGTTCGTACAACCGCTCTTTTAGAGGGGAGTTGGGTACCGGTAAGTTTTCCTATCCCGGAGCCGTTATCTGCCGACCAGCTTACTATCAGGCTGTTCTTGCCTGTAATGCTGATAGAAGGTCTATGATGATTGATAAGCGGGCATTGATAAGAAAGAATTGTCTGATCAGAAACTTGTTTGTTCGGATTATTATAAAAACGGAGATACTTAATCTGACTTGGCTGATCCTCCCAACAGACGTGGAGGCTGTGATCTGTGCTGTTTTTCTCTGCTGCTATACTCACGTTTGATGAGGTTGATGAGGTCCCTTCAAGGATGCCTGGATGCCAGTACCAGGGCCCCCAGCTGCTTTTGTAGTAAGATTTATAATATATACCGTGAGAATTATCTTTTTTGTATAGGACGACGATTTCAAGCTGATCACCTTGACCGAATGCTGCAACTACAGGTTTGGCGTTACCGAAGAAGTCAGAGCTGCAACTATCAATTTCAGTTAGGTTCTCCCAGTAAAAGCCTGTTTCTCCGTGTGTTAAATATATCTTTGCAATTGATGGATTAGAGGGATCTATAAATTCATAAACAAGGTAGAGTGAACCATCTAACAGGTATAGATCAGGATTTTTTGCCACGCCATCTAATTCTATGTTCTCAAGGATATCTGCTTCCTGGTCCCAAAGATTATAATTTTGTCCTGCCAATTCCCAGATGGTGCCCATTGATTCATAAAAGGTTGTATACTGCCCCTCTCCGAGGTAATGGAAGTTTTTTTGATAAGAATTATAGCATATATCAGAATTGGAGCGGAAATGACCTTTGTAATTGGCAGTGAATGAATCATAATTTTCATCATTAATCTCCACTTCTCTTATTAAAGAGGTTGTGTTATTTTCCCAATTTAATAAAATTCCAACTTGTATTTAGCGCATTAAATTGACCATTAATTTTAAGATTATACAAATCCTGTAATTGTTGGGTATATTGAAATGCATTATAAGAAACACCAGAACTTATAGGATCAGTATAACCACCATATGTCTGCCATTCAATTTGATAACTACCACCATTCCCTCCTTCCAGATTATTTGTAACTGTAAGCGGTAGGGTGGGATAGTACATACTGCGGAAAGCATCCGTCTCACTAAGCACCCTTAAGTTAGTTGAAGGTTCATAATCATTATAGATATCCCAATTCCTAAACTTATAATTTACCCCTCCATCTGTATATTGGATTGGCGAGACAGAAATTCCATATTTAGCACCCCTCCAAAAATAAATTTCTTCACCCGTGATAAAAACTGAGCCAGGAGTGTACTGATATTCCGTATAGGGGAAACCATAATATGCACTTTCTAAGGTGGTCTCTATGTTTTCATTAACTATTCCATTCCTGGAATTCGTAACTAAAACCGGGTTTTCCCAGGGACTTATATCCCGTGTTTTATTCTTCAAAACCCAAACATAAACCCATTGATTGTTTGAAATTGTGTCCTCACCCCCCTCCGTGGTTTTTGCAATCAGTATATTGGTAGTATATGTAAATTCAAAACGTATATCGGGACTAACTGCGGGTTCATCAAGCAAATCGATTTTGAAGGCCTTTACTGCAATGTTATCTCTATATATGGTTATAATATATTTGCCTATACCGATAAATGGCCAGCAATAACTTCCGTGATCTTCTTCATAATCAAAACCTAAATAAAAATCAAAAGGTTCGTCAACCTCAAAATCTTTCTCACTGGAGACAACATTATCATAATCTTCTGTCTCCAGCATCATTTTATTATCGCCAAAGATAGGATCACTAAGACTATACCTTGAAGCTATAATTTTATAGTTAGAAGACGAATTATCATCGACATAGAACGTTAATTCTCCGCAAAACCCAAATGCTGTTAGCACATCTACAATGATCAAAAATATTACTAAAACGAAAGTTTTCATTTTCTCCTCCTTTTTTATTTTGACCCTATTATTATTTTTGCGGACTGATCATTTCTCCCAACACAAAATAATTTACTGCCGAGGAAATAAATTCCGATATAGGTAGTCAAATCATTCGAGATCGCCCCCTTATAGCTTGTCCACGCTAATCCGTTAAAAATATGAAGCCCGTCTAAGGCTCCTGCTGCTGCTATTTCACCTGTAATTCTATTATATTCTATATCCCAAACGTAATACCCGGTGCTGACAATTTTCGAAAAACTACCATTCTTTGTTTCAAAAATTCCCTCGCCTCCCCAGTATATATCATTTGGAATTAGGATGCTGACTGAATTAAGAGAGTAATAGTTATCAGCATATGGAAAATCTGACCACCCATTGCCTTCAAAATATGCCGTGGATGAAGGTGGTGTTAAACCTGTCCCTACGGCTATAATAAATTCAGGATTAAATCCGTCGATGGCTTTAAACTGATTATTATAGCCCGAACAGACAATTTCTGCTTTCGTCCCATCCCAATGAATAACTTTACCCCAGGCATTGCCAAAATACATATCACTGCTGCTGGTTCCCCAGATGGAGGTGTAGGGGTTATTTCGAAATAAAATGTCATCGAGTATAGTTATATGTCCATTGTTTACGCTAGCATCCAGTCGTACCCATTTATTATCTGTATAGTGATAAACAGCTCCACCGATTACCCAGATGTCATCCGGACCAAATCCGTAGATTGCAGAACCGCCCACAGTATCGGCTACAACGTCCCAGCTACTTCCATCGTAATGAAGTACACTATAATATTCATTGTTAATATTTATGTTACCCACCGCATACACATTATTCTCGTCAGTACCCCAGACGTCGTAGAGGGTACTGCCGAAATCTCCTATTGTGTATTCCTGCCAGGTGTAGTTATGGGAGGTTGGAGCCAGGGTTCTGGCAGTAACTGTATTGCCGGTGTCTTTTATCTCTCCTACGGTATCTACTGTTACTGCATAATAGGTGTACTCTGTGTTAAGCTGTAGTCCTTCTCCGTTATTGTCATCTATAATGGTTGTATCTTTTACCAGAATAGGGTATTCTGCTGCCAGCGTATCTGCTGAACTGAATGTTCTGAATAGTCTGATCTTCAGTGAGGAATCATTTACTGTCGACTGAACTCTTAGCGTAATGCTTCTATGTGTTGTGCCTTCAACTGATATCGTAACGGTATCCTTTACCACCGGTGGCGGCTCAACAGGAGGGATGACGGGATTATCCTTTTTACAGGAGAAAAGGAGCAGGGATGAAATTAATAAGGCTGCAGATAACAGAAGAATTTTCATACTAAACCCCGTAACATATTTTTAGCTTAAAATTCCTGGGTATTCAAAATAAACAGCAGCGCAAATACTTTTTATCAGAATCCCTTGTTTTCCAATTCCAATATAGAAAAAAAATCGATAAGGTAAAAATCAACGTTTTTCCTATCTACAAGTACGTAGTATTACTTATATTATTCTTATATTCAAAACTCTTTCCCTGACTACAGTTAAAAAGGTTGTATTTACCATAAGGTTGATGCATCATTGTTTTGGGGCCCATCATCTTTGGGCTGAGGTAGGGGATGCCGAGGTTCAGTCCCCTAAAAATAAAAATCAATGCTAGCATAAAAGCTAATACAGGTATTGCCCTGGTTATCTTTTTCCTTACATTCAGACTGATGAGTTTGCCGAAAAGTGAAACCGCCAGCATCGCAGGTACGGTTCCTAATCCGAATAATATCATAAACAGCATTCCTGTTACTGGAGAGCCCGTGGCGGCGGCTCCTGCTAATCCTATATAAACAAATCCGCAGGGAAGAAAACCGTTCAGAAAACCTATTAATAGGAAGGAAGGAAGGCTTGTTCTTTTAAATAGTTTCCCGATGGATCGCTTTAATGGTTCTGTGATCTTCAGGATTAGATTCATACCAAGGAATTTATTTTTGTATTTAGCAGGTATTACCAGGAGAATTATGATGATCACTCCCAATGCGATAGAAAGGCTTTGCTGGTACCCCCAGGCGACAAATCCTTTTCCGAGGAATCCAAACAATAATCCCATTATGCCGTATGAGATCAATCTTCCGAAATTGTAAAGAACTCTCCCTGAGAAGAAAACGATATTGGAGGATTTTGGTACCGGCAGTGCAACGGCAATTGGTCCGCACATCCCGATACAATGGAAACTGCCGAGGAAACCTATTGTTAACGCTGTAAGTAATTCCATCTTAATTTATAATAATTGATTTTTCTGAATAGAAATCATTTCCCCCCATACCCCATTCTACCTTAACTTTCCATAATCCTTTTTCAAGTACTGCGGTATTAACAAGCTGGGTATTATTATTCAAAACAGAAACCGGAACGGTAAAGTCTTTTTTAGATCCCGAAGGCCTGTAAAAATAAATGGTTCCGGAAGCCTTCTTATCGAAAACTGAATCAGGGAAGGTCAGCTTCACAATTTTATCCTGGCTGAAAATGCCTACTTCTTTTCCCAGTTTAGCGGTATTGTTGATTTTATTTATCTGGTCCTGGTACTTAAGCTCTTTGCCGTAATAATCTTTTGTAACGAGATCAACGTCCTGGTTCATAAAGACGTATACTATCCCGATCAGAATTGCCATAAAAACTATAATGGATAGAAGGATCCCTGTTCCCCAGTTCCAATTAATCTTTCTCATCGTGTTCCTTATCTTTATGTTCCTTTATAACTGGTCCCAGGAAAGAGGTATTTAGCATATTTATCTGTTGGCCGTTTGAGTATACTCCTATTTTCAAAGGGGTATTCATAGTTTTAATTTCGTCCGTATCAAGTATAATCATAAACTTTCCGTCATAGATTTCCTGAGGCTTCAAATCTATAGGCCTGCCGATTAACTCTAGTTCTCCCTCAGGGTTTTCAAGCTTAAGCTGAATGTGTGTTTCCCGGTAGGTCTTGTTCACGATGTTCACATCGTAGAGGTTGCTAATCTTATCATCAGCCTGCTTCTGGTAGAGCATACCCGCAGTACGCAGAATATTAAAATCATAATCCGTTCTTGCAGAAAGCAGGTAACCAAGTACTCCCAGAAGTACAACAAGTAATATCGAATAAAACACGGCGCGGGGAGTGAAACGGAACTTTGAATTGTTTTCTATTGAGTTTAATGAGGCATAACGGATTAATCCCCTGGGTCTTTTAACTTTATCCATTACTCCGTCGCATGCGTCTATACAGGCTGTGCAGTTGACGCACTCAAGCTGTATTCCGTTTCTGATATCAATTCCGGTGGGACAAACATCCACGCAGAGATGACAGTCGATGCAGTCACCCAGGTTCGACTGATCTTCACTCTTTCGGATTTTTCCTCTCGGTTCTCCGCGTACATTATCATAAGCAATTACTACTGAATCCCTGTCGAGTAATACACCCTGCAGCCGTCCGTAAGGACAAACTATGGTACAGGCCTGTTCCCGGAAATAGGAAAACACCCAGTAAAAAACTCCTGAAAAAGCCAGTATGGATATTAACCCTTCTACATGCTGAGACGGGGGATCAGTTATTATTTTAATCAGCTTATCCATACCAATCAGGTATGAAAGGAAAATATTGGAGATGAAAAATGAGATGATAAAAAAGATAACGTACTTGGCGGTTTTTCTTATTGTTTTTTTGGAATCCCATGGTGCAGCGGTTAGCTGCTTCTGCTGAAGCCAGTCGCCTTCCAGCCAGTATTCAATTTTGCGGAATACCATTTCCATGAAGATTGTCTGGGGACAAGCCCACCCGCAGAAAACCCTCCCGAAAACAGCAGTAAAAAGAATAACAAATACAATTATCGCTATCATCGCAATGACAAAGAGATAGAGATCGTGGGGCCCGAAAGGAATTCCGAAAAGAATAAAATTTCTGTTCAGGAAATCAAATAACATAAACTGATGGCCATCTACTTTTATAAATGGCATCCCTACCAGTATAACTAGCAGCAGAAAGCTTACAAGAGTTCTTGCATTATAGAATCTACCTGAAGGCTTTTTGGGATATATCCAGTTCCTTTTTCCTTCCTTATTTACTGTAGAAAGCTGATCTCTGAAAGAATCATCTGTTTCGATTGTTTTAGTATTTTCTTCCGTAGCCATATCAAATCCGTATCTTAAACTAAGTTCCTGAAATTATTGGTTTACCTGCGTACTATCGCCCTGCCATATTGTTCCCTGCGGTTCCTTTGGATTGGCAGGCTGAGTTCCCTCCAGGGAAAGTACATAACTTGCTACCTCCTGCATCTGTTTCGGATTTAACTGGGTCTGCCAGCTTACCATTCCCTTTGCCGGGACGCCGTATTTAATAGTTTTAAATACGTTCTTAATACCGCCCCCATGTATCCAGTATTTATCGGTTAAGTTAGGACCAACAACACCGCCGGCATCAGGACCATGACATGGAACGCAGTTTGATTTGTAAATATCTTTGCCTGATTCAAGATCCGACTGATCCATCAGCCTGGTTACAGTTTCTTCGGTTACAAAAGCACCTGATGCTTCAAGCTGTGCTTTTTCAATAGCGTAAGTCTGCATTTCCGCTTCATATTCATCAACCTGTGATTTTCCTGCAGAAAACACCTCGTAGTTAAACATATAATAAACAGCAAAAATTATAGTAACCACAAATAGATAATTGAACCAGGGCGGAACGCTGTTATCAAGTTCCCTTATTCCATCATAGTCATCTTTCATCAGGATCTCATCCTCTTTATCGAGAGGTGCGGCTTTAGTCATCGCCTGCCTTATTCGCGCCCACAGCGAAGCCTCACCCGGCTCCTCAACTGCTTTTTCCTCCTCTTTAATCTCCTCTGTACCGAAATACATGAACCCGTAGATAATTGCAAGGATCAGTACAAAAAAGAGTACCCCGAGGACTTTGTAATAAGCCTGACCGATAGCTCCTTCTTCTACGGTTGTTGCTTCCTGCGCCATCACCAAACCAAATGGAAGAAGAAAAACAACAATTGTAAAAAAGATATTCATTGTGAACTTTCTATTTATCTTCATTATAATCACCTGTAAGGATTTTTTGCTGATTATTTCCTGAATCGAGAGGAAGTTCCGCCATTTTTTTAAGATATCCTTTGTCGGCCCTAATCGCCCATACCACCAAAACCACAAAGAATATAAAGAAAACTAAAAGAGAAAAAAGAGGATAAGCAGCAATTCCTTCTATCGATTCAAGATATTTACTCGCCATTTCCATATTAATTTCCTATTTCTTTTCAGTTAAAGGGTTACCCTTAATATCTATACCCAGCCTCTGCAGGTAAGAAATTAAAGCAATTATTTCTTTATTGGGTTCGGCGGGTACACCGTTCTTCTGAAGGTCAGCAGCTATCTCTTCCGACTGTTTTCTTAAGTCATCATTTGCCGTATTTTCATAACCTTCTCTGTAGGGAACACCCACGGATCTTAATCCTCTTATTTTCGACCTCGTATCCGAAGTATCCAGGTCCTGAGTCAGCAGCCAGGGGTATGAAGGCATAATGGAACCGGGCGACATCTGCCTTGGGTTCTCCATATGAAGGTAATGCCACATATTCGGATATTTTCCTCCTTCCCGGTGAAGATCGGGACCAGTTCGTTTTGAGCCCCACAGGAATGGATGATCATAAACATATTCTCCTGCCTTTGAGTATTCACCGTATCGTTCAGTTTCTGATCTGAAAGGTCTGACAAGCTGTGAGTGGCAATTATTGCAGCCCTCCCTTATGTAAATATCCCTACCCTGGAGTTCGAGCGGTGTGTAAGGTTTTACGCTCGCAATTGTAGGAATATTTGATTTAACCAGGAATGTAGGTAGAAACTCAACTAGTCCTCCTATAAGGATAACTATTGTTGAAGCCACCAAAAAGTACATAGGCTTACCTTCAAGCCATCTGTGCCATGTTCCTTTGGCGAACCTGTCATTAACTTTAATCAGAGCCGGGGCTTCGGCCGCTTCCTCAGCTTCAAAGCTGCCCTGCTTTGCTGTTTTAATGAGGTTATAAACCATCATTATCACCCCTGTGAAGTATAACAGCCCTCCGATTGCCCTGATAATATACATAGGGATGATCTGCAGGGTAGTTTCAAGGAAGTTCGGGTACTGAAGTAAACCCAGAGGGGTGAACTGTTTCCACATTAATGACTGGGTTATACCCGACCAGTACATAGAGGCGGCGTAGAATACTATACCCAGCATCCCTATCCAGAAATGCGCGTTTGCAAGTTTCTTTGAGAAGAGTTCAGTTTTATAGATCCTTGGAATAAGCCAATACAATATCCCGAAAGTTAAAAATCCGTTCCACCCGAGTGCGCCGATATGAACGTGAGCTATTATCCAGTCAGTAAAATGCGCAATCGCATTAACATTTTTTAGAGACAGCATCGGTCCTTCAAAGGTTGCCATGCCATACGCGGTAATAGCAACAACCATAAACTTGAGGATAGGATCTTCTCTTACTTTATCCCATGCTCCTCTTAGAGTTAACAGGCCATTAATCATACCGCCCCACGACGGAGCAATAAGCATTATAGAGAATGCGGTTCCAAGTGATTGAGCCCAGTTCGGCAGAGATGAATAAAGAAGATGATGGGGACCAGCCCAAATATAAATAAAGATCAGCGCCCAGAAATGGATTATAGACAGCCTGTATGAATAGATCGGCCGGTTGGCTGCCTTTGGAAGATAATAATACATCAATCCCAGGTACGGAGTTGTAAGAAAAAACGCGACGGCATTATGACCGTACCACCACTGAACCAGTGCATCCTGCACACCCGCGTAAACGGGATAGCTTTTCATAAAAGAAACCGGAACTTCTATAGAATTCACAATGTGAAGGACGGCCACCGTAACCCATGTTGCAATATAAAACCAGATGGCAACGTAAATATGACTTTCTCTTCGCTTAAGGATTGTTCCGAACATATTGATTCCGAAAACGATCCAGACGATGGCAATGGCAATATCAATAGGCCATTCAAGTTCCGCATATTCCTTGCTAGTTGTAAAGCCCATTGCAAGTGTAATGGCCGCGGCCACAATGATAAGCTGCCATCCCCAGAAATGTATTTTGCTCAGCAGATCGCTGTACATTCTTGCTTTGCACAAACGCTGAAGAGAGTGATAAACCCCCATAAAAATTGCGTTGCCAACAAAAGCAAAGATTACAGCATTGGTATGAATAGGACGAATTCTGCCGAACGTTGTAAACTGAAGATTAAAATTAAGGGAAGGAGCAAAAAGCTGGGAGGCGATTGTGAGACCAACCAGCATACCGATTACTCCCCAAAAGGCAGTAGCTATAGCAAAATTCTTTACGATTTTATTATCGTAACTGAACTGTTCTAACTGCATAAAGGCATTCTCCATAGATTGAATAGGGAACTGTATTTATTTTTTATCAATTTCTTTTTTCGTTTTGTCTTTTTTATCCTCAAAGAGCATCCTTACAGAAGGAGTATAGGTATCTTTGTACTGACCGCTTTTTACGGCCCATAAAAAAGCAGCCAGGAAACCTATTGCAACGAGAAGACTGAACCCGATTAAAACGACAATTACCGAGATAACAAACCTCTCTTTCCCGCTATAAAGTTCGTTGTAAGGGTCGTAAATAAAACTACCGATATAGAGCTTAGCGGCATTAATACAGCAGCCACTAAAGGTGATAACATTCCTTCGACTGCAAAGGTTAATCCTGCTGCATTGTATAGAAACGAGATTATAAAACTTATTATAATAATGTGTACGCTCGTTTTTGAAAACCTTATGAATTCAGGCAGCAGGGAAAGCTTATCAGCATCAAGTATTGCATCGCAGGCGGGTGAAAAACTGCTGATGTTTTCCGTAACGGCAATACCCACGCTGCTTTTTTTCAATGCGCCTGCATCATTCAAACCGTCGCCTACCATTAAAACATTTTCATTCTTGTTTCGTATAGCTTCGATGTAAAGGAGCTTATCGTTGGGCGTCTGCCTGAAACGAAGCTCCGAATTCTGGCCGAATAACTTCCTGAGTCGTTCTTTTTCTCCTTCATTGTCTCCGGATAGGACTGAAAGTCTGTAACTACCGGATAAGTCATTAATAACCTTTTCAATTCCTTCGCGGTAATTGTTATTTATCTCAAAGTAACCGTAGATCCTTCCGTTAAATGACACGTACACCCTGGGATTTTCATTCCCGGCCGGTTTAAAGTTTGCAAGGGTATCATCAACGAAGGCAAGGGAGCCCAGTTTTATTTTATTACCCAGTACAACTCCCTCGATTCCCTGTCCTGAATATTCCCTGTATTCCGAGATTTCAGGATCATCGTACTTCCGCAATGAATTATAGAGGGCTGCGCTTAGAGGGTGTGTTGAATTTTTTGCAAGTGACTTTATCATTTCCTTTTTAAAATCGTCAAGGTAATCGCCTGTAAAATTAACTTCGCCTTCTCCTGCCCTGGTGATGGTTCCTGTCTTATCAAAAACTACTGAATTAATTTTTGCAAGATCTTCTACCACGGTGCTGTTCTTCAGGTAAAATTTATTTCGTCCAAAAATTCTTACAGTATTACCGAAAGTAAAGGGAGTTGATAAGGCGAGCGCGCAGGGACAGGCTACAATAAGCACTGCAGTAAAGACGTTTATAGCAGTATGAATACTCGTCCCGATCCAGAAGAGAGCAGCAATAACAGCTATTAACAGGATAACCGCAGTAAAATACTTACTTACTACATTACTTATGGCCGTAAAATAACTCTCATCTTTTTTATTAAACGATTCATGGTTCCAGAGTTGGGTTAGATAACTCTGCGATACTTCTTTTACTACTTCAAGTTCTACTGCACTTCCTTTTTGCCTCCCCCCGGCATAAACAAGTTCACCAAGCACCTTGTTTACAGGAGATGATTCGCCTGTGACAAAACTGTAATCAATATTTCCGTTTCCGCTGAATAAAATTGCGTCAGCTGGTATAATTTCATCGTTACGTATAATGATTCTATCTCCCACTTTCAGTTTCGCAACAGGGACAGAGGTTTCCTTATCATCTTTTTTTACAGTAACTCCCAGCGGGAAATATGATTTGTAGCTTCTTTCGAAATTTAGGGTCTCATAAGTCTTTTCCTGGAAAAGCCTTCCTATCAGGAGAAATAAAACCAGTCCGCTCATAGAATCGAAATAACCGGCCTGGTGGTTAACTGCCACTTCTATTACGCTGCGGATGAACAAAACCAGGATACCAAGCGAAATGGGAAAATCAATATTAACGATTTTCTTTTTAAGTCCTTTATATGCCGAGCTGAAATATTCAGAAGCCGAATAAAAGAAAACAGGAAGAGCGAGCACCAGGTTCAGGTAAGCAAAAATATTCCTGTAATAACTGTCATTTATATCTATTGATAAATACTCGGGGAAGCTGAGAAGCATTATGTTCCCGAAGCAAAATGCCGCTATACCTATCTTATAATAAAGGTGTTTGCGGTGGGTATCAGTTTTTTCTTCAGTGCTGTCAAGCTGAAGAAGCGGCTCATAACCAATGGAAGCGAGCAGCTGCACTAGTTCTTTCAGGCTTATCTTTGAATGATAATATTTAACGGAGACTTTTTTCTTGAGGAAATCCGCATGCGACTGACTTATACCGGGATTAATTTTGTACAGGTTCTCCAGCAGCCATATACACGAACTGCAGTGCATCTGGGGAACGTAGAATGTAACCGAGCTTATTTCATTATTCTTGAAATCTATTAGTCTCTGAATGGTTTCCGGATCATCCAGGTAGTCAAATTTTCTGACGGGAATATTCCGGGGAGATATGCCGGGAGAGGTTTCCAGCGAATAATAGTTACACATCTCCTTCTGATTGAGCATTTCATAAACCGTTTTACAGCCCAGGCAGCAGAAGAATTTGTCATCAATATGCAGACTCTCATCCTGACAGTCATCTCCACAATGAAAACATTTTATCTCATTTTTAACGGTATCTTTTTTATTCATACGGTCAGAATTTTTAAAATTATCCGCACAATCCTGCTGGAATATTATAGTTTTTTATCGGAAAGAAGGAATTTGGCAGAAATTGTGCCATCAATATGTAAATATAAAAAAATTGAAATTTGATTGAACTACAATAATTCGGACTTTTTTATTCTTTTTTTAGAAAATTTATCCTGCCAGGCTTCTCAAAATCAGGAAACCATAAACTCCTTGGAATTCCTTCGTTTTTTTTGCAAATTTGAATCTATTATAATAAAGAAATAAATATGGCTTACCTGATTTTTAAACTCATACATATTTTTGCTGTTATCCTGTTCCTGGGAAATATCATTATTGATGTTTTCTGGAAAAATCACGGAGATAGGAGTAAAAATCCTAATATAATAGCTCATACAATAAGAGGGATAATCAGGGCCGACAGGTTTTTTACAATGCCCGCTGTGGCATTTCTTATTCTTGCCGGATTCGGCGGGATGGGAATAGGCTACCTTCCGTTTGAGACAGGTTGGATCTTGTGGGGATTTATAATGATTGTAATCTCTGCAGCTGCTTTTATGGCTAAAGTTGTACCTGCCCAGAAAAAATTATTGAAGATAGCGGAAACTGATCCTTTTGATCAGCAGCTTTATGACGCAGTATCAAAAGAGTGGAACTTATGGGGAAGCATTGCAACCATCGCCCCAATAATAGCAGTTATATTGATGGTGCTTAAAATACCTTCATAAATTAATGTACAGGGGTTAATCCCGCATAATAATTCTTCAAAATCAGGGTGAGTCATGAATATCTCCATTCGTCTAGTAATGCTGTTTCTGGTTTTAACCAGTTTGCAGGCTTTTTCGCAAAATTATCTTCCTTTGTTCTCAGATTATCTTCCTGATTCAGTTATGAGCGACAAAGATTTTCAGAAGCAGGTCGGTGCAAATATAGAATACTACGCCAGTGTAGATCCTGACCTGGTTTATTATTATATAAAATATATTGAAAAAAGATTTGGAGAAAAGAATACAAATCCCGATTCGAATTATTATAATCTTCTCAGAGAAAAGGATTATAAATACCGGACGGCCCGGAACCTGTGGGTACAATCGGAAATCAACGCCGCAGATGAATTCAGTCCTAATACTCTTTCCTCAACAGTAAAAAGATATTTGTCAGAGCTGCAGCAGCTGAATTTGAATGAGTATAAAGCTCCAGAAGAATTACCTATTAATGAGAGTTTATCTGCATATTTTACCTACATGATCGTAAGAGGTAAAAAATCCCAATACAATGAAAAGTTTAATTATACTTCTGCCAATAAGAAAGAGTTTGAAAAGAAAAAACAATATTTCGATGAGATTTACTCTGAGGCTTTAGGTTTGGATCAATCGAAACGAATTGAAATGATAGAATCAGCGCTGGGGTTTCCCTACCTTTTCAAAGACAGCTACCTTGATAAATACAGTCAATCCTCTGACCTCAGCCTGAATGAGTTTATTAGAAAATTGCTGAGGGTAGAATATGTGAGGAAGAATGCAGTTAGAGCAGGGGTATTCTATTTCAAAGATGATTTTAAGCATAGTAACAGTATGTCTTTTACTGAAGATCCTTTTCCATTCTATCATATCGAGAGTATGGATGAAATTAAAATTGGAACAGGCATCTTCATAGATTTAGGATTCCAGTTGGGGTTAAGAGAATACTTATCTCCTTTTTCTTATATAGAAATTGATGCGGGATACGGGCTTGCAAACGACTTTGTTGCTGAAAACAACCTTGACCCTTTTATTATTCAAAGAGATTCTTATCAGCCCGGGACAGGCACTCATACTATGGTTACTTATACCCTGGAAGAAAGAAATGAGACTAGTCATTATGAATTATATGGGCATATTTCTACACCGGTATTTTATTTTACCCGCAATTTTTTTGTTGAAGCCGGCATTAACTATTTCTATACATCGGTAAAGAGAAATTGTTATGATTTTTCACGGCAGATAGATTCTATAGTATCAACTAATCCGGATGACTTCCAGGAATACAGGCTCAATTATAAATATGAGTTCCGCAAAGGTAATTTCTATCCTACGATCGCCTTTAATTATTCGATATTGGAATTCATAAATGTTAAGGCTGAATATATGGTACCCTTGAGATTGATAGCAAAAATGGAAGTTTTATTTAATTTTTAGAGCATACAAGTAATAATCATATACTTAAATTTTTTAAACAAATAGGGATGAACAGATGGAAAACTTTAGTAAGATAATTATTTTATTTGCCGCATCGATTTTTCTCTTATCCTGTAATGATTCAACCACGGAAGTGGCAGTGACACCTTATAATATATCAGGAAATGTAACAGATTTAAATGGGAATCCTCTTGATGATGTTGATGTGTACTTTGTCTATCACTTTAATGAACTTCCTGCGAATGAATTGCCCGAAACTATAAATGCTGATACGCTTTATCAGAACTATCCTAATCCATTTTCCGATTTTACAAACATTAGGTTTGAAACATACAGGAGCATCCGGTATGAAGTAAAGTTTATAAATTATTTTAATCCTTCATCATCGATCGTACTGCAGGGTACCAGTGCTCCGGGAGTTGTTGAAACTCCGCTCGGTAATTTTAATGATCATCCGAATGGCATATATAGATTAGCTATACGATATATTGTTGATTTAACAACCAGGTTTAATTCGAAAATATCTATTTTTATAAATAGAACTCAACCGAATGAATTAGTAAATGCTAAACCAAATATTAAAGCTGTAAACGGTAAGTTCAATGTGAATCTTCCTGAACTTTTTTTGCAAAAAATAATTAACTTTACAGTTGATTCAACTAAGGTAATACCAAAACAGGTATCCGGTTTGATGACCTTTGTACTGATGAAAGACGGGTATAAAACGCTGCAGGTTGATTATAATATAGATAGATACAATCAAAACGACCTGACTTTCCAAATGAAGAAAGAATAACTCTTTCATAAAACTTATCCGATCTCCCTTCGAACCTTCTGTCGGCTATCTGTCGGCCTGCAACAGGCACATAACAGGCATGCAACAGGCATGCAACAGGCACATAAAAGGCTTCTTTCTGTACTTTTTATCCAGATCTGCGTCTCCTAATACTATTTTATATTGAGTCTCTATTCATTATTTTAACTAATTCAAATGAAACTGCTTTATACATACCTTAGAGGTTACTGGAAATTATTGCTGCTTGCTCTTCTGCTGGCGGCAGTAAACCAGGTATTCTCTCTCCTTGATCCTTATATTTTTGGTAGGGTGATCGATAAGTATGCAACAAAATTTGATACGTATACTACTGAACAGTTTCTAAAGGGAGTGGGACTCCTCCTTGCTGCAGCAGTGGGTGTTGCTTTTGTATCAAGAATCGCAAAGAATTTCCAGGATTACTATGTTAATGTGATAACCCAGCGCCTCGGGGCACAGATTTATACTGACGGTATAAAACATTCCCTAGAGCTTCCATATTCTAAATTCGAAGATCAGCAAAGCGGAACTACACTGGGTGTTCTGCAGAAGGTTAGAATTGATGTTGAAAAACTGATTTCCTCCTTTGTAAATGTTCTTTTTACTACGGTAGTGGGAGTTATTTTTGTAACTGTTTATGCTATTAATGTACACTGGATTATTGCACCGATATTTTTTGCTGCCATCCCTATACTCGGTGTTGTTAGTTCTGTTTTAAGCCGAAAAATAAAAAAGATACAAAAGGTTATAGTGTCTGAAACTACTGCCCTTGCAGGTACAACTACGGAATCTCTTAGGAACATCGAACTTGTTAAAAGTCTTGGGTTGGGCAGCCAGGAGATTAACCGTCTTAATTCAACAACGGATAAAATCCTTCTGCTTGAATTAAAAAAGGTTAAATATATACGGACGTTAAGTTTCATCCAGGGAACTGTTGTTAACTTTATCCGCACTACTATACTTTTCTTTATGCTCTACCTCATCTTTACAAGAGAGATCCAGATAGGACAGTTTTTCACTTTAATGCTCTACTCATTCTTTATTTTTGGTCCTCTTCAGAGCCTTGGAGATATTATAAATATCTACCGCGAAGCCGAGGTCTCTCTGGATAATTTTGGAGATCTGCTTAAGCAGCCTGTCGACAAAAAACCTGAAAATCCCGAATCCGTAAGCACCGTCCAATCTCTTGAATTCAGGAATGTCAGCTTCAAACATCAGAGTTCAAGAAGTAATGCTCTTAAGAATATTTCATTCAGGGTAAGGATGGGTGAGACAATTGCTTTTGCGGGACCCTCGGGAGCCGGAAAGACTACCCTTGTAAAACTTCTCGTCGGACTGTATCCTCCACAGGATGGCTCGATAATCTATAACGGCATCCCCGGTGATAAGATTGATCTTGATGAATTGCGTGAAAAGATAGGATTTGTTACACAGGATACGCAGCTTTTTTCGGGCACAATAAAAGAGAACCTTCTATTTGTTAACCCGGGAGCTTCTGATGAAGAGTGTCTTGATGTCCTCAAAAAGGCTGCCGCAGGAAACCTGCTGGCCCGGGCTGATAAAGGTCTCGATACTATTATAGGTGAAGGAGGCGTAAAGGTCTCCGGTGGAGAAAAACAGCGGCTCTCAATTGCAAGAGCCCTGCTTCGTCATCCCCAGCTTCTTATTTTTGATGAGGCTACGTCTTCACTTGACTCACTTACAGAAGAAGAGATAACTTCTACTATAAGGGATATATCTGACCGGAAGGATCTGATTACGATTATGATTGCCCACCGCTTGTCGACGGTTATGCATGCTGATAAAATATATGTGCTTGAAAAAGGTCAGATTATTGAGTCAGGCAAACACACAGATCTTCTGGAACAAAAAGGACTTTACTATGCAATGTGGCGCCAGCAGATAGGCGAGCGCGAAAGGAACAACGATATTGATGACTATAAGTCAGCTGTAAACTTTGAAGAGGATTAAAGGCATTTTATATGAAGATAAAGGGAACTATTGTTTTGTTGTTGTTTTCCTGTCAGCTTGTTATTTTTCCTCAGGGCATTACTGATATAATTAAACCGCTTCATCTCCAGGCAGGTAAAACCGATACTATCCTTATAAGTGATTTGTTTTATTCCGGTAATTATGATGTAGGTATTATTCCCGCAAATAATATTAAGGCTGTATTTAACGGGGAAAGCAAAACAATGACGGTTAAGCCCGATAGTAAATTTGAAGGTCTGGGCTTAATCAACTTTACTTTGAATGATTCGTTTTATGCGATCCCTTTCTATTCAGAGATAGTTCAGAATCATACTTTCTATTTAACCCTTAAGGACCATCCCGAAAGGGTGAACCTGTTCGCAAGTTTTAACGGCTGGAACAGGGAGAACCTTCCGATGGACTACGACAAAAAAAGAAAAACTTACAGCGTAACCGTTCCTCTTGAGCCCGGAAGCTATCAGTATAAATTCTATGTGCAGGGAAATGAGTTTATAGATCCCGAAAATCCCGATAGTATTCCTAACGGTCTCGGCGGTTATAACTCTGTTATTACAATTCCCAACCCTCATCCGGAAAAAAGTTACCTTTTTGTTAACGGGTATGAAAAAACAAAAGACAGAATAACAGTTAGTTTTTCATATTATAACAGCAGGTTCAGATCGCCTGTTAAACGCGGGGAGATTTCGGCTCTTTATAATAATTCATCTCTTCCTGATGAACGAATCTCTACGGCGGCAAATAAGTTCCTGGTGACTATTGATACGGCAGGATTTAAAGGAGAGAATGTCCTTAGGGTAGCAGTTAACCGGAACGGGCAGGCTTCTAATATCCAGACTTTAAGGTTTTATGACGGCGAACCGGAAGGCAGGAACAGTCACCGGACAGAGTATGATAATATTATCTATTCTATAATGATCGACAGGTTTAACGACGGTGACTCAAGCAACAGCATTCCTGTTGTTAACCCGCACCTTACGAAAAAGGCAAATTATTTTGGAGGCGACCTGCAGGGAATCTTTGATAAAATAGATGAGGGATATTTTGACTCGCTTGGTGTGAATACCTTGTGGCTTTCTCCTGTTGTAGATAATACAGACAGTGCATATATGGAGTACCCTGAACCTCACAGGTATTATACCGGATACCATGGTTACTGGCCCGTCTCCTCTGACAGGGTTGAGGAACGCTTCGGTGATATGAAGCTGCTGAAGGACCTGGTTGAAGAGGCTCACAAGCATGATATACATATACTTATTGACTATGTGGCGAACCATGTACATGAGGAACATCCATTTTATAAACTACACCGGAATTGGTTTGGACACCTGGAACTGCCTGACGGTAGATTGAATCTCCGTCTCTGGGATGAACACAGACTAACTACCTGGTTCGAACCATATCTTCCCTCATTTGATTATGAAGGCTCTCCTGAGGCTCTTGATACTATGACAAGCAATGCTGTATGGTGGCTTCAGGAAACTAATGCAGATGGTTTCAGGCATGATGCAGTGAAACATATTCCAAACGAATTCTGGCGGACGTTAACCAGGAAGATTAAAAGTAAAATCGCAATTCCTGAGAACAGAAATGTTTTCCAGATAGGGGAAACCTTCGGAAGCTATCAGCTGGTTAACTCATATGTTAATAATGGTCAGCTTGATGCCCAGTTTAACTTTAACCTTTACGATACTGCAATTCCGGTTTTTATCGATTCATCTCTTTCCTTCAAATCACTTGATGATCAGATGAAAAAAACCTTTGAAGTTTATGGTGTGAACCACCTTATGGGAAATATTATTGATAGTCACGATAAAGTTCGTTTTATGGCTTACGCTGATGGAGATATTTCTCTGAATGAGGGGGATGCCGCTGAGATAGGTTGGAAGAACCCTCCGGAGGTAGATAATAAGTCGAGCTACAAAAAACTCAAGCTATACATTTCCTATCTTATGACGATTCCCGGGATACCGATAATTGACTACGGTGATGAGATAGGCATGACCGGTGCAGCTGACCCGGATAACCGAAGGATGATGCGTTTCGACTCAGAACTTACCAGTCTTGAAAATGAGACTTTAAATGATATCAGCCGTCTTATAAAAGTAAGGAAAGAAAATTCAGCACTCCGCTACGGCGACTTCTACACACTTCAGGCCGATAAAAATATATATGCTTTTATGCGTTCGGATCTAAATGAGCGCATACTTGTTGTTTTAAATAAAAACAAAACTTTAACCAACGTCCAGATTGAATTGCCCTACGCTTTTAAGGCTGACTCAATCACAGACCTCATCTCCGGGATAGAACTGCCTGTAAGGAATTATAAAGTGAATGTTCATATGGAACCATACGGTTACTCCATCTTCCTGTTAAACGAAAATTCCAATAAGGATAAATGATGCCGGTAAAAAATATTTTCTTCGTTCTTTTAACCGCTTTAGTTTTATTTTCCTGCGGTGATAAAAATGAAAAACAACCATCAAGAGAACTGGATACAAAAATGAATAGTATAGCAGAAAGTTATGTAAAGGTGATATTAAGGGTAGGCAAATTTGATCCTGATTATGTTGACGCTTATTATGGTCCTGACGAATGGAAACCTGACAGTACCTATAATGCTGATTCAACAGCATTGAAACATCTCGATGCTGAGACAGACGCCTTGCTTGACAGCATGGAATCACTAGGCCAGTATAATGCAGATGAAATGCAGACCCTGAGGTTCAGATTCTTATTCAAACAAATGCTAGCCTTGAAAACAAAGATATTTATGCTTCGGGGAGGTGACCTTCCTTTCGACCAGGAAACAAAAGCTCTTTATGATGCTGAGGCTCCCCATCATTCAGAAGAGTACTTCAGGAAAATTATTGATGAACTTGATAAACTGCTGCCTGGAAGCGGAAACGTGACTGACAGGTTTGAGAGCTTCAGATCCCGCTTCATTATACCTAAAGATAAACTTGACAAAGTCTTTACTGCGGCCATTAATGAATGCCGCAGCAGAACGCTCGATCATATCCAGCTTCCGCAGGATGAGAACTTTAAGATTGAATATGTAAATAATAAACCATGGGGCGGATATAACTGGTATAAAGGAAATTCATATAGCGTAATACAGGTTAATACTGATCTGCCGGTTTACATTGACCGTGCAGTTGACCTTGCAGCACACGAAGGATACCCGGGCCATCATGTGTATAATACACTGCTTGAAAAAAACCTTGTAAGGCAGCGTGGATGGAGTGAGTTCTCCGTGTATCCCCTGTTTAGTCCTCAGTCGCTTATAGCAGAGGGAACAGCAAATTATGGTATTAATATGGCCTTCCCGGGTGACTCAAGGATTAAATTTGA
The DNA here is from genome assembly GCA_963800255.1 of uncultured Ignavibacteria bacterium. Classification (GTDB taxonomy): domain Bacteria; phylum Bacteroidota; class Ignavibacteria; order Ignavibacteriales; family Ignavibacteriaceae; genus DATFVA01. Next base: position 92,240 of record CAWDAK010000006.1, on the reverse strand, counting down.
GAAAGAAGTTTTGTTCCCTATTGCGGGACTGGATTCTTCCCAGGCTGATGAGTACTACCGGATACTTGGACTAATTGATTCACTAAGTTATGCCGGTAATGAAGCTGCCCGTAATTATCTGAACGGCGATTGGGATAGAGAGGCAGCGGTTGACTGGCTGCAGAAGTATGAGCTGATGAGCAGGGAGAGGGCAGAAAAAAGGATGAGCTTTATTGATAAATACAGAAGTTATGTGATTAACTATAACCTGGGAAAAGACATCGTTAAAAATTATATTGAACGAAACGGCGGAACTAAGGATAATCCTTCAAAACGATGGGAAATTTTTGAGAAGATAATTTCAACTCCACAAACACCATCAGGACTGCAGGATAATAAAAAATAAAACTGCGGGTTTTCAAGTTTTATTAATAGGTATGATGCCGGCGGCAAACGGAGATATGCTATTCCTTCAGCTTTGCTTTAAGATATTCGAATTCCTCTTTACCCATTGATACCTCGCGGAAAATCCCGCTGATTATATCCTTGTCGATTTTTTTGAAATCTTTTTCAAGTGGAATTACAAGCACTCCTCCAAGGTCGATAGAGGCAGGACTTACAAGTATGTTCTCATCATCTTCTTTAAAATAAGCATCAGGACGATGCTTTTTCCTGAAAAATATCATTATTCTCCAGCCTGTTTCCTCTTCATATGATGAAATAATATTCATCATAGGTTCAACATGACTTTTTGAAATTATTGCGTAAAGGGAATAGATTATATTAAAGATCTTGATGAGAGATTTCGCAGAATCAGACTCGAGCGAAAAGATCTTCCGGGTTCCATCATCAATAGCCCGGACCACTACTCCATTACTTATGATTTCCTCTCCGAATTCATTTTTTAATCCTTCATAATCTATGTTAATCGGCAGTGATTCTTTTTTACAGGCTTGAAAGTGGAGGTGATCCGGAGCCGAAGCGCCTGATTCAGGTCCGTTGTATATAAAACTATAATCAGCGATATCACTGCTTATTTCAAGAAGATCTGAAAATGATTTCTTTATCCTCTGGGGAAGATGACTTATACTGCTGATGGTTAAATGATTTATGAATATGGGGAAGGGATTGCACAGAATTGAATATTTATCCTTGTAAATAATACCTTGCTGCTCTTTGGGAAGGTTTTCCGCACATAAAAAACACTCCCTTTTTTTGACAGCTTTGGGAGAAACGTTTGCGAGTGTGGAATTTATCCTCCCTGGATTGAACTGAGCATTTATCTCGTACCCATCAAAGAAATATTTCTTCAGATCAGCGGAGGATAAGGATTCAATTCCCTGTTTCAATAAAGGCCACGCATTGCTTTGCTGATTATAAAGCAGGGATACAGCTTTAGAATAATCGCCTGCAAGGATGAGATCCTGCAGTTCATTTTGAAGTTTATTTCCGGATTTCTGCATTAAGTTTCTGCCGGGCCTTTATTTCATAGGTTCGTATGGAATCTTTATAAAAGTTAAAATTATTTTTCTTTTCAACCGTCAGCTGAGAATCAGAATTACCCTCCCATCTACGGCAGACATATAAAGGCTCGAAAATTCTACTGATCTCATATTTCCTTGAGATTGCAAGTGAAACAGCGTAATCTTCACCATAACTTACATCAGGAAATTTATTCTTCCTGAGAATAGGTGTAAAAAAAGCCCTCGGAGCACCAAGCCCGTTTATACGCAGCGCATTATTCCTGCCATTGGATCTCGTCCATTCCCTGTGATCAATAATTCCGGGCGGTATCTCATTCTTATTAAAATCAGTTAGTTTATAGGAGCCGATAACCATTGCACTTTTTTCCTCACTAAATACATTAATTATCTTTTGCAGAGTATGCTCATCGGCATACAAGTCGTCGCTGTCAAGCTGAACAGCATATTTTCCACAATGCTCATTAAATATTGCTTCATTCCAGCATCCGCCTATATTCAGATTTTGAGATTCGGGAATCAGGTGTATAATCCGGCTGTGCTTACTGCAGAGCTCACGTACGATTTCTGTAGTGCCATCCGTCGAGTGGTTATCAACCACAATAACATTGAACGGGAATTTCGTTACCTGATTAACAGCCGAATTTACAGCTTCCGCTATGGTTTTTTCTCTATTTTTTACAGGAATTATCACCGAGGCAGTATATGCAAATTCCTGTTCTGTTAAATTGATTCCGCTGAAAACAGGTTCAAGGAATGCCCCTATTAATTTCAGATGATTGGAAGCGGCTTCTTCCATTTCTATCTGAGGCTTACGGTTACCCGGATCAAGATATGCAAACTGTTTACTGTCGCTGCGGCCGTCGGATGCTGTATCTACTGAGTAAAGAAATTCAGGGATTCGCCGGATGCCATAATTACGCGATATAAATAACCTCAGGTTATAAAAACCAGCATAGATAAATTCGGGTTCATTTGCCGAAAGGAAATCTGCAAGTACGGATTTTCTTAAAACAACTACGCTGCCGAAGTCGAAGTCATCCCTTATGCTGCCAGGCTGATAATCGATCAAAGGATTAGGATAAGAAATATTATTTTCTGTCCTTTGGAAATCAGAATATACTAATGCAGCCCCGGTCATCTCCGCAACCTCGAACAACCTGTTTAGAGAAAATCTTCCGAAGGAAATCTCCTCCGGTTTAAGAAGCAGGAGAATATATTCGGAGTCAGATTCCCCGGCGATATCTCTTAAGGTTTTTGAACTTGTTATACCGTCTGAAATAAGAACCTGGGAAGCCTTTGGAACTTCTGCAGATTCTAAGGTAACCAGGAAGAGTTCTTCAATAAGGTTGGATGACCGCATTGAATTAAATGCTTCCCAGGTTTTCAAATTTCCGCTATATGGAATGAAAACAGTGAAAGGATAACTCATAAATCCTCCTGAGAAATTAAAAACTACCCGACTAAGAGGAGGTTGTAAAATAGAAAAAATAAAGCCGGTAAAAAACCGGCTTCAAGGAAAAAATAAATTTTGTGTTCAGGCTATTCAGGTATTGTAATACTCTCCTGGTCAAGGAGCTTATGGCCTGTCTGATCCGTAATCCTTAGATCATAAGTACCCGGGGCTAAATCGCGGAAGGCCGTTCTTGCTTTTTTAATACAAACACAATTATCACTTCCCGAGCTTGTGTTTGATACTTTCAATGTAATCTGGTTCTCGTTCTGAGTCATATCCATATTTAACGAGGAATTACAGTAAGTCCTGACATCCATTGTAACATAAACCATCTTTGACTGCTGATCCACTATAACATTATCTACTGTTTCACCCGTATACACATCGTTAGAGGTAAGATCGGTTTGTTGGGTGCAGGCATCGAAACGGACAGGGTCCATTGAAACCATTTTTGAACTGGAACATGCAGCAAAGAGAACTGAGCTTAAAAGAATTGTCAATAAATATTTCATTTTTTCTCCTCCGGGATTTTGATTCTTTAACACTTAAACGTTTAAAAATACTACTTTAAGTTTATTAAATAGTTAAGACTGTCACAATGGCGTAAATACTTTTATTTTTATGACTTAACCCATATTTACCCGTCAATCTAACTGACCAGCTGCCTGTATAAATCTATTGTTTTACCTGTAACGTAATCAATATTAAAATTCTGCAAAACTCTTTGCCTGGCAGCCAGGGAGAACTTTTTCCTGATATCAGGATCTATAATTAAAGATTTTATTTTTGCCGCAAGGTCTTCAGCATTCTGCTTTTCAAAGAGGAAGGATGTCTCTCCATCCAGTGCAATATCAAGCACCCCTTCAGATGCAGAACATACAGAAGGCTTCTGCATAGCCATTGCTTCTATTAATGCAATCCCGAAGGCTTCTGCATGAGAGGGAAATATGAAGATATCGAGCGCTGCCAGTAGTTCAGGAACATCACTCCGGTACCCGGTAAAAATAAGGTTATTCAATTTTAGCTCAGCAGCATAGGTCTTAATCCGGTTTGCATACTCATCTTCTCCCCGGCTTGCTTCGCCGATAATGATAAAGCGGATATTATTGAACTCGCTATTTAAATCTGAGGCGGCTTTAATAAATTCCTCATGCCCTTTTCCAGGACTGAACCTGGCCATCATGCCTATTAATATTTCATCGTTTCCTACTTTGAATTCTTCCCTGGCTGTTTTTCCTGAAACCAGATCGGGGTTGAATATGGTAGTATCTACTCCATTAGGTATGAGCTGGATCTGTTCGGTACTAAGAGGCGTAGTCTGCAGAATATTATTTTTGATTGCCGTACTGATTGCTATTGCCTTGGTAACATACCTGTAAAGCCTGCGATGAAGGTAATCTTTTTTTTCAACGAATGAGCCGATATGTTTAGTAAGGATAAGAGGAATTCTTCTTCTTAGAAACTGCAAAGCGGGGACCAGTACCCACAGGTCTTTCGAGGCATGAGTATGGATGAGATCAAATTTCACTTTACGGATGATAAAAGCGATTCTGAGTGAAGTGAAGGGATGGAAGTAGCCCCTGGCTTTTACCGGATAAAGAATAATTCCCAGGTTATTAGCTTCAATATGAATTCTTGATTCGGCTGCACACAGAAGTTCGACGTGAATTCCCCTTTTCATGAGCTCTTTAATACCTGTAATAGTAACCATTTCCATTCCCCCCCAGCTTCTGGATAAACATGAATATAAAATCTTCATTTAATCAGTATATCTTATTTAATTTTGCATTATGGAAATAGTGAAGTAAAATCTCGTCAAAAGAATGTCCTTTTTCAGCCATAACCGCCGCCCCGATCTGGCAGAGACCTACCCCGTGTCCCCACCCGGCGCCATAAATAACAAATTTTCCGGGAATGTTATTTTCTACGTTTTGTTTTTCAATTACGATTGCTGAGCTGTAGAGATGGGTTAGTGAGAGAAGGCGTCTGATTTCAAGTTCTTTACCTACAACCAGTTCTTTTTTAGTACCGGTAATCTTTAATTTAATAAGTCTGGAAGAATTTCCCCTCTCAACAGGAATAAGGTCTATAATCTCACCGAAATTAAAACCGCTGTTTTTAGATATAATTTCCGAAATCTCACTTCTGGCTATAAGTTACCTTCCACCTGTAAAAATCCTTTGTCTCCCTGTCGTAATCGATTAGAACCTGAGATAGAATTTTGTCATCGGATGTATTACAGTAAGCTGAAGGATTTCCTTTTATCCATTTTGCGGCATTCCCTTCTACCGAGAAGTCAAGCTTATAATTTTCAGGTTCATACTTATAATCGATTACAGATGTAAGGTATTCATGAACGACGGGTTCCCAAACGTTATGGAATGCTTCTGTAATACCGCCGCAGCTCTTTGAAAATCTCGCATCACATATCATATCGTTGAAGAGTAAGACGAGACCGAAGGTTTCTTCAACGGCCTGCTTAGCGGCCTGTGTTGAGATCTTTGTAATTCCCTGGTAACGCTGACAATGGTCGTCAGCGCAGACATCAAATAATTCATGTTCTTCCCGGTCATACCACTTTATGAACTCGTCATCTGTCCTGGATTCAGAAGAATAAGCCTCCATCTTCGCCTGGATCGTTTTAGACTTCTCTATCTGGGCAAGCAGCCAGCTCCTTGAAACGACGGCAAGCGATTTAAGCATTTGGAGCGACGATTTCGCACTCATTTCAGAAGAAATTACGCTAACGAGGTATTTTTCTACGGGAATGATATTTATGACAACTATTCTGTCCATATTCCGCAGAAGCTTTAAGGAACCCTGAAATCTCTGTTTCTCTTTTCTCTGCCAGTGAAACCTGACTCCTATGGTTACATCTTTTATCAGAAATGATTCAAGATCAATATCGTCCGGTTCAAATATTATTTCCTTTTCTGCCTCAAGCGTATCATCGCCTCTTTTACATCTTATTTTATCATTTATAACTTCAGCTGTAAACCTTCCGCTAAAGAATTTTTTTATTCCTCTTACCTTGAAATCCCCGTAAAGGTCGAAGTTGACCTGTTTTTCTGTTATTATTCCAACATTGATCGTTGGTTCTGTATGAAAAGAGGGCATAGAAACCGGTATTCCTGTATAAAAGAGTTAATTAAACTGTAACTAAAATATACTAATTAAAGGAAAATGATTGTAATTATGCCTCTTCTTTTAGTTCTGGCTGCCAGAACTGATTCAGCCTGATAGATTGTTATACCGTAAGTTCATTTATATTCATTGGTAAATGAGTTATAAACTTTTTAATTTGATGGATGATTTTTTACAACTCATATCATAAATTCCCACGATGAAGCTAAAAAAAGAGAGTAAAGTAGTAAACCTGATCGGATTTCCGATGGATCTGGGTGCAGACAGAAGAGGCGTTGATATGGGACCTTCTGCCCTTCGAATAGCCAACCTTAAAGGAAAACTGGAGATGCTTGGGTATGAAGTGATTGACAGCGGCGATATTTTTATTCAGAACGTTGAGAGACAGAAGATCACCAATCCCCGGCTGAAATATGTGAACGAGATTCTCAGGACATCAAAGATCCTTGCCGGAAAAGTAGAAAAAGTACTGGAAAAGGAACAGTTTCCTCTCTGCCTGGGGGGTGATCATTCCATGGCTTTGGGAACAATTGCGGGGATATCTTCATATTGTAAAAAGAATAAGCTGAAATTGGGAGTTATTTGGATAGATGCGCACGCTGATATGAATACGGATGAGACTTCTCCATCAGGCAATATACATGGCATGCCTATGGCGGCTGCGTTGGGATTGGGTAATGAAAAACTTGTGAACTTCTTCGGATTTGCACCCAAAGTTGAAGCTGAGAATTGTGCACTCATCGGGGTAAGGAGCATTGATATACAGGAGAGAATGAATATTAAAAAGGCATCCCTTCCCGTATTTACGATGTCAGACATTGATAAACTTGGAATTCACAGAATTATAAGCAGGGTTTTAAAGCAGTTCAGGGAAAAGGTTGATCATATACATGTCAGCTTTGACCTGGATAGTGTTGAACCTGATGTAGCTCCGGGAGTTGGAACACCGGTTTCGGGAGGTTTGAGCTACCGTGAAGCTCATTTACTAATGGAATCAATAGCTGAGTGCGGCTGTATGTCTTCGCTTGAAATTTCTGAAGTGAACCCTATACTTGACAGGAAAAACAGAAGCGCTGAGTTCGCCGTTGATCTTGCTGCATCAAGCATGGGGCAAAGAATACTTTGATAAATAATAATTTTAAAACTTCCGCTCCCCTTAAGAGTAAAGCTCCCATTACCAAATTGGAAGCACGCAAAATGGTAAATGAAAGAGCGTCAGAGTTTTCATCAATTATTCTGCAAAATAAATCTGATTTAATTATAGAGAGGCTTACCGATTCGGATCAGTTTAATTATGCTTCGAAGATCCATGCTTATTATTCAACATCAGGAATTATTGTGAACACAAGAGGGTTGATTAATACAGCACAGGACCAGGGTAAATCTGTATTTCTTCCAAAGTATAATCACAATGGAATACCCGGAAGGTTTCAGTTTACCGCATACAATGAATTAATTAAAAATGACCTGGAATTCCTTGAACCCAGGTTTGGAATAGAAGAGGATCTTAGTGATATTGATCTGATAATTGTTCCGGCAATAGCGGTATCGCTGCTTGGGGAAAGAATTGGTTTTGACAGGATGAATTATAATGGTCTATTGAGAAATTCGTTTGCGCCAAAAGTGGTGCTAGCATACGAATTCCAGGTCTTTAATAAAATAGAGTATGAAAGACGTGATATACGAATTGACAAAATTATAACTGAGAGGCGTATTATAAATATCAGGAAGTTCCATTAACAACAATGGTGTGAACAGTTGAAACATTCTCAAATTTTAATTTTTACGCTTCTTCTTCTTTTTGCTGCCGTTTCTATTTTCCTTAACTTATTCGGGATACTTGAATTAGATTCAACTACGTTCTTCGGTTACGGGTTAATATTTTACGGGGTGGCTTCAGTTTATACTTCCTTTGGCGAAAAAAATAAAGTTCTTATATTTATCGGGTCTGCAGCATTCCTTGCAGGAATTGTAATATCACTGCCGGCACATTTTGACTTTATCAGTCCATTAAATATTTTTATTCCTGCATCCATTTTAATAGCCGGCCTAAGCCTTTTTATAGTCTACTTTGACGACACCAGCAACAAAACAATCCTTGTAGCAGCCTTGATCCTTCTGATGGCAGGAATAATCCTTATACTGACAGCACGAACCATACAGCCTGCGGTTTTCGGAGAATCCATATTAAAAATAGTAGAAGTGTACTGGCCTGTACTGCTGGTGATTTCCGGAATAACTATAATTCTGAAGAGATAAAAAATTTATGGAAGTGATCCGGTTAAGAATGCTTTATTCCCTGGTTGAGCCGCTCCATTCGAGGATTCTTCAGTAACCAGGAATTCAGTGATGTTATTTTCCTGTGATTGAGGAATTTTAAAGGGGAAATACTGAACTCTTCCGGATGGATTGAAAACACCGAGCGAAAAATATCTACCTTCCGGCATCTGCATCCATAGCTGGTAGGCATTGTTGCTTCCTAATGCAGGCATATCTGAGAGCTGGAGATAACCCTTGCTTTGCATCGGACTGATAATCAATTTGCCTTTTCCTTCAGGATTGATTCCTGTTCCCTCAAGATTTACAACTTTTACATCCGCCGATTCCAGGATGCTCTGGATTTCCTGGGTGTTGCTGAACTTAACAGACAGGTCATTCACCTGCTGCTTAAGAGTATCATTGGTGAACTGCAGGTGCTTAATTTCTGAGGAAAAATTGAAGTAAAAAACGAGTAAAGCCAGGAGAAGAATTACGAATAGTGAAATGCTTATCCAGGAAGACATTCCTTTCTTTCCTGAAGAAGTTTCCTCAGTTGCATACCTTCTTTTATAAGCTTTTTCAAAACTTTTACCGCGCTCACTGGTTGAAGTTTTCATATAAGGTGTTTCCCTTGTAGAATTTTTATAAGCCGGTCGTTCTTTTGTCACTACTCTTTCATATGTCTTAATTTTGTCCCTGGAAGGAACTTTTTCTTCCGGTATTTCTACCTCTTCCTGTTTTTCTTCAGGTCCATCAATAAATTTTCCATCCAGAACTTTTTCACGGGTAGATTTAAATGATTCGAATGTATTCCGTGATGGTGTGACAGGTTCAAAGTCTTCTTCAATAATCTCAGGGAGATTCTCTTTAATAGTAGATTCATCTGGCTGGTTAGTCCCGGAAGATACAGGCTGTTCTTCAACCTCTTCATTTCCCTGTTCAATCTCGCTTATATCCAGTTTTTCAGGTTCTGAAGAAGGAGTCAATTTATCCCCAAGTGTGGAAGACGACTTTCTGTTTTCCCTGGAATTATTATAGAATATTTCAGCCGGGCTCACGTTATTATTAACAGATGCCTTTTCACGTATTTCGTCTTTAATCCGATACAGTTTTCTTGCAACTTTATCCTTCAGTTCGGGGTCAGGATTTTCCGCCTGCAAAATAATGGGAAGCATTGCAGCTATATTCTGAAATTCACCAAGGTTTGAAGGAAGTTCACCCCCGGCATTTATATACTCTGTTAATTTAGATTGATCTGCCCTGTCAAGGCACCCTAAAACACCTGCGTAAATGAGTTCGGCAGCCTCCTGTCTGGTAATCATATACTATATCCTTTAGCAAGGTTTTCTTTAAGATTCGTCAGGGCAATCCTGATCTTGGATTTAACGGTGGATATAGGGATATTCAATTTTGAGGCAATCTCACTCTCCGTCAGACCCTCGAAATAGGCAAGATGTATAACATATTGCTGAGCATCGGTAAGATCTTCCATAGCTTTCTGCATGGAAACAGTTTTGTTCAAAGCATCTTTAAGTTCAGCGGCTTTACCGTCAGACTTAAGAACCGGCAGAATAAACTTATTCTCGTACGCATCCGAATAGGGTTGAGTTTCAACTCCATTTCTTTTGATCCTGACAGTATCTACTGCTTTATTGCGGGCAAGGGTGATAAGCCAGGTGTATACATTCCCTTTTTCAAAATCGAAATAATTTATCTTTCTCCAGATCATAACAAAAACGTCTGAGAGTACTTCTTCAGCTAATTTTGTATCTGATACAATTGTTTTGATTAAAGTATACAGAATTGTTGAATAACGGTTATATAATGCTTCCAGTGCTTTCGAATCATACGAAGCAACCTTCTTCATTATTTCGAGATCTGTTGTTTTTGAAGCAGAAACCAATTCGCCCACTATCTATTCCTTAATTAAATACAAAACTATTATTAACATCATAAAAAAGCAACGAACTTTAAAATGAAATATCAACAAAATTCCTGCCGAAAATCCCGTACTTTATTTCGTTATTGTTTTCGATTAGGGGCGGTAATTTCCACTATTACAGTATTTATTTAAGCTTATGATGATATTTATTATCTTTACAGTTCAGTAAATATTTCAGGATTTTATGACTTCAGGCGAAACAAGACAGCAGTTTTTAGAATTTTTTACCGAAAAAGGCCACCGTATCGTACCGAGCGGACCGGTAGTTCCATTTGATGACCCCACACTTTTATTCACAAACGCCGGCATGAACCAGTTCAAAGATGTATTCCTGGGAAAAGGCCGAAGGGAATACAGTCGTGCTGCAGATACTCAAAAGTGTATCCGTGTAAGCGGTAAACATAATGACCTCGAAGAGGTAGGGAATGACACTTACCACCATACTTTTTTTGAGATGCTGGGGAATTGGTCATTCGGTGATTATTATAAGGCTGAAGCGATCAGCTGGGCCTGGGAGCTTCTTACAGAGGTATGGAAACTTCCGAAGGAAAGACTATGGGCTACAGTTTTCAGAACAGACGATGAGGCTTTTGAATATTGGAAAACAAAAACCGACATAAATCCGGATCATATTCTCAGATTTAATGAAAAAGATAATTTCTGGGAAATGGGTGAAACCGGCCCATGCGGACCCTGTTCCGAAATTCATATAAACCTGGGCAGTGATTATAATAATCCTGACTATGTGAACGCCGGAACTTCCGAATGTATTGAGATATGGAACCTTGTTTTTATACAATATGACCGTGACGAAAAAGGTGTACTTCACGATCTTCCATCTAAACATATCGATACCGGAATGGGCTTTGAAAGGGTTTGCGCGGTTCTTCAGAATAAGAAATCAAATTATGACACAGACATTTTTATGCCTTTGATAAACAGGATTTCGGAGATTTCCGGTGTCGCGTATGAAAAAGAAGAAGATAAAATACCTATGCGGGTCATAGCAGACCATATAAGGGCTCTTACTTTTGCTATTGCCGATGGTGCGGTACCGGGAAATGAAGGCAGGGGATATGTTTTAAGACGTATCCTGAGAAGGGCTTCGAGATACGGCAGAAAGATAAATCTACATAAGCCTTTCCTTTTCGAAATTGTTGATGTACTTGTAAGTACTATGGGAGATGTATTCCCTGAACTGAAGGAAAAGAAAACTTATATTAAAAAAGTAATCAGGTCTGAGGAAGAGAGTTTTAACATAACTCTAGATCGGGGGATTGAATTATTCGATAACTTAATCAAAGAATTAAAGAAGGATAATCGGAAAGTTATTCCCGGTGAAGACGTATTTAAGCTTTACGATACTTTTGGATTCCCTGCTGATCTGACGAATATTATGGCAAGGGAAAACGGACTTAGTATTGATGAAAAGGGCTTTGATGATCTAATGAAGCAGCAGAAGAAGAGGGGAAGAGAAGCTTCAAAGGAAAAACTTGCATCAATTAATATTTCTACTGAGGACTTAAATTCTTTTGAGCTTAGTGAACCGGGAGTATCCGAATTTACAGGTTATGATGAACTGAAATCAAAAGGAAAAATTATAGGCTATAAAAAGGATAAGGACAATGACCTTATCATACTAGACAGAACACCCTTTTATGTTGAAGCCGGAGGTCAGATTGATGACAGGGGAAATCTAATTGTTGAGGGCAATATTTTACCGGTAATTGATGTAGCGAAGATAGAGAATAAGACGATACATGTTGTAGAGAATGCTGATAAAGATCTTCTTACTTCCGGTCAGGAAGTGATCGCCGAGGTTGATGAAAAAAGAAGATGGGATATAATGAGAAACCATACTGCAACCCATTTTCTACATGCAGCTTTAAGGAAAGTTTTGGGAAATCATGTACACCAGGCAGGCTCGTATGTGGGTCCTGACAGACTCCGTTTTGATTTCACCCATTTTGCAAAGTTATCAGAGGGCGAAATTAAAGAAATTGAATCAATCGTTAATGAACAGCTTAGAAGAAATCTGCCAATCCAGCATCACAGGAATATACCTTTCGATGAAGCAAAGAAGATGGGAGCGCTGATGTTTTTTGGTGATAAATACGGCGACAAGGTTAATGTTGTTCAGTTTGGTGATTTTACAATGGAATTCTGCGGCGGTACGCATATTAAAAACTCTTCTGAAATAGGATTGTTTAAGATCATTAGTGAATCATCAATTGCAAGCGGTGTGAGGAGAATTGAAGCAGTAACCGGACGCGGTATTGAAGACTATATCGAAATGCAGTTAAATAGACTAAAAGAATCTGAAGAACGTGCTGCGGTCCTGCTCGAAGAGAAGAAAAAACTTGAAAAGGATTTCTCTGAATTAAAGCTTAAAGATAAGCTTAGCCAGGTGGATGATATCCTGAAAGATTCTGTTACAGTTGGGAAAATTACTGTATATAAAGGTGAGGTCAATGCCGATACCATGGACGAGCTTAAATCATTCGGAGATGAATTAAGAAATAAGACTAAAGAGTCGGTAGGTGTGCTAATATCCCGGATCGAAGACAAAGTTGGGATTGTATGTGTGGTTAATGACGAACTTATAAAAAATACAAAACTCAGTGCAGGAAAGATCGTAGGAGCACTTGCAAAGATCGCCGGAGGCGGAGGTGGCGGGAAGCCCCACCTTGCAACTGCAGGCGGAAGAGATGTTTCGAAAATTCCTGAGGTCTTAAGGGAAGTTGAAAATATCGTTAAGAGTTTCTTATAAAAATGAAAACCCGGCCAAGGATTAAATATATCTGCTCAAGCTGTGGTTATGAATCACTTCGATGGCTTGGTAAATGTCCCGAGTGTGAAGAATGGAATTCCTTTACAGAGGAGATTATTGAAACCCATCCGAGGAAAGCCTCTCTCCCTTCAAAGAGACCGACAATACCTAAAATAAGTGAGATTTCGGCCACAGAAGACGACAGAATTAAAACAGGGATCTTAGAGTTCGACAGGGTGCTGGGTGGAGGACTCATGCCTGGATCTGTTGTTTTGTTCGGCGGAGATCCAGGTATAGGGAAATCTACACTGGCAATGCAGGCAGCAGCAAGAATAAACGGAAAAGTTTTGTATGTCAGCGGAGAAGAATCTGCCCGGCAAATCAAGCTTCGTGCTGACCGCTTAAAAATATCATCAGATAATTTTTACTTCCTGCCCGAGACCGATATGAATACCATAATCGGTTCAATTAAAGATACCGCCCCTGCGGTAGTTATTATTGATTCTATTCAGACGATGTACAGAAGCGAGTTTGAAAATTCTCCCGGTACAGTCACCCAGATAAGAGAATCTACATCCCTGCTAATGGATGAGGCAAAGAAAAACCATTTCTGCGTTATTATAATAGGTCATGTTACTAAAGAAGGTTTCATTGCAGGACCAAAAGTTCTTGAGCATATCGTCGATGCAGTAATTCAGTTTGAGGGAGAATCTCATCATTCTTTCAGAATCCTGCGTGCACAGAAAAACCGCTTCGGCAGTACAAATGAAATAGGTATTTTTGAGATGAATGAACTCGGTCTCCAGGAAGTTAAAAATCCCAGCGAATTGTTTCTGAGCGAGCGCGGCACAAAGATTTCCGGTTCAGTTGTTACAGCAAGCATCGAGGGAACCCGGCCTATTTTGCTGGAAGTTCAGGCATTAGTTACTCCATCTAATTATGGAAACCCCCAAAGAGTGGCTACCGGCTTTGATTACAGACGATTATCCATCCTTCTTGCCGTGCTGGAGAAAAGAAATGGCTATAGATTAAGCGCAAATAACGTTTTCCTGAATATGGCAGGAGGAGTTAAAATTGATGAACCCGCGGTTGACCTTGCGGTTTGCTGCAGCATTGCATCAAGCCTGCTTGATAAACCTGCCGATAATTCAATTGTTGTAATAGGGGAAGTAGGATTAGGCGGTGAGATAAGGAGTGTTTCTAATATCGAAAAAAGAATATCTGAAGCCGAAAAGCTGGGTTTTAAGAAGACGATTATTCCCGCGAATAATCTAAAGGCTTTGAAATCAAAAAATTCAGCTAAAATAATACCCGTAAACTCCATTTCTGAGGCCATTTCGCAGATATTTGATAAATGATTAAAATCACACATCGATTGCATCTTCAGGATTAGCTGCCCCTCAAAAATGCATAAATCAAAAATTTCTTTGTTTTTTTGTTTAATAATGGTATTTTTCTGCACGGTCTAAACACCGTGGTTATTTTATCAATTATTTTTCAGAGGTAAGTTAGTGAGTACTAAGCTTTTTGTTGGATCTCTCCCCTGGTCGGTTACTGATGACTCTCTCCGCACAGCTTTTGAACCACATGGTACTGTAGTTTCTGCGAAGGTTATCACCGATCGTCAGACTGGCAGATCCAGAGGTTTCGGATTCGTTGAAATGTCAAATGACTCCGAAGCAGATGCTGCAATTAATGCACTGAACGGTTCAGAACTCAGCGGCCGCAGCATAATCGTTAGTGAAGCAAAACCAAAGAGTTAATTTCTGGTTAGCTTTCTTTTTTAAGGCGCTCTTTTTCCGGAGCGCTTTTTTATTTTAAAGCCTGCTAAAAAAGAAACGAATTTATCCCTATTCTGAAATTATTCTCACCCAGATAATTGAGTCTCCATGCAAATTCAACTTCCAGGGGTATCAGGACCTGCGATAAACCTATTCCTGCCTCATAAAACGGGTGAGGGAATGTTCGAACATGAACCGGCAAATATGTGGTTGTCTCTTTCCCTATATCGCTGTATGCGGCATTAAAGAAAGTGCTGAATTGAATACCCCAATCCCTCAGACCGGGAATTTTCAGGGCTCTGAAAATTAAATCCTGAAAATCATGCTCCAGGTTAATGGTGATAACCCTGCTTCCGAATATCTCATTAACGTTTAAGGTACGGAAAGAATACTTCTGGAAAAGTATATCTATATTGCCTGGCAGTGCATAAAGGGATTGATAATGCAGACTTCCCCGGTTATACATTCCCATAATTCTGTAACCAAGGTGCAGGGAGGTGAAGGTATTTAATGCCCCTCCCAGAATCAGCTTGTAAGTTGTGTAGTTAAGTCCGCTACTTAAGATTTTTTTATCTGAGAATTCAACATTTCCTCTTACAGTAATATAAGATTTTCCCCGGGAGATCCTTCTTCTGAAGTAGCCGTCTTCAATGTAGTCTCTGAAGTCTAATTTAAATCCGGCTGATACAGCATTTATCCGTGCATCATAGACGACCTGGTTCGGGGGGTACGCTTTGTCCTTATTAAAAAAAGAGAAATCAGTTTTTGTAACTGCACTGTTATCAGTATGATTTGTTAAACCTGCAGATAAAGCGAGCACAGGAAAGACCTCTCCGTAGAAATTGAGTTCGAATCCTTTTGTATAATAATAGTTTCTGAATTCATATTTAGAAATTAGAGCAAGCAGTGAAGGGATAAGTTTGCCGTATTCTTCTGATTCTCCGAAGAGAACGTTTAACTTATTGAAGACGTTCAGACCGATAGAATATGTCCTGTAATCCCCCAATAAATATTCAACAGAAAGATCTTCTTTCCACTTTTTATCTGAGAATCCATAAGAAAAGTTCACATTGCCATTTAGTCTTTTTTTCGCTGCAGCTTCAACAAACAGACCGAAATCAATAGTATGGCCCTCAACACGGTTAAAATGATACATACCTAAAGGAGCGCTCACTGCAATATATTTATCCAGGTAGATCCTGGAGGAAAGGAAAGAAAACCTATCCCAGAAGGTCAGAGGAATATTCTCAAGACTGTCTATCCTTTCATAGGCTGCTTGTTCAGCCGGTGTATTGGGAATGCTCTGGATTGCGCTCCAATAAGTCGAATCCTTTTCGTCTGCCCCCGGAACAACCTTAATGACAGCTTTTCCAAAATCACCATCGTTAAGCTCAGGATTTATTTTGTAATCGTAAAGTATTGTGTTTAGTTCAAATGCGAATCTTGCCAGGTTCAGATAATTTGCTTTAACATAAAGCATATAATCTACAGGCATCACTATTGAATCAGTAAAAGCAGTAAAATGCTGGAAGACATTCACCGAATCAAATAACCCTCCGGTATTCGCAGCATCATTGAGGTTTAAATTGACTTCCAGCAAATCATAGGAATCTGCAGCTATATAAATACTTCCGGTGAAGCCGGGGTCATGATTATCTTCCGGTGTTATATGAATCCGGTATACTGTGGTATTATTTATAGCAACGGTGTTCTCAATATAATAATAGTAGTATGACAGGGCATTATCTGCAAGAGGTCCGGGTAGTGCTTCCCCGAGGAAGTTAACGGATTCCTCATAAAAATTCTGAATAAGCCTCCCGCCTGTAAGTATATTTATCGAAGAAGGCAGGTTAGCAGTCTGCTTTCTAGCAAGGATCAGTTCTTTATATTCATCCGGTTTTTTGAAGAATCCCTCGCTCTGATTTTCTATTATTGCGGAGATCTTAAGAGGAATTGTATCGCTGCTCCCTATATTAATTCCTATGCTGTTATTGCCCGAACTAATATCTCCCTGGGTTTTAACTATTCCTTTCGTGTAAGCCATATATTCATAACTGCCTAATAAAACAGCCCGCTCTTTTTTTCTCAATATTGCCTTCCTGATGATTTCCAGGGCAGGATTCACACCCGGCAGTACTGTTATTGGAGGAAGACTGATATTTGTCTGTTTAAGGGTGAAATCCCGTTTAACAGTTCCGTCGGCAGCCTCAACTTTAATGGTGTCAGAAATATACCCGATATAGGAAGCGATTAGCGCATATGTTCCGGGAGTAAGTTTAAGCTCGTATTGGCCGCCGCTGTTTGCCGAAGTTCCGAGTGTTGTGCCGTTTACCCTGATGTTAGCAAACGGCAGAGGATTATTGGCATCATCCGCGACTTTCCCTTCGATCAAAACCTGCTGTGCTGATGCCGATGACAGGCATAGTGCCAGAGAAATGAGAATAAAAAACTGCTTCATTAATATTTTCTTAAATTGAGGATTAAATATCGGGAAATAATGAATAATACAATAGGAATATTAAGGGAAGCTGTTAACAAAAAAGGTGAGAAAAGAGTGGCTATCACCCCGGCCTTTGCTTCCGGTATTGTGCATCAAGGGCACAAACTGATAGTACAGCCTGCCAAATATCCCCCAACCGGTGAAGTAAAAAGAGCTTTCCACGACGATGAATACCTTAAGGTGGGCGCCGAAATTAATGAGGACCTTTCAAAAGCTGATGTTATTTTCGGGTTAAAGGAAATTCCTGTTAAACGAATTCTGCCGGAAAAAGTTTACCTTTTATTTTCTCATACATTTAAGGGACAGTTGAAAAACCGGGAAATGTTGAAAACATTCATTGATCTGCGAAATACCGTGATTGATTATGAGAGGATAAGGGATGTAAACAACCACAGACTTATTAACGCGTTTTCATACAACGCGGGGTATGCCGGCATGGTTGATACATTATGGGCGTTTGGTCAGAGACTAAAAATTAAAGGGATTTCTAATCCTTTTGAAAACATTCCCCAGGCAATCGAGGGAGAAGATCTACAGTCCATAAGCGATTTAATTTCAGAGGCAGGAAGGCAGATATCAGAAAACGGTACGCCGGCCGGAATTCCGCCCATCATAACCTGCTTCCTGGGTAAGGGAAAAACAAGTTTCGGGGCACAGCAAATTTATAATCTTCTGCCGGTTGAAGAAATTAAATCAGACAGGCTTGAGGAGATATTTCATCATGGTTCGAGACATAAAGTTTATAAGCTTATTCTTTCTATTAACGAAACGTACCGCCTTAAAGCAGGAGAAGGTATTGATCCTGACAACTACCAGAGATTAAATAAAAAGGAGAAACGTCAGCATTACCTTATATACCCTGAATTTTATGAATCAAACCTTGACGCATTGATTCCCCGTATTTCTATCCTGATGAACTGTATTCTGTGGGAACCTAAGTATCCAAGGGCTCTCTCAAAAAGTTTGATGAAAGAATTATTCAAAAAAAGTAAAAACCTGGTTGCAATAGGTGATATCACCTGTGATCCTAATGGATCCATTGAGTTCTCCAAAGAAACCTGGATAGACGATCCCGTATATATATACAATCCTTTGAGCGAAACAATAAGGATGGGATTTGAGGGAGAAGGAATTGCAGTTATGTCCGTTACAAAC
This sequence comes from uncultured Ignavibacteria bacterium, assembly GCA_963800255.1. Classification (GTDB taxonomy): domain Bacteria; phylum Bacteroidota; class Ignavibacteria; order Ignavibacteriales; family Ignavibacteriaceae; genus DATFVA01. The sequence goes on along the minus strand of CAWDAK010000006.1, from coordinate 73,773 downwards.
CTTCCATGTGAGTTTTCAATAGATGCGTCCCGCCAGTTCAGCAAAGATCTTTCCGTATTTCTTGATGCTATTATTTCGGCTGATTATTCACGAAGTCTTGAGGATTCAGGATTGCCTGATGAAATAAAGAGGGCCGCGATCATCTGGAGAGGTGAATTCGCTGACGATTACTTTTATATGAAGAATTATATAGCCTGATATTTAATATGCCGTTTCTTCCTCGATGAATTTAATTCCGTATTCCTGAAGTTCCTTTAATACCGGGGTATAAATATCCTTGTAAACGGGAATAACTACACCCTTTTCTTTTATTTCCTCAGAGGCAATTAATTTCACCGCAATGCCTACCGGTAATCCACCTGTATACGTCATCGCAGTATTCAATTGATCCGTTCCTTTATAAATCATTGTAGAAGAAATTTTCTTTCTGCCCTTATTGGATTTATATATTATTTCAGTACGGAGCACTACCATATCACGGTCCCCCTCCCGGAATTCCCATTTATCCATCAGCAGGTTCAGAAGTATCTGAGATGAAGCAGCTTCTCCGCTGTCAATTTTTTTATTACTAAATAAATCCAGCCAGCTGATCTTTTTAAAGACCTCATCATTTTTGGATATCTGAAGGTAGGATGCTATCTCATCTTCAAGAGGTAAACCATTGGATGAGGGTAACGATGACTTCACCCATTCTGATATAGTTAAATTCCGTGTATCTTTCCAAACCCTTTCACTGTTTGTTAGTCCTATTTTTATCAAGGCACTCCATGCCTCACAGAAACCGGGTCTTCTTAAAGTTCCCCGGTAAAAATCCTTCACCCCATTTAATCCATACTTCACGATATACGGTATTGAATCCCTGTTAGGGTAAGCCTCAAAAGCGCCAAGACCGGGCACATCTATTTTTTCCGTATTCATAAAAAGTTTTTCATACGGTACTTCTTTTATTTCTGAATTCTCTTTATACCTTGCATTACCCTGTCCTGCAAGAATCACGTTCATCGGGCTCCAGGTGAATTTATAATGCCATGGGTTATCATCAGACTCAGGAGAGATTAAGGCTCCGCAGAACGATTTCAGTGAAATAATTTCACCGCCCTCGGAATCAACTTTTTCTTTCATATGCATTACATCCATATGATCTATTCCAGGGTCGAGCCCCATCTCATTCAGAAAAAGGAGACCATTTCTTTTCACGTCTTCATCGAGTTTCATCATTCCAGGAGTTACATAGGAAGCAGTAACCATATTTGTTTTCTGCTTCAGGCATTCCAGGGCAATTGTTTCGTGCAGGGAAGGAGGAAGAAAAGAAATAACTATATCAGCATCGGATATTTCAGTCTCTCTCTGCTGTTCGTTAAAAGCGTCAAATTTAATTGCTCTGCCGTTAGGACTATTCCCTATTTTTTTTTCGGCCAGGGTAAAATCAAAGTCGCCAACAGTAATTTTCCATTTATGTTCCCCTGCCTTATCAAGCAGGTATGAGATTAATGCAGTTGCGGTTCTTCCCGCGCCTATAACAAATATATTTTTCATTTTTAATTTCAAACCTAAGACATTATACAACCAATCGCCAAATCACATTTGAGACCGATACTTCGTTTTAATGTTTAATTATCGTGATAATAATCCTATTTTGTATGATTATCAAAAACAAAATTATTATTTATAAAGGACACTTTATGAATAGGCTATCACTTCTTTATGTGCTGCTGCCTTTTCTATTTATAATTACATCTCGGGCACAGAATAATGTTAAATTCACTGAGTTCAATCTTGATAACGGATTACACGTAATACTTCACCAGGATAATTCAACTCCTATTGTTGCGGTATCTGTGATGTATCATGTGGGATCAAAGAATGAAAAACCTGACAGGACGGGTTTTGCTCATTTCTTTGAACATCTGATGTTTGAAGGATCCCCGAATATCGGCAGAGGCGAATACATGAAAATGGTTGAAAATGCGGGAGGGGAACTTAACGCAAATACTGATTTCGACAGGACATATTATTATGAAGTGCTTCCGTCTAACCAGCTGTCACTTGGACTATATATGGAATCCGAACGGATGCTTCATCTTAAAATTGACAGTGTGGGCGTAGAAACCCAGAGAAAGGTTGTAAAAGAGGAGAAGAAACAACGGCTTGATAATCAGCCTTATGGAAAGATCTGGGAAGTTACTTTCAGGGATGCCTTTAAGGTTTCTCCCTATAGATGGATGCCCATAGGATCTGCACAATACATTGACCAGGCAAGTATCGATGAATTCAGGAATTTTTATAAGACGTTTTATGTCCCACAAAACGCGGTACTTTCAATAGCCGGAGATATTCAGATTGACCAGGCAAAAGAACTGATAGATAAATATTTTTCTGAAATACCCGGGGGTACCAACGAAATATTCAGACCCGACGTTGAAGAACCTGCTCAGCAGTCGGAAATAATTGACACAGCTTATGATAATATTCAGCTTCCTGCAATTGTTGAAGCATATCATATTCCGGCCGTCGGAACGGAAGATTATTATTCTATAAGCATGCTTACCACCCTGCTATCGGGCGGAAGAAGTTCAAGGCTTTATAAAAAGCTGGTTGATGAAACCCAGAAAGCAGTTTATGTAGGAGCTTTTCCTGCCGCCCTTGAAAATCCCGGTTTATTTATTTCTCTTGCTATTGCAAACCAGGGTGTTGATGCTGATGAACTTAAAAACCTTATCAATCAGGAAATTGACAGAGTCAAAGATTCTGTTATTACTGATGAGGAGATGCAGAAGCTCAAAAACCAGGTTGAAACAAATTATGTTAATCAAAATGCAACAGATGCCGGGATAGCAGAAAATCTTGCTTATTACTATACAATTTATGGAAATACAAACGCTATCAACACAGAACTGGATAAACTGATGAATGTTACAAAAGAAGATATTAAGCGGGTTGCTGATAAATATTTAAAAGACAGCAACCGTGTGGTGCTTTATTATCTCCCGGAAAAGAAAGGAGGAAAATAATCATGCATAAACTTCTCACTTATCTTTCTGCATTATTGTTTATCGTCCCTTTAAGTGCACAAGTTGACAGGAGCCATCCTCCCGAACCCGGACCTGCCCCTGAAATTGAGCTTGGAAGTTACGAACACTTTGAACTTCCAAATGGTTTGAAGGTATTCGTAGTTGAAAACCATAAGCTGCCCAGGGTTACATTTTCACTCCAGGTCGACAGGGATCCCATCCTTGAAGGTGATACTGCGGGATATATCTCTGCCGCAGGCGAGCTTCTTAGAACCGGTACAAAAAATATGAGCAAGGAAGAGCTTGACCAGGCAATAGATTTTATAGGAGCCTCACTTTCTACTTCCTCAACCGGCGTTTATGGTATGAGTCTTACTGAACATGCCGATACACTCTTTAAAATAATGTCTGATATAATCCTTAACTCCGATTTTAAGCAGGAAGAACTTGATAAAATTAAAAAAAGAATGAAATCAGATCTTGCAAGTCAGAAAGATGATCCCGATGCAATTGCAGGAACTGTAAAGAACGTAGTTAACTTTGGAAAAGAACACCCTTACGGGGAACCTGAAACAGAAGAAACGGTTGATAATATTACGCTTGAAAAATGCAGGGAGTATTATAAGAAGTTTTTTGCGCCAAATATCTCATATCTGGCGGTTGTAGGAGATATAAATGAACAGAAGGCTAAAGACCTTGTTACCACATATCTCGGCAGCTGGGCAAAGAAAGATGTTCCGGAATTCAACTACCCTTTACCCGAGCCTCCCTCAGAAACCAAAGTAGAATTGGTTGACAGACCGAATTCAGTTCAGTCTGTTGTTAATGTAACCTATCCCGTTCAGCTCAAACCCGGGGATAAAGACGCTATTCCAGCGGGACTGATGAATACAATCCTGGGAGGCGGTACTTTCAGATTATTTCAGGATTTAAGAGAAAAGCATTCTTTTACATATGGTGCGAATTCAAGACTAACCAAAGATGAATATATAGGAAGCTTTACCGCGTTTACCAATGTAAGAAATGCTGTAACCGACAGTGCGGTAAGTCGTATTTTATCTGAGATGAACCGGATTAAAAATGAGACTGTTCCAGATAGTGAATTACAGGTTATCAAGAATTACGTAACAGGAAATTTTGCTATTTCCCTCGAAAATCCACAAACGATTGCATCGTTCGCAATAAATATTGATAAATATAACCTGCCAGAAAATTATTATGCTGATTACCTTAAAAATGTTGCTGCGGTTACACCCGAAGAGATAAAAAATGCAGCCGGAGAATATATAAAACCGGAACACTCTAACATTGTTGTAGTGGGTAACGCCGACCAGGTTAAAGACGGCTTGAAACAATTCGGACCAATACTGTTATATGATAAATACGGAAATAAAATTGACACCTCACTTTCATCTGTGCCGGGAAACCTTTCAGCGGAAGAGGTTATAAATAACTATATAAATGCTATCGGCGGGAAGGAGAACCTGGCCAATGTACATGATAGAACTACAATTATGACAGGGAACGTTCAGGGCTTTGACGTTACTACTAAAATATTCCAGAAAGAACCTGATCTTTTTAAACAGGAAGTGGTTGCCGGCGGAATGACCCAGGATATAATCTTCAACGGACATGAAGGTGAGATGATAACCGGAGGTCAGCAGATGAAAATTGAAGGTGATGAACTTGAGAAACTAAAAAATGAGTCGACGCTTCATCTGCTTCTTAACCTCGATTCACTCGGTGTTAAACTTAAGCTGACAGGTACAGAAAAAGTTAATGGCAAAAATGCTTATAGAATGGAAATGACCTTTCCTTCCGGAACCAAATGGATACAATACTATGATCCTGAAACAGGCTATAAAGTAAAAGAGTCAAAAAACGTTGCCACGCCGCAGGGCACTTTTACGCAGGATGTACTGTATGGTGACTACAGACCGGTCGACGGCGTTAAATATCCCTATTCTATAAAACAATCTATTGGTTCCCAGCAGATAGAATTCAAGGTGGAATCAATAAAAATAAACACAGGAATTCCTGATACAACTTTTGAACTCTGATATGTCCGCTAAATTTTCGACAATAGTATTTGACCTGGGCAATGTCCTTCTCCCATTTAATTATCAGCGGGCCGAAGAGAAACTTGATGAAGTAGAAAAAGGACTGGGAAAGAATTTCCTGAATTTCTACAGTACTAATTATGAATATCACCGGGCTTTTGAGAGGGGAGATATGTCCGAAGGTGAGTTTACCGGGGTAATGCTTTCAGCCCTGGGCAATAAGATCGATAAAGAAACCTTCTGCAGATTGTACTCTGATATTTTTACAGTAAATAAAGAAGTGGTAGATTTACTGCCGAGATTAAAAAAGAGCTATACACTTGTGATGCTTTCCAATACTAACATTATCCACTACAACTACGGCTGGAAAAACTATGAATTTATCAAACAGTTTGATAAAATAGTTGTCTCCTACAAAGCAGGCGCTAATAAGCCTGAGGAAAAAATTTACAGAGCTGTCGAGTCATTTACAGGTGAAAATTCTGATAAACACTTCTTCATCGATGACATAGCTGAATATGTGGAAGCAGCCAGGAGGATTGGCTGGGAGGGAGTTCAATTCAAAGGGTACAAAGATCTATTAGCCGAACTAATTAACAGGGGAATCCTGACTTACAAAGACTAACTACTCTATGATAAAAAACCTTTCCGCTATGCAGATTATAAATTTGCTTTTCCTGGTTATAACTCTCAGCCTATACCTGGGATGTGAAGATAGCAGAGATAAATCCACCTTGAAAGACGGAGATACAACTGTAGTTAAACCAATCCCCAAACCGGAGCCTCCCCCGCTTAATATTGTTTTCACAAAAGTTCCCATTAAAGGTGTTCAGATACTTTCTGAATTAACGGATAAGTTCGGTGATGATGGAATGCGGCAGGTGCTTGCCCTAAACCGGCTTGATACCAGGCATATAGTTAGAGGAGATACCCTTTGTGTACCCGACACGCTGCCGGGTAATTTTCTCTTTTTCTCACCCTTCCCGAAGCATGAACCAATACTTGATTCAATACCCAAAATTTTAATATTCTCGTATCCTATTCAGGCATTCGCGGCGTATGAATATGGTGAATTGGTCAGATGGGGACCGACGAGCATGGGAAAAAGAACTACACCTACCCCGGTCGGTTTATATTTTACAAACTGGAAGGCAAAGGAAACGATCAGCACTGTAAATGAAGAATGGATACTCCCCTGGGCATTTAATATTGATAACTTCAATGGTATCTCTATCCATCAGTTTGAACTGCCCGGGTATCCTGCCAGTCATGCCTGTGCGAGGCTGCTTCAGAAGGATGCTGAATGGATTTACTACTGGGCTGAACAATGGGTACTTACAAAGGATAGAAACAAAGTAAGGGCCTATGGAACGCCGGTTATTATTTACGGCAAGTATGATTATCATTCTACCCCCCTCTGGAAAAGGCTTGCTGAAGATAAGGATGCAGATAAGGTTGATGTTGAAGAACTGGATAAAACAGTTCAGAAATATCTTACAACGATAGTAAGCCGAAAAAGTCAAAGAGATTCACTCTTCGCTTCTTTCAAAATTGATTCGTTAGCTGCAATCAATAATTAGTGACCACTAAACTTTTAAATAAATAAACCCCGAAGAGTAATCTCCGGGGTTCGGTTCTGTTTCATTTCCCCTGAGGTCAAAGAGACTTTCTAAAGATCACCAAGAGCCATTTTAACCACTTCTTTTAAATCATCTTCTCCGAACGGCATCATTAAAATTCTGAAGCCGAATTTTTCCATATCGATACTCTCGGTATCTGCCGATAAATAAATTGTCGGCAGGTTATATTCACTGGCAAGCCGCATAGCAGCCATTATATCTTTATCATCAGTAGGTTTTTCAATAATCATTAATTGAAATCCTTTTTTCAGGTACTCTTCAACTTTGTCTCTGCTTGACGGGTTAATTATTTCTGTATTAAACCCATATCCATTCAATTGTTTTCTTATATCTAATCCAATAATTCCATTTTCTATTACGATAAGAATTTTCTTATCCTTCATTGTTATTCCTCAGAAATGACACATAACCAGTTGGAGAAGTGCAATATCGATGCCTTATGAAATATTTGCAGAAAATGCGTCTTTTAAGCAGTTTTTAGTGTTATTAGGACGCAAATATTTCGTGCTTACCCGTTTTGACCCTTGATCTGACTCATATTTCAAGCATATCTTTAACTCCATACAAAGAGGTGAAACTTAATAAACCCTTTATTTATTCTTATATTTAGAGCCTTAAAATTTATTTACAAAGATATCGGAGAATGCCTGAATGGGTCTCAGTATTGGTATAGTAGGATTGCCTAACGTTGGAAAATCAACCTTGTTTAATGCGTTAACTAAAGCACAAAATGCTGAATCAGCTAATTACCCTTTTTGTACAATTGAACCAAATAAAGCTGTGGTGCCTGTTCCTGACGGGAGGATTGAGCAGCTTGCCAAACTCGTAAATCCAGCCAGACTTGTATATAGCACTATTGAATTTTTTGATATCGCTGGTCTGGTAAAAGGAGCAAGTAAGGGAGAGGGACTTGGGAATCAGTTCCTTAGTAATATCAGGGAAACTGATGCTATCCTTCATCTTGTCAGATGTTTCGAGAATGATGATATCGTTCACGTCGACGGGAATATAAATCCGGTAAGGGATATTGAAGTAATCGAAACCGAACTTCTTCTTTCAGATATCCAGACTATGGAACGAAAGATAGAGAAACTGCAGAAACTTGCAAAAAGTGATAAAACCGCAAAGCAGATGCTTGAGGATGCGGAAAATATGCTGATATATCTTAACAATGGAAATCCTGCATCAACGTACCCTGAGGGAGATAAGGAATCAGTCAGGCAGCTTCTTAATGAACTGCGGCTGATGACAGCCAAAGATGTCATTTACTGCGCTAATGTTGATGAATCCGAACTGCTGGAAGATAACTCATATGTAAAAGCAGTTAGGGATTATGCGGAGAAAAAAGGTGCTGATGCAGTTAAGATTTCTGCCAAGGTGGAAGAAGAAATGATCGGGCTCTCGGATGAAGAAAGAAATGAATTCCTTGAATCATACGGCATAAATGAGAGCGGACTTGAAAAAATCATCAGGACTGGTTTTCATACCCTCGGTTTGATAAGCTATTTTACGGCCGGGCCTAAAGAAGTAAGAGCCTGGACCATTCATAATGGCTGGAAGGCTCCACTGGCCGCCGGGGTTATTCATACAGACTTTGAAAAGGGGTTCATCCGGGCCGAGGTAATAAGTTATGAGGATTATGTAAAATGCGGCTCAGAATCAGCCTGTAAAGCTGCCGGGCTGATGCGTATTGAAGGGAAAGAATATACTGTGAACGATGGTGATATTATGCATTTTCTTTTTAATGTTTAAAGTATTTTAAGTTTCGTTACATCTTCTTAAGCTAATATTTTTATTTTAATAAGTATCAAATAATAAGCGGTATTTAATAAAATGGACACAAACATTTTCCATGATCAGAAGGATCACAAATTCACTGTAACCGTTGAGGGTAGTGAATGTTATTTGAATTATAATTTACCGCGCAGTAATGTGATAGACTTTTATTTTACTTATGTTCCCGGCGAACTGAGAGGCAGAGGAATAGCTTCTTTGCTGGTTGAAGAAGGTTTAGAATATGCTGAGAAAAATAAACTGAAAGTTATTCCGAGTTGTTCGTATGTTAATATCTATATCCATAGGCATGAAAAATATATGGGTCTCCTGGAATCCGACTGAAGAAAGGATGCGATAATGTCAGACAAAGTTATTAAGGATGAAGATCAGAAGATGTTTTATATACAGATAGATGGTGAGAGAGCACTGCTTAAATACCGGATGAAGAGCGATGACACTATAGAATATTTTTCTACATTTGTCCCGGAAGAATACAGAGGCGGTCCCTATGCTGAGGAACTGGTCAGCTATGGATTAGAATATGCAAGGGAAAATAATCTTAAGGTGATACCAACCTGCCCCTATGTAGAAAGGCACCTTGAAAAGAATAAAAAAGAGTATAAAGATATTCTGATAGAAGAATAAAGGCTGTCCCTTATGAAACAGCCTCTATAATTTGTATCTACTTCAACTTGGCTTCCAGGGTCATCTCAACACTTTTTAAAGCTCTAGACACAGGACAGGCTTTTTTAGTGTCTGCTGCGTGCTTCTGAAAAGTATCGTTATCTATACCATCAATTTCTGCCACCGTACTTATATCTATTCTTGTAATCGTAAATCCCTCATCTGTCTTTTCAATATGCACTGCATCTTCTGTGTTGATTGAAGTGACTTTAAACCCTGCCTTTGCGAGTGAGTTAGCCAGAGCCATCGAGAAGCATCCGGCATGGGCCGCACCCAGAATTTCTTCCGGATTTGTAACATTGCCTGATTCAAATCTTGATTTAGCATCATAGGCAGCATCCTTTAAGGCGCCTGTTTCAGTATTTAATACTCCTTTACCATCGCTCAGATTTCCGCTCCAACGGGCACTGCCTTTTCTTACGGGCATCCTGATCTCCTTTCATAATAAGTTTAAGTGAATATGCTAAAATACTAACTTCATAAGTTCAGAGAAAATAAGTGCTTCAAATATCACAAATATTCTGATCGTATTTCGTCGAGGGTTGTTCCGGGGAGGACAGGAGGTAAAGACCGTTTAATACGCATTTAGGGCGGAATGTGTACGTAATCAGAAGCTTAAGATGAGGAGTAAGGGAGGTACCTGGAAGGTATTTCTTTAGGATGAGAAGCGCATTCATTGCGTTTTCAGAGCGTATTCACTGCGTTTTCACTTAGTATTTATCAGGTTTTTATGCTTCAATTGTGAATCAGGGATTGGGAGAGGCAGTAACTCTACTTACGTTAAGCTTCTATGAAGCTTTTAAGAGGATGCCAGGGGACGGAGGGTTGGGATATCGCCGAGAGATGGGGAGTGGATATATGGGGTTGAAAGGGGGATGGCTACCGGGAGAGGCAACAACTCTACTTACGTTAAGCTTCTATGAGGCTTTTAAGAGGATGCCAGGGAACGGAGGGTTGGGATATCGCCGAGAGAGTGGAGGGGGGATGTTCTACCGGGAGGTGCAAATACTCTACTTACGTTAAGCTTCTATGAAGCTTCTAAGAGGGATGCGAAGAGATGGCTACCGGGAGGGGCAACAACTCTACTTACGTTAAGCTTTTAAAAGGATGCGAGGGAATGGCTGGTTTAGGAGAGTAATGGCTATAGCCTGATTGAGACATGGCTATAGCCTGAAAAATATATGGTTACTTGAGCTTCGGCTTATGGATAGAACCTCACGCCAAGGCCTACATCAACACCTGAATCAAAATCGGGTGCAAGTGCCAGGAGAACTCCAAGTTCAAAAAATGCTTCGATAGGAGTATCGCGGGGAACAAGATTTACTCCGATTACACCTCTTGCGCCGATTCCGACATCTCCTTTTGCACGGTGATATTTACCGTCATACCAGAATCCGTGACCTTCTCCTACTCCTATAACACCTCCTGGTCCTGCATATAAATTGGCTATTGGTGTTTTGAAGGCATTAAAGTGCCAAAGATAGTCAACTCCGATCCTGGGACTTCCGAAATAAGATGCGCCTATATCGATTACAAAAGCATTATCTCTCTGTGTCCAGAACTTCAATGTGGCCCCGAGAGGATCTCCAACCATTATCCCAAAACCGAATTCCTTTCCATGCGGAGAATAAGTCTGGGCTTTGGTAATTCCTGATATTGTAATTATAGCAACAAACAGAATTATGTATTTTTTCATTTTTTGAACCTTTTTCTTTTATAAATCAAGCTTTAAACTTTAAATATATTTACTATTAAAAAATCGACAGAATCACATCTAATAAAATATTTACTTTTTTTAGAGGCTGTTATCTCTCTCACCGTAATCACCAGGCAATTAGCTTAACTTGAATTACACTAAAATAATATTTAATCTTGGTATCAATCCAGCATATTTTAATAATTCAATATAACCCGAGGGCATATTATGGATAATAATGCTGAAATATTGTCAGTATCAGAAGGAAAACGAATATATACTGACAGAGAGATCCTTACTGAAAAATATAAAGCTGTGAGGCATTTCTTCACTGTTTTGTGTGATCCTTTAGAAACCGAAGATTATGTAATACAATCGATGCCTGATGTGAGTCCCGCAAGATGGCATCTTGCACATACCAGCTGGTTCTTTGAGGCTTTTGTTCTTCAAAAAGCCGTTAAAAACTATAAATCCCTGCATCCCCAGTATAACTTCCTGTTTAATTCATATTATGTTCAGATCGGTGAGAGGTTTACCAGGGCCAATCGGGGATTTTTATCGAGACCGACTGTAAAGGAGGTTTACGAATACAGAGATTATGTGGATAAGAACGTTATTGCTTTTATTACAGATTGTTCAGAAGACCAGCTTTCTGAATTTGGACCTGTTATTGAAATAGGAATAAACCATGAGCAGCAGCACCAGGAATTAATGCTCACGGATATAAAACATGTTTTCTCAATGAATCCTCTTTATCCGGTTTACTCGACTAATTATTCTCCCATAGTGGATCATGTTCCGGAAATGGCGTTCAAAAATTTTGAGGAAGGACTATATGAAATCGGAAACCCCGGAAATGAATTTGGTTATGACAATGAATTTCCCAGGCATAAGATTTATCTTGAACCTTTCGCTCTGGCAAACAGGCTCGTAACAAACCGCGAATATATTGACTTCATTGAGGACGGAGGATATACTAAAACAGAGTTATGGCTTTCTGACGGATTTTCAAAAGCCGGACAAAACAACTGGGAAGCTCCATTATACTGGGAGAAAAGAGATGGAGAATGGTGGAACTTCAAACTTAATGGATTTCATAAAGTTGATCTGAACGAGCCTGTCTGTCATATTAGTTATTACGAGGCTGATGCATTTGCAAGATGGTCAGGTTACAGACTACCCACCGAAGCAGAATGGGAAACAGCTGCCGGAGATATACCCGCCGCAGGAAATTTTGTTGAAGAAGGTAATTTCCATCCTATACCTTTCGCAGAAGCCAAACCACTTAATCAAATGTATGGAGATGTTTGGGAATGGACTATGAGTCCTTATGTACCTTATCCCGGTTATAAAACACTTCCCGGTGCCCTTGGCGAATATAACGGAAAATTCATGTCAAACCAGATGGTGCTGCGGGGCGGTTCCTGCGCCACATCAGCTTCTCATATAAGGAAGTACTACAGAAACTTTTTTTATCCAGACAGCAGGTGGCAGTTTATGGGACTGAGGCTTGCGAAAGATATCGGGTAATCTTATGTATTATACAGAAAAAAAAGAGAATGAGATTGAAAGTATAGTCCGCAGGGGGTTATCAGGTCCGCATAAAGAATTGCCCAGCAAATTATTTTATGATGAAAGAGGCTCCCGGTTATTCGATGAGATAACCAGGCTTGAGGAATACTATCCTACCAGGACAGAAATGAAGATACTGAAGGATAACATCTCAGAGATCGGTAAGCTTTTGGGCGAAGGGACTGTACTTGCGGAGCTAGGCAGCGGAAGCAGTGAAAAGATCAGGCTCCTGCTTGATAATATACCAGGACTTGCAGCCTATATACCCATTGATATTTCCGAGGAGCACCTGCAGAATTCTGCTCTTAAACTTTCCGTTGATTACCCTGAGCTTAAAATAATCCCGCTCCATGCTGATTATACCAGGGCAATTACCCTGCCTGAGATACCAATACCTTATGACCATATTTCTGTTTTTTATCCGGGATCAACTATAGGTAACTTCAAACCACTTGAAGCAAAGAATTTTTTAAGAAGGATGGCCAGACTGATTGGCGGCAACGGCGGGATGATATTAGGTGTTGATATGAAAAAAGACAGGAAGATACTGGAAGCAGCATACAATGACAGTAAAGGTGTAACAGCGGAATTTAATCTGAATATTCTAAGACATATAAATGAGGAAACGGGCGCTGACATAAACATAGAAAATTTCAAACACCATGCATTTTACAATTCAGAGCAGGGCAGAATAGAAATGCATCTGGTCAGCCTGACAGATCAGAGTATAAAATTGAACGGTTCAGTTATACATTTGAAAAAAGACGATGACATCCTCACAGAATATTCTTACAAATATATGCCTGACGAATTTGAAGAACTGGTAAGCGACTTCTTCGAAGTAAGAAATGTCTGGGTGGATGAAAACAATTTTTTCAGTGTGCAGTATCTCAGAGTTAAGCATTTACTTTTCTTAATGTCGTGCAGTTAAAATAGGGGCTGAACTTTGTCCTACCGCATCTGTCCGGTACACCCACTTTTATGGTCACAGACAAATCTCCTTTCCTAAATTAAGTTATTGAAGAAATTTATTACCAATAATTAGGTATGGATATTGAAGCACAATAATTACTTTCACAACTAATTCCCCCGGGGTTGAATATATGAGCAATGTAGAGTATAAAGAACTAAATAAAATTGTTGGCGAGTATCAAAATGAGAAACTTTCTTCAAATAGATCAGAATATAAGTCATTATCAATAGTTGAGGGTCATCCTGATACCCATTATGAGAAATGGGTTAAGTATCTAAATAGCCATAGAGACGCAACGATTTATAGTCATCCTCTCTGGCTGAAAGCCCTTGAGAATGAATATGACAGAGAAAGCACCGTTTTGTTCTGTGAGGATGAAAATTCTGAGATCAGAGGCGTTATGCCGCTACTTCCAACATCAGGACTCCCTTTCATAAAGAATGAACCTGTTGCAGCCAAAAGGCTGGCATCTCTGCCAAGAACTCCTCTAAGCGGACTTTTATATGACGATAATGAAGTTTGCAGATTATTATTGACCGAAGCTTCATCAAAAGCACGTTCCGAATTTAATGCACTTCTGCAGGTTAAAAGCTATTGTCCAACTCTCAATACCGGTTTGGAAGAAATACAGCAAATCAGCTGGAGAGAATCATATTTTTTTGAATTGCCACAATGTCCCTCCACCCTTAGATTCGGAAATAAAAAGCAAAATCATAATATCAGGTGGGGTGTAACAAAGGCGAAGAATTCCGGCTTATCGGTACGCGAAGCTGATTCCGAAATAGATCTTAAAAACTGGTACAGACTTTATCTTGAAACCATGCGTTGGCACATAGTGCCCGCAAGACCTTACAGGTTTTTTAAATATTTATGGGAGAACTTTAAACCGTTAGGCTTACTGAGATTGTATGCTGGCAGAAGCTGAAGGCAACAATAGCAAAGAGATGGTTGCCGGTTCCATGTTTTTAAAATACAATAAAACCGTTTTTTATGCTTTTAACGGGCGGAATGCTTCTGCGCTGGCATTTCATGCTAATGACCTGATTCAATGGGAAGCTATCCATAAAGCATGTGAAGAGGGTTTTAATTTTTACGACATGGGTGAGGTAGCAGAAGGTAATGGCGGACTTGCACATTTCAAATCAAAATGGGGATGCAACACTAAAATGGTATATCATTATTATAATGATTCCACTCCGAAAGATATAGATATTGTTAAGGGTATGAATTTATCTAAAAAAATATGGCAGAAACTACCTCTTGGATTGACTATGAGTTTAGGAACCTTAATTAACAGTTACCTGTGATGAGTAAAGGATAGCCTTTTTAAGAAAGGCTATCCAGTATATCTTTAAGTTTTTGCAGGTTTTTTTCCCAGTTGGATTTCTTCTGTCTCTCCTTCTCAACAACTTCCGGAGCAGCATTATTAACAAACTTTTCATTAGCCAGTTTCTTTTCTATGCCGGCCAATGAACCTTCAAGCCTGCTTATCTCCTTCATCAGGCGCTGACGTTCAATATCAAGGTCAATCAGCCCTTCAAGCGGAATATAAATCTCACACCTGGTTAAAACTGCTGAAGCACTTGCCTTAGGTTTTTGGATATTTTCATCAACAAGCAATTCTTCAACCCTTGCAAGCTTTTTGATATAATCGACCTGATGCTGTCCCACAGAAGAAGATTTAATAAAAACCTTAACCTGCTTCGAAGGCGGAATATTCATCTCTCCGCGTATCACCCTTATTGATGTTATAATATCCTGCACAAATTCCATTTCTTCTTCAGCCTTAGCATCTATCCTGTCTTTCGCAGGAACGGGATAGTCGGCAATTACTATACTCTCCCCTTTCTTTCTCTCACCGATCAGCTGCCAGAGTTCTTCTGTTATAAAAGGCATAAAAGGATGAACAATTTTAAGAAGATTCTCAAACATCATAAACGACCTTGTGAGTACTGCAGATTTAACCTCGTCGTTATCCGAATACAGTCTGTTCTTTGCAAGTTCAATATACCAGTCGCAGAAATCATTCCACACAAAAGCGTACACAATCTTTGAAGCAGTATTTATCTCAAACCTCTGCATTGCATCCTGAAGCTGAAGAAGAGTTTTATTGAACCTTGATATAATCCATTGATCTGCAAAGTCGATATGTTTTTCTGCGAGGTTTGAATCAACAGGAATGGATTCACGGTTCATTAATAAAAACCTGCCTGCATTCCATATCTTATTGGCAAAGTTCCTTCCAAGTTCACAATTCTCTGTACTGAACAGGACGTCCTGTCCCATCGGGGCAAGGTATATTATAGTAAACCTCAGTGCATCAGCACCATAATCCTTTATTACATTAAGAGGATCGGGCGAGTTACCAAGGGATTTACTCATCTTTCTTCCCTGGATATCTCTGATAACAGAAGTAAAGTAAACGCTGCTGAAAGGAATATCATTTTTAAAATGAAGTCCTGCCATAATCATCCTGGCCACCCAGAAGAATATGATATCGGGTGCTGTTACAAGCATATCGGTAGGGTAGTAGTAATCCTGTTCCTCTTCTGTTTTGAAGACCGCATGTGCCCACAGCCAGCTGGAGGACCAGGTATCAAGCACATCTTCATCCTGCCTTAAGTTTGTTGAACCGCAGTGAGGACATTTCTCAGGCTTTTCAGCGGCTACAATAGGGTTTTTACATTCAGGCTCACAATGATCATCTCCAACGCAATACCATACCGGTATCCTGTGTCCCCACCACAACTGCCGTGATATACACCAGTCGCTTATATTTTCCATCCAGTGTTTATAAGTCTTTACCCAGTGGTCAGGATAAAAATTCACCTTACCCTGTTCAACAACCTCGAGTGCCGGCTGTGCAAGCTCTTCCATCTTCATAAACCACTGCTCAGAGAGATAGGGTTCAATCGGGACCCCTCCCCGTTCTGAATAACCTATTTTTGTCTGGTAGTCTTCAATCTTATCAACAAGTTTAAGTTCCTCCATTCTGCCAACTACTTTTTTCCTTACCTCGTATCTGTCAAGGTCTCTCAGGAAACCGGGAACATTAGCATTTGTAGTTGCATCCTCATTAAAAATATTTATCGAATCCAGGTTATGTCTCTTACCCATTTCATAATCATTTATATCGTGGGCAGGTGTAACCTTAACAGCACCTGTACCGAAATCCATATCAACATAATCATCTGCAAAAACGGGGATTTCCCTGTCAGCGATGGGGAGCAGAACCATTTTGCCGATTAATGCTTTGTACCTCTCATCATCGGGATTCACAGCAATCCCTGTATCACCAAGCATGGTTTCGGGGCGGGTAGTTGCAACCACAATATACTCACTGCTGTCTTTTACCGGGTATTTAAAGTACCAGAGCTTACCGCTTACGTTCCTGTATATAACTTCTTCATCAGAAATAGCCGACCTGGTTGCGGGATCCCAATTCACCATCCGGTACCCGCGGTATATTTTCCCTTCATTATAAAGACTTACAAACGCTTTTATTACCTCTTTGTAATATTCATCATCCATGGTAAAACGTTCACGATCCCAGTCGCAGCTCACCCCGAGTTTTTTCAGCTGCTGAATAATTATACCACCGTATTTATCCGTCCATTCCCAGCAGAACTTTATAAATTCATCCCTGCCTATATTTTTTTTATCTATACCCTGATCTTTAAGATAATTGGTTACCTTTGTCTCTGTAGCTATTGAAGCATGATCCGTTCCGGGAACCCAGCAGGCATTATAACCCATCATCCTTTTCATACGAATGAAGATATCCTGAATAGTATTATTAAGGATATGACCCATGGTAAGCATACCGGTAACATTAGGGGGAGGTATTACAATTGTGAAGGGGTCCTTTTTGTTATCAACCTCTGAATGAAAAAACTTGTTTTCCAGCCAGTACCCGTACCATTTATCTTCTACCAAAGCGGGATCATATGCCTTTGGAATTTCGGTCAGAGACATTTCTTTCCTTTGTTTAAGTTGAATTTAAGCTGCAAATATAAGGATTTTTTCAATGGGGCATTAAGTAAAAATCGGGGGTCACACGGAGATCCGTAAATATTAAATCAATTCTCGGAGAGCCTCGCGGGGTTTTAATAAATGATATACATATAGTTCGGAATTTTAACCTGTATTCCGTGGTGAGGACCATTGAGATCACTCCATTGGTCCCCGACTGTTCCTGCTATTTTATACCCCTTGTCAGCAAGTTCTGTTCTTTTTTCTGATTTATACTTTTCGGCTGTTTGTCCTGCATATTCCTCACCCTTAATAATCAAAGTATCAAATTTTGTATATCCGGCATTCACCAGGTTCCTGAACGTAGATTCATACTGATACTCCTTTCTTCCTGTAACAAATATTATTTTAAAGTTCTTTTTTAAAAGATACTTATAAAGGTCCAGCACTTCGGGAATCGCAGGAGCTTTTGCACTATCAACCCACATATCAAACATTTTCGGGATGTATCCGAAATCCCGTTTTTTATAGTAGTCATAACTGGAAATTGAAGTCTCATCAACATCAAAAACCACAGCTGAATTCTCTCCCGGAGCAATCCCCTCAAACTTTACTATGGCCTCATCTACCACCTTCTTTGTATCTGCCTTGTATTCTCCGCTGCTATGGTAATTAATAACCTCATCTTTTGCTATTCCAAGATTAATAAGCCTGGCCGACTCAGGCGAACAATTCCAGCTTGATAAAGTAAGTATTATAAAAACAGGAATTAAAAAAGTCTTAAATCTTCTTACCAGTATTTGTGTTATATCCATTTAAAATTCCCTTCCCCGCATTTATTTACCAAAGAAAAAAAGTAACGGCCGTTCCAGCCTCTCCGCCCAGGCCGATTCATTGTGCTCCGCACCGGGGGCATAAAAATAATCAATATTTGTCCCTATTAAAAATCCCATCTGTGTAAGAACGGCAAACATTCTCTGACCCCTTGCCAGCCCATCCTCCCCATGGTCAATATAAATTTTTATTCCCGCTTTGGGCCTGCTGCTATCGCTGATTGTTTTAAATATCCTGTCGTTATCATAATAAAAGGAACTTGACATACACCCTGCCATCGAAAAAACGGCTGGATTTTTCCATACTAGTAAGAACGAAATCAACCCTCCCATTGAGGATCCCAGTACCGCTGTGTTTCTGGGATCAGGAAGTGTACGGTAAGTAGAATCAACAAGAGGCTTAAGTTCATCAATAATGAATTTCATATAATTGTTTCCCTTTTCAGAATCGCTGTATTCTTCAAGTCTGTCCTCCGTATTATTGATTCCGACGATAAGAATCTCCTTCATTCGTCCTGTTTTAATTAACCTGGATACAGTTTCATCCACCTGCCAGTCAATTCCCAAAAATGAAGTTGCAGGATCCATCAGGTTTTGACCATCGTGCATATACAATACGGGGTATGTTTTTCGCGGAGACGACATGTATGATGGAGGAAGCCAAACAAAAACGTCTCTTTCATTATGTAAATGTTCCGAATAGAATTTCTTATGGTACCTGATATCTCCGGTTATTTTCTTTCTTCCACGATGGGGTTCACGACCGGATTTTGTAATCTTCCTTTTTTTTAATGGCTCCTTTTCTCCCGGCATATCTCTTTATAAATTGTTTGTAAACCTGAAAATATAGAAATAGCGTAATAAATGGTAAAAATAATTGATTCTTATCAATTTTAACTAAGTTTTAAGGCATTATAAATGGCATATTTATAATATTTTGTGGATTTTTAAACCTCATTCTTTTACAGTTTTTTAAGGAGAGTTAGTTAAGCATGGCAGTTATAAGACCCTTCAAAGCATTAAGACCTTCAAAAGACGTTGCCGAAATTGTAGCCAGTGTACCGTATGATGTTGTAAACAGAAAAGAAGCCGCCAAAGAGGCTGAAGGAAATCCTTTAAACTTTTTGCGTGTTACACGTTCTGAACTTGAACTGGATGACAGCATTAGTCCTTATTCTGAAGAAGTCTATCAAAAAGCAAAACAGAACCTGGAAAAATTGAAAAGTGAAGCTCCTCTTATAATTGAGGATTCACCGCACTTCTATTTATACAGACTAGAAATGAATGGAAAAGCGCAGGTAGGCATAGCAGCAACATTTCCGGTGGATGATTATGAAAACGATGTAATCCTGAAACACGAAAAAACAAGGCGCGAAAAAGAAGATGACAGGACAAATCATATCATCACCACAGAAGCACAGACCGGAGTTGTATTCCTGACTTACCGGGGTGTTGATGCTGTAAATAAAATTGTGGATGACACAATGAAAAACAATGATCCTGAATATGATTTTACTTCAAAGGATGGAATCAAACATACGTTGTGGATCGTTCCGGAAGAATTCAATAAAACCATCGTCAGTGAATTCAGTAAAATTAAACACCTCTATATCGCTGACGGGCATCATCGTGCTGCCAGTGCTGCAAGAGCTAGAAACGTTAAGAAAGAGAAAAACAAAAGTCACACAGGACAGGAAGAATACAATTATTTTATCTCCGTGATCTTTCCTGCCGAACAGCTTAACATTTTACCCTACAACCGTGTTGTTTCAGACCTTAATAATCTTTCTAAAGACGAATTCCTGAACAGGGTAAGTGAAAAGTTTGTTGTTGATAAAACCGGTGAGAAAGAACCAAAGGAAAGAAGAAGCTATTGTATGTTTATCGACGGTGATTGGTATACCCTTAAAGTTCGCGATAATGTTATGGCAAGTAATTCACTTTCCAAATCTGTGTCCGAGACTCTTGACGTTAGTATACTTCAGGATTTCCTCCTGAACCCGGTACTGGGTATTGACGATCCAAGAACGAACGAGCGTATAGATTTTATCGGCGGAATAAGGGGAACAAAAGAACTTGAGAAGCTTGTAAAGGGTGGAGAAGCCGCCGTTGCTTTTTCTTTATACCCTGTTTCGCTGGATGACCTTATGAACATATCCGATGCAGGAGAAATAATGCCTCCCAAATCCACCTGGTTTGAACCTAAACTGAGGGACGGTCTTCTTGTTCATACTATTTAATCAAATATATTAACTGAAATCAGAAGGAAAGAAAATTAAAATGGAAAATAGAATTAACAATTTCAGTGCGGGTCCTGCAATACTACCCGAGGATGTGCTTAAAGAGGCACAGGAAAATTTAATGTCGCTTCCCGGTGTTGGAATGTCAATACTGGAAATCAGTCATCGTTCAAAAACTTTCGATAAAATAATCGGTGATGCCAAAGCAGATCTGAAAGAACTTATGGGAATAAGTGATGACTATTCTATATTGTTTCTCCAGGGCGGTGCCAGCCTTCAGTTCTCTATGGTTCCCCTGAACCTGATGCCCCCGGCTAATAAGGCTGACTATATAGTAACCGGCAGCTGGTCAAAAAAAGCTGTTAAAGAAGCCAAAAGGGTCGGCTCTGTAAATATAGCGGCTTCTGCAGAAGAGGGGAAATTTAAAAGGATACCCGGGCAGGATGAACTTAAACTTGATTCTGAAGCTTCCTACGTCCATTTTACCTCAAACAATACCATCTATGGAACTGAATTTCATTATGAACCTGAAACAGGAAAAGTTCCTCTTGTATGCGATGCCTCTTCAGATATACTTTCAAGGAAGATAAATGTAGACAAGTATGCCTTGATATATGCCGGTGCCCAGAAGAACATGGGACCATCGGGAGTCACTTTTGTTATTATCCGTAAAGATATGGTAGAAAGAAGCAGCGATTCCCTGCATACAATGCTGAACTACAAAACACATGTAGATGCCGACTCGCTGTACAACACCCCAACTGTATTCGGTGTATATATCATTGGTCTAGTTACAAAATGGCTTAAGAAGAACGGCGGCCTGGATGCTATGTATAAAACAAATAAAACCAAGGCTGATACACTATACAAATGTATAGATGAAAGCGGCGGGTTTTATAAAGGGCACGCTGAAAAAGACAGCCGCTCACTGATGAATATTACGTTCAACCTTACTTCTGAAGATCTTGAAAAGAAACTAATTGATGAAGCCACTAAAAACGGCTTCAGCGGACTAAAAGGACACAGATCGGTAGGCGGCATAAGAGCATCAATTTATAACGCGTTTCCCCAAAAAGGAGTTGATGAACTTGTATCTTTTATGAAAGATTTTCAGAA
This sequence comes from uncultured Ignavibacteria bacterium, assembly GCA_963800255.1. Lineage (GTDB taxonomy): Bacteria > Bacteroidota > Ignavibacteria > Ignavibacteriales > Ignavibacteriaceae > DATFVA01. The sequence continues at coordinate 52,200 of CAWDAK010000006.1, read as the reverse complement.
AAAGAACGGTTAATCGTTTATACACATTATTCCGGAGGCTAAAAATGAAGGCATTATTAATTTCATCCTTTTGCCTGGTACTTCTAATTGGTTCCTGTGCAAAGGAAGAGAAAAAGATTGAGGTTTTTAATGCCGAGGCATTTGCGTATGACCTGGGTGACAGCTGGGAGGTTGACGCCACTACAAGGGTTAAGGGTTTTAAACAGAACGAAGCAGATAATAAGTTCAAAGCTACCCTCACCTATGATATCGACCTGGTAAAGCCCGCAGGTGATACAGTTAAGAGCCTGATAAGCAGGACGGAAGATAAGGTGAATGATGAAGAAGTTATGGATGTTCCTATCGAAATTCAGTTTGATCTTGATTCAACTTACAAAGATGGCGATTATAAAATAATATTTAATATTAAGGATGCTGAAACAGGTCAAACTGGTTCAGCATCTGCTGCTTTTAGTCTGAAAAAGGATTAGACCTAAGTGCTAATCCTTTTCATAACTTAATTTTGTATTCATCGAGGAACCCTCATTCTCTCCTTCAAGATTAACTATCATTGAATCCTTAGCGGTATGTCTGTAGGTAATTTTAGCCGGATATCCTTCATCCGGGTTATTAAATACTGCTGAAGAGTCAGTAACATTCGTAAGTTTTAAAGTCTGCTCCTGATTGTTCTGAAGTTTTATAGTATAGTAAATCTCGTTATTGCTCTGTTCAAGGCGCATATCCTGAGAATATACTCTCCTTCCCTTTTCATCAGTTGTGTAGCTTATACCTTCCATAAGCCTGAAATTTTTCTTATGCCAGCTTTCATAGAGTTTTGCATCTCCCTGTTTCCCGCGCCAGATATTTTCTATCCAGCTGAGTTTATTAAATCGTCCAAGGTCCTCGGTCTTCTGTTCCTGTGTATCGCATCCGGATGCTATAAAAAGGAACAGAACTATTAAGAGTATATAACTTTTTAAAGCTTTCATATTCCGTTCTCATTGTGATGAACTTAATCTAAAATATATACGTATGAAATAATGTGAAATGAAAAACAGAAAAGCAGAAATGTGAGAGAGCTGAAATTAAGTTTACTTTGTGATTAAACTATAATTCAGGAATAGGTTTTCTTCCTGCATAACCTTTATCGATCTCATGATAGAATGTGATATTCTCCTCATCACTTCTCCAGCACAGGAAAACTTCCTGCCCGTCTATAATGGCCGGAAAATCTACCAGGCCGATTGAAAAATTCCAATCCTTGTAGAAACATCCTATTTCTTCCAGTTCAGCCATAAAACCATTCAAATCATTAACCATCTTTTTAACTTCAGGGTCCGATTCAATAACCCCATCCTTATCCTCAGTCAGGAGTCTAATCTCCCGGGAAGTATTAAGGATATCCTCAACAATTTTCCTTACAAGGGGAAGAGTTTTATGAGCTTCTTCAGGCGTAAAATGTCTGGTAGCAGTAATCATTTATATTATTGTTCCTTCCTTGCTTTGACCTTCTTAAAATTACAACTTTATTTGTTCAAAAAAAGTTCTAAATTATCACAATTTGTGATGCGGTCATTATATCTTGCCTCAAATCAAATTTATAAACTTGGTAAATTTATATGATTATGATCATACACAACAAATATTAGGAAATGTACAGGAAATTTCTCCTTCCGGCTTTATATATAATAATTGCCGGACTCGGTTTTTTAGACAGCTTTGCCACAAGAATAGATACTTCTGATCAGGATGTTAAGGGGCTTCAGAAGACAAAAAACTGTTCCTTCCCCATCGCTGTAGTCGGGGATCTCCAGAGAACATCCTTATGGGAATATATGATTGGAAGGGAAAGCAACGATGTTGAAAGAAAAGAACTGATCGAAGATATTTCGGAAAACAATCCCGGGGCTATAGTTCTGCTCGGTGACATGGTCTTTGAGGGAGATAATATCGATCACTGGAAATTCTTCGATAGGGTTATGACTCCTCTGACAAAAGAAAATATTCCTGTTTTCCCTGTTATCGGGAATCACGAATACTGGGGGAATAACAGAATTGCTCTACAGTACCTTACCGACCGTTTCCCTATGCTGAAAGGGAGTCATTGGTATACTGAAAAATGTGATAGTGTTGCATTAATCTTTCTGGATTCGAATGACCTGGAATATTCCAGTGAAGAGTGGCAGAGTCAGATAGACTGGTTCAAAAATAAACTGCTGATGTACGATAATGACCCGTCCATAAGGGGAATACTAGTGTTTGCACATCACCCCCCATATACGAACAGTCTTATCACAGGTGATGAAATGCAGGTTCAGCTGGGATTTGTACCTGCTTTTGACAAATCTCCCAAAACAATGGCCTTTATAACCGGGCATGCTCACACATATGAAAGATTTATTGAAAAGGGTAAAACTTTTATCGTCTCCGGGGGTGGAGGAGGACCCCGGGTACTGTTGAAGACAGGTGAAAATATTCATCACGATTACTATAAGGGACCGTCTCCCCGGCCATTTAACTATCTTCTGATTAACAGGGAGATCAACGGTCTTAGTATAACCGTGAAGGGAGTAAATAAGGGAAAAACTGATTTTTTTACATTGGAACGATTTACCCTCCCCTTTAGTAAATAATTTTGGAACTGATGAAACTAAATGCAATGTTTTGCTTCTAATGAAGTATAAACTATACTTAAACGGAGAAATAATGGATTATTTGCGGCTTAAGAAAAGAATTGATGAATCAGGTTTGTCATACCAGGACTATATAAAACGAACTACCAGTGAAATTTCAGAAATAAAAACCGACAATCTCACACCGGCTGAAATTAATAAACTAAAAATCAAAACCCTGAACCTTCAGCGTAACAGCAGGATTACCAGGCAGTATACACCCGGTGTAGAACTAAGCAAAATCCTGAAGGAAATATCCGAGCCTCAGCTCTGGATGGTAATTACAGAGAATTGGTGCGGTGACTCAGGCCAGAACCTCCCCTACATCGCAGTTATGGCAGAGCAGAATCCTTTAATAGAGCTTAAACTAATATTGCGTGATTCTAATCCTGATATAATGGATCAGTTTCTTACCAATGGTACCAGGAGCATACCTATTCTGGCTGCGTTCAATCCTAACGGGGATGAACTTTTCCGCTGGGGCCCGAGACCAGGGGATGCGGTTGGTTTAATTAGCAAGTGTAAATCAGATGGAATGGAAAAAGCTGAGTGGACAGAGAAGCTTCATTTCTGGTATGCAAAGAATAAAGGATGTGGACTTGAAAATGAATTCATAGAATTAATAAGTAAAGTAACAGAGATGCAGCAATAGCGCATCTCTGTTACTCTTTTAAGTGAAACTATTTTTCGTTCATAAAAGGATACTTCCAGTCTTTCGGGGGAACGAAAGTTTCCTTTATGGACCTTACAGTCATCCATCTTAGTATGTTCATTCCGCTTCCGGCTTTATCATTGGTACCTGAAGCTCTGCCGCCTCCGAAAGGCTGCTGTCCTACAACGGCTGCGGTCGGTTTGTCGTTGATGTAAAAGTTGCCTGCTGCATCTTTCAGCTTATCTGACATCTTTACCAGGATCTCTCTATCCTGCGACCAGATAGCACCGGTTAAAGCATAGGGGGAGGTATTATTACAAAGTTCAAGAGTCTCATCAAATTTATCATCTTCATAAACATAGATGGTCATAACAGGTCCGAAAATTTCCTCCTGCATAGATTTAAAAGTCGGGTTGGTAGTAACGATGGTAGTTGGTTCAATAAAGTAGCCTTTTGTATCATCACAATTACCGCCTGTTATAATTTCTGCGTCATTTGCGTCCTTTGCAAAATCGATATAAGACTTAATGCTTTCATAAGCGCCCTTATCGATAACTGCTCCCATGAAGTTGGTAAAGTCTTCGATGTCTCCCATCTTTATATTCCCGACCTCTGCAGTATATTTCTTCTTAAAGTCACCCCAGATTGACTTAGGAATATACATCCGCGAAGCTGCCGAACACTTCTGTCCCTGGTATTCAAAAGCACCCCTGATAGCAGCTACAACCAGAGCATCAACATCAGCTGACTTATGAGCAAAAATGAAATCTTTACCTCCTGTTTCACCAACTATTCTCGGGTAGTATTTGGATTTTGAAAGGTTGTCACCAATAGTCTTCCACATTCCCTGGAATACAGGGGTTGAACCGGTAAAATGCACGCCGGCAAGATCCGGACTGGCCATAACGGGATCACCCACCTGGCTGCCTGAACCGGGAATAAAATTAATTACTCCTTTGGGTAATCCTGCTTCTTCCCATAGTTTCATCAGGAAATAAGCTGAGTAAACAGCGCTGGATGCAGGCTTCCAGAGAGTTACATCACCAACAATAGCCGGCGCTGTTGGAAGATTACCTGCAATAGAAGTAAAGTTGAACGGTGTAACCGCAAAGATGAATCCCTCAAGTGGACGATATTCCAACCTGTTCCACATCCCTTTTGGAGAAAAAGGCTGGTCGCCCATTATCTGAGTCATATAATAAGTATTAAAGCGCCAGAAATCGATTAATTCACAGGCTGAGTCAATTTCAGCCTGGTAGGCAGTTTTTGACTGTCCCAGCATTGTAGCTGCATTTATGGTAGCACGCCAGGGTCCTGACAATAGTTCTGCAGCCTTATGAAAAATAGAAGCTCTGTGTTCCCAGGGCATTTCTGACCAGGTTTTCCTGGCTTCGAGGGCGGCTTCAATAGCCATTTTCACTTCTTTCTCACCGGCTTTATGATATATACCCAGTTTTTTTGAAAGGTTATGGGGAACCCTGATCCCGGCCGTTTTTCCGGTTTTAACTTCCTCTCCCCCAATTATAAGGGGAATTTCGATCTCTTTTGATTGTAATTCTTTGAGTTTACTCTTTAATTCTGCTTTTTCGGGGCTTCCGGGAGCATAATTTAATATTGGTTCATTTATCGGTACTGGTAATTTGAAATATGCATTTGACATCTATTTTCTCCCTCTTCGTTTATATCGAAGTTTATTTTTTTTTGATTTTTTCGAATTATAAAATTACGGCATTAATGCTTCATCTTCAATGAATAATAATGGCGGGCATCTGCTGTTTCTGGCGGATCAGACAGCTCTGAGGGTAAAGTAAAATTCTGTTTCACCGCCCGGGATTGATTTAACGTCTATCTCTCCCCCGTGAAGGTTAACTATAGATTTGACAATAGAAAGCCCCAGTCCGGTTCCGCCTGTTTTTCTGCTTCTTGATGTTTCAATCCTGAAAAACTTATCGAATATTTTAGCGCGGTCTTCTTCACAAATTCCTTCCCCTTTATTATTAACTGAAACTACAGCGGTTTTACCGGATTTATGTGCCTTAATAATAATAGGCTCATCTTCATAGCCGTATTTAATTGCATTTTCTATCAGGTTTGTCATTACCTGTCTTAACAGACCGGGATCTGCTTCAACAAGGATATCATCATCAGCTTCCAGTATAAGCCTGTTGTTCTTATCGGATGATAAATAACCGAGAGCATCTACCGTTCTTTCCAGAAATTCTTTAAGATCAGTTTGTTCAAGATTAGCCTTGATAAGCTTATTATCAAAACGGGATACGAGAAATAAACGGTCAACTATATTTATCAGCCTTAGCACCTCCTCATAATTACTCGTAAGTATCTCCCTGTACTGTTCGGCAGTTTTAGGGTGACGCAAAGCTACCTCAACCTCACCTCTCAATATTGTAAGGGGAGTTTTCAATTCATGTGAAGCAGCAATTGAAAATTGATTCATATAATCGATTGATGTTTTTATCCTCTTAATCATTCTGTTCATTGTGTGAACAAGTCTGCCGTATTCATCATTAAACTCTTCACCGGGTATTTTTTCATCCAGGTTCTGAGTTGTTATATCATCGGTTCGTTTAGTTATTTTATCTATTCTTTTAAGGGAGCCCGCAGAAAGGATTGAACCGATAACGATTGATAAAATAAAGAAAAGCGGCGCTACTACAATATATATATCAGTAAGGTTCGTAAGAGTTCCTTCTATCAGGTGAGAAGGATAAGCTACGGTTATCTCATAATTTTTCTTCTTCAGATACGCAGTTCTTATTGGAAATTCAGAAAGCCGGTTGTTAAGGATGTTTTTAACAATAATTTTATCGGGAGGAACTTCCGGAAAAGGAATTTTCTGATCTACGAGGTTCTGGGTTTTAAACAACATTTTACCGTTTAATTCAACCTGCACATAATTGTTCCTGGGGTTTAGAGCTACAGCTTCAAATATCAGGTCATAAACGAGTTCATCCGCAGAAGAATACACAGAATCAGGCTGGAAGTTAGAAAGATCAATTTTACTTTCCTCAACAAAGTTGTAGATCATTTCGGCCTGTTTTGACAAAGATTTGTCAAGTTCTATCTCAAGGCTATGCCGCAGGTAAAGAAAAACAGTTATACCGATAATAATCTCAAGAGCAAGAAATAATCCTGAGTACCATAGGGTAGTCTTAAACCGGGTGGATTTAATGAGGTCTTTAATTTTCACGGGTTTTCTTAACTTCTTCACCGTATAATACCCTTTTCCATCAATCTTTACAAAAAAAAAGGAGAGCTTCATTATTGCTCTCCTTGCCCTCCTTTTATCTACCGGGAATCATTCGCTCCTATTTAACCAGTCATAAACTTCTCTTTTCTATCATTTTTGTATCAAAGGAGGTAATAACGTATCGAACCATGACTCTAACTTAGTAAGGGAATATTAAATTTCCCTTAAAGTTCTATTAAAATTTCTTAATGATTTTCTTTTAGGATATATCCTACGCCGCGGATCGTATGCAGAAGAGGATTGTTGAATTGTTTATCGATTTTATTACGCAGTTTATTTATATAAACATCAATTACATTTGTGTCTGAATCAAAATGATAGTCATATACATGTTCAGAAAGCAGGGTTCTTGAAACAACATGGTTTTTATGCCTTAAAAGGTATTCGAGGATAGAATACTCTTTTGGGGTAAGCGTAATCTCAACTCCCGAACGTACAACCGTATGAGATTGAGTATCCAGCACAAGGTCAGCAGCTTTTAACTCAACTGATTTACTTTTTTCATTTCTTCTTAAAAGCGCCCTTATGCGGGCAAGAAGTTCTTCAAAGGCAAAGGGTTTGGTAAGATAATCGTCTGCTCCGGAATCCAGTCCTTCTACTTTATTTTCAACTGTATCTTTGGCCGTAAGCAGAAGCACAGGAGTATTTATTTTTGCGGCCCTTATCTCTTTAAGGAGAGTAAAACCATCTTTTAATGGAAGCATAACATCCATGATCATTAAATCATATTCCTCACTGAAAGCAAATTTTAAGGCTTCCTTTCCGTCATAGGCAGCATCAACGGCATAATATTCCTCCTCCAGCCCCTTCTTAATAAAGGAGGATACTTTTTTCTCATCTTCAATCAAAAGAATTTTCATAGAAGAAAAATATAAAAAAAAGGAGAGTTTTTACACTCTCCTTCAAATTTACAGCTCATAACTGTAAATTTATTTTTTTGAGGAGTATTGCTCTATTTTTTCTGGGTCTTCTTTTCCAACTTTTTATGATGAACTACTTCCTTCTGAACTGATTTTGGGGATGCTTCATTCTTCACTATCTTATTGTTCTTCATTTTTCCGGTTTTTTTTGTGATTTTTTTGTCAGCTGTTTTCAGAGCACTTACTTTGTTTGTGCTCACCTTGTTAGTTTTGGCTGACCTGGTAATCTGTTTGTCATGGATTTGCTTTACAGTTTTTACCGGTGTAACGGGCTTTTCCTGTGCGAATGAGTAAGTACTCATAATAAAAAAGGCCAGGAGAACAGAAATCGATAATACTAAACGGGTCTTCATTTTTTTACCTCTAAAAGTCTTTGTTGTCAGAGCCTATTAATTACGATTGAAACCTAATGCTCGCAGATGAATAACATCTTAAAAAAGGATTAAAAAAATTTAATCAAATAGCAGTCTTCTCCGGGAAATGAACCCTGAAGGGTAAACCCGGATTTTTAACACATCTTAGTTGCCTCATCTCACTTCTGTGACTGGTCTAATATTTTTAATCTTTCATAATATCTATATACAGGTAGAAATAATACGGATGGTTTAAATGCGTGCTATCTGGTCAGGAACAATCAGCTTTGGTTTGGTAACTATACCGGTAAGGCTATTTAGCGGCTCCCAATCAAATTCGCTGGATCTTGACATGCTCAGAAAGGATGACTTATGTCCTGTTAAGTATGCCCGCGTATGCCGGTCAGATGGTAAAGAAATTCCTTATGAAGACATTGTTAAAGGTTATGAGTACCGGGAGGGTGATTATGTAGTGCTTGAGCCGGAAGATTTTGAGAAGGCGAATGTAAGAAAAACAAAAACGATTGATATCCAGGATTTCGTAATGGAGTCAGAAGTTGATACAATCTTCTTTCAAAAACCCTACTACCTGGAGCCTGATAAAGGAGGGGATAAACCGTATGCCCTGCTTCGCGAGGCATTAAAGAAATCTAAAAAAGTAGGGATAGCCAATTTTGTAATGAGGAATCACGAACACATTGCAGTTCTAAAACCTTATGGAAAACTCCTGCTGTTAAACCAGCTGAGGTACCACGATGAAATCAGAAATACTGATGAATTAAACCTGCCTGAATCCAAATTAGTGAATGATAAAGAACTGAAAATGGCTATTTCCCTTATTGATCAGACCACTGCAAAATTCAAACCTGAGGAATACGAAGACACTTACATAGAGGACCTGAAAAAAATTATTGAAGCAAAAGCAAAGGGAAAGAAACCGAAAGTTAAAGGAAAAGAACCAAAGAAATCCAACGTGGTAGATATGATGACATTGTTGAAAAAGAGTCTGGAGGAAAAGAAAAACGCAGCATAAGTAAAGATCAGGAGAATTATATGAATGATAATGAAAACAGGAAGATAAAATATTTAGCCTGGGAGCTGGTGCTTGTTATACTGATTGTATGGATGGGGATGCAGATAAATACATACAAAAATGAAAATAGTTCGTACGCGGCTATGGTAATAACTGAAAATGGTCCTGAAGATGAAATTGCATCAAAACTCTCAATGTTCATAGACTTTGTGAGAAAACATAAATCAACGGATCCGGATCTTGACCGGAAATACGTTAACAAAGGATTGATTTACCTATCGGGGGTATTGAATGCGATGATACGTAATAATTACCAGGATAATGCAGGAATGAAAATTCAGAGAGAGAAATTGCTGAATATAAATATGCAAATATTAAACAATGATTCTTTAGATGCAGAGAACTTAAAGACATCCTTATTAACAGCATCAAAGATTATTGCCCGGATTCAGTCATTTGAATTCCCTGATTTGTCGGATGCCTCAAAGGATCTGATAAATGCCGCTATGGAAATAGAACAGGATGAGACATTTGATATACTTAAATTCAGAACGGCTGATTTTTTTGAAAAATCCAGTAACATCTTCATAGCTATGGCTATTATAAAAGCGCACAGAAATAATGAAATCAGAGAGGACTTTTATAACATTAAAAGTTCCTGATATTTATTTGACTTAGAGCCGCGATTATATGATATTCGGATTATAACCCTGTTTTATAATTTTTTAAGCCAAGGAGATTCCATGAGTGCACCGGCTATTATGTTTGCAGTAAGCTTTTTATTTGGACTGCATATTTTATTTAACCTTTTCACCGGTAGAGAAGCCCCGATAACTTCTGTTGTAATTCACATTTTTGCTTTTTTATCCGGTTTTATGGTCATAAATATTCCCGGCGATCTTTATAAAGGGGGAGACCTCACCGCGGCTTCTATCTTAACCTGGGCCGCTCTTTTTATTGGATCCGTTTTCCTGTTTAAAGATGTTTTGTCGAAAACCAGACCATCTTCTGTGCTGGGAGTGATTTATATCCTCCTGATTGGTGCAGGTACATTTTTTATTCTTAACTATAAATAATTTTTTATGCCTTTAAAGAAGTACAAAGAAAAGAGAGATTTCAAAAAAACACCCGAACCGGCAGCCGGCAAAAAGTCCAAAGGGAGTGCTTTAGTCTTCGTAATTCAAAAACATAATGCTACCAATCTTCATTATGATTTCAGGCTTGAGGTTGATGGGGTACTGAAAAGCTGGGCTGTGCCGAAAGGTCCCTCACTGAATCCTTCAGACAAACGGCTTGCGATGATGGTTGAAGATCATCCTTTTGATTACAAAGATTTTGAAGGGATTATTCCTAAAGGAGAATACGGCGGGGGTGAAGTGATAATATGGGATAACGGGACGTACCATTCGCTTTCAACCGAAGATAAAAAGGAATCTGAAAAGCTGATGCGTGAAGGCATTGACAAAGGCGAAATTAAGTTTGTGCTGAATGGACAAAAATTAAAGGGGGAGTTTGTACTTGTTAAAATGAAAGGAAGAGGAGAAAATGCCTGGTTGTTAATAAAACATCGCGACAATTATGCTTCTAAGGAAAACATCCTTGACCAAGAGAATTCAGTAGTATCCGGAAATACCATCGAAGATCTGCAGAAACGGTGATGTAAAAAAAAAGTCCCCGGATTAACCTCCCGGGTTAAAAAATACCTGGATAAAGCTCCATCTAAAAAGTACCCCCATAAAATTCATCCTATGCTTGCAACCCTGGTAGACGAACCATTCGATAATGACGACTGGGTTTATGAGATTAAATGGGATGGTTACCGTGCAATTGCAGAAATAAAAAACGGAGAGGTAGATTTATATTCAAGGAATCTGAATTCTTTCAACCAGAAATATAAACCGGTAGCAGCAGCATTGAAAGATTTAGATAAAGATATGATACTGGACGGTGAAATTGTAGTGCTTGATAACCAGGGAAGATCCGATTTTCATAGTCTCCAGAATTTCAGCAGATCAGGGAAAGGTCAGCTTATATATTATGTTTTTGACCTTATTTATTTTGAAGGAAAAGATTTAACGGGCCTTCCTCTTAAAGTCCGCAAGGAAATATTGAAAAACATATTACCGGATATACCGCCGCTAAGGTATAATGATCATATACCCAAAGATGGAAAAGCGTTTTATAAACTTGCCGGGGAGAAGCAGCTGGAGGGAATAATAGCCAAAAATATTCAGAGTAAATACTACCGTAATAAAAGATCCAGAGAATGGCTGAAATTAAAAATTAAAAAGCGCCAGGAAGCAGTTATAGGTGGGTATACTAAACCGAAGGGAAGCAGGAATTATTTCGGGGCACTTGTACTTGGGGTTTACAATGATAAAAATCAACTTGAATATATTGGACATACAGGCGGAGGCTTTTCTGAAGAGGATCTGAAGCAAATTTACAACAGGATTAAACCCCTTGAACAAAAGAGCTCCCCTTTTATTAAAAAACCCAAAACTAATACGCCTGCAGTATGGTTAAAACCGGAACTCTTATGCGAAGTTGAATTTTCCGAGTGGACGGGTGATGGTATGATGAGGCACCCGGTATTTAAAAGGCTACGTGAGGATAAAAAACCGGAAAATGTTGGCCGTGAGTTGCCGGATAAAAAAAGCAAACCGCAAACAGAAAAATCAGATAAAAAAGAGGATAAAAATCCCAGGTTACTGAAATTAACCAACCTTGATAAGGTTTACTGGCCTGAGGAAGGCTATACAAAAGGTGATCTAATTGAGTATTATCAAAAAATAAGCAGCTACATACTTCCCTACTTAAAGGACCGGCCGGAATCATTACTAAGACATCCCAATGGAATTAAAGGTGAGAGTTTTTTTCAGAAGGATATTGCACAGCTTAATGCAAAATGGCTGAAGACAAAGAATGTTTTTTCTGAATCCAACGATAAAAATATAAAGTACCTTATATGTAATGATGAAGAGACCCTTGTATATATGGCAAACCTCGGCTGTATTGAAATTAACCCCTGGTTTTCCAGGATAGACAACCTTGATAAACCGGATTACTTTGTAATTGATCTCGATCCGGAAGAAATAGAATTTGATAAGGTTATTGAAACAGCACTATGTGTTAAGGAAGTACTGGATGAGGCAGGCGCACCAAGCTACTGTAAGACTTCAGGTGCAACAGGACTTCATATTTACGTCCCTCTTGGAGCAAAATATGATTACGATACCGTAAAAGAATTCGCTCACATTATTGCTAAACTTGCTAATAGTAAGATCCCGGGGATTACCAGTCTTGAAAGGAGTCCCTCGAAAAGGAAGAAAAAAGTCTACCTGGATTATCTTCAGAACAGAAGGAGCCAGACACTTGCCGCACCCTACAGTGTAAGGCCAAGGCCCGGTGCCCCGGTAGCTACACCGCTGGATTGGAGTGAAGTAAAAAAAGGAATAAAACCCTCAGACTTTAATATTAATAATATCTTCAGACGGCTGGGGCAGAAAGGAGATATTTTCCACAAGGTTTTAGCTGAAGGTATTGACCTTCAAAAATGTATTGAAAATCTCCAGCAATGATCTATTACCACTCCGGCTTCACTTAAGGTGCTGCTGAAGGTAATCGAAATATACTTTAAGCATAAGCATATAATTTGTCATACTATAAACTGCACCGTGTCCCCCCGGGGGATAGATCCTTAAGTCGGCATCTTTACCCGCATTAGTTAATGCTGTAAGCATCTGCATTGTATTCTGAACATGGACATTATCATCCATAGTTGAATGAATAATAAGCAGATTACCATCAAGGCTCCCTGCATTATAAACATTAGAGCTTTTATCATAACCTTCCTTATTCTCATCAGACAATCCCATAAACCGTTCAGTATAGATATCGTCATAGAGCCTCCAGTCGGTAACCGCTGAATTCGCGATGCCTGTTTTAAAGATCCCGGGGTGCAGCAGCATCGTGTAGATAGTTATAAAACCTCCATAACTGGTTCCCATTATTGCGGTACGGTTTGTATCCACATAAGCGAGGGTTGAAAGATAGTTTATTGCTTCTGTATAATCATTACTTTCCCATTTCCCGAGCTGTCCATAAACAATCTTCATAAATTTACTTCCATAATTACCATTCCCCCTGTTATTGATATCAACTATCATGTAACCGTTCTGTGCAAGCCACTGCCGCCAGCCATCCGATTCAAATGCGTTATATATTCCCTGAGAACCCGGGCCGCCGTATACATCAAATACCACCGGGTATTTCCTGGTTGAATCGAAATCAAATGGAAGGATCATTGCACCATCAATTCTTGTACTATCAGAAGTAATAAAACTAAAAAGTCTTAATGGAGAATATTTATGGAATTGAACGAACCTTGTTACTCCTTCATTATCTTCAAGCCGGCTGATTAATTCACCGCTTGTACTCCGTAATTCCACCTGTTTCGGAGTATTTACATTTGAATAAGTATCTATATAATAATTTGAATTTGGAGAAAGGTTAAAGGAATGCTTGCCAGGCTGCTCTGAGATTTTACGTTTTTCACTTCCATCAAATCCTATGGAGTATAGATGTCTTTCAAGCGGAGAGACTTCCGTTGATGAATAATAAATTAAATGCTTTTCAGAATTAATGCCTTCAATGCCGGTAACAGTCCATGCACCATCAGTAACCTGGTTTATCAGCCTGCCATCATAATCATACCGGTAAATGTGCTGATATCCATTGCGATCAGAGATCCAAAAAAATTCGTTCATACCATCCGGGAAGCAAAGGAAGTCTTTAACTTTTTCAAAGAAACTATTTATATCCACCCAGGTATCGGATTTTTCTTCCAATATTAGTTTTTTACTTCCATCAAGGATATTAAAGAAATAAAGTTTCATATCATTTTGTTTTCTGTTAAGGGTCATTACTGCAAGCTGGTTCGGTACGCTTGTCCAGTAAATCCTGGGAATATATTCTTCATCAACATCCATCCATTTTCTGCTTCCGTCAGCAACATTTACAACTCCTATTTTTATCTTCGCGTTAGGATCACCAACAAGCGGAACCCTGAACTTAACGTAATCCGGATGCTGAGACTCATAGTCGGTCATCTGGAAAACAGGTTCGCTGCTTTCATCAACATGCCAGTAAGCAATATATTTGCTGTCAGGAGACCATTCCCATCCCCGGGTAACGTCAAACTCCTCTTCATATACCCAGTCGACATGACCATTATAAACCGTACCAGAAGCATCATCTGTCAGTTGTTGTTCACGTTCTTCTTTAATGTTATAGACATATATGTTACCTTCACGTTCTAAACCGGCAAGGGAGCCGTCAGGAGAGAGTTCTGCAGTGCGTGCATCTTTAACCAGCAGTTTTAATTTTTTGTCTTCTGTTGAATAGAGATAATAATCTGATATGCCCGAATAACGATAGATAGATCTGAAGTTTGTCTCAAATATCAGGTGTTTGTAATCATCCGACCAGCTGTAGGCGGTGTAATTAAAAACTTCGCCGGTTGATGGGAAGGTCAGTTCGCCCGTATCCAGAAGTAACTTATCTTCTTTGGTACCGGGAAAATACTGCCTTATTTCCTTATGACCCGTTTGGGTGTTCCTTAGTGTATAGGAATAAACTGTTCCGTTTTCCATCCATTGGACATCAAGCGGACCGGATTTTCCCCTCAGGATATGTGATGTGGAAAAAGCCTCTTCTATACCTGAATATTCTTCCTTTCCCTGTCCGGGAACTGCAATATTACAGACAGTGAACATTACAATTAAAACTATAATAAACGGGAAATGAATTTTTGAGGGCATCTTTATCTTCCTATTTTTGTACTGCTAAATTATCAAAAAGTATACTTTTATTTAAGCCCCGGGACAAACCTTTGATAACTGACAACAGGGAAGCCTTAACCCTGAAGAAAATATTTCTTTTCTGGATGCCTCTTGCGGCAACCTGGCTGATGATGTCGGTAGAAGGTCCCTTTCTTACAGCTCTTATTGCAAGGCTAGGTGAACCAAAGTACAACCTTGCTGCATACGGAGTAGCATTTTCATTCGCTTTAATTATCGAAGCCCCCGTAATTATGATGATGAGTGCGTCTACATCGCTTGTAAGGAATTTTCACTCATTCACTAAACTCAGGACATTCACATACGCACTAAACTTTCTTGTTACTCTGGGGATGCTAACGCTGATTCTCCCTTCTGTTTTCTACTTTATTGCGTTGAATCTGATAGGTTTACCAATTGAGGTGGCTAAACTGACTCATACCGCAATGATTATACTTCTGCCCTGGCCCGGGGCCATAGGATACAGGAGGTTCTACCAGGGAGTCTTAATAAGGAATAACCTTACAAAAAGAGTAGCATACGGTACAATTGTCCGGCTGACTTCTATGGGTCTGGCTGCACTGGTTCTTTATTTATTTTTTAAGGTCGATGGGGTTATTATCGGTGCTTCTGCACTTTCAGCAGGAGTTACAGCTGAAGCAGCTGCAAGCAGATTTATGGCTGCCCCTATTCTTAAAAAAATGAAGTCGGAATCAATACCGGACAATAACATGCTTAATCATAAAGAAATATTTAATTTTTATTACCCGCTTGCACTTACATCGATGATTACCCTTGGGGTTCAGCCGTTTGTTACTTTTTTCATGGGTCAGAGCCGGATGGCTCTTGAATCACTTGCGGTGCTGCCTGTGCTCACTTCGTTTGTTTTTATTTTCAGAAGTCTTGGTTTATCCTACCAGGAAGTAGTTATTGCTCTGCTCGGTGAGAATACGGAAAATTATAAGATACTGAGACAATTCGCTATCATCCTCTCAATCGGCCTGGTGGGAGTTCTTCTAATAATTGCTTACACCCCGCTTGCCTATATATGGTTCAACGATGTCTCAGGGTTGTCAATAGAATTGACAGCGTTCAGCATCATTCCCCTGAAGATAATGGCTATTTTTCCGATGCTGACAGTTTTGATAAGTTTCCAGAGAGCCCTGCTGGTAGATGCAAGAAAAACCAAGTATATAACTTTTGCTACAATATTAGAATTCAGCGGGATCGTAATTGTTCTTATCGCTGCCCTGAAGCTGCTTGCTGTTGTAGGGGTAATAGGGGCTACCGCAGCCTTCGTATTCGGAAGGATTGCGGCTAATATCTACCTGGCAAGACCTGCCTTAAATGTTATCCGGAAGGTGGAAAAAGAACTGGTACAGGCTAATTAAGTTATTTCATCAGTTTCTGGATGATGTCCCTGGCTTTTTCCGGCTGGTTGTTTTTATTATATGCATCCGCCAGGCTGGAATATATATCTTCGATTTCCCCTGGCGTAAACTTATCACTGCTCTGCTGATTTCTTTCCAGTGAACTATTCAGAAATTGTATCGCTACATCGGGCTTTCCAAGAAGGAGTTCCGTCTTCCCTAACTTGTATTCAATATACTGGTTAGCATTGAATCTATTTGCTTTAAGATAGTATGTTTCGGCCTGTTCATATTTATGCAGCTGAAGAGACATATCGCCGGCAAGTTTAAGAACCATGGGATTATCTTCATCAGAAACCAGGATTGCCTTTAGTTCATTCAAAGATTTGGCATAATATCCAAGGGTCACGTAGTATTTAGCAAGGTTTAAATGAACTGCAGCCCACGATGATTTATGCTGGACAGTATATTCATAAGCCAGCTGCTCAAGCGGAGTTTTAGGAGTGAAATTAAAACCAGAGTCTGTCCGGGCGAAAGGCGGTCTGCTTTTGAGTTCCATAATTTTGATTGCCCCTATCAGGCTATCTAATTCGGTAACGGCGCTTTTAGCCCAAATCGTACTGTCGCTTTCCTCCTTATCCCCAACGGGTCCGAGAAGTTTATACTGCTTAATACTCTTATACCAGGATTTGGCCATCAGAAAGTACCCCTGTATGTTAGGGTGAACATGATCAACCAGCAGCTTCGAACCTGTTATACCGTTCGTCGAATTGTCTTTAAACAACTGTTTAACTTCTGCAACCGGGACTTTATATTCATCACCAAGGCTGAATATAATATTATTGAATTCTGATGGAGCTCTGAAGCGTAGTCCATCAAGGTCGGCCGCCAATGAGTACTCTGATTCTGCCCCGGAATAATTGCCTGAGCCCTCGAGGCTTTTTGCCAGGGCATAATGGAAATTTGCCGGCATTGAATCTGCAGCTATTGCCCTGATGAACAAATCCTGAGCGGCAGAGTATTGCCCTGCATTCATGCTGTCAACACCATCCTTAAACAGGCCTTCTGAAACATTTTTAAGTGAGTCACTTAAGCCTTCGGAATGAAATGAAACAAAAGGAGGGAGACTGTTCTCATTTCTCACGAGGCTTGATATCAATACGGGTATGTGGTTTTCAGCCGCAATGTTGATTACTTCACGGTAATTCTCACGAAAAGTATTCACCCCTGTTTTATAATCATCGCTGCCGTACCTTATGGAAGTGTTTGCCATTTCTTCCATGAGGACCTTATTTTCCTGCTGATTGTCAGATCCAAACAGACTGCTGACAGAATTAACTAAGTTTTTCATCAGGATGAATGTTTTAAAGTTTTCTAACCATAGGTATGCTTTTATGAGACTTCTGTTTTTACCAATTGAAATAGTAGATCCCACTCCGTAGACACCGTAATATTCATTTTGACCCATATAAATAATAAAAAGATCAGGCTTATATTTTATAAGTTCGCCGGCAAATTCATCAACAGTAAAGCTGTTGGTTGCTGCTATTGCAGTGTTAATTACTTCAATGTTTTTACCGGGAAAAGCTGCTGTTAGTCTGTCTCTTAAAAACTCTGAGGGAATTGCATTATACTCGAAAGGAAATCCCGCCATTGTAGAAGCCCCGAGGCAGAATACCCTGATGGTGCGGGGGGATTTATTTACTTCAAAATAATCATGGGATCCTTTCCTGTAGTACATCCGGTCTTTATTAAAATACCTCTTACCCACCAGCTGATTTATGGTATAATAGGCTTTGCCGTTTCTCTCAATTTTGGATACAAATTCAAGGTCATCTGCATAACCGGAAATCCTTAATGTCAGTTCTACCAGCCCAAAAAGAATTACAGGAATAAGGATCAGAATAACTCGAAAGAGATATTTTTTACTTTTTTTCATAGGCAGGATTATGGTTTTGTCCTTCTGTACAAATATTCTTTATCAGTCTTCAGATCCCTGATGCCCAGCATATTTTCCTGTATCCAGAAAGTATGCAATTTTTTAGTTTTCTTAGTATTATCGTATGTCATAACCAGTGTGTCCCTATTGACCTCCCAATTTCCGGAATACATCTTTTTACTAACAGAAAAATCCCAGGTTTTGTCATTATGGAAAGTCTCAACAGCAGTATCCTTCGAGGGATACATCCATTTCCACCGCCCTACGATCGGGTTAGAGGTCTTTTTTTTCGGTTTTGGGTAGCTCTTATCTTTAATCATTACGATTGTGTTGGTTTTACCGGATTTGCTATACGTTTTTATAATTGTATCCTTTTTAACAGTGATGAAACTTGTATCTATAATTGTTTCTGAATCAGGGTATGAAGTCTGAAGAAAGCTTATGAGCGTATCCCCGTTCAGCTCATATTTATATTTTGCATACAAGTGCTGCTGTACAAAGAATTCCCGGTTCTCCCTGAACCGAAGGTCAACGTCCCACTGCCTGGAATTCTTAATCAGTTCCCAATTACCGACCAGGCTGTCAACGCTCTGAGAAAACAAATACGAAGGAAAGGATAAAAAAATGAATAATACTGTGAGAGATGATTTCAGATAAATATGTTTTGAGTTCATTAAGGCAAATTCAGGTGAAGTTAATAAAAAACGGTTTCCCATTTCCATGAGAAACCGTTTAATTTAACAAATAGTATAACTATTTAGAAGCCAAAACTTAAAGAGAAAACATTATTTGCATCAAAATATTTAGCAGGTACATAAGCATAATCTACAGAAAGATTAACACTGCTGAAAGATTTTGTGTTTACGCCGATACCGAGTGTATAATTCTGCCAAACATTAGGACTTGCATCCGTAGATTGGGGTGTTGCCAGGTAGCCGGCTCTAACATAGAGTAACTCTTTAAAGTTATATTCCATTCCGAATTTATAATCATCATAGGTGTAGTTATTGTTCTGGAAGGTTCCGGAAACCATAACTGCATTCTGATCATCAAATTGTTTTCTGTAAGAAAGACCAATCCCGATTTCAGAAGGTAAATCAGCCGCTGAAGCCGAGAACTGATAGAATGTTGGTCCTCTTTGAGCGTTCTGGTCATTAGCCTGGATATACGTTCCGTTTCCGTTGAATGTCATAGTAGGACCTAAATTTTTAACTACTACGCCAACGGCAAAACCCTGAACATCAAACAGGTTGCTATATTCAACGCCGAAGTCAAAGCTGAATCCGGTTGCATTAACTCTATCTATACTTTCGTTTATCACATTAAAGTTAGCACCGATAGCAATTCTGTCTGTAAGTTTCTTTGAGTAAGTCAATCCAAGTACAAAGTAACTCGGGCTGATTATCTGTCCCGTTCCATCGGGCTGATCCATTGTGGTTACGGGGATATCTCCGATATTAAGGGATCTGAACGATAACCCTAATGATCCAAGTTCACCCAGTCTTCCGCTTACAGCAGCAAAGTTCATACTCATATCCGCAATATACTGACGGTATGAGAACATTGCATTTGCGTCTGTTCCACTAATGTCAACTCCTGCGGGATTCCAGTATATAGCTTCAAGACCGGAAACATTTGCAATAGCCGAACCACTCATTGCAAGATACCTGGCACCGATAGGGATCCTCAATTCAGGAGCTCCTGCTGTACCAGCACGATTCTGACCACTACCAAAAATCTCTGATACTGAGAAGCCTAGTATCAGAAGGATTAATAATAGTCTTTTCAAATGATACATAATTCCTCCAATTAAATTAAAAATTTAAGGGATGTCCCGTCACACGGGACATCCTGAACTCAATCAATATACTTTCAATATCTGCTGTTCCTGAATGACAGCAAGCTTTAAGATTTTTGTAGTGCCCAGGTCAGGCATATCAATGTAAACAACATAGATTCCACTTGCCACAGGATAACCTGCATCATTCTGCATATTCCACTTATCAAATTGTCCGCTTGAAGCTGTGTGCTCAAGTGTTCTAACGAGGACACCGCTAAGATCGAATATTCTCAAAGTAGCTTTTGAAGGAAGATGACTGAATGTAACATAATGCTGGTCTCTTGATGTTTCCCTGTACTGATATCCGTAATAAGGATTAGGGAATACATTTATTTTCTTAACATCTTCCTGAGCAACTGAAGTACCTTTTGCAGGTGCTTTAAAGGTAAACGAATCGTTTACGCCATTAGGCTTGGTGCTGATGAGTCTGTAAACCGAACCTGTAGGCGGTACCTGCTGGTCAACATTTGCAGGGAAGGAAGGATCACTAACACTTCCACCGTTCATATTAACGAGCACCAGTCTTGCCATAACCTCATCACCTATCGCATCCAATGCAGCAGTAGTATCTCCTGCAGCAAGAGCATTAGCGTAAGCATCATAACCGGCCGTTCCTGCTGATTTATCAACAGGGTTATACCAGTAAATCCAATCCGTTTCAGGATCATTATCACCGCCTGATATCGGGTTATCAGTACCATCCAGGTTGAATACATCATCCTCTAAATTATCAAGGACATAAGGTATCATCCTGTAATCGTCGCTTGGATCATCAGGAGTAGCAACACCAACGTTCCATATTTCAAAAGGAACATCCACGTTCAATCCATCAGTGAAACGCGAGGTAAGCTTTTCCGCCGGCTGCGGTAAATCTGAGTTCATAATCGAAAGGAATCAAATTAGCACCGAAATTGTTCTGTGCACGCAAGACTCTTGATTTGAAAAATTCATAATCAAAACTTCCGCTCCCATTAGCATTTCCTGTCTGGATTCCCCAGGTTGTACCTTCAGGGTTAGGAGTAGGTCTGTCTACATCCGGTCCGAATGAAGAAGGGAAACCGCTGCCGTTAAAAGTAAATGATGCATAAGTCGGTTCATGCGGTCCTGCTGAATTTGATACTTCAAGAAAATCTTTGAAGTCTGGTTGCGGACCGGTAACCTTAACAATAATACCATCAACGATCGGGTAAGCTTCGCCGCCTGCCTGATTCATAACACCGGAAACCTTCACTGTGTTGGCTGTCTGATCTGTTATGCTCCAGGTAGTTTGACCTCCGGAAGTATCAAAGGTTACTTCGTAGGTATGGCCGGTAAGCTGTGTAGGATCAATTATAATCGGAATTGCATTACCATCACTTGGTCCGTTATGCACGGTAGCCAGCGTATCACCCGGTGTACCGTTATACGTAGTACCCGGTAACGGGAACTGAGGTATTGCTGTATGAATTACCACGGCCGAACGCAGGGCATGGAACGGCAGAAGCGGATCCGGGTTGAAAGCGTAAGGAACCACTGCAAAGTAGTATTCCTGACCATTATGTAAGGCCTGGTTTTTAATTTTATCTTGTGTAATAGTTAAATATCTCTGGATACCTGCATCTTTTCCATCAACTGAAAGCACAGGAATCAACGTTCCATTCGCATCGCTTGTAGTATCATAAATAGCGGTTATTCCATCCACGAGATCGAAGACTCCAAGAAGAACTCCATCTTCTATAGTTGCTGATGCTGATGGAAGCTGGTAAACTTCATATCCTTCGAAAGAGTATCCTAATCCCTGGAAATTTTCTATCTGATTAATTCTCTGGGCGTCAGATCCCCAATCAAGCACAATTTTCTGGTTCAGCTGTGCGACATGTAAATCCGGAGGGGGCATTGTAGGCAGCTGGAACAGAATATCGAAAACTGTCTGTGCTGTTTCATCATTGGTTCTCATCTGAGTAATACTATTCAGGTTACTGCTTCCCAAACCTCCAACCAAAGCTAATACAACTTCTGCTGTATCGCCGAGGTTCATTGAAATAGGACCGTTTGTAACCATGATTCTTCTGTCGCCGGGGGCATCAACAGAACCATCAAGTTTACCTGTTCCTGCAACCGGGTCACCTGTCAACAGGTATGTACCGAATGGTGTAACATCGGCCACAGTAGTAGGAAATGGGTCAGCGGCAGGGTATGGAGGATCAGGTTTATATCCTCTCATCAGGTTGTAGAATTCGAGTGTTCCTGTGTAAGTAAATGCAGGATCTACCCATGTTCCACCTGCTGCAAAATAAGCATATGAGCTCATCGGTTTAGGATTTATATATTTATATCCATGTCTCCACTGCAGGTTAAAGATCGCACTGTCATCCGCGTTACCTGTATATTCAGAGACTCCCTGCAGGAAGTCATATCCAACTGCAGGCGGAGCAAGGTTTAATCCTGAATAAACAGCATCAGTAGCCCGAGAACTATAGGCATAGCCTAAATTTGTAGCAGTATCGCAGCCTGCAAAGTCATCACCCGAATTTCCAACGTCAGGATCAGCCCATTGAACAATATACATATCCTGAATATTAGAGTTGGCTGCTGAAATAGGAGTTCCTTTATAGACGATATCAACTTTCTTATAAATAACATTACCAAGAGCTCCTGTGTAGGAATAAGCCCAGTATGTTTCTGAAACTTCAAGGCCTATAGCAGGAGAACCGTAAAGAGGGGCAGCGTTATCATCGTATTTAATAAATAGTGTCTGAGATGCTGCAGGAACACCGGGGATATCAATTGAAGGGTCGTATGAACCATTACCATCAACATCCTCGTATGGAGCACCCTCATCAGCCGGCCACTCATTCCAGTCAGTTGCATACTGATCTCTCAGTGCCTGGATATCACCTTCACTAACGGCACCCACGCTAACGCCATTGAAATTGGCTGCGTCCTGTGTAAGGTTTCCTGTTTCATAATCAGGACGAACACGGAACAAGCGGGTTATAGGCGAACATCCGGAGGAGTACGTATTACCGTTAACCCTGACAACCGGTGAGTTTCCATCATTAACTTTACCACCCCAAACGATACCTTCGGAGAAGATAGCGCCGGCATTAACGCCATTGGGATAAGCACCGTTCCATGAACCGCCTACCAGCCAGTCATGGTAACCATCAGCACCAACCCAGCAGGTGATGTTATTTATATCAATCAAACTCTGCTGAGGATTATCAGTAACCTTCTGAAAGTTTGATTTTTTTCTTCCCTGGCCGTCCTTCTGTTCCGCATAAGATCCTGCGGAAATCATCAGGGACAAAGCCAGGATTATTAAAAAGTTTAGATAATTAATTTTCTTCATATTAAATAACCTCCACAATTTTATATTTTTCATGAGGCAACATTAAATTCTCCTTTAATAATTAATTAACACACCAACACGCAGCTGTCTCGGAGATCCAAATAAATCATATCCATAAGTCTGGTATGCTGCTTCTCTGTTATCGTAATTTAATGCCTGGTACAGATCTGCAAATCTCTGAGTATACCTTTCACCAGCGATGATCTGCTGACCATCAGGTGAATTCAGGAATCCGTCGTTATATGCATTCCCTGTTTTCTGGTAAACATTAACAACGTTCTTTGTATCCAGGAGATTCTGAACTGTTACGTAGAAGTTCACGTCAAGATTATAGATACTTACAGTTTTGTCTACGCGTAGATCCAGGTTATAAACCCAGGGAGTTGTTGATGAGTTAGGAGGACCAATCGGTCTTCTGTTTCTAGGATCCTGAGCAGGAATCAATCCGCCTGTCCATGCAGAAGCCTGTCCAAGTCCTGTGTATTGTGCATAGGTGAATGGGTGACCGCTATTGAACGAGAAGAGGAGATTAACTCCCAACTGCTGTAAAACCGGACCGCCATCATCTTTACCGAATCTGTAGTCAAGGAATATGGAGCCTCTATGAGTCTGTTCATATGTAAGAGGTAAGATTACGGTAGGAACTTCCTTATTAACCTGCTGTGAACCAATACCGCTTCCTGAGAATGAGTTGGTTCCGGAAGCATTAGAATATGTATAATTAACTTCAGCTCTTATTCTTTCAATCCTTCTCAGGTGAATAGCAAGCTCAAGTCCTTTTGTTGTAGTAAAGTCCTGGTTAACAAAAGCCTGATAACTGCCTCTTGTCGCACCCGGGTCATTATAGATAATTGAATACTGCAGCTGACCCTTAATATCCTTGTAGAATGCTGTCAGATCAAATGCAGCAAAATCAGTTATCTGCTGAGAGAAACCGATCTCATACTGTGTTGTCCTTACAGGAGCAGGGTTGTATGCTATCGGGTTTGTAAACAGGTTGGATGCAGACATAATCTGCGCAGCCTGATAAACGCCTCTGTAGGCTATATCAAGACTAGGTGACTGAACGAACTTACCATACTGTAAGTGGAATACTGTTTTATCCGTTACAGGGAATGAAAATCCTAAACGGGGTGATATGTAGCTGTAGGTATCTCCTGATAGTAAAGAAGAATCAGGAATAGTATTCAGCTGAGTATTCTGAGTTGTATCAATCTGAGGTAAGTGCGGGTTCTGCCACTGCCAGCTGTCCATATCAATGAAGTCATATCTTAAACCTGCATTGATAATAAGATCGCTAACCTCTATCCTGTCTTCCACATAACCTGAAGCTAAAACAGGATGTTTCGGAGCAAATTCGCCGGCATCAGTTTCATTACCGAAAATATCATATCCAAAATTGTTATAATCTCTGTACAAATATTTTGCTACGAGGAATTTCATTCCCTCTTCAGTTCTTGCCAGATCAGGCTGCTGACGAATTGTTGTCAGGAAGTTGCTTGCATCAGTTTCCTGGAAGCGTCTTACTGTCCATCTCTGGAATGAACCGCCAAGTTTCAAAGCATGCTTTTCAACCTGACCGGTGAAAGAAGCGGAAGCTCCCATGTAGCTGTTGTGATCTTTTGTAAATGACTGAAGGTTTCCGTTACCTGTATTGTTTCCGGGTGATACCAGGGGAGTTCCAGGTCTGTTAAACGGAAATCCGTAAAAATCGTATGCCTGTGGAGAAGCTGTATATGAAGGATATTCCCAGCCATATTGTGCGGCTGCAAGACTATCACTGTATTGTGTGAAATTATCTCCAAAGATCGGGTCATATGTTTTATGACGTGCATCGTAATAATTTACATTTGCTTCAATAAAGGTACTGGCTGATAACAGGTAAGTACCTTTAAGGTTTAATAATATGTTTGAATAATCGTTCATCGGAAGACGGGAAGTATTAAACATATCAATCAAAGTAGTATTTGCTGTATTATATATTCCCACCTGCTCGCCCCGGGTTCTTTCCCAGGTATAAGCACCGGCTAGTCTTAGTATGATAGGATTGTTATCAAACAGAATTGTACCGTTTCCGGTATATCTGTTATCCATAACTCCAGGCACGTTACCGCCGTTCCAGGTTAAATATTGATATTCATCTGTTTTGCCGCTAAAAAAACCAGTATCATATACTTTAGTTGTATCCAGCAGGGCGCCATCTGAAAAGGCAGCCGGATTTCCATAGAAAAATTGCGGGTTCATATCGCGCTGGAAATTATTTTCACCAGAGAGGAACACCTTAAGCTTATCAGATACCAGCGGACCGCTAAGGGTTAATACGTAATCAGAATATCCATATGAATATGTACCGAGGAATTTATCAGCTCCTCCGGCTTTCATTTTACCTGCGGAATTAACATCAAAGTTATTGCCGTTATAATTTCCCAGGTTATCTGTTTCAGCTCTAACTGAAAAATGGTATTTATCAGATCCTGTTTTGAAGTCGGATGAAATAATACCGGCGTTAGCATTACCGAATTCGGCTGTATAACCGCCTGCCTGAACCAGGATTTCCTGTAATGCGTCAGGAGTAAGATCTACAAGAGATCCACCATTACGGCTAAGTATATTTTTAACATCTGCACCTTCTACCATATAGCCTGTTTCATCAGCACGGCTGCCGCGGATAAAAGTCTGGCCGTTTTGCTGAACAACACCCGGCTGAAGAGCGACGATTTTATCTACATCCCTAACAGGTAAAGTAGTGATGTCTTCTGAACCCACAATTCTCATAGCGTTAGTTGAGCTTTTCTCTATAAGTGGTCTCTGTGAAACTATTACAACCTCTCCGGTAGTAATATTAGATGATGACAGCTGGAAATTCTGTTCGGCTGTAAGACCGGAAACTACCCTGACATTACTAACTGTAACGTCCTGGTAACCGATGTAGGAAGCCTTAATAGAATAATTTCCAGACTGTACCTGGCGAATCATGTACTCGCCATTAACATCTGATGCTGCACCAGAACTGGTTCCTACTATGATTATATTAGCACCAATCAAAGGTTCGCCGGTTTCCTTATCAGTAACTTTTCCGGAAACCCTGCCTGACTGTGCTAATACAAAGGAGCAGGAAAACAACATCAAAAGTAAGATTGTATAAAATTTTCGAAACATGTTTATTCCTCCATTGTTTTATAAACTTTTCTATTTGTCCGTTAAGACATTCAATTTCATATTAGAAGGCATATCATATGTAATAGCAGTATACTTCTTATTTGCCTGAACGCTTAATGTAGATGTTATACTTGTTGAAAGAGAATCGTTATATGCTATACTAATAACACTATAATCTCCAGGCAGAAAGAGCATTGCATCTGAATTGCCTCCGAATTCTATAGGCGAATCGAATTCTACATCCTGAGTATCAGCGCCTGCAACCATCGTGAATCCGTCAAGAGTTGCGCCGGGTGATCCATTAAAAAATGAAACCAGAGCGCTATCAGGATTTGTAGCAATTACACCGTCTGTTCTTCTAAGGATATATCTTTGTAATTCATTTGCTGAATCAGTCCCCACGAAGAAAATTCTCATTCTTGCATCTACATCTGTAGAAAAGCTGTATGTCTGCGAAGAGCCATTTGAATAATTGACATTTATGTTCTTACTTCCGGCAGGAATATCAATCATACTGCTTTCAGTAGCATAACCTGCACTGACCGATTTTCCGTCTATTGTAAAAGTTGCATCTCCTGCGCCAGCAACAAGATTAACAAAAGTCACCTGACTCCGCTGATCAAAGCTGGAAGGGATACTCTGCACACTTGTATCAACACAGCCCGGAATAATAAATATCAATCCGGAGCATAGTATTAATAGAAATTTAACCTTATCAGGTAGCCTCATATTTCCTCCTTTAGGATAATTGAATTAAATCATCGTGAAACTTTAGACAGACTAATTCCTGTTTTTTATAAAAAAGGAATTTTATGTCTGAGAGAAATGACTCACATAATTGAAGTAGTAAAGTTTGCTTCATGCTCTCTCATTATTATTTATAAATATTTTCAATTGATTTATTAAAATTAAAATTTGAATTTATTGTCGTGTTATTGAGATTTTGGAGTTCGGACAGGTATTGTGATTCTGGATTTTTATTTTGGATGTACGGATCCGCTGCCCGCAAGAAAAGTTTTTCAGATAAGAAAAGTACAAGAGAAAAAGAAATAGTAGCCAAGTTACCATCAACCTCGGTATTATTTAGAATTTTAATTTACACCCGGGAATTTCCTAAGTCAAGATTGACTTAATCAAATAATTCATTTAAGCACCTTTGCAAAGTCTTAAAAAACCACTTCAAAGTCAAGCCTGAATCCAATATTTTGTAATGTGGAATTACTTATAGAATAAGGAGTTCTAAACTTTCCTTTAAGTAGTAATTTAATTGAACCCGACTACTAAAAAATAAAATGTGTTTATGAGACACAGCGCACTTAAAAAAACTCACCAATCAAAATTCTTTATTGTTCCGGGTCTTATAAAAACAAGCCTTAATCAGAACCGGGTTAACATTTTGAACTCTATACCGCTGAATTCGGGTTCATACCGGCAGACACCGCCAATGCATATATTGCCAGCCTGCCTGGTGCCGAATAAAACAGATAAATCAGTATGGTCGGCTATTTTATACCCGAATTGAATAAAGCTCCAGAATTTACGGACTATCTTGCCCGGCGTCGGTTCTTTTGTCTGCATTTCACTTACTACGGCAACATTAAAATTCGGTGACCTCAGGTATTCAACCGCGAGAGCGTCATCATAGTATTGTTCATTAGTTAAATTAACCGTAGTCTGCTGGTGCTCAATAGTAAATTTTATCGTGTTTATTTCATTAAAGTAGAAAATATTCTCCAGGATGGGGGTAACATTTTTAGTATCAGTATCTCTTTCTTCATTATATCCGAAAGCCGCTATTGTTGTCCAGTTATCATTCCATTCGTGATGAGCCTGTGTATAAACTTCCCTTAACTGAACCCTGGATGGTGAATTATCGTGGAGTATTCTTTTGTAGTATGAGTTGTAGGTTAGGGTCTTGGTCTCTCCGTAATCAGCGCTGAAGTAAGTCTCATCACTAAGGTTGTAGCTCACCTCAATCTGGAAGCCTTGTTCATCGGCCTGGTTCAGAGCTGATGGATGTCTGTTGAGCAGTATATATGTATATTCTTTCCTTAATCCGGGGGGGGTATTATATATAATTGACCCGTCCTGTGAACTAAAAGTAAAATTATCGTAATATTTATATTCTCCTGTGAATGAGAAGGCATCATAATAAAAATTTATACTTCCGTAACCTGCCTGTCCAACTCTCCAGTCACTCTTTTTATAAGGTGAATAGACAACTAAGGAGGTGTCGGGATTTAACAGTCTATCCCTCTCGTCTCTGTTCTGCTTGAATCCGTATTCTCCGTAGAAATCGAAATTCCATATGCTTGGCATAATCCTTACAGCTGTGAGCATTGTTCTGGCAGCGTTCTCATCTGAAGGCAGATTAGCGGCATAGGAAGCTCCGATTTTAAGCTGACTTGCAGCCCTGTATTCTATATCTGCGGCATGAAGTATTTCCTCCCGGATATTGTCGGCGTTGGCAGCCATCCCGGTAAGGGCAGTGAGGGTAATCCCCCCGTACCTGGCCTGTAATTTTGCGCCGAGAAGATTGTTATCAACCCTGATGTTCCGGTCTTCGTAACTTTTAAGAACCAGACCTCTGCCGAAGAGGGCGTAATAATTTCCTACAATTATCTCTCCGCCCTGCTGAGCATCTCCGATCTCCGCCTTAATATATTTATATGCTATGTCAGCGTATCTTTTTTTTCCTCTGCTGATAGCGGGACTAGGGTCATTTGGTTCATAAGTCTCAAACCTTATACCCGCTCCGAATATACCTTTTTGATAATCCAGGTTCAGCCAGTCTTCGAAAATTTCTATATGCCTGTTTATATCATTTGAATATTCAAGCTGATTCGAAAAACCTAATCCCTCGGGAAGAAAATTGTTTTCCTGGGCAAAGAGGAGAGGAGATAAGAAGAATAAAAAGGGCGTAAGAATAAACAGTATTTTTCTATTCATGTTCAGGGTCCGGTAATTTGCAGTGAGGATTATTTATTTATGAGCTCATCTATTTTTTTCTTCATTTTAAGCTCATCCCCTTTCATATAACCTAAATGCGTATAGACTATGTTTCCTGATTTGTCGAGTAAAACAGAGTAGGGCACATTCTGTGCATAATATTTACGGGCAACTTCTGAATTAGTATCGAGGAGTACAGGAAAAGGATAGTTCTTCGACCTTACAAACGGTTTAACTTTGGCTACAGTTCTTTCATCGTCAATCGAAATTGCAAGAACTTTAAATCCTTTATCTTTATAGCTGCTGTATATGTCTTTATATTTTGTCATTTCCTCGATACACGGCTTGCACCATGTAGCCCAGAAACTAAGCAGCACAGGACCATCACCCAGTTCATCTTTCAATGAAATATACTCACCCTGTACATTCTCAAGCTTAAATTCGGGAGCGATTCTGCCAGCCAGGTCATTATTTTCCTGGGCAAAAACAGTCGCTGCAAAAAGAAATAATATCGGAAGAAGGAAAAGTTTATTCATAATCATACTCCATATTCAGACAGACTAACAAGTGAGACTGTCCCCGGGGTAAAGGGAAACAGTCTCAAATAAACCTGTTATTTTATCAAAATCATTTTTCTTACGGATGTAAACTTACCGGCAGAAACTCTGTAGAAATAAATTCCGGATGACAAGTTTTCTGCGTTAAAGTTCACATTATAGGTGCCCGGATCTTTTACTTCGTTTACCAGGGTGGTTATTTCCTTGCCGGTAATATTGTAAACCTTAATATTGACGTTAGTTCTCTGAGGAACCGCGTAGGAAATTGTTGTAGCAGGGTTAAAAGGGTTAGGGTAATTCTGGTATACCTCAAAACTTTTAACAACCTGGTTATCTTCATTAATAGCACTGGGTTCAGTAGACCCCGTGAAATTAAGGATGGTTCTCAACTCAGGGTTATGAGCAGCTCCTATTTCAATTTGAACATGACCGTTACCGATTGTGGTACTAGTAAAAAAGTGAACTGAGACTTCAACAGTATCACCGGGGTGTACAGGCTCAAGAGAAAAACCTGCATCAGTTGCAACGCTGTCAAGGTTAGGCGGGAAACACAGATCGCCGAAGCAGAGTGAAGAAGTCCAATCTCCGGGAATTGAATTTTCAGTACGCACTACAAATACAACTTGATCAGCTGATGAAATATTTACTGCATGGGCGTAAAGTACTAATTCCTGACCTGGTGTTCCATTTACGACGCTATCACCACTTATCACCTCTAGCTCCTGTGCTTTAACATCAAAAAAAGAGACGGTAAGTAGTACCAGGAGAATTATGTATAATTGCTTTTTCATCCGATTGCCTTATACTTTGAATAATTTATTTAAAATCTAAATAAAAAGGGGCGCAAGGGCGCCCCACATTTACTATTTTAATATACTCATTTTTTTAACTGAAACGAAGTCATTCGCAATCATCCTGTAGATATAAACACCGGATGACAAATTTGAAGCATCAACTTTCAGGTCATAAGAACCGACGGCTTTTACTTCATTAACGAGAGTTGCAACTTCCCTTCCGGTTATATCATATAACTTAATAGAAACCAGTCCGTTTTGAGGAACTGTATATTTAATATTAGTAGTTGGATTGAAAGGGTTAGGATAATTCTGGGTAAGGCTGAAATGAGTTGGCAGATCCATCATCTTCACATTCACAATTTTGCTGTAGGTAGACTGTCCGTTCAGATCAACCTGCTTTAGTCTGTAATATAATATGCTGTTGGTTTTATTTTCAGGCTTATCAACATATGTATAACTATGTGCTTCAGTTGAAGTACCATGACCATTTACAAAACCGACACTCGAGAAAGTATTCCCGTCATATGATCTTTCAACTTCAAAACCATGATTGTTTATTTCGCTAGCGGTTGTCCACATCAACGTTACACCTGCACCGGATGCAGATGAAGTAAACGAAGTAAGTTCAACTGGTAATGGAGCCAGAGCTGTAAGATCCAGCTTTGTTCCCTGCAGAATTTCTTTACCATCGTTATTTTGAATGAAAGCAACCAATTCACAATTATCAGACACCCAGTCAGCTCCCATTGTAAAACTAAGATCAATATCCTGGATATCAGATGAACTAAAATCAAGAGGAGTACCATTATGATCAGGAGACATAACACGACTCACAAAGTTAAGGTGAGTTTGTCCCTGCCAGTTAACCAGAATTTCAGATTCAGTAAGAGCAAGCTGCAGTACAAGGTTAGTATAAGGCGGGGTTGTAGCAACCTTATGCACTCTCACTGTCAAATTATAATCACTTCCGGAATGATCTCCGAAAATACTTATTGAATAAGCTGAATTTACCGGGGCCCGGCTTTCATAAATGGGGAGATAGTATGGATAATTACTCACGGTATGATCTCCTCCGACAAATTGCTGCTGTCCATCAAAAACGGCAGTCGGATATCCATTTATACCATAAAAAGAATTACGGGCATCAGAGGCTGCATATGCATAAGGATCACCATTATGGTTTTCAATAACAGCAACAGAACAACCATTATTAACAAGATCGTCTGCGCCTAATGCAGCGCCCGGACAATATTGACACCACGTTCCGGTACCAATTTCAACAAGTACCATGTCTCTTTCAGTAGTATAGGTGTTAAACCATTTTGACATAGTATCGTTTGACGTATTAAGATCGCCCGAAAGATTAGTAGTAACGATCATCTCGAAGAGTTCATTAGAAGCTGATGCTGTATAATCAGGGAAGGAAACAGTTTGTTCTGCATCAGCAGCAAGAGTTACCGGCGCGCAGGTTTGGGTGTATACAGCTGTACCGCCTATTTTAATTACGCAGGTTGCATCGAATGTTTCACTGTTTAATCCAAAGTTTTTCAATGTAGCCTTAGGTGTAAAAGTAGTTCCGGGCACATATTGGTTATCAATGTCTATACTTTTAACCATTGCGTCATGTGCAAGCGGGGTGAAAACACTTATGTCATCTATATACCAATAATTAAGGTTATAAGAATAACCGCTGAAATACCAGCAAATCTGAAAATCAGCTGCGCCGACATCACTATTACTTATAGAAACAATTTCCTGGGTTGCAGGAATGCTTGCTGTAGGATTCTTAGACCACACTACATTCCAGGCCCCGCCTCCTGATCTGGTTGCAACACCAATTGTATATGGTGTAGTATAGTGATCCAGCATATGATTGAATTTAACCTTGAGTGTTGTAATCCCTGTTAAATCAACTTCGGGAGAAATTAAGCGGGAATCTCCCGTAAATGTAGGACTGTAATTTAACCGTGCTTCCGGAGCTACGCATCCAGCATTATTGGAATTGTTTGCAGTCCAGTTTGTTGCATGTGCATCAATTGTCCATCCGGCAGGCGGAAACGTGCCTCCGCCAAAATCTACATCCAGAAAAGTCTGAGCCGAAAGAACAACGGGAAAAAGAAGAAGAACAAGAACCGTATAAATGAGTTTCATATTTCTCACCCTGATTTAGTGTAAATTTCCGGATGAATCTTCTGATTCAGTCCGGGTTAACTATTCTTCTAAATTTTACTAATATACACCAGCCTGAAGAACCTCTTTTGTCTGCACATTTTGTATGTAAGCAACTACATGCAGATTTGCCGGGTTCCAGTCAGACAGCAGATCAGTCTGCCAGTCAGATGTAGTATCGGACAGTGCGGTAACAGAAATTCCATCTTCTGAAGGAAGAGCTTTTCTGAGTACGTTATAAAACACCTTTTCCCCGTTAGATCCGGGGGCTTCTGGGAATTCAATATCATTTTCTGTGATAATAGTATGCAGCACAAGTTCGTTCAGGTTTACACCAGTGAGCGTAACCAACTGAATATCAATATTTACTATAAAGCTGCTGTCCTGCATACTTGATGTAACTGATATGCTGAACGGTGCGGCCACATTCAATCTTTCATTGACTTTTTCTTTTACTTTTACAGAATCAGTAGCACTGGGTCGGAGCGTTCCGTCCACAATCAGAGTGGGAGCAAAAATTACATTATAATAGGACATTCGGGCATTACATATTGAGGAATTAGCCAGGTAGAATGGATCATTAGGAGACGGAAAATTTGTTGGGAACTTTACAACTGTAATCTTATTTTCATAAGTCCCGTTCTGCAGAGATTCTAATATCTGGTTGGAAGTAACACACGGTACGCAGCTTACATTAGCAAAATCCTCAAGAAGCACTACCTTCTGTACAGGTGTGTTTGATGGTTCCAGGTTAATTGTAGTATTTACTATGACCTTACCGGCGGGATACGAAATGCTTTCAGGTGAAGTTGGAGGATTGGTATTGCAGCTGTAAAAGATAAATCCTGTTAAAACTAATAATAAAACTTTTTTCATATAACGGTAATTCCTGCTTTTTTTTCAATTTTCCCGAAGTCGACTCCGCTGTTCCACATATGGTCGAACAATATTCTGCATGCTGCCGCCAGCTGTTTGTGCTCTATATATATCATCGTGAGGTCATTTGCTGTTTTAATCGGCTGTTCCAGAGGAAACATAACCTTCTCATCATCAAAGATTAACATTTTGATAGGCAGACTATCTACAATTCTCGCCTTCTCACCGTCACGTACAGACATTTTAACTGACTCATACAGCCAGTCTATTTCATCAAGTTCACTGAACTGATAAATACCCTTCGAAGACCCTCCTCTTTTAAGGAGCTTTGCTTCTTCATCCTCCTGCTCTTTGAGCCGTTCATCGTTATCACTTGCGTAAGGACCTTTATTAAAGGTAAGCATTTCCAGTCTGGTACCCGCCACACTCTTAATATATCTCCGGTGGATCTGAGTTTTTTCTTCCATTACTTCAATGAAGTCGAGGGGATTAATGATTGCTTTGCTGTTCTCAAATATGGGGGTAAAAACTTCGGCAAGCTGGTCTATCAGTTCTCTTTTTTGTTTCAGCTCGTTCTTATACGTTTCGTATATTCTTCCCATCGCAAGCTTCGGTTCAACGGCTTCGTACATCTTATTCTTACCCAGTTTCTTCTCGATGCAGATGTTCCTGCTTACCATTTTGTTCAGGACTTCGTAAATCTTGGTCCTGGGAATGTCGACTACTTTCTGTAGGTCGGAGGCGGTAAACATTCTGCCGCTGAGCAGGGTCATATATATCTTGGCTTCCCTTTCGGTTAAGCCGATTTCCATGAATTCCTGAAGGTATTTTGAGTTATCCATATGCTGACAATACCATAATTAACCATTCGGGGTATCAATATATTCTATTAACCCTTCACTGGGGGTACAACTTAATGAAAAGCATAATATCTGTCAAGAAATGTTTTTGAAAAATCTCAGAACCACCCTGTTAGATACCCGGGTTTAAGTTTAAGGCTTAGTTTATTCTGGATTAGGAGCGGTATCAAGGTGTATTCAATGCGGTTTCATTGCGTATTCAAAGCGTATTCACTGCGTATTCACTAAGTATTTATGAAGTATTTGGGGGCGTTTTTGGGCTTTAACAGGGGGATGGAATTAATAAAAAAAGAGGCCGTCTCAAAAGTCTGATGTTGTCAACCCGAAACGGATTCAGGTTCTAATCGCAAATAGATTCCGAAATGAATCCGGAATGACAATTCAATCATATTCCGAAATAGATTCGGAATGGCGCTTTTGAGACAGCCTCTTCTGTATAAGAACTATTTTTAAGCAGTTATTTCATCAAGGTCATTTTTTTGGTTGAGGTAAAATTGTTTCCGTTCTTACCTGCAGCATTTATTACATAGAAATAAATTCCGCTTGACATCGAGGCAGCGTCAAAATTTATTTCATGCCTTCCAGCTTCATATTCTCCGCTTAGAAGAACAGCGATCTGCTGCCCGAGAAGGTTGTAAACTTTAATCGAAACTTTTGAATCCGCTGCAAGACTGAACTTAATCTTTGTAGAAGGGTTGAATGGATTCGGATAATTCTGCGATAAATTAAATTCAACAGGAATAGTATAGTTAACTTCTACTATTCCGGAATATTCAAAGGCACCGTTAAAATCAACCTGCTTCAACCGGTAATAAAGTTTACCATCAGATGCATCTTTATCAATATAAGAGTAAGACGACTTTTCAGTTGTAGTGCCTCTTCCGGGAACAAACCCCACTTTTGTAAAGCTGTTATTATCTGAACTTCTTTCAACCTCAAACCCGCGGTTATTTGTTTCCGTGGCAGTCTGCCAGTTCAGCTGTACGTTATTATTTACAATGTTTGCTGAAAGTGAAGTAAGTTCCACAGGAACCTCCAGGTTGAAGAATCCCTCAATCTGATTGAGCAAATCTGCTTTGGTTGTGGGAGAGGAAGCATCAGTAAGGTAGGAAAGAGCGTAAGAAAAACAGAATGTTCTTTGTCCTGATGTTCCATTATTCTGCACACCTACATTTCCAACACCTGCCTGAGTAAATGCCAATGATCCGGTGCCGGGAACATACAAATCTATATAGGTATTATTCGGCTGAGTTGAAGCTGTAAAGTTCATTCCTTCTGTCAGCGTGCCGGCCTGACCCGCAAGATTTGTAACTGGAGTCCCGGATGAAGAACCATCGCTTGCTGATGCCACACCGAACATATTCAGAAGAGTAGAGTTACTGCTCTGATCATACCCAAGCGCATCCCCACCCTCAAGATAAACTGCACCTCCGCTCTGAAGGTAATTTATTATAACAGCAGCATCAGGATCCTCAAGTGAAGTATTGTTTCCGCCGCCGTAATTTCCATAGGAAAGAAACGCAGCGTCATAACCCTGCAATGAAGAAGGGAGCGTTGGAGAGGATGAATAAACAACATTAAAACCCTGCGACTGCAGGTAATCCCTTATAAACAGCGCCGCTGTAGTTAGCACCGTTTGCCTCACCTTCCCATACAAAAACACCGCTATTAACAGAGATGAAGTCAGGTTTGGTTTCGCTGTCAGTTTCACTGCCATCTGAAACAGTTAATTTAACAGTAAAACTTCCGTTAGTGTTATAGGTCCATGTTGGATTCTGATCATAAGAATCCACAGTACCATCATTGTTAAAGTCCCATTCCCATGAAGTAATAGGACCATTTACAGAAGTTGAAAGGTCTGTAAACTGTACATTTAAAGGAGCCTCTCCGCCTGTAACATCAGCTGTGAAGTCAGCAGTTACAGGGGAATCTATATAGCCTCTATCCTGGAACACAGGAATGATTGAGGTGAGATTAGAACCACCGAATAAAGTTTGATCAGCAGTAATGAAAGCGTACGCAGCGTCCTGCTGGTTAGATCCGCCGCTTGTCATTGAAAGAGCTTCCAGGAAATCTTTGTCAGTTGCCGTACGGCCTATCAGATCATAAATAGACATTAATGAAGATGCCCACATCTGGCCATCGGTATGGATAGTTCCGGTTAAACCCTCAGGATAATGAGCCGTATAATTAGTAATCCTTCCGGCCCAGAATGGATTATGTCCATCCCATATAAAAACCCAGTTATAAGAAGGATCTGAAGAGGTCCAGTAGCCGGTACTTCTCAGGTAAGAAGAAGCCCAATAGTCGCCGCAGCCTTCACTGAGACCCTGAACCTGGGAGAGATTTCCGTTAGTCAGCCAGTCGTGCAGCCCGTGCCCGAGTTCGTGAGTAACAACGCCGAAGTCTTCTGCATCATCAACTCCCCCGTCTCCATAAGCTATACTTCCGGTTGTAGGGAGGTAATGAGAGTTATCATCGCCGCTCAGGCCATGAGGATCGAACCTCACGCCGCCGGTATATTGAAAAGGCATCAAAGCCATTCCGAGCGTTTCATTTATATATCTCATTGCATTATCGATATGGAAATACACGTTAACAGCTTCGAAATTATCGCTGCTCCTGGTAAAATGAAAATCGCTGGTAGCATTGGTATGCAGCCCGGTATACGGGGCTTCAAAATCCCTTATCTCCGCATAAGGACCAACAAGCGAGTAATTAGATCCATCGAAGCTGATATCGTGAAGCACCCTGGTTTCCAGATTGGCAGTCAGCGAGTCGGAATCTGCATCACTATTATCAACAAAACCGCTGGAACCGTATAGGGCCCTACCGTGAGTAATAGGGTCGGGATCAAATACCCAGCCGCTTCCGTCAACAGCTGTTAATCCTTCACCTCCATAATAGCATGCATTATCAACAGCCTTAATTATTTCACCTGTATGTGCATCAACCAATATTTCCCAGTCGCCCGTAATCCCTTCAGAAGGAACGATATTTATTTTCTGAACAGGTGTAAAGCTTCCCTTGTTATAATAAATTACGGTTTCTTTTTTCTGGAAGCTTATGTTCTGAGCAGCGCCAAGATAATTTTTTGCCATCGTAAGTGCATCATCTGCAGAAACTCTCAGGTCAGCCAGGTCAATATTATTCTTTGTTCCGTACTGAACCTTATATCCGCTGGCAAGGAACACAACGTTATTATTTTTATTGATGGTAACATTAACATCTGAACCCTCAACAGGAAACTCACCTATATACTGTGTGAAATGAACATGATATCCGCCGGGGGTTTCTCTCATACCGGTGTATTTCAAATCGTTAAGATCTGACCGAAGGTGAAGCATAGTATGATTTTCCTGCAAAAATTGTTTTGCCATTTTTTCAGGAGAATCAGGATTAACTTTATAATTGAGCTGGTAGACTGCGGCAGGAACACCATTCCCGGCATTTACCCTCATATTATTTTGAGTGATAAACTGTTCTGATTCTTCAGGTGCGATTTCAATTCCGCGGCTTTGCTGCTGTTTTTGAGCAAGCAAGTTAACAGGTAATATAAGTACTGAAATAATTATCAGCATAAAGAGGTAGAGGTTTTTCAAGGATTATCCTTTCACATAAAAATTGGGTAAATAATTCAGATCAGAAAGCGGGGCGCAAACTGGCTATATTTCCTGACCGGTGGTGAAAATACTAAGGAAATCTAAAATAGTAAAGAAATTGGATGGAAAATATTATTCAGATTAGAAGTTTGTTTGCCAGCAGACTATTCAAAAAGTTTATCAATGAAATTGTTGGCCCGTCTTATTTTATTCCAGTACTCCCTGTAATCCTTCTGCGGTACAATCATTACAGGGCCCTCATAAATTCCACCTTCTTTAAATCCATCATACACTCTTACAGAGATAAGGTTTGTTTCTCCAAATTTAAAATCATTTTCAGAAAGGTAGTAAGCTCTGAGCTTCTGATAATTATCACCTAAATCCCTTGCATCAAAGTTCCCGGTTGAACCAACGAGCTTTCCGTTTATATATGCCTCATCAATATCATCAATTTTTCCCAACACAAGGATAAGCTTTTCATTTTTGTATTTCAGCGGAACAAAAACATTTTTCCGGTACCAGGCATAACCATCGTAATCATAGAAGCCCTGATTTTCCCAGTATCCCGGAACGATCAGATCAACCCAGCTGCTGTCGCTGTAATCCTCTTTCTTCCATTCAGGGTCATCACCGGTTTGAAATTTCCAGGTGCCAGTAAGATTTATCCCGTTTTCCATAAAATATTCAGGCACATAAAAACCAATATCCCCCCTCACAATTCCACCTTCAAGCTCATCATCATAAACCCTTACTGAGATCGTATTAGCAGCACCGTAGTTAAACACCGTTGAAGCAATGGGATATCTTCTGTTCACATTGTAAGCTGTTTCATAATGCGGAGGAAATGATCCAGAAAAACCTACCTTTTTGCCGTTGATGTAAACCTGGTCAATATCGTCTATAAATCCCAGGAAAAGGTATACAGT
This sequence comes from uncultured Ignavibacteria bacterium, assembly GCA_963800255.1. Classification (GTDB taxonomy): domain Bacteria; phylum Bacteroidota; class Ignavibacteria; order Ignavibacteriales; family Ignavibacteriaceae; genus DATFVA01. The sequence goes on along the minus strand of CAWDAK010000006.1, from coordinate 13,108 downwards.
TTCATTTTTATATCTTTCAGGGATAGTGAACGTATTCCTGTACCAGCCATAACCATCATAACCATGGAAACCCTGATTTTCCCAGGAAGAAGGAACCTCAATCTTTTCCCAGTTATCATCGTTGAAGTCAGCCTCTGCCCAATCCTGGTTGTCGCCTACTGAAAACTTCCAGACCCCGGAAAGATCAACAACCTGTTTCCATTCAGACGGGTTCGGCGGATTCTGCACTTCCTCATAACAGCCTGCTATAGTAAGGAACAGTAAAGCTAACAGGCTTCCGAAAATTATTTTAATTGACCAGGTGTACATAACAGTTTTTCTGAATGATTACATTATTCATTTATATCTGCATATTGTTTGTATAATGCCGTACTCATTCTCTTTACTTTAATATCCTTATCATTTGCAGCCAGAGCTTTCACGGCTTCCATTCCATCACGGGTTCCGATATTATAAAGAGACAGCGCAATTAATACCCTGGTTGAAGGATCCTTTACTTTTTCCAGTTCCTCAACAAGCGTTTCCACAGCCTCATCTATCTTATAATACCCTGCAAGATAAATAGCGCTTTTCCGGAGACCCGGATTATCAGATTTAATTCCTTCTTTTAAGGATTGAAGAGAATGCTCATTTATATTTTTGTAATTACTGCTCTGGGCTCTAAGACCGATGTTTGCGCTCAAAACAAGAGCAAGTATAACTGCCAAAGTTGCAACTGATTTCATTTTATTTCTCCTTTGATGATTAAGTGAAGTATTATTTTTATTTAACTTCTACTGCCAATCTAAAGGATCGAAACGTACCAGGTGTCATACTATAGTAAAGCGATGTAATTAATTGTCATGTAAAAAAGAATTATGCGGAATTTTTTCCTTATGATTTGCTAAGCCTTAATTACATTTGTTTTCAATGAGTGTTATTACTAATAAAATACTGGAAGGAAATGCCGGAGGTTAAACCAGCCGGTATAATAATTCCGGGGAAAAATTAAATTACACGGATTAAGGAATTGTCAGGGCTTGGTAATTAATTGTAAAAAATTGTCATGGAATTAGTAATGCAGCTTACCTCAGGAGAACTTCAGATCTTTATTAAGTTTAATAGCAGTACTGAAATCTTCCATGGCGGCGGAATAATCGCCAAGATCAATTTTTATTTTGCCTCTCTGGTAATAGGCTTCAGCAAACCGCCAGTCGAGCGCTATTGCCTTGTCGAACAATGTAGATGCTTCGCGAAGGTTTCCCTTTTTATATTTATTTACCCCCAGCTGAAAGAATTCACGGGCCTCCTGCATTTCCAGTTCGATTGATTTTTTAAAATCCTGACTGGCGCCTGCAAGATCGCCCATTTCAGCTTTAAGCGTAGCTCTTTTATAATAAGCCATTGAATCGAACGGATTATCTTCAATTTCCCTGGTAAATTTTTCCAGCTCGATTTCGCTGCGTTTATTAATCTGCATATTTATCCTCATGCGTATAACATATTTAAGGTAAAAAACTCCCTTTCAGGAATTCTTAAGCAATTAAGGCAAATACGCCCCAATAAACTATAATTTAAATCACATTAGAGAAGAAAGGTGATAAGCCGCTTTAATCCAGTAATTTGTAGCCAATTCCGTGAACTGTAATGATAACCTGCGGATGGTTCGGATCCCGTTCGGTTTTTTGTCGAAGTTTAACAATAAAATTATCAACTGTGCGTGTAGAGGGACTTTCATCGTAGCCCCAGATTTTTTCAAGCAAATCGTCGCGGCTAACAGTTGCGTTCCGGTGTTTCCACAAATAGTTCAGTATCTCAAATTCTTTATGCGACATCTGGACAGGCTCTTCGTTTTCAAAGGCAGCATAATTCTGAAAATTCACATCAATTCGACCTATCTGAACCCTGCTATCATCTTTTCTAAGGTTTTCCCCTCTCCTCAATACAGCCTTTATCCTGGCAAGCAGTTCACGGAGGCTGAAAGGTTTGGTAACATAATCATCTGCGCCCAGCTCCAGTCCCAGCACCTTATCAATTTCCTGATCTTTAGCTGTAAGGAGGATGACCGGAGTGGTGATACCTTTTTTTCTTATGGTTTTACAAACATCAAAACCCGACATTTTGGGCATCATAACATCCAGGAGAACAAGGTCATAAGTATTATCAATTATCTTTGCGAGTCCTGCTTCACCATCAGCAGCAAAATCAACCTCATAACCCTCGAACTCAAGGTTATCCTTCAGTCCAAGCCTCATATTAGGCTCATCTTCAACAATAAGAATATTAGGCATACCGATATCAAGTATTTAATTATTGATACCGGCAAATTCCTAAATTGTTCAGGCAGATTCAAGTTCTTTAATATCTGACTTCATCCTTAGAGGGAGGTCGAGCAGTATTCCGGCAGCGATTGCAGATGCTGTAATTACGATAGTACCGATCCAGCCGGGCTTAGTTGTCATCATAAAAATAATACCCAGGCCGATTGTTATTTTCAATTTATAAGTTGTCATCAGGAAAGGGCTGGCTATCACTTTCTTAACATCCGATGGAATTGACCTGCTTTCGGTTTTAATAAGCGAAGAGATTGATATGGCAATTTTTCTTCCGGTTGCAGAGCCATAAGCTGAGAGAGCAGTAAAAAGAACAAGCCCCGTTATAACCCAGGCGGTCCATCCCCAGGAAGAGGCAACAAGATAAATTCCAGTAATTAACAGAGAAACACCAGAATAGGCGAAAACAATACGCAGGATCTTCATTGATGACAGCCAGGGAAGAGCATCCTGAGGAGCAGAAGCACTTTTAAGATTCATGAAAACTACACCCTCAATCCCTAATCCCGCAAACATTGCCAGGGCCCCGGATATATGAATAAACAGGGCAATGATATACATACTCATTACACATTACTCCAAATTTATATTATAGGGAGAACCGGTTTTATAAAACCGGCATTAATTAAAAAAAGGATATTACGATAGTATTGTGAAGGTGAAAATACACACTAATAAAACGAAGTCAAGCAAAAAATTTACTGCAGTGCCAAAAAACATAATAAACGGCAATTATTGAGGATGATCGAGCATTATTTTGTTGCTTCAAATATTAAATTAGCTTATGTTGTTATTCAGGATCAGAATACAATAAAAAAACTATTTTCCAAGTTGTGTCAGCAGCACTTCCTGCGGATTTTTATCTCCCGAAGCTAATATATTTGCGCTTCGGCAAATGGTAAAAAAAAAGCATTAAATGTTTTCTATATCTTTTTAAATTGAAAGAAGCGTTATAAATAACCTGAAAACCATGAAATGCAGAGAAGTTAAATATTACCTTGATGATTACATTGGTGGTAAGCTGATTAATGAAATGAGGAAAGAGATTTCATTTCATCTGAACAATTGCAGTTCATGCAGGAAAAAGGCAAGGGAGCTGCGTTTAACACACAAATCATCCGGAACCATCCGCAAGGAGATCCACCATGGGGAAGGGTTCTGGGAAACCGCATCCGAGGCTAACGATTACGATCCCCATTTTAATCTTCCAACAATACTTTACAATCCCTTAAAAAGCAGGGAGGATCCACGCTACAAGGTGAAGCTAAGGCATAGGGTACTCAGGTCGAAGTGGATTGCTATAGGAGCGCCGTTAAGTGCCATCCTGGTAGCTGTATTAATTTCAGTTTTATATTACTACAGGTCCAGTCCCTCTTTCTGGGAAGTTGAAAGTTTAAAGGGATCCCCTACAGCCGGAAACGAAAAAATCAGCGGAACAGGCAGCCTTCCCACGGGCGAATGGCTGAAAACCGATTCACATTCAAGTGCAAGACTGGAAGCAGGGCTGGCAGGAGAAGTAGATGTTAATCCCGGCAGCGCCCTTAAACTTCTTGACACTATGGAGCCCGATTATAAAATTTACCTCCAATCCGGCAAAATAACTGCTAACACTCCAGGTTCGCCAAAAATGCTATCGGTTGTAACGCCTTCGGCATCTTCACTTGATCTCGGCGGCAATTATTCAATTGAGGTAAATAAAAACGGCAGCACATTATTCAGTGTAACCTCGGGAAGCATTATAATTCAATCAGGAGGAGAGAATGAAATTGTACCGGCAGGAGCCGTGTGCAATACAGTTAAAGACAAAGAGCCGGGCACTCCGTACCGTTTAAGTGCCGGCGAAGAATTTAAGGAAGCTTTATCAAAACTGGATTTTGGTAATGCCACAGAAGAAGTCCTTACAACCCTGCTTGATAATGCCGGCAGGCAGGATGCACTGAGCCTTTGGTACCTCCTGCGCGACGCAGATCCCGGAGATGTAAGACCGATTTATGACAAACTGGCAGAGTTCGTTAACCCGCCCGACGGTGTAACGTTTAAGGGTATTAAAGACGGCAACAATACTATGCTTCTAAAGTGGTGGGATAAACTAGGTTACGGCAGTAAATCTTTGTGGAATTCCATCCAGGGATAAACCAATCTTTTCTTTTTCTCTGTAGATTCTCTTATAAGCAAGACTCCTGAAGCCTGAGTCGGGCTTAATTTAGGTGTGCTGTACTATACTTCTCCGGGAGCCGGGCATAGTTATTTTAAAAACCTGAGTGAATAACTATGGAGGAAGAAATGAGTGCACTTGCAGGGATAGAAAAATGGTCAGAAGAACATAACCCCTTATGGATCGATTTCCTGAGAATAGTACTTGGAATATTTTTGATTGCCAAAGGAGCATCCTTTATAAACAGCAGGGAACAGATAGAATGGGTACTTGTAAAGAATCATGTGGAATTTTTAGTCTTCATCGTATCAATTTACACTATCCTTTTTCATATCGGGGGCGGCCTGCTTATCGCCACAGGACTAATAACGCGGTGGGCCGCCGGGTTTCAGATACCTATATTAATAGGAGCAGTTTTTTTATACAATCTGCCTAACGGGTTTACCCCAATAAACAGTGAACTGGGATTTTCAATAGCCGTACTGGTACTGCTTATTTTCTTTCTGATATACGGCTCAGGAAATTTCTCCCTGGATCATTATATGCAGACTCACAAGGACAGATAAATCATTTTACATTTTTAGTATATTACCATACTTTTGTATGGTATGGATAAAAATAAATTTTACAGTCAGCTTTTCCGCAGAGAAATTTATAGTTCGGAACCTGAATACAAAGCCCGGGTGCTGGCAGAAGCATTATACAGGTATTACAAACTTGACAAAGAGAAATGCACGTGTATGCAGTGCAGGAAAGATATGGAAAAAATGAGGCAATATATCGAGAACAATATTGAAGGGATAAGAAACAAATAATCTTTTTGTAAAGAACCAGGTATTTTTTAAATTACATATCCAGTTTAAAGGTCAGGGGCAACACCGTAAAATCAAATAATTTAATTTTAATGGAGGTTCCTTGAGATATCTATGCACTATAATCAGTCTCGTTTTTTTATTACCCCTGAGCACATATAGCCAGGTAAAAACATCCCATTCACCATTAGGACAAGAGCTTTTTTCGCTGCAACAAAACAGTCCAAAAAGCAAAACAATAACTATTGAGAAGACACTTACCAACGGATTCCTACTTCTGCAGCAAATCGATCTTACGTGGGACGGAGCGGCCTGGCAGAATCTTCACAGGTACTCATACACATATGATGGAAGCAACAAACTTATCGAGAAGCTGCGTGAAGACTGGATAGGCACATGGGTAAATTCGTTAAGATTAACATACGCATATGATACTGAAACTAAGCTAACTGAATATATTCTGCAGCAATGGAGCGGTTCAGCCTGGAATAACGAGTACAGAGAAACATATACTTACGACGGAAGCAATAATCTGACAGAAAAAATTGAGCAGACGTGGAATAGTTCCTGGATTAATTCATACAGGGAAATCTACACCTTCAACGGAAACAATACACTTTTTGAGACCACCGGGCAGCACTGGCAAAACTCAACCTGGAGCAACTATAACGACGTACTATACTCATATGATGCAAACAATAATAAGAGCGAAGAGCTTTACAGAATATGGGTAAATTCAGGGTGGCAGAATTATACAGACAGTTACTTCACGTATAACACTGCAAATAACATACTTGAAAGGACGGTATTAACGCTGCTGAATGAAATGTGGGTGAATTCAATTAAAGACAGTTACACCTATGACGGAAACGCGGATCTTTCAGAAGAACTTACGCAAAACTGGAATGATTCAGTCTGGGTAAACCAGTACAGATACAACTACACTAATGACAGCAACCATAATCAGACAGGGCAGGAAAAGCAGGATTGGGACAGCACTTTATGGGTAAATGTATCCCGGGATATCAATACCTTCGATGGCAATAACAATATGGTTGAAAAGCTCTCACAAGGATGGGACGGATCCAACTGGTTAAACACATTAAAGAGTCAGTTTGCATACATCCTGGCAACGGGAGTTGAGAGTAACCCGAATACTGTAGACTCCTACAGCCTGTCTAACAACTACCCCAACCCTTTTAATCCTTCAACAAACATTACATTCAGCATACCTGCAAGAAGCAAGGTAAGCATAAAAGTCTTCGACCTACTCGGGAATGAAGTGAAAGTTCTGGCAGACAGAGAATACGAAGCCGGCAAGCATACCCTTAATTTCCAGGCAGCGGGACTTTCAAGCGGAATATATTTCTACACACTGCAGGCAGGTGCGTTCACAGAAACGAGAAAAATGACCCTGTTAAAATAACGACATTTGTCGCCTCAGAAAAGATTAAGTTAACAAAAAACTGAGGGGATAAATGAATTGTTTAATAAGGGAGAATAATGTCGTAATTGTAAATGGAATTCATTTAAAATTTTTCAATTATTGTTTCTTTATATAAGTTTCGCTAAACAAAATACCTTTCATATGAAACCAATTACCATTTTTTATATTTCACTTCTTATCCTTCTGACATCAGGGGTAATTCATTCCCAGGCACAAACGAATCCATTCCAGCTTACAGATTTAAGAAAAATAGTTAATGTTTCTGATCCCAGGATATCACCGGACGGAAAGCAGATCGCTATTATTGTTTCACGTTACAACTGGGAAAAAGATTCAGTCGAACAACAAATCGATCTGGTTGGTGCTGCTGACAGTTCTGTACGAAGTCTTACATACCATAGAAGTTCAATTTCAAATATAACCTGGTCTCCCGACGGGAACAGGCTTGGATTCTTAGCTCGGGATAATAAAACTGACAAACCCCAGATATACATTATGCCTATGAACGGGGGCGACCCGGTTAGAATAACAGATTCCAAAACCGGAGTAAAAGAATTTACCTGGAGTCCCGATGGCAGTACAATAGCTTTTGCAGCGCAGGATACAATCCCTAATCCTAAGGAAATAAAACACCATGAAGATGCATTTCGTGTAACTGATAACAATTATCTGGTTCGTGAGACTGTTCAGCCATGGCATGTATGGATTGTGTCAGCAAGGGGCGGTAAGGCCAAAAAGCTGACAGAAGGAAAATATAGTATATGCACTGATCAGGAGACTATTTCACCTCTTGTCTGGAGTTCTAACGGCAAATCGATTTTGTTCCAGCGTTTCCCGGATGTATGGGAAGGAAACGCATGGCATTCTGTGATAGCTGAAGTTGATACAAACGGCAAAGAAGTTAACACGGTTGTTGAAGACGAAGGATCAGGACGCCCAGAAGTTTCCACATCAAGCGGCACTCTTGCTTTTATGCGTGCACGCAACGGAGATTTGAATAACGGCAATGCTGTATATGTAAAAATGAACGGTGAAATTAAAGATATAACCAATGACCTCGCCCGTAATATAAACAGTTTTACCTGGATGCCCGATGGAAAATCTCTGCTGCTCACAGGAGAGAAAGGTACAAAATCGGTGTTATGGAAACAGTCTCTGAATGATGCGGCAGAACAGATTGATCTCGGGGACATAAATATCGGAGATAACATAAGCGTGTCTGATAATGGTATAATCGCGTTCATCGGCAGATCATCAACCCATCCCGGTGAATTATTTGTACTTCATTCATTAAACGGGAACTCTCAGCAGTTGACCAACTATAATACTTTTGCTGATTCATTAAATCAGGGCAGAACAATTGAAATAGAATGGACCAGTTCCGACGGGTTTTTTGAAGACGGCGTGTTAACCTATCCTGTAAATTATAACGAGAAAATAAAATACCCGTTAGTATTGATTATCCATGGAGGTCCCGAGGGCGCGTCTACAACCGCCTTTTCCGAGCTTGTTCAATTGTTCGCGGGCAAAAGTTTTTTTGTTTTTCAGCCTAATTACAGGGGGAGTATAAACCTTGGAGATAAGTATCAGCATGCAATATCGAGAGATACAGGTGAAGGACCGGGCAAAGATGTTATGGCAGGAATAGAAAAAATCGAACAAATGAATATTATCGATACAAATCGTATTGGAATTACGGGATGGTCTTATGGAGGGTATATGACCTCCTGGCTTAACGGAAAATATCCCGATAAATGGAAAGCTGCTGTTGAAGGTGCAGCACTTAATGATTGGGTAATGGACTATACAATTGCGTATTATCAGTCATATGACCTCTATTTTTTTGGAGGTTCTCCGTGGGTAAAAAAATACCGGGATATATGGAGGGAGCAGTCGCCAATCATCTTCGCTGAAAATGTAAAGGCACCGACTTTAATTTTAGGCAATGCCGGCGACCCGAACGTACCAATAATCAATAGCTATGAAATGTACCATGCTTTACGTGATAACGGAATTAATACAGAATTCTATGCATACCCTGCAGACGAACATTTTCCCTCCAGCATAGTCCGCCGCACAGATGTTTACAAGCGCTGGATCGACTGGATAGTAAAGTATGTAAAATAATAATCAGGTGTCTAATATGATTCAGGAAAGCAGAAAAGCTCTAAGATCCTCTTTCTGTTTTACACCCAGGAACACCTGTTTAACAATTCCGTTTTCCACAAGAATTGTTGTAGGAGTTGCTTTAATCCCGAAAACCTTTGCAGTATCCATGTCCCTGGAAATATCTACATCGAAAATATTTTTATTCGAAGACTGCAGCTCTTTTATAATAGGCGTTTGATGTTTACAGGCACGACAGCCCGGGCTAAAAAAATAAACCAGTCCTTTAGAACCATTTCTCTCCAGAACCTTCAACTTTCCCTGCAGTCCGCTTATTTTTAGTCCCTTTGATTTCCTCGCAGACAGTATCATAATGAACTGAAGAGAAAAGAACACCAGCGCAAGGCCGGCTATTACATAAATAAACGTCAACATTATTTAACCCTTACAAATTATTTTTTTTCTTTTGCGTGGTAAAATGAAGCCTTGCATAGCAGGGGCACATACCGGTAACGCCTGTTAATAAAAGAACAATTGCGCCTATTCCGGCGAATACCGCAGCCCGGTCACTTATCACTCCCGTTAAACCAAGTGAAATTAAAATAACAGCTCCGGCGGCTCTTAAAAGACGGTCAACATTTCCAACATTCTTTTTCATAATAATATATTTCCTTCTCGAATATGATTCCCGAACCACCAATACGATTCCCTATGAAATATGAAACTCAGGAGGGATTTATAACCCCGGATTAACAAATGATTTTAAAAGGGTTAAATGAGGAACTTATCCCATTGTACAGGTTTACAAATTTTGTTAATTTTGCCCCGCACCCTTAGCTCAGTTGGTAGAGCATCTGACTCTTAATCAGCAGGTCACCGGTTCGAGCCCGGTAGGGTGCACAAAATAGCTCATTTTCGCACTTTTTACGACTCTCCTACCCTCAAAATTGTCTACTTTCGTGGACAAAATCTCAAAAAGATACTGAATCTACCTGGAATTACTTCAATTACTACTTCAATTACTACTTCAGTGTTTAAGACTTAAGTGAAGAATTGCAAATTATGGGAGGGTATCTATGAGAGACATCTTTCAGTCAAAAATCATTAGCCTTAGTCTGCTGTTTTTTATAATTTAAGATGTAATTCTGAAAATCATTGCGTAACGTGTATAAGGTTTGTTGCTTGTAGATAATTACACTCCCTACATATTTCGTTTTTTTTGGGGGTGCCGATACGTTTAACGAAATAAATTATTTCCTAATCACCTGTTGAACGAAATGGCCAAAAAAAATAAACCCACTCAGGAAGAACCATTAGAAAAGAAACTCTGGAAAGCTGCTGATAAACTCCGTAAGAATATGGATGCGGCTGAGTATAAGCACGTTGTACTTGGACTCATCTTTCTGAAATACATTTCTGATGCTTTTGAAGAGCAATATGAAAAACTTGTTGCACAAAAAAATGAGGGTGCTGATCCGGAAGACAAGAATGAATATACAGCAGAAAAAGTGTTTTATGTCCCGCCCCTTTCAAGATGGAAATGGATACAGGGCAGAGCTGCATTACCAACTATTGGTAAAGATGTTGATGATGCCATGGATGCCATCGAAAAAGATAATCCAAAATCTTTAAGAGGCGTACTCCCAAAAGTATATGCACAGGAAAAACTTGATAAGGCAACTGTTGGTGGTTTAATCAACTTAATAAGTACAGCTGTACTCGGCACTAAAGAAGCACAAAGCAAAGATGTTCTTGGGCGTGTGTTTGAATATTTTCTTGGTGAGTTTGCTCTTGCTGAAGGCAAGAAGGGCGGACAGTTCTATACTCCATCAAGCGTTGTAAGATTATTAGTTGAGATGCTTGAGCCATATGAGGGAAGAGTATTTGATCCTTGCTGCGGCAGCGGCGGTATGTTTGTGCAAAGCGAAAAGTTTATCAAATCCCACAGCGATCACTACAAGAACGAATAATGGTAAAGGATTAAATCTTAATCCCTTAGATCGTATTTCTATTTACGGACAGGAAAGCAACCAGACTACCTGGCGTTTGTGTAAAATGAATCTTGCAATACGCGGAATTGACAGCAGTAATGTTAAATGGAATAACGAAGGCAGTTTCTTAAACAATGCGCATAAGGACCTCAGGGCAGATTATGTTTTAGCAAATCCTCCTTTTAATGACAGCGATTGGAGTGGTGAGCTTTTACAAAATGATGCGCGATGGAGTGTGCTGGGTGAAAAAATAATTCCCCCTGCCGGCAATGCGAACTATGCCTGGATAATGCACTTCCTTTATCATCTTGCACCAACAGGACAAGCGGGATTTGTTTTATCCAAAGGTTCACTGACAACACAAACAAATAATGAAGGTGAAATAAGAAAAGCACTTATTGAAAAGGGTTTGGTTGACTGCATTGTAAATCTCCCCACAAAACTATTTTTGAATACACAGATACCCGCGTGCTTATGGTTTCTATCCCGCGATAAAATGAATGGCGGATTTAGAGACAGGCATAATGAAATACTTTTTATAGATGCACGTAATCTTGGCTTCTTGGTTAACAGGCGTAACCGTGACTTAAGTCCAGATGATATAAGTAAAATTGCTAATACTTATCACACCTGGAGAAGTAAAGAAGGCGAGTATGAAGACATTGCAGGTTTTTGCAAAAGTGTATCCTTAGAAAGGGTGAAAGAACTTAATTATGTTTTAACTCCCGGAAGATATGTTGGTTTACCTGATGATGAAGATGATTTTAATTTTGTTGAAAGATTTACTTCACTTAAGGCTGAGTTAGAAAAACAATTAGCTGAAGAAGATGATCTTAATAAAAAGATTTTAGAAAATCTGAATAAAATTAAGGTGCAATGATGAAAAAAGAACTGATAGTAGAATTATTTAACAAGTTTGAAAGTGCTTGTTATATTTATAAAAATGTTGAATGCTGGAGTGCAAGAGAGTTGCAGGAAATTCTAAATTACTCCAAATGGGAAAATTTTCTTAATGTAATTGAAAAATCTAAGAATGCTTGTTTGAATGCTGGTGAAGCTGTTCCCGACCATTTTGCTGATATCAGGAAAATGGTAGATCTTGGCAGCGGTGCAAAGAGAGAAATTGAAGATATTGCACTTACAAGATACGCCTGCTACCTGATTGCACAAAATGGTGATCCTGCAAAAAATGAAGTTGCATTTGCTCAGACTTATTTTGCAGTACAAACACGTAAGCAGGAAATTATTGAAAGACGTTTGCTTGATGTTGCACGTGTTTCTGCTCGTGTAAAGCTGTCAAAAACTGAAAAGAAACTTTCAGGTATTATATATGAAAGGGGAGTTGATGAACAGGGTTTTGCTTTAATCCGTTCTAAAGGTGATGAAGCGTTGTTTGGCGGATTAACTACACAAATGATGAAACATAAAATGGGTGTGCCTGTTAAAAGACCTCTTGCTGACTTTTTACCGACACTTACAATTAAAGCAAAAGATTTTGCCACCGAATTAACCAGCCACAATGTTGTAGAAAAAGATTTGAAAGGGAAAGAACAGATTACAACAGAACACGTTGATAACAATAAAGCTGTTAGAAAAATATTAAAAGAAAGAGGTGTACAGCCGGAAAATCTTCCTCCCGCAGAAGATGTTAAGAAAGTGCAGCGAAGACTTGATAGTGATGACAAAAAAGTTTTGAAGGATGTTAAAAAAGTAAAAGGGAAGAAGAAAAAGTAGTAATGTCCGAAAGTAAACTTTATAACACTCTTGAAATCCCCGGTTCATTCTTAGTTCCCGGGTTTTGCATTTATGTTTTGGAAATTGTTAAAGAAAAACAAAAATGGTTTTACATTGGTATGACTGGCGATCCTCATTATCCTTCTGCAAGGTCCGCATATTATCGTCTTGTTGGACATTTGGAACTTAACCAACGCTCTACACAAAACCAGTTAAGAATTGCTATGAAAGAAAAGATGGGAATAAATAATGATAATGATTTTAAGGACGTTACAATTAAAATGCATCATTACCCTATACCCGGTTTTACGAAACTAAATGTAAAACTATCTGATATTGAAGTGGTTAAACAATTAAAGCTAACACCGGAATACAAAGAATACAAAAAAATACAGCAGCAAGTTTTAGCTTTGGAGAATGCGTTAATCTTTGAATTGAAAGACAAGCTGCTAAATAAAACTCAAGGGAAGAAGTTTAAGAAAGAAGAAATTCCTTTTCACGAAATTTATAAAAGCATAATTGAGTTGGTGAATAATGGGTGAGTGGAAAGA
>CAWDAK010000005.1:0-50321 GCA_963800255.1 uncultured Ignavibacteria bacterium | reverse complement strand
AAGAGGAATACATTAAAGTATTTAAACTGACTCAAAATCTGCTAAACGAAATTGAGGAGGAAGAGGCAAATGCAGATTAAGAAATTAAAAATGCATAATTTTAAACAGTATAAGGATGAAAAGATCTCATTTACTGATGGATTGACTGGTTTTATTGGTAAAAATGGCGCCGGCAAATCAACTATTTTTGATGCAATTTATCTCGCGCTCTATGGAAAATTTAGTTCCAACAAAGAATTATGTAAGAATGACCTAGCCTCTGATAAAGATAATTTTTCAGTCACTTTAGAATTTGAAGACAAGGGGAAATCCTACCTGGTTACAAGAGATTATCGGGGGAAATCGCTGTCGGCAAAAGCTGAATTATACGAAGAAGATAATTTCATAGCTTCTGGTGCCTCTGAAGTAAATAAATCGGTGAACCGGATACTGAAAATGGACGCAAAGAATTTTGAGAATTCTTTTTTTTCAAAACAAAAAGATGTAACGTCACTCTTAATGCTTCCTGTGAATGAACGTCAGTTTCAGCTTCGCAAAATGCTGGGATTATCAAAACTTGATAAGCTTGAAGATAAAGTAAAATTACAAATTTCTGATATTAAGGCCCAACTCAAAGGGAAACAGGATGAACTACTCTCAACTGAGAAGACCCGGCAGGTAAGAAAAGAAATAATTGGTCTGATTAAGGAAGAGCATCAAATCGAGAGAAATATGAATCACGCTAAAGAGGTTTTTGACAGGGTTGACTGTGAATACATGGAAATCAAGGAACAATTAAAGCAGCTTGAGATAACCAAAGAAGAATATGATGCTTTAGTTAAGGAGAATGATCTGAATGAAAATAATTTAAAGAATATCAATGCACAGATAGAAAAGAGTAAATTAGAATTAGAAGTGCTTGCAAAGAAAAAGAAGCATCTGGATGAAATAATAGGGAAAAAGAAACAATATTCTAAGGTAAATGAGGAAGTGGATCAACTGCTTGAACTAAAGAGCCAGCTGGAAAAAAAGCTGGGAGTAGAAAAAGCAATAAAGGAATTAGAGAGACAGATAAGTGCCAAAAATACAGATTTGAATTCTAAACTTGCTGCTCTAAAAGAATTTGAGGGGATTGAGGACAAAATAAAATCAAAGAACATTCAGTTTGAATTTGCAGAAAAGGACCTGGACAGTCATATTGCTTTAAGGGAGGAGATTGCTGGAACGCTGAATGTGGTTTCGGAGTTAATTACTGAGAAGGAAGAAAGAGTTAATATTATACAAAGGTTAGGAAAAGATTCTCCGTGTCCAGAATGTGAAAGGCCGCTCGACGAGCAGTATGATAAATTATTACTTAATTATATGTCAGACATTGAAAAGTTAACTTTAACCCGCGATGCCAAAAATAAACAAAAAGATGAGGCTGAGAAAAGTATTAGCAAGAAAAAAAGAGATATATCGGATCTTAGGGAACAAATAAATAATCTGGCAAAAAGTTCTGCTGAAAAAGAATCTATTAGTGATCGAATAACTGAACTAAAGGATGAGCTTAAGGATTATGAATTCAATTTGAGCAAAGAAAAGAATAATTTAAGTGCTTTAGGAAAAGTAGATTTTGATGCTGAGCTGCTTAAGACTAAACAGGAGGAGCGCACAGAACTTAAAAAAACGTATGATGAAATAATGGTACTTGAGACAATGATGAAGAAAGCGCCGGAAATTACTAAGGAATTAAAGCTGAGTGAGCTGCAGAGGAACGGTATATCAGAAGATATAGAATTGAAAAAAAGGGATATTATAGGGTTGAAATTTGATAGGTGTGAATATGATAAAATTAGGGTGGAACGGGAGAAAAAAGAAGAACTTGTAAATACCGCCAAAGAAATACTGACTGAGATTAGAAGCAGAGCTTCTGAGGTCTCCACCAATAAAAAGATTAAGCTGAATGAATTGGAAAATGACAAAAAACTCAGGGTAAAGATAGAAGTTATTGAATGCGAAAAGAATACATATGAAAAATTATTAACCTTTTTGAGAAACTTCAAAGTTAAGATCACATCCCGCGAACTTCCGGCTATCTCTACAGAGGCATCCAGATTATTTTCTAATATTACTAAGGGACGGTATTTGAATCTTAGAATCAATGAAGATTTTAATTTCAAAGTAATTCGGGATGAAAAGGATGTAGAACTAGAGACTCTTTCCGGGGGTGAGAAGGACCTGGCCAGCTTGTGTCTCAGACTTGCGATCAGTAAAAGAATATCGGCTTTAGCCGGTAGAAAGAATATGGGATTTCTTGCATTAGACGAAGTTTTTGGATCTCAGGATGAAGATAGAAGGGAGGAATTGATAAACTCCTTATCGGAAATTTCCAAGGACTTCAAGCAGATATTTGTAATCTCACATAATCAGGATGTACAAGAGGCTTTTTCGAATAGACTTATGATTAAGAAAAACGGTAATTTTAGCTCGGTTAGTTTCTCAAGTAATTGATACTTTAAAATCAATTATAACAAAACTAAATTATATTTGTGAAAAAGAAAACTAGGTGGAACCTTCAAAACTTTAAAGAGGATAACTGGGTGCATTTTGCCTGATCTATAACGAACGAACTCAATGAGTTTAGCGAAAATAATCTTTCCTAGTTTCCCTGGGTGTTTTTCCCTTTTAAGTTCAATTACTACTGAGTTGCCGTAGGGATCAAGAGGTTTCTCAGTAAGCATACAAACCAGCAATAATAAAGCAGTTCTATTTTATAATTATCCCCCTGGCAGCGTATTTCTGCAAAGCATTTATGCGGGATTTGAAAATATCAGGCGGCACATCGTCAATCCAGAACCTATTGTTGACTATTATAAAGAAGAATTAACAAGCCTCAACTTTTTCATAAAAGCAGGTACGAACCTAAAATGGTTAAAATGCACTCAATTAGTTCCTACATCAATTTATTCAGCACTTCGTAAATTTTTACCATGGCCAGGGTGTCGGTGCCGCAGTATTCCAGAAGGTGCCGGCGTATTTCGTTTTTCCTGGTCCCGTCCTCTTCAAAATAAAGACTTTCAAATGCCCGTGAGGCTGTTCCGCCTTCACCTATTTCAAGGGTGCTGTATGACATCTCAGGCACCAGTGCCGGCAGTACGGCCTTTATGGAATAGCTTCCGTTCATTTCAGGGGTGTAATACTGCTTCTGCCTGAATGGAATCATCAGGTCCTTTATCCTAAGCAGGACAGCTTCAATCCGGTCCGCATATACAGGGAAATCTCTTGCCAGCTCTTTTAAACGTGTGGATTCAAAGGGCTTATTATATACTACGATGTCACCTTTCTTTCCGATATCTTTCAGCAGCTTTTCTATAAAAGGGATTCTCGGATCACCTGAGGCATCAGCCAGGAATTCAAAATGCAGCGGATCTGAAATCGGGGTTTCTTTATAGTGTAGTGAATACTGAAAGGTAATTTGCTGGTAGGGGCGTGAGTTGTTGAACAGGGGGACGGCGGGATTGAAAGTTTCAAAATCCAGGAAATAAAGAGGATAGGAAAGACTTTTTATAAAGTCCGCCACAGCTTTTTTATCGATATGGGATGTCCTGTTCTTATAACTTTCTACCTGCAGCCATTGTGAATCGTTCAAAGGTGCATCATCAGGGATATCCTCCAGGGTGACTATCCCATCATTGTATAAGGCGAATTTTTTCTTCGAGGTCATACCTGCTATACTGAATACAGAGTTTTGAGGAATATCTTTCCAGCAGTATCCCGTAAATGAGCAGGCATAAGGATTACTGCATTGAGGCCCAATATCCATCTGCGGAATATTCTTCAGCGCAAGGAGTTTTTTGAAACTTTTTATATTATCCTTAACGGAAGCCTGCATCTCAATAACCTGGTCCTTCACAGATTCAATGGTGAACAATTTGTCTGCCTCAAGTTCACCCTGCCTTGTATACTGGTTGTTTATATAAATTATAGAAACATCAGCTATGGCCAGTCCGCTGTTTGAAATAACATAGTACTGCACTGCAGCATCGGGTATATACACATCCTTAAGTCGCTGTAGAACTTTTCACCTCATAGATCTTCCACCTGAGGCCCCGTCTTACCATAATATCAGCTATAACAAGCACACCATCAAATAAAAAAGCAGCCTCATAAATTACCTTAGAGCCGCTGTTAATAAGTTCTTGTGGTCAGCCTGACCTGCTCATCGGATTTCCGGGGATCATTAAGGGATGCGTTTATTCCACCGGGGAACAGATCCTGCGCAAGTATGCCAACATTATGTCCTGTCTGGAATACTGCCTGCTGGCCTTCAGTTACTTCATCAGCCCAATCATAATGATGTTTATAAAGGTAGAGTCCTTTTTCGCACTGGAGTCCTTTGATGAAGGAAGATTTACTTAGTATATGTGAAGTCATAAGGTGCCTATTTATTCAATTCATTGACTTTGTTTTGAGGTCCCGATAAAATATGTTACATCTCTTTAGTAAGCGTATCGTTAAATGATACTAATAATTATTCAGTACTTCCCTGGCCAGTTTGACCACCTGGTCCTTTAGTTCAGGAGGTTCCAGAACCCTGATGCCCTCCCCCCTTGCTACTATCCAGCCGGCAATCTCATTTAATGAATTTACTGTACACTCAAATATTATTGAGCCATCTTCGTTCTTATTTATCTTCTGGTCTGCTATCAGCATCCTCGGCTTCACCCTTTCGGCCCAGTAAGGTGAAAGGGACAGCCTCACCCTGAAATTATCATCACCCAGCCAGCTTTTCCAGGAGTGTTTAAAGAGGTCGGGGAACTTGTACGCTTCTTTCTCAAAAATTCTACCCGAAGATCTCACTGCCGCAATCTTATCGATTATGTATTGCTTCATCTTCCCGTCGGAACCGGCAAGCAGCCGCCAGCTTCCCTCATTCTGGAATATCAGCACAGGTTCAATTTCCTTGCCGCATTCAACCTTCGAGCCCATCTTATTGTAATCGATCTTTGCGGCTTCGCTGTTATCGATGCAGAGCTGAAGTACCACAAAAATGCCTAAGGCGCCGGTGCCTTTTTTCTCAACAAGGAGCGAGGTTGATTTATCCAGGGCGTAGTCGTTGTGGTTAAGTCCCGCATAATGAAGGATTATATCGATAAGTTTTTCAGGGGGAATATCAGAGGAGATGCATATACCGTTTTTTTTATGTGAATGGATATTAATGCCGTACGATCTGAGATCCTGCAGATCCCTTTTAATTGTAAGCTCTTCCACGTGGAAGTAATCGGCAAGGTCGAATGTTCTTACGGGTAACGGGAAAATTTGTCCTGAAATGCATATGCCGAGGATCTCTATCTGACGCTTAAACTTTGACTGAAAGTCGAACATATTTCTGCCCCGAATGATATTAGCCTGTTGAAAAATACCATTTGGCGGGTGATTAAGCAATAGACCGGGAATAATATCATTAAGTGATACGCTTCCGGCTCCGGCGAGGGTTAACTTTGAACCAGTTAATAAAGGAGAAAAATATGCAGCTTGAAATAGGTTCATTTCACAAACACAAAAGGCTTTCAGTGGTTCAGTTCAGAGGCATACCGAACAACACGCTTGAGTACATTTCCGGGGCGGAAGCGCTGAAGGATGACCTGATCCAGGTTAAGGAAGTAAGTGAGGCCGGCAGCGTAAACAATCTGCATCTGTTCAATCTTTCAGGTAAGTATGTATTCTTTATGGATGGGGATATACTTACAGGGGCAAAGCAGAACAGGGTGCTGAACACGAGCGTACTGATAGCCCCCAACACCAAGATCAACCTTCCCGTAAGCTGTGTTGAGCAGGGGCGCTGGAACGCCGTATCGGAGAAATTCGGCACCTCCGGCTTCCTCTCGCCCCAGAAACTCAGGGCCGGTAAATCGAAAGCGGTAGATAAGAGTCTTAAAAAGAACGAAGGATTTAAGGCTTCGCAGGGAGAAGTATGGGAAGAAGTAGAAAACTACTCAATAGCGTTCAAGGTAAAGTCGGCCACAATGAACCTTACCGACGTATTCGAAAGTAAAAAAGTAGACTTTGATTCATTTGCAGAGCACTTCCCTGTTGAGATAGAAGCTAACGGACTTGCAATATTCACCGACCGGGAACTGCTGAACATCGACTTGTTTAACAGAACGGACATTTATCAGGAATACTATCCCCGGATTCTGCGAAGCGCCGGTATGGAAGTGGCCGCCCTTGACGATAAGACCAACGAAATTACAGAAGCCGAAGCAAAATACAAGACAGCCGATCTTTTTGATAACCTCGAGAAGCTGGAATACACATTACATCCCGGGGCCGGCGTGGGGAAAGAAAAAAGATTTTCGGGAGATTCGCTTACGGGCTTTGAGCTTAGCTTCAAGAGCAGCATGGTACACCTGGCATTACTAAACCTTAAGGAATCAGATGATGGTAAAAGAAGGCAGAGAATTTATTAACGCCGAGCCGGGTGAAGTTAAAGAGCACCTGGAAACTGCAGCACACTGCCGGCTGGACGCAAACCCTTCAGACCTGAAGCTGACGGTTGAAGGCAGCGTACTAGTGCTGCAGGTGATGAACGGAAGGCTGAAAGAATTCCCGGTAAGGCGAAGCTTCCTGCACAAGCTGCTCAAATGGTACAACTTCCCCTTAGCCCAGCTTTACAGGTTATCCCACGAAACAGTTGCCTCCGTATGCAACGATTACCTGATGAACATTCAGCGGGAATACGTAACCATCAAGATAGAAGAGGGAGACGCGCTGACGTTATTGAGTCCCGACTACAACGAACTAAGCGATCTCAGCGTTATCGGCACCTGCGAAGCCTACGGCATCGACAGAATCTCGCGGAACGACTTCTTTATGTCGATTACCACCGAAGAGAAAATGAAAACGCAGCCCGTGCCTGGCGACGAATGCGGCATAGGAATGAACATCGTAAACTCAGAAACCGGCTTCAGAGCGCTGGGAGTATCTCACTACATACTAAGATACATCTGCACAAACGGCGCATATGTAAAGATAGCCGAAGACGATAAACGAATTCATTACGGCAATGAAGACCTCAAGCAGTTCATCAATCAGAAAATCAGTAAAGCAGCCGAACAAAGAGAAGAGATAGCGGAAAAACTGAAGCAATTAAATCAGGGCACAGCCGACCTCCCCCCGGCCCTGATAAAGAAGATAGACAGAGCGCTAGGGAAAGGGGCTTCAAGGGGTTTAATTTTTAATGATAACGAAGAGACCACGCCTTACGAACTCTTCAACCGGATAACATCCGCCGCCAAAAACTTCGACCTATCTAAAAGATATTACCTGGAAGCAGCTGCGGGTGAGATGCTTTTTGGTTAGAAGATAATAAGACGATAAAAACAAACCCACATATTTTAGTTTCTTATTGTCACTATTCCAAAATTACTTTAACTTTACTCTGAAATTACTGAATAAACCTGGGGTTATGATTAAGCTAAGCCACTATAAGGGATACCAAATCTTCAGGATTATAAACAATTAACGTGGTTAGAATTATTCAACCGTAGCTAAAAAAATTAGAGGTTTAAAATGAGAGGTATCCTTCTTGCTTTCTGCACTTTTGTCGTTGTAATGTCATTACAAAGTTGTGCGCCAGAACCAATATTCTATCACTCTGAAGCCGATTTACCATATTTCCATCGTTCAACAAAAACAGTTTTTGAATTAATCAAAGACGAATATGGCATAAATGGTTTTCAATTTGGAGTTATTTCTGCAAAAGATAATGATACATTATCATATGTTCTTCTTGCTCCGTCAAAACAAACAAGGTTCGTTAGCGATTTAACTGATGTAAATTTAACCTATGCTATTCCCTTACTTCCAGCTCAAGCTAAGGAGTTCATCAAAATATTAAATTCTTCTGCCGATAACTGGAGTACAAAATTCAACGTAAAAAATGGAATTAGTTATTAGTTTATGGTATCACCAGAAAATAAAATTATCCCACAAAGTGAAAATGTTGTAGCCTGGTATCCAACATTTAAATTTTATTTTCAAAACAATGATGATGGGCCCTTGGGATCAGTCCTTTTTGGAGAAGGCTTATTACAGTTCCATTATAGAATCGAAACAAACTCAGCAATAAAAGAATTGGCAAGTATGCTAACTTTGGCTATTAAAAAATAGATTAAAAGTTGCATGCAGTTAATGCAGTTTGGAAATAACTGAACTTATCAATTCACCAATTTGGGGAACTATGCAAACCTTCATAAAATCCATATCTAAAAAATCAGAGAAAATTTATAGACAAGTTTCATCTGATGAGAAAATATGCTCTGACCTTTGTTCTGTTAATAAACATATCCCTGTCCCTTTCTCTGAGGCTTTATCTCTTTCTAATATCAGATTAGTTATAATTGGACAGGATCCTACCGTTAGAAAAGAGAAAACCAGGTCAGAAATAAAATCTGTGCTAATGCTTGATGAATCAAAACACCTTAAGAATTATATCTATTTAGTTTGTAATGAACTTGGGATTTCTTTTAGTGAAATTTATGCGACAAATCTTTATAAATGTTTTTTTAACGAACCACCTCAGGATAATGAACGAATACTGACGAGGCATTTCAGATACTGGATTGAAATTCTTATTGAGGAAGTATCAAAATTTCCTGATGCAGCTATAATAACGTTAGGCCAACCAGTGATAAGACAATTAATTCATACCGGTAAAAAAGACGTAAAGTTCTACTGGGATTATATAGGACATACAAAGTCTAATGAAAACTATTCCGGTGTACCTGCTGGTAATAATTTCCTGCAACGTACATTTTGGCCGTTTCCACATTTACCGACATATAACCAGAATCAATTCTATAAGAAATATTTTAAGGATTACGCCAATTTTTTGAAGAAATCTATTTAGCCTTCATTCCTTTACTCATGGCTTAAAATTTGATTAAATAGCGACGTAAAAAATATAAAGGGAACAAAATGGTCAAATATTACATCACTGTAGTAATTCTTTCCGTCTTCGTAATTGCAGGTTGTGGTAAGGATGATAATCCTGCAAGCCCATCTACAAAAGGAACGATAACAGGAAAAGTCATCGATCAAAGCACCGGCAATGGAATTGGCGGAGCAAGCATACATACCCAACCTTCAACTTCAGCTGTAAATACAGATAATAATGGAAATTATACTATTCCGGAAGTTGAAGCCGGTGATTATACAATAACCGTTGAAACAGATGGATTTTTCCCAGGCACGGTTAACGTTTCCGTAGATGCTGGGCAGACTTCTACTAAAAACATTTCTCTATCTGCTATCCCGGCTGACCCGGTAGCTTCATATAATTATGGTGGGACAACTGTTACCCCCGCATCAATCACTTTTCAGAATGCATCCGAGAATGCTACTAATTACTTATGGGATTTTGGTGATGGAACTACCTCGACAGCAGCAAATCCCTCAAAATCATATAATCAGATGGGACATTATACAGTTACTTTAACTGCAAGTAATAATGTTACAGGTAAATCAAACGTGATGACAAAGAATATTACAATTACACCAGGTAAAGTTTATTTACAAAAAGTTATTGTTGACGCAATTCCATTTAGTGATGCTAATGGAGCAGGATGGGATTTTGGCTCAGGGCCAGATTTGTATTTTACATTATCTGATTCTGTGATCCACTATGTTTCTATACTTCCGCTCACTTACGTAGCTGACCTGAGATCCTTCCGGATTACCCGTTCAATGGAACCTTACTACAGAATACCAATTACAAAATTGGTCAAAAACGTATTATATAGATTTATGGGATTATGATCCGCTAGATGCCGATGATTATATGGGTTACGCCAATGGTTTCAAAGTTATCCAGGAGGTTAATGCTAATTATCCTACAACCGTATCGCTACAAAATAATAGCGGGACTATTAAAGTAAGATTGTATTTAAGATGGCAGTAAAATAGATTCTGTTCAGGATGACATCATTATTATGATGTCATCTTGATTTTAAAGAGATTAACCTGGTAACTTTATTTAATTCACCGATAAAAGAGTTCAATTAGAAAATGGACAAGCTACATTAAATTCTGGCGGGCTTAATTGAGAAATTGGATTTGTATTCGCGCAAATTATCCCCTACTGACAAGCAACCATCGCATGCAGTCTTCTTTTAAATAGTAATAATAGTTAGGAAAAATAATTTGGAAACAAAAAATCTTCCCAAAAATCTAATTTTCTTTAATCCAATTTTGGGAATTATTAGAAAACTTGGTGGTTCCGCAAATGCCGTTGAGGTAAAAGATGAACTTATCGAGATGTTTCATATTTCAGACGAAGAATTAATAGAAAAATATAAAAGTGGGGTTGTTAAAATTGACAACCAAATTGCTTGGGCAAGAGTTTATCTAACTGAAGCTGGTTTCATTGATGTTTCAAAAGAAAGTGTATGGACTTTGACTGAAAAAGGATTGAACAGCAATCCTACAGATGAAGAGTTGATAAAAATATTTTACCATATTCATAGTGAATGGCAAAAAAGAGGGAAAGAAATTGTAAGCAAAGAAGGAGACGAAGAAAAAGATATTATAAAACAATCTGAATACAAAGAAATATTTCTCAACAAATTAAAATCTATGTCACCCGAAGGTTTTGAAAGGTTCTGCCAAAGAAGTACCCCGGAAAGCTTTAGTGAAAGTATTAAGTTCCAGGATGGTTAATAATGTAATGATTCGTAAATAAATGATATATGAAAAGCAACAGGAATAAACCAATAATCCAAATATTGAAGGGCTCATAATGGGCTCAATAGTCTCACCATTGGCTCATAATTGCATCATAATTGTTTCAATTTGGCATCATTCCCTTAAAAAAGCTCCTTCAGTTATTAGTTAGCGATTAAAGTAATTTGCCCGTACACTTTATGTACCTGTACACTAACTGTGAACATAGCAGAATAGTGTACAGAACTCAAAAAAAATTGGAGCTATAAGAATCAAGTAAATATATCTTCCGCTTTATCTTCTTGAATCTGTTCCTGTTATTTCACGAGTATCATTTTTTTAACCGCAGCAAAATCCCCTGCCTGGATTTTGTAAATATAAATTCCACTGGCAAAGCGGGCAGCATTCCAGGTTACTTCATATCTGCCAGCCATCTGCTCTGTATTCACAAGGGCCGCAACTTCCTCTCCGAGAACATTATAAATCTTAAGACTTACCCTGCTCTGCTCGGGCAGATCATATTTAATTGTTGTTGAAGGGTTAAAGGGGTTCGGATAATTCTGAAAAAGCAGGAAGTTATCCGGATGGATATCTTTAGAATCTTCTACTGCTACAGAATTATCGAAGTATTTAAAATTTCTTCCCCGGACCCAACCGCCCAGCCATGCTTAGCATCCACGAAATCTGCACTGTAGATGCCATTAGGAGATGCCAGAGCCTCCCATGTTTCACCTCCATCACCTGTTCTCCATACCAAATCACTAAAGATCCATCCATTCCCCGAATCAATAAAAAACAGCCGGCCATAAGCATTTATTGATAAAGTATCCCAGGTCTGTCCGCCATTCGTGGTTTTGATTATTTTATTTGAATAACCTGAGATCGTACCTGAGATCCATCCGGTTGTGTTATTTATAAAATAAACACTTGTCAGCGTATAAAATCTCCAGAAATCATTGGGATCTAAATTACCCCAGCATGATAACCATGCTTCTCCCCCATCTGTAGTTTTTAATACTACCCCATTATTGCCGACTGCATAACCTGTAAGCTGGTCGGTGAAGCAGGCCTCATTCAACCCCGTTCCAGCTACATTTATATTTGTTTGTGGAACCCAGGTACCTCCTGCATCCGAAGAAAATATTATAGCAGGATTATAACTTACCGTAGTACCTACTATCCATGCTTTGGAATCAACAGTTTGAGCCGATCTTAGCATTAATGTATCAAACTCACTGATGCTCCAGGCAGCTCCTTCGTTTGTTGTTCTGTATATATAACTGCTATTGTATAATGAATATGAAGAAGCCAGAGCCAGAATTGTATTTCTGTCAATCATATCTACATCAGTAAAAGCGAAGTTCGAATCACATAAAAGAACACCCCAACGCTCTCCGCCGTCTGTTGTATTCAGTATTACGGCCCCACAGCCGTTAATATCATCATCACCTCCTGCAGCTATCCCATAGGTTTGATCAATAAAATCCACCCCCTGAAGCAAGGCAGATGTAACAATCGTGTTCTTTCTTTCCCAGACAGAGCCTCCGTTCGTCGTATGGAGGATCGTACCCATAGAAGATACAATCCACCCTGAATTCAAATTTTCGAATTCAATATCTCCGAGTTGAATATCAGTAGCATTCACAGCCTGGAATTCCTCCCAATTTATTCCTCCATCAGTTGTCTTTAGGATTTTCAACGGAATATCAAAGTTCGTAGTATAACCTATCCAAACGTTCATACTATCTGCGGCAAACATCTTACACCCAAAAATATCATACATATCCCCCTCAATAATCTTTTGAGTGTTCCAGCTTTCACCACCGTCAGAAGTGGAACAAATTTTCAGATGTTTAACAGGATAATTAAACTGTTCATAAACCAGCCACCCATGCATTTCGTCGGGAAAATACATACATTTTAATTCTTCGGCGCTATCTGAATACTGTATTCGCCAATCTAAACCTGAGTTTGAGGTATGCGCCAACTGCAGAGTTTCCGGCTGGGAAGGTTCCCTGAAACCAAGCCAGGCATAGTTCGGGTTCATGAAAAATATCTTTTCATTTTTAATCATTGCCGGAAAAACCATGTTCAGGGTTTCCCACGTTTCACCCCCATCTGTTGTTTTAAATAATGGCAGCTGGGTTCCTACCCCGGAATACAATATTGAGATTAATCCCTCGTTTTCATTGAAAAACTTACAATAGACGGGATCATTTGCATAATTTGATAAATCCGGAAGGTGCTTGCTTTCCCAATTCTCTCCTCTGTCCGTTGATTTAAGAAGGATTAAATCGGAAGTATAAAAATTTGCTCCGGTACACCATATTGTTTCCCCCTTCATTTCAAGATCGATTATAATGGTATCTGTTCCAAAATCAGTCTCCTTCCAGTGGTTCCCATTATCAGTTGAGGTAAATAATCCTGCAGGACTCAACCCTGTTAAGAAGTTAATGCTTATCCCGGTTGTAATAATGAAATTGTTATCACTGCAGATTGAAACTAAAAATCCATTCGTCGGATAAGGGTTGATAAGACTCCAGTATTGCTCCTCTTCTACCAATTCAGCAGAAGGGGCGTAACGCTGTTTGTTTTCATTGAGTGTCAAATCCCTCTCAGTAAATTTTTGGGCGGAAACAAATTTCCATACTTCCTTATCCCCTGAATAATCCTTCATGTAATAATCCAGTTTTTGTCCATAATTATACCACGCAGCCATAAATAAGCAGGCTGATAGAATCAGATATTTCATATCTCACCTCCCTTAAAATGTTGATAATTGACACAGGTCAGCAGGATCGGCCAATGATTTAAACCTTAGGTGAATATAAATTATACATCCTCCCCGGTTGTCATGAAATTGTAAAAAGAGGGGAGGTTGGAATGAGCCTCAGTAATGAGGTTAATTCTATGAAATTGTCCCTTGTATCTTCGTCGATGGTGACAGTCATACCTGCCTGCTTCAGCAGAAGTACCCCTTTGGCTTCTATCGCAAGCTCAATATGGATCGCATTCAGGTAATAAAGATTTTCTATAAGTGCAAACCCTGCCCCGATTGCTAAACCGTAAATGGCCGCGTCAACCATAAATCCTGTTTTACGTTTTGCGATGAGGTAAATGATAAACGAGGGGGCAGTGAAGACCTCAAGCAGTTCATCAATCAGAAAATCAGTAAGGCAGCCGAACAAAGAGAAGAGATAGCAGAAAAACTGAAGCAATTAAATCAGGGCACAGCCGACCTCCCCCCGTCCCTGATAAAGAAGATAGACAGAGCACTAGGGAAAGGGGCTTCAAGGGGTTTAATTTTTAATGATAACGAAGAGACCACCCCCTACGAACTCTTTAACCGGATAACATCCGCCGCCAAAAACTTCGACCTATCTAAAAGATATTACCTGGAATCAGCTGCGGGCGAGATGATGATGAAATAAAAAATATATAGACGAACAGTCTGTTTGAGGAACTGGATAGGGATATAGAAAAGCGTCATAACATCAAAACATAACCCCATCTATTAGGCTTCCATCATATCTTCTGATCTTATAATTTATAGGTTTACGCCAAAAATATAGCCTACTAATGCTGAAAGTCCCATCGCTATAGTCCCCCAGATAGTTATGCGTAAGATAGCCTTTCCTATCTTAGAACCACCTGTTTTTGCCGATGCTATTCCCAAAATAACAAGGAAAAGAATAGTAAGTCCATACAACCAATATTCCAGTGCATTTACAGGTGCTAAAAGCACGGTTAATAATGGCATTACGCCTCCTACAGTAAAAGCTGCACCTGATGCCATGGCCGCCTGTATAGGATTTGCCTGACTAATTTCATTAATGCCTAATTCATCTCTTATGTGCGTTCCCAATGTATCTTTTTCGGAGAGCTCAATAGCTACCTGCATAGCCGTTTCTTTTTTTAGTCCCCGTTTTTCATAGATCTGGGCTAAAATATTCATCTCTTCTTCCGGCATTTCCTGAAGTTCTTTTACCTCTCTTTCAATATCTGCTTTTTCTGTGTCTGTTTGAGAACTCACAGAAACGTATTCACCGGCTGCCATTGATAAAGCTCCCGCCACAAGTCCTGCCACAGTTGCCAAAACAATAGGTTCTCTAGTTGAACTTGCAGCCGCAATACCAATTGCAAGACTTGAAATAGAAATTATTCCATCATTAGCTCCTAAAACCGCTGCCCTTAACCAATTGCTTCTGTGGATGTAATGGCTGTCCAGGTAATTATCTATAGTTATATTTTTCATTTCTTATCCAGTGTTGATTTAATTTACGCCCAACATAATTTTTTACGAATTGCGTGATAACTTAAATATAAATTGAATTTTCGCAAGCCGTTTCGGGTGAGTATAAAAACAGTTAATTGTTAATCGTAATTTATGCAAAGGTCATATAGGCTACAAGAATTTTTAGAAATGATTTTGATATTGCGCTTCCAGGTGTAGTTCTTTTTTCATTCTTTTGGACTATTGATCCACTCCATTTCCTTAGGTACAATATATCAAAGTGATTTTTTGCCAGAGACACTTTTCATCTAAATTAAAAAAAGGAGCTCTATAATGAAGAAAAAAATGAATAGTCCAGATGTTTTGCTTCTGTTGAATAAAAATGAGAAATTAACTGTTACGGGAAAATAATTTCATTAAAGGAGGTTATATGAAATTTTCAATTTACCATCTTCTGATCCTGCTTCTATTACCATTTGTCTCAGTATTATCTCAGATTAAATATAGCTATGTAGGCGTTGAGACTTGCGGTATGTGCCACAAATCTGAAAAGATGGGAAATCAGCTTTCAATCTGGCAGAAAAGTGCTCATTCAAAGGCTTTTGAAGCTCTGCTGACAGATACGGCAAATCAGATAGCAAAAGCGAAGGGTTTCACCAAGCCAGCATCTAAAACCTGGGAATGTTTAAAATGCCACGTAACCGGTTATAATCTTGACGCGACGATGCTGGGGAAGAAATTTAAAATTGAAGACGGGGTTCAGTGTGAAACCTGCCACGGACCGGGTTCTGCGTATAAGGATATGAAGATAATGAAAGATAAAGACTTAGCCGTTAAGAACGGGCTTATTCTTCACGATAACATCCAGGAATTCTGCGTAACCTGTCATAACAATGAAAGTCCTACTTTTGTAAAATTTGATTTTGAGGAATCCTGGAATAAAATTAAACATAATATTCCCCGGGAATAAAAAATAAAATACCCGGTTCCTCAGGCATACCGGGCAAAATCAAAGTCTATTATGTCCCGGGAAATGGAATAGCTGTCCTGGATTTGTCGAGTTTGGCCGGTAGTTTTTGTCCTGAAATTTCCCTTTAAGCGTTAAATAAATTGTCAGTTGAATTTTTTTTATTTTATCCAAATAACTTTCTTATTTATAACAAATAAAGAACAATGGATAATAATATGAAGCACAAATGGGTGTTCGATTTTGTAACGATGATAGCGGTGGTAACGGGTGTAATATACGGTGCAATTGAAATACACAATTTCAGTGAGGAACACGAAAGCGAAGCAATCTTCCGGCTTTTCGAAATAGGCGAGTCCGAAACCTACAGCAATGCCCTGACGTTTGTGCGCAATCTGCCGGATACAGCGACTTTTGTTCACCTGGATAGCCTCATTAAAAATAATGAAGCTGCCGTGCGTTATCTCGGAACTACGTGGGAAGGTCTGGGCTTGCTGATCTATCATCGGCAGATACCGCTGCCCTGGGTGGATGCGCTTTATGGGGGCCCGATACTCCTTTCGTGGAATAAACTTAAGCCGTGGATCGGGGAGCATCGCCGCACGGATAACCGTCTCTATTTATATGAGTGGTTCGAGTGGCTTGCTGATCGTCTCAGTGAATATGAAAAAGACGGCGCACGATCACCTGCCACTGTGGCTTATAAGAATTGGCAGTGGAATAAATAAATATTGATTATTTTATTGCATAAAACCATTGCCGCTAAACCGCTCTCTACGCGAAACTTCTAAAAAGCCTTTTAAACACTCCTTGCGGGAGGTTTTTTCTACCTGGTTCTGGATAAAAGTAAAGAGGGGTTCAGAAAGATCTATGATGAGGATATTGAAAATATCCAAACATTGAAAACTAATAAGGCTGCAACCATCGGGTTAATGGCCGGTCTTTTTGTCCTGGGTGTTGTGTTATTTGTTGTTCTACTACAGCCATTTAAGTGGCATTCTAAAGGTATTTTTGGCAGCGGTAAAATATAATCTGAATTTCAAATTAACGCTAACAGGTAAAAATAAAATTATTTTGTCAATATGATTATTCGCTTCCCTTTAACTTAAGTGAATACCCGAGGTTTTGAAAGGCTTAGAAAAAAACATTATCATTGTTTTAGTTCTTTTTAATATATCATTATCTTGGTGGATAAAGTAATAAAAGATGAAGTGAAAAGATTTCAGAAGAGTATAAATGTTAGGTGCAATTGCTGGAGACATAATCGGTTCAGTTTATGAATTTGATTTTCTGAAACCGGAATACAACTTCCCCTTATTTTCAGAAGAGTCATTTTTTACCGATGATACAGTGCTTACTGCTGCTTTAGCTGACAGTATTTTATCCGGCAGCGATTATAAAAGAAAACTTCTTGAGTACTATCATAACTATCCAGATTGCAGTTACGGCGGCGGGTTTCACAACTGGGCAAATAACAGAAACCCTCAGCCATATAATAGCTGGGGAAATGGTTCAGCAATGCGGGTAAGTCCGGTTGGCTGGGCTTATAGTGATATTGAAACAGTTTTGCTAAAAGCAAAAGAAAGTGCAGAAGTAACACATAACCATCCTGAAGGCATTAAAGGTGCACAGGCAACCGCTGCTTCAATATTTCTTGCACGTACTAAGAAATCAAAAAATGAAATTAAAGAGTTTGTCAAGAAAATATTTAGTTACAATCTTGATCTGGATATAGAAGACTTAAGAAGGAACTATCAATTTAATGAAAGTTGTCATGATACTGTCCCGCAGGCAATCTTTACTTTTCTGATTTCAGATTCATTTGAAGACTCAATAAGAAAAGCAATTTATATAGGCGGAGATTCGGATACACTAGCTGCAATCAACGGATCAATTGCAGAAGCTTTTTATGGCGGTGTACCTGAAACTATTTTTAAAGAAATTTGTCTAAGACTGGATAAAAGACTCCTGGATGTTAGTACCAAATTTATTAAGCGCTATATGCTCGATATTTATAAAGGTGTAATCAAATAAACCCCTACTGATAGCGAGGGTCTCCCATCTTCAAATCTGATTCAAATTAAAACGATACAACTTTTTGATATGAAGAAAAAGGTGAGTAGGTTTTCTGAGATAGCGTGAGGCGTAAGAATTTAAATGAAAGAGACTTCACACTATGCAACTCTATTTGGACCTGGTCAAATTTTGGACATAATTAAATTGCTGGTCATATTTTGGACACATCCTCCATATCACGCTCCGGTTTTCGTTCTATCGCACGTAGAGAGAGAACCGATAGAAATGGAGGGTGGGACGACATTTATCTTTGTTACTGACGGAATTGAATCAACGCTTTCAAAGGCAAAGGATGCAGCAGGAAACCGAAATGTGAAGATTATGGGAGGAGCGAATACCCTCAACCAATATTTGGCGGCTGGGCTGATTGAAGAACTGTGGTTACATATTGTTCCTGTGACTACAGGCGCAGGTACGCGGCTTTTTGAGGGAGTGTCTAATCTTAAGCTTGAACCGATCGAAGTGAGTGGAACCGGTAAGGTTACACATATTAGATACAAGGTATTGCAATAGAAATTCCAGCGGGTGCGGTAATACGGTGAGAGGGCGGGTTTTATAAACGGTGATCTAATAACATTCCGGTGCGATGCACCTAAAGCAAGGAATGAATCTACGAATATGGGTTGCGAGGCTTTGAGAGGACAGATGGTTACGGGAGTTATGAATACGGTGATCTAATAACATTCCGGTGCGATGCACCTAAGGCAAGGAATGAATCTACGAATATGGGTTGCGAGGCTTTGAGAGGACAGATGGTTACGGGAGTTATGAATACGGTGATCTAATAACATTCCGGTGCGATGCACCTAAGGCAAGGAATGAATCTACGAATATGGGTTGCGAGGCTTTGAGAGGACAAATGGTTACGTGCGATGCACTTAAGGCAGGAAAATTTGGACATCAGTAATGTCAATTTTATGGTCAATTGTCAGCGGCTGAGAATTATCATCAAAATGATACTTGAGGCTATTCGGCTGGATTAGTATGTCAAAGTTCTGTATGCTTTCATTGTTAGTTGTGAATACAAATATTTTAGAGGTATTTTCAGAGCTTATAACCTTGATCATAAATTCCTGGTCTTTGTCAATGAAAGTATTGCTCATCATTTTTGAAATGAGGGTTCTGGATTCGCTGTCAGCGGCAAGATGTTTGCTTCTCGCACCAAGAACTTCATTCATAGGATCTAATCTGATTACATTTGAATATGTATATGCGGGGATTTTATCAGCTAATTTCTTTCGAAGTGATATTTCCGGTTTTCTTTTTGAGGCTTTAAGGACCTCGCCGATGAATTCAATTGCTTCCGCCAGGTTTTCATCATTTTGTATTTTTATTCTTTTCTCTGAACTTACAGTTTCAGGAAAGAATACATAGTTAAATATATCTTGCTCGGTTATCATCATCTTTTTAATACTATCAAATATTCTATTTTTGGAAATCCTGCTGTGCTATTCAGCATCAAGATGTTCAATTATCTCTTTTCTCAGCATTTTAAATAAATATTCAAATATGTTCTGATAGGCTGCGCGGTAGTCATCGAAAGTTAATGATCTTATTTCCGCCATCAGATATTTTTGAAGTCCGGGATTGACTCCCCCATCCTTTAGATCAACAACAATTTTATTGAGGGCATTCTTAATAGCTATTGCCTCTTCTTCGTCTATCTTTTTAGTATTTACATAGCTGGTTTCCAGTTTCCTGAATACTGTTTCGACAGCCTTGTTGATGACCGATTCAATTTCCAGAACATTAAGTATTGCCGGAACCGGACTTTGTTCGAAATTGGACATACCTGTATTTTTTATCTTCAGAACCAGAGCATTTAAAGGAATAGCTTCGGCTTTACCGATATTCTCCTTCAAATATTCAAATATTTCATTAAGGATATTTTTATTGTCTTTGAATAAGTATGACGGAAGGTCATATATACATTGGTTATCAGGGAGTCGGCCGATATCTACTTCTTCCCTCTTTACAACATAAGTTATTCCAAGTATCTGTTTTTTCCGGCATCCGTTTCTTTCTATAATATAATTTACAGCACGCAATATTTTTGAAAAGAATGGATCAGACGATCTTAGTAATTCAGAGACATACATTTCTGTACTTTTTAAGGCTATTCTGCTAAGGAAAAAAAGTGCGGATTCTTCATTTGTTATGGCAGGTTCCCAATTATCAAAAGCAGATTTTATCCTGACAAGTATGCCATCGGTGTTTATTTCAAAAAGGGGTGCAATGGCATCTATTGCCATCTCATTAAGGGTGAGATCTTCTACCATCAGTACTTTGGCAAGTTTTCTATACCTGAATTTTAAATTGGTATACGCAAAACTTTGCGTTAATTCTATAAGCTGGTTCAACTCCGTACGTTCAATATTTTGATTACTAACAGCCTGAAGTATTTCGAATACCCGAACTGCTTTTGCCATCTGCAAAGATATGAAATATTACTTGATTAATTACTTAATCCAATTCAGTCTTTTTAAGCCATTTTCCGTTTTTCCAGTAAAGGATATTGTTTTTTATGATTTCACGGTATTCTCTGGTATCGGTGTATGGGGGTTTTAATAAACCGTGGGATACCAGCGTGTCACGTTGAACCCTGAAGCTGCTGGAAAAGTTTACATCAATATCTTTCAGGTTATAGTCTATTTCATAACCGAGCTGTATTTCATTGAGATGTGGAGGGATCGATGCACCAAATTGGAAAATATGAAGTGTTATCCCGATATAAAAATCCATCTGTTAAATAACTCGGCGTCCTTACTCTTCATATAATTATCATAATCTATTTTAGGAAATCTGATATATGCGATTAATTCAGCGGATGGAAATCCTTCTATCAGGTATTGCTCTGTTGTTGGTCTTACTTTGGTTAAAGTGTCAATTTCATAAGCGAAGAATACCAGATCCTCATATCCATTATCGTACCCTGTCCCGACAATTTCGGGTTTTTTATCATTATCAATGTCTTTATATGAAGCGTCCATAATATGACCTGAAGCCCAGAATGTTCCCGGAAGTCTTTTCCCATTACTGATGTCAATCCTGTATAATAGCAGAGCTGAAAGAAGGTCCGTTTGATGAAATTAAATATAAACTCTTTTTTCCGAAGAAAGTCAGCGTGTCCAGAATTTTCATATTGTATTCACTATTGAGGTTTTCACGTTTTGAGTTTACTTTGTCTTTGAAAGAATATTTCCAGAGCTCATTCCCTTTCTTGTCGTAACATCTCAATATAGCGCCATTGTCATAATTCCCTGTTGACTCAGAACCTTCTCCATTTATGATAACTTCATTTTCTCCGTCTGAATTTATATCCACTATTCTTACTCTATCTGATATCAACCTTTCTGAGACTCCCGAACTTTTATCAACAGATATTTTTTTTGTCCATAGGATTTTATCATTTTTATTCTTTATGAATAAAGTTGAGCCATCAGCGGATAAGCTGGCAGGATTGTCATCCAGGTCAAGTATAAAAAGGAATAATATAACAGAAATCAATAGAAGGACTATAAATGTACTTGCCAGGTTCTTTGCTATAAACCTGCCGGTTCTTACCACCGGGTTTCGTTTGACTATTTCAACAATGTCTCTACGATTTAAAATGTCATCGATGTTTTCAGACGGGATAATCTTTAATGATCTTGAGGGATAGAGACCTTTTAACCTGTTATATTCTTTGACTGCAGTATATTCGTCCTGTTTGGGGATGACAAAAGACTTTGCAAATGAATAGAATACGGCGTTGGTTTTTTGTTTAATAATTTTCTCACCGACGCCGGGGATAGTACCATCGGAGTTAAGTGAACCGGTAAATGCCGTGTTTGGTACGATTTTGACCATATAGGCAGGATTGTAAAATTTCATCAGCTGCTGGAGGAAAGTAATAGTTAAGGCTGAGCCAAGTGAATTCCCTTCATAGCAGCCATCTTTTTTTTCAAAGCTGATAATTACTTCATGGTACTTGTGGGGTTTCCTGATAAATCTTTTCAGGACTTTAATTGCCATTTCCCAGGAAATCCGTACCTGCTCTTTTATTCTTTTTTCTATTTCCTTTTCGCTGGGTACAATGAGAAATTTGTCAGCGCCGGATGCCCTGCTAATCCTTACATTTACAGTCTCAATGATACCATAAAAACCGTTCTTATTGCCTTCATCAATTAAAGGAAAATAAGCCTGCAGCTTTTCAGGTGACTTAATAGCTTCTCCCTGCAGTATAGCGGTTAAGTGACTCGAGCCGGGATTTAAGTCTGTCTGCCTGAGTGTTTAACTCTGACCGGAACGCTGCGCCGACGGATTTATCTTTCAGCTCATTTATCTGGGCAGATAAGTTCCTTTGTATACCCAGGTTCGATCCCCCACGGTTCAAATTCGGCTAACTTTAAGGCATACTCCTCCATAAATTCCCCCAAAAAAGCCTCTTCAATTTTCTGATCGTTATATAGAAGGACTTTTGAAAAGTAGTCGGTTAAAAGGAATATCTTAAGAGTTTCGGACGAGGTGATTAAAGTCTGCCTGATTAAATCAATACGTTGATTTTCAAGTTCAATGAAATCTAAGGCCATACCTGATTAACCCAAAATGAGTACCTCAAAATAGGCAATTTGGGGGTGATTTGGAATAATTATAATTAGTCAGAGGCCTTAGGGGTAGTTACTCTTGTTGGTTAAATAATATTTGTTGAGGTATTTCCGAATTCGGCGCTTTTGGAGGTATTTCTCCAAATAATGAAAATGGTAGTTATAATATTGGCTAAAAGTTCTAAAATTTAAGGTGGAGTTAGCAATGAGATACATTTTAATCACACTTTTTTTTCTTTCGATATTTAATAGTGCTTATTCGCAATTAGAAAGGGATTCTTTTGAAAATGATAATAGTAAAGAAAGCGCTACCTTTATTGGAATAAATGAAGCACAAAAACATACAATCTATCCTGCCAACGATGTTGATTGGATAATATTCAAACCTACAGATTCTAATCATAATTATAAAATAAAATTGGTTTATTTTTCTTTGCCGGTGCATATTATCGGCCAAGTTAAAAACGATAATGTTTTGGGTTTGCAGAAAACATTTTTGGATATGAAGCCTAAGGATTTTGGCACTTTGCCACCAACTCTTACACCAAATGGTAATGTATTATATTATATTAAAATTGAATCAGCTGAAAAAGGTAAAACAGGTGTTTATGCAATACAAATTGATGCTGAATATAATTCTAATACCCAGCAAGCAAATAAACTTTTTTCAAACATTCCTTCGAGTGGCTTACTAGCTTATTATCCTTTTGATGGAAATGCGAAGGATGTGAGTACAAACAACAACAATGGTACCGTAATTGGTTCTGTCAGATGGGTTAATGACAGATTTGGAAATCATAATAGTGCTTGCAACATTGAAGGTAAAGGAAGTTATGTATTATTACCAAAATTGAATCTCGGAAATGAGAATCAGGATAAAACAATTTGTGGATGGTTTAAATTAGTGGACGGTCAAGAATGGCTAACGATTATTGCTCAAGGCGAAAATTCTTCGCATCGAAGCCACCTATGTATTCTACCTAATAATCTAGTCTATTATCAACAATACGGCAGAGATAATAATCCTTATACGCTTAATAAATTTCAAATTGAAATGAATGATTATCATTTTATTGTTGCGGTATGCTCGAACTCTTTTCCAGTAAATCAAAAAGTTAAAATATATATTGACGGAGTCCTTAAAGGAGCAATCAGTTCACGAAATATCATTGGGTTAGATTCAGATTTCAGCATAGGTAGATACCTTGAATGGGATACTGGTTGGAAGGGAGGCAATCAAATTATTGATGATGTTCGTATCTACAATAGAATTCTGACTGAAAATGAGATTCAATCCCTATACCATCAAAATGGTTGGAATTGAAATGTTGAAATTCTCTGATCATTATATGGAAGGAATTGTGAAAAGTATTTTTTGAAAAGGAATACCTTCAGAGTTTAGAAGGATGTGGTTAAAGTCTGCCTGATTAAATCAATACGTTGATTTTCATGTTCAATCAAATCTATGGACATTCCTGATTAACCCAAAATGCTTCCCTAAAATAGGCATATTGGGGTGATTTGATTATTATAGGCGTGGATTTATGAATAGACGGTACAATCGCTGATATTTGCTATTTCTTATCCAAAAAAGATTTTAGGAATACGCTATGAAATTGATTGGACTTCCACCAGTTTAGTTCAGAATACATATAATCCTGATCCGCTTCAGTTCCATAAAAATATATATTCTTAAAAATCCACTCAGCTCTGTCTTTATCTTGCGCGGCAAGCGCACCAATACCCCAGGCAAGTTGCTCTTTTGAATCAACATCACCCAGATGTCTCATTTTACTTAGCTTTATTAAGCAGTTTTCTGCCATATTTATATTTCCAGCTTTAAACAGCCTTTTGGAAAAAGAATAGAGATCCGCCCAGTTTCCAATAGTTTCAAAAAAGTTTGAGGAAATATGATTAAGCAGGATGGGGAAAATATGTTTGAAGGACACTGAGTCTTTATCTGGATCAAGCAATAATAGATATTTATAGGTAAGAGTGTCATATTTATCGTGATTTAAAGATTGCTCAA
This sequence comes from uncultured Ignavibacteria bacterium, assembly GCA_963800255.1. Lineage (GTDB taxonomy): Bacteria > Bacteroidota > Ignavibacteria > Ignavibacteriales > Ignavibacteriaceae > DATFVA01. The sequence continues at coordinate 25,746 of CAWDAK010000005.1, read as the reverse complement.
TCGATTTTTGAGCCAGCTCAAAATTATTTGACATATAGAACATTATTGATTGAAACCAGTACGGAGTTCCTACTAAGAATTTGTTAAATGTCAGTACGATTCTTTCATAACTTTCGGGGTTTATTGTTGAGTTCAACGAATAAATATCACCACTTGAAATGGCAAGTTGAGGTCTATCATAATATTTAACTCTACTTAATATGTTATCGAGATATCTTAATTCATTTTTAGTGTAAAAATATTTCGTCAATTGCCAAAGACTAGATGCATCCCGTACTTTTCCCACAAATATATCCAAAGCTCTAAATAGATTTTGTGAAAAGAGCTTGGCCACAATAAGTGTTTCAGGCAGAGATGAAATATCGTCCACCATTAGAAATAAAGTTTCAAGCTCTTTACTCTGGTTGGTATAATCTAACTTGTTGTTTAAAAGCAGATCAGGAAGGATGTTTTTTACGTTGATTGAAAATGGATTTATGCTCAGCAACTGAACACAGTAATTTAGTGCCTGATTAGGTTGATTATCTTGATATGCTTCAGTAAGGTTTTTGATTAAATCCTGATACTGGTCTTCATATTCACGAATTTTCTTATTCACTTGCTCTTTCAGAGGTAGGAGTTGAGTAACTATAAAATTTTCAGAGCCTTGTCTTAAATAAAAAGTATCAATTCTCCCTGAAGAATCTATTGACCAGGTGGAGATATAATATTCTCCAGGCTCAAGATCATTAAGAGTTCGTTCACCATACCATATGTCGTGGTATCTTTGGCGTCTCTCAAGAGCTATTTTACATTTAGGTGGATAAACATAGACGGTTAAATTTTTTATTACTTTTTTTAGAGTAATATAGAGTTCCTGTTTTTCACCAGAGCTAATTTTTATAACTTCTCTTTTTGGTTCACAGTCAGTATCTTTTACTTCCAGGTGATATTCCCCGGGAAGTAACACTATATTTTCACCGGAGTTAAAATGTTTTTTATCTATATATATTTTTGCTGATGGGGGATCTGTTCTGACAATAAGTTTACTTAATGGATCATAGACACTTTTCTCATTTTTTGATAGAAGCTGAAGGATATCCTTATTAACATTTGAGTTAGAAGCTCTGCTGATAAACCCCAGTAAAAATAGTGGAATCGTTTTGGGTAAGAATTACATTCAAACGATAAGTATTTTTATTTGGAAACAACTTTATCCCATATACGACATACTGAATGCCAAGAATCTTTTTTAATTTATTTCTTACACTTGGACTTTCCGGATCAAGGGACGAAATATCTAAAACTGATATTAGTGTCTTCAAATTATTTTGTGAATAAAGTATTACCCTGTTATGGTAATCATCATTTCTTATGAATTCGTATAGGCTATCAGCAAAACTTTTTGTGCTTGAGTCTTTTTCAAAATTCAATAGAGCAATTGAAGGAGTTCCGTTGGTGAAATCGATTACAGCTTTATCAAGTTTCTGGTAATTAACAAAATATTCCTGAGGAAATAGATCGCTCAATATGCATAAAGAAAAAAGAATGGTAAATAAAAAACATTTACCCATATGGCTTATTCTCCCACCCCTATTGTTATACTCGAATTTCGTTTAACTCGCTCACCAGACTTAGGAAATTGCCACGTTATTTTTCCTCTGTTTTCAGGAGTAACCGATACCGGGACCAGTTTATTTATACTTAGATTAAAATGCACTAGTATCTGCTGGGCTTCCTGGAGAGTTTTACCCACTATATCAGGTACTTCTACCTTGGATTCAGCCTCTAATTTTTTCCTGCAGTCATTTATTTTATCGGCCAGTTTATCATAAATTCCAAAACTATTTTTAGCTTCCTGATAAACAGCCAAGGCTTTGTTAAATTGATTTGCCCTATAAAAGGAATCTCCTAATATTAGGTATTCTTTCTTAAGTCTAACCTGGAGTTCACGCGCTGTATTGTTAGTGGGGTCTAAACGTAATACTTTCGATATTTCTGAATTAATAGCGTTAAGTTCGTTAACCGTAAAGTTATCTTTATTAAGACCAGTGGCAGCTTTATTTAAGATTTTTTGAATTTCATTATTGCTATTCAGATCAGAAAGATGAGAACTCTTCTGTGGAAATTTGATTCTCAGGATATTAGTTAATGAGTCGGCCTTCACCTTATTTCCTCTGTTCAATTCATCCTGCATAACCTTGTAAGTTTGTTCGTAAATTTTTTCTAGCCGAGCCTTAGCATGTGCATTGGAAGGTTCCAACTCAAGAACATTTTTATATGTATCATAGGCGTTGTTTCCGATAGGATCAAATAAGTTATTGCTTTGAAGTAAGATATCCCCTGAACTAAGAAGAGTTTTAATATTTACTATATCACTTTGATTCAATTCCTTGAAGCGATTATCACCTGAAACAACTTTCGATCTGCTGGTGGATATTCCAGAATCTTTTATTAAAATAAATGTTATTAAAAGTAGAAGAATTACAATAATACTTCCGAGACCATAAACAATCCCGAGACTATTTTCTCTCTTCTTAACGTATTTGGTATTAGCTGCTTGTTGACTATTTTTAGGCAGGAGATTTCCCTGTTTATTTCGATCAATTTTACGGGTTTTAGAAGAAACAATCCCGCCTTCTGTCACCTTTACTCTTTTCCTTGCCTTAATGGCAGTCGAAAACTCTTTCCCTGTGGTAAATCTATTCTGTGGATTTTTTGATAGCGACTTCTCGACAATCGACTGTAACCAAATTGGAATAGAAACATCAAATTTAGACAAGGGAGGAGGAGGAGTATTTATAATTTTATATATAGTTGAAACAGGATTCTCTCCAGAGAAGGGTAGGCAGCCAGAAAGGCATTCGTAAAGAACCACCCCGAGACTATATAGATCACTTCTCTGATCAGCACCCAATCCATCAGCTTGTTCAGGACTCATATATTCTGGAGTTCCTACTACGCTGCCGGTTCTTGATAGTTTGGAGCCTGTCATTGCTCTGGCAATTCCAAAATCGGTGAGCACTACCCGCCCCTCTTTAGTAATTATAATATTTGATGATTTTATATCACGGTGTATTAGGTTTTTTTTGTGTAAATAATCAAGAGAATCTGCGATGGATGAAACAATATTTACCGTATGTTCAATTGTTAATGTGCTTTTTTTTCGGATTATCTGATGAAGATCTTCCCCTTCCAGGTACTCCATGGAAATATAATGCACATTGTTTTCTGTCCCCTCATCATATATTGATACTATACCCTGATGATTTAAAGAGGCCGCCATACGTGCTTCGCTGTGGAATTTATCAAGGAATTCCCTGTCATGTATAAGATTCTGATGAATCACTTTAAGCGCGACAGTTCTCTGCAAATTATTTTGAACTGCCTTATAAACTGTAGCCATCCCACCGCAGCCCAACTCAGATAATATTTCAAATTTTGATGCAAGCGTAACTCTGACAAAAGTTAAAGAATCGGAAAATTGAGAAGGATCTGAATAAACATTTAACATACTTCCGCAGTGCTTACATTTTATAGCATTTATACTTATTAACTCATCACAGTATGGGCAATTTTTTGTCGTAGTCATCTTTAATGATCCTGCTGCCATTGAAGAACATTCAATTCAATGGTATCCCCAACTTTGATTTTGCTTCCTGAGTAAAAACTCTGCAACTCGATGATACATTCTGAATCCTTTACAAAAGTAACGTACCCTTTTGCGACTTTTATATTTCCATTTACTGAGTATATCGTGCATTCCAAACCCGGAAAATTACCTATATCCGTTCCCAGATCTGTATACAGATAATTACCCTCCATCATTTTGACAGGTGCAATCGTAGATATGGCCCCTGACCCTACAAGTACTGTTCTGGTAAAGTATCGTTGAATTTTAGATCCAGATACATCCTCACCGAGTAGATTTATTGTAAAATTATAATTTCCTTCACCATCCCTTGGGAAGTAATTAAAACCATTCTTTGAAAAGTTTGCTGAGATATCCTCAATTCGATTTGAAGGAGTAACTACACCTATCCTGGATGTTATATTAGAAATACTCTCTGGCCCGGAATCATGAAATTCAAAGTGCATTTTTCCATTAACAAGCTGCGTGTTTTCTAAATCTACCTTATAAGGTGAATTACCCATTACCTGAAAAGTATAATCTTCACCTTCAGAAGGAATAATCTCTCCGTAAAACTGTGCTTCCCATTTTCCGGGAATAGGATTTTCAATTTTGCAGGAAACGTAATTACTTCCTAAATTCCAGGCACTATCCAGGTAATTCTCTGAATAAAGCTTTTGTGAAGGTGAAATAAGCCTCATCCTTATTTTGCTTCCTCCCCAACTAGTTCCTGCATAAATAAATTCCATATCTTTTTCAACAAAAAATGAATACGACTGTGATTCTCCCAGGGTTATCTTATTTTTGAAAAGAGCAAGAGAACTATTCCCAGACAGACTATTAAGAAATTCTCTGAAATACATTACTACATCTGAGGCAGTTCTTGCCCGAAAGTAATTTCCGCCTGTAAGTGCAGCAATATCATTCAAAAGGTTATTATCTACATCACCCACAAAACTAATCGTTGATACAGGAATATTGTTTTTTGTATACCAATCCAGCAAATTAAAATCAAAAGCAGTACTGTTCTTCCCATCTGTCAATAATACTATGCCGCATTGAGTTTTTGTTCCGGGGGTACTTTCAAGTGCATTCTTCATAGTTAAAAGACCCTCACCGATGTTAGTTCCGCCAGAGGAATTTATACCGTGCACCAGATTCTTCAGATCATTTTTATTATAGTTAGAATACTCAGAAGAATTAAGCCAAACAGCACGTGTCATCAAAATCAACCAGGAAGATATTTTCATCTCCGCTTAATTCGTCTATTATCATCTCCACCGCCGATTTTCGTAAATCTTGAGGATCATTTTGCGCCATACTCCCTGAAGAATCAAGTATAAATCCGATAGCTATTTCAGATTGGCTCACAAGGAATCTGGATAAGATATAGCGTTTAAGTTTATCACTAATTTCTGAGAAATACTCTTTTGCTTCACTATATGGTTTATATTGATTGAAGGCGGAATAAACCAAGTCATAAAAATAGGATAGTAAATCCGAACAAATATTTACCATTTTATCATAGTAATCATATTCCAATTGTAATTGTAGTAAAAGCAGTTGATTACTCTCCGCTGTTGAATCAACTAAACTTTCATTTAAAAGGTTTGCCAGAGTTGCAGATGACACTGATATTTGACCTAATTTATGTTGATCTAACAATCCCTTTATCGTAGTATAAGTTAACATTAAAGAAAATCCATATAAACCCGCTACCGATGCTGCTTTTGTTGTTGCTGCTCGTATCCCCAAGTTGCCATAATGTTGATAGAAAGTTGTTAGTAACTTTATTGCATCCTGTTTTACGAGCTCAATTCCAATTCCTAAGCCAGTTCTATATAATTCGGCCCTATTATCACAGAGATTGGTAATGAATGCACCCCAATAATCCTCTGATCTTTCAAGATTTTTTTGAGTTTTTTCCATGGCGACAAAAAATAGAGGATCAATCTCCTTCCCGGATGCTTTATATTTCTCCAGATAATTCTTAAGGAGTTGCAATCTCCCTAAAGCTATATCTCCGGATAACGCTTCTTCGATAGCGGCACCAATAGAAAAATCAAAAATCATTTTAGCATATGAAAATCCTCTTAACCATTTGCCTAGATTTTCCAAATTTCGGGGAACAATTTTGATACCGTTAATGGTTTTCGGATTTAATTGTTCTCAATCCATAACTTATTTTATTGTTCAGTAAGCCATACAGTGATGTTCTATCTATATAATCTGTGTGTAAAGAATTTAGCGCAGAGGTGAGATCAGAAAGCACTTCATTTGCTAAGCCAAGCTTGGACAATGTTTTTAACAAATATTCCTGGTATTTATGATCTTCAGAGAGCAATGGGGTTTGAACGGCTATTCTAATACTTGTTTCATAGCAACTAATCCTTCTTTGATCACTCCATAGTGTTGTAGGTTTTCTTACTCCGAATATTTTATCCTTGTTGGCTCCCTTCGCCAACCCAGCATTCAAAGTAAACTCCTGTAGCCCAGATTCAGTTTCTATTGAAATATTTATCACATTACCATCCCTTGCAAGCGATGGTAATAAATGCTCTTGAGCATTTGTACTATTTCCATGATACAATAAAAAGATCAAAGGTATAATGTTTTTTAAATTCATTATAATTATCCGTTTAAATAATTTAATATCTCCCTGTTATTATTGCTATTTTACTATTGTATCCTCGAAAGTGGTTCTGAAAAAATTTTTTTGTACAGTGTCAGGTTCAATTTTCTTCGAGCTATTGAATGATAACTCCTTTTTTCTTAAGTGTATCTATGGTGGCTAGATTACTATCCGACTTAATTATACTCAGACTATCGCTGTCATAAGTTTTGTAATTAGATATTGGTATATCATTTTCAGAGGTTTTAACATTGTTCCTTTTTGAAGCTGGTTCAGATAGAAAAATCTTGGAATTTAGGAGCAGTATTGAGATAAAAAAGAAAGTGATTAATAACAAAATTATTTTTGGCCTCTGAAATTGGGTACTTATTTTTATCATTTTTTATTAATTACGTTATCCGATATTGATTTGCATTTTAAAACGAGTTCATTCTCTATGAGTATAACGGTAATATTGTCGGTGGATCCAGCACGATAAGCAGTATTTATGAGTAATTCTGTCCCTGCCTTAATATTTTCTGTGCGCTTTACAATTTTTTTAAAAATATCTGAGTCATTATTCGTTTTATTAATGATGAGGCCATCGGAACAAAGAAGAAGGTATTCCCCCTCATTAAAATTTAGATATTCTTCTGTCTCGGGATAAATATCTGGTTCATCACTCCCACCGTCGATAGACATCGTAAGCAAATTCCCATAGCTATTTAGAATTTTATTAGAAATGATCCCTTCATGATTTTCCAAAAACTCTTGAATATGGGTATGGTCTTTTGTTATTAAGTTTATCTTTGATTCGGACAGATGATATATTCTACTGTCACCAAGGTTCCCCCATGCAAACTTATTTTTTTGAATCAGTACACAAGTGAGGGTCGTACCCATCCCTTTCAGGAGTGGTTCTTTTTTTATTGATTCTCTTATGGTTCTTTGAGATTCCAAGAAAACTTTTCTTAAAACCTGCTTTAAATCGACTTCTACTTTTTTGCTGAATCTGTCTTCAATAACTTTTTTGCAGCATTTAATCACGGCCTCAGAAGCGGTCTTCCCTCCAACTGCACCGCCCATACCATCAGCAACAGCCGCAAAAATTATTTCAGGTTCCAGCCGTAGTACGAGGTATGAATCTTCATTATTCTCTCTCCTTCCTTTGAAGGAGAGAGAATGGATTTTAATATTACCCATCTGGTTATGGGTCATTAAACGATATATTGGAATTCAACTTCGCCAGCTTTTACTATTGAACCAGGTTTGACCTCGTCCATTTGGCCTGGATCTAACGGATTACCATTTAATTCTGTGGGGTTTGTTTCTGATAAATTTTTAATATACAACCTGTTTTCAATCAAGTGCAGCTCAGCTTGCTCTCGAGAAACTGTCATCTCATTGAGCTGTATGTGTGAGTAAGCTCTTTCCCCGGCTACTTCCTTTCGACCAAGAGTGACAATAAATCCTTTATTCGTAGGAAATGCTGCAATTTTAAATTCTTTACCTCTATCTTTGCCATCACTGATTACAAATTTTCCAGGGATGAATTTCATCGTCTTGGGAGTATTTTTTACGACCCTGATGGTTTTATAATCGGAATCACCCGTGTAAATATTTTTATCCTCTTTGGGCATATGGACAGTATCCTGATGAGCAGGACTTACCGGAGAATTAAAATCGCCCGAAAAGGCAGGAACAACCCCATTGTCTCTCCTTCTAAATTGAAAATAAAGAAAAGCTCCTACAACGATTACCAACATAGCAACTAGTGCATATAAGTAATTGTTATCGGGGGGCATAACTGTTAAATTTGCGAATGCTTCTTTATACTTTCCATTTGGATATTCGGCTTGAAGAACAAACTTTGTTGAATTTTTTCCAGTTATTTTTCTGCTACCGGTAAGGTCGACCAACTCGCCATTCAAGGTTACTGCTTTGGCATTTATGGAAGTCCAGGAAATAGTGGCATCCTCATTTTCTTTGATGGATGGTGGTTCTATCCTTAATACCGGCGTTGGAAATTCAATATACTCTCTTTCTTTCTCACTAATAAACACCGTGTTGGAATTTCTATCAATATATACAATCCCTTTAACAATATATTTTGAGTTTGTTTCCGGTGCAAGCTCGTAAGTATTAACTCGAATGATACCGCCGTAATCCCCCTTCAATAGATAGTAGTTAGTAGAGCCTTTATCGTGAACATACTGTATCACTAATCCTGAAATTTCGATATACACCCCTTCAAAATTTTCAGGATTACTAATAATCTCTTCAATAGTTGTCTGCTTGATCTGAGAATAAACTTGTTGATAGCTGAGAGCTGCTGTCATAAAAAAGACAAATAAACCGAGCAATAAATGCTTTGACATAGTACCTCCTCGATGAAAAGAAATTGATATTAAGTGATATGAAACCCAAGGTTTTTGAACTAGAATCATTATTTACAGACTCTTGAAAGGGATGACACTTTTTAAGTAAATACCTAAAAAAATGCGTAATTCGGAAAAAAGCTGCATAATATTAAAAAGTATTTCACAGAAGCTTTTTGTTATTTTGATCTATTTTGATGGTTTTACAAAAATGACCCCATTAAGAGTCGATATGATTTGGCAGTCCAACGATTTGTTCATTTCCTTAAATTTATTTGCGGAGAGAATCCACTATTTTTTAAAGCCTTTAAAATCGGGGACAAAGTCCTTGGTCACAAAATGGACACCACCTTATGAAATCCTTCGAATTTAGACTGTATCACCGGACCCCCTTAAGGGATCATCGAAGGTAATCCCTGTCTCTTCACTCAGTTTATAAAACCTCGAAAACAAGCTATTATCTAAGTTTTTTCATTTTAAATACACATCCAATCAGGCTCATTTTGGGCTGTCTCATTTTACCAGTATTAACTTTTTGGAAGCAGAAAATCCTTCTGCGTCCATCCTGTAGATGTATACTCCGCTTGCAGACTGTCCCGCATTCCATTCGGCTGTGTATTTTCCAGGTGCTAATCTTTCGTTTACAAGTGTTGCTACTTCGGCACCAAGGACATCATAAATCTTTAAAACTATCCTGGATTCCCTTGGAACATCGTACCTGATCCTGGTAGTAGGATTGAAAGGGTTTGGATAGTTCTGGAGGAGTGAGAATTCTTTGGGGATTTCTGTCCTGTTATCCTCTGCAATCGATACGGGAAGTTCCCCGGTATACTTTATTATGTCAGCACCGGAACCAGTCAACCACAGACTGCGATTTCTTTTAATTCCAAATGCTGAAAAACTATTCGAATGCACCGTTTCTTGTTCCCAGGTTTGCCCTCCGTTGCTTGTTTTATAAACTCCGATTTGCCCGGTTATCCAACCATTTAGCTCATCATTAAATACTATATCCGGCCAGGACACGGAAGGGCTGGTCAGCACATCCCAGGTTATGCCTCCATCAATAGTTTTATATACTTTTCCCCAGGTAACCCCGTAACCAACCATCTCCGAAGGAAAGCTTAAATGCTGCATAATATCCGAAGTTGGAAAATTGTATGTAAACCAGCTGCTGCCTCCGTCGGTTGTTTTATGCAGCTGAGAGGAATAATTCCCACCGGCACAATAGCCTGCAAGGCTGGAGGTGAATTCCATATCGCGAAAATGAGCTTCCGTCGGCTGGAAGGTGATGTTCCATTCAGCTCCCAGATTGGTACTTTTATAAATGACTGATTCGGTGAAGGCGAATATTGCCGAGGAATCTATCAGTGAAAGACCTTTAACCTGTTCATTATTGAATGCGGTTTCCATCCAGGTCTCTCCGCTGTCAATAGATTTCAGGATTATTGAATGGCCGCTGCCGCCCGATGCAAATATAATATGATCATTCAACGACTTTACATCACATATTGGATATTCAGAAGTATTATAAACCAGGTACCATGTTGATCCTCCGTCGGTTGTCTTATATATTGAGCCGCCTGCCCAGTTAGGAATCCCGTAAAGAAAGGCGGTTAATGAATCGATTGGCTCAATTCCGCATTGAGTCAGCGGACCCACGACATCCCTGGTATGGTTGGACCAGCTGCTGCCATGGTCTATAGATGTCAAAATATATGTATACGTAGCATAATCTTCCTGACCCGAAGCTGCCATGAAATTCTGAGACAAATACTGAATTGAATTAATATTGGTTTGAAATCCGGTATTAATTTGATTCCAGTTTATTCCCCCATCCGAAGTCAGAAAAACATTGCCGGAATCAGTACCGATCATTCCGTACTGCTGATTTAAGAAATCGATTGAATAAAACCGGCGGACAGGAGAGTTCATCTTAAAGGTCCAGGAATTACAGTAATCCGTTGATCTGAGAAGTAATCCATAATTATTTGCTGCTATGGTACTGCTATCATCCAGAATATCCGCGATAAAGACCTCTCCTATTGCTGGTCCTGAATAAAAGCTCCAGTTGCTGCCGCCATTAGTTGTATGGGCAATTCTAAATGCTGCTAAATTGTTGTTGCAATTTCCAAAAACATATCCATCGTTCTGGTTGACAAATAAAATCTTTTGAAAGGAGGGGAATACTAAGTTAGGTAAGGATTTATCAATCCAGTACTGTCCACCGTCTGATGTTTTGAAAATTTTGCCCTGGTCATCCAGGCACCAGCCGTATTGGCTGTTAATAAAGTACATATCTACCGGATAAAAGGAATTTGTTGTTATAGAAAATTGAGTCCAGCTGGATCCCCCGTCTGTTGTCCTTGAAAAATAAGGAGAGTCTGTATATTGTCCTCTGCCCAAAATCCTGCCATTCAAGGGATCTGAGAAAGAGATCTTGAACAGGTAGAAAGTAGTTCCAAGGTCTATTGAATTCCAGGTTGTGCCTCCATCGGTAGTCTGCATGAATGTTCCTGATTCCCCGATTATAAATCCTTTTTGTTCATCAAGAAACCATGTTTGGTTGACTAGGGCTCCTGTGGGATAAGGATTGATCCATTTCCATTTTTGTGTTTGGCTATTCAAACTGATGTTCAGAATGACAAATATTAAACCGGCTGAGAGTATATTTAATTTCACAGGACCCTCCTTTTTTTCCACCATTATGAAAAGTTATAAAGGTATATAAACTTCGCTTCGAAGACCCGAAGCCTTTCTCTTATGCAAAATTACATAATAAATGTCTATATAAACTTAAGTTCCTGCTTAATTTAAATCATCAGGTATAGGAAAATGGACGCTTCTTTTGGAATTCCAGCGAATTTAGACTGTAAATAAACATCGTGCGGAGAATCCTAGGATGTCGAAATGTCAGTGCGGTACTTAGCCCGGTTAATGTGTCGCTGCTCTGCAGCTTATGGGTTATAAGGATTACATTATTGCTACTAATGTATCGCCGTTATACGGCGAAGGCGTACATACTTTATAATATCTATAGGTCCGATTGAGGATAAAATTATCTCAATGTATGCAAAAGGAATGACTGTCCGTGACATTCAGGCTCATATTCATGAGATATATAGCCTGGATATAAGTCCCACCCTTGTTTCAAATATTACTGATAAAATTATAGATCTTGCAAAACAATGGCATAACAGACCTCTTGAGTCAACCTATCCTATTGTCTTTTTTGACTCAATACATTACAAGGTAACTGATGAGGGTAAGGTAACAAGCAAAGCAGCCTATACCTGCCTTGCCATTGATATCAATGGACAAAAGGACTTACTTGGCTTGTGGGTCAGCCAGGCTGAAGGAGCAAACTTCTGGCTGACAGTCCTGACAGAGCTAAAGAACCGGGGAGTTAATGACATACTGATAGCCTGTGTAGATGGGTTAAAAGGCTTTCCTGAAGCCATAAACACTGTTTTTCCCGGAACAGAGATACAGCTTTGTATTATTCACCTGATACGTAATACACTCAGGTATATAGCCAGTAAAGATCAGAAAGCCTTTATAAAAGATTTACGTACTGTTTACAATGCTTCGACCGAAGAAGCTGCCCTGCTGGCTCTGGAGAAGCTTGAGGAAACCTGGGGCAACAAGTACTCTTTGCCCATTAGAATCTGGAAACAGAATTGGCCGCACGCTTCAACTTTTTTCAAATATCCCGATGAGCTCAGAAAAATGATTTATACAACCAATGCTGTTGAATCTCTACACCGGCAGTTCAGAAAGGTAACAAAAGCAAAAAGCATCTTCCCTAATGATGATGCACTAAAGAAAATGCTTTTCCTTGCTTATCGTGATCTGTCAAAAAAATGGACAATGCCTGTTAGCAACTGGGCGCTTGTTCTTTCTCATTTATCTATTATTTTTAGTGACAGATTAAAAAATGTTCTTTGATCTAAAAACCGTTTACACAAATTATTTTACAGACTCTATTAATTCCTATCTTACCTTCTTAGTTCTTCTATAACTTCTTACCTTCTTACCTTCTTATCTTCTATCTTCTTACCTTCTTATCTTCTTACCTTCTTACCTTCTTACCTTCTTACCTTCTTACCTTCTTACCTTCTTATCTTCTTACCTTCTTACCTTCTTACCTTCTTACCTTCTTACCTTCTTACCTTCTTACCTTCTTACCTTCTTACCTTCTTACCTTCTTACCTTCTTACCTTCTTATCTTCTTAACTTCTATCTTCTTACCTTCTTACCTTCTTACCTTCTTATCTTCTTACCTTCTCACTTTCCATTATCCATCTTCCATCTTCCATCTTCCATCTTCCATCTTCCATCTTCCATCTTCCATCAACCATCAACCATCACCCATCTTCTCTCCTTCCCACCTTCCCGCAACTCCCAATGCAAAATCCCCACCCTTTCCGCTTCGCTGCCTGTCTCGACGTCAGCCGGGGTCGCACTTATTACTTCTTACTTTTATCTTTAATCTTGCCTTACCTTCTTATCTTCTTATCTTCTTATCTTCTTATCTTCTTACCTTCTTATCTTCTTATCTTCTCATCTTCTCATATTCTTACCTTCTTATCTTCTTACCTTCTTACCTTCTTACCTTCTTATCTTCTTACCTTCTTACCTTCTTACCTTCTTACCTTCTTACCTTCTTACCTTCTTACCTTCTTACCTTCTTACCTTCTTATCTTCTTACCTCTTACCTTCTTATCTTCTTATCTCTTACCTTCTTACCTTCTATCTTCTTATCTTCTTATCTTCTATCTTCTTATCTTCAAAGTTTCTGCTTAAGATTTCTCCATCCTCCTTGCATCGGATCCAGGGTTAATGTGTCGCTGCTCTGCAGCTTATGGGTTATAAGGGTTAGTTTTTTGTCCTGAAATTTCCCTTTGAGCGTTAAATAAATTGTCAATTGATTTTTTTATTTTATCCAAACAGCTTTCTTATTTATAACAAATAAATAACAATGGATAATAATATGAAGCACAAATGGGTGTTCGATTTTGTAACGATGATAGCGGTGGTAACGGGTGTAATATACGGTGCGATTGAAATACACAATTTCAGTGAGGAGCACGAAAGCGAGGCAATCTTCCGGCTTTTCGAAATAGGCGAGTCCGAAACCTACAGCAATGCCCTGACGTTTGTGCGCAATCTGCCGGACACAGCTACTTTTGTTCACCTGGATAGCCTCATTAAAAATAATGAAGCTGCCGTGCGTTATCTCGGAACTACGTGGGAAGGTCTCGGCTTGCTGATCTATCATCGGCAGATACCGCTGCCCTGGGTGGATGCGCTTTATGGGGGCCCGATTCTCCTTTCGTGGAATAAACTTAAGCCGTGGATCGGGGAGCATCGCCGCACGGATAACCGTCTCTATTTATATGAGTGGTTCCAGTGGCTTGCTGATCGTCTCAGTGAATATGAAAAAGACGGCGCACGATCACCTGCCACTGTGGCTTATAAGAATTGGCAGTGGAATAAATAAATATTGATTATTTTATTGCATAAAACCATTGCCGGTTTACCCGCCGGAGCTCTTGGCGCAGATTCATATGGTTCGTTTCTGTAAAGAGTAGCCAGATGCAGGCACCCCCGGCGGAATATTTGGGAGCGTATAGGCGCAGAAACCCTTGTCTCTCCGCAACCTAAAAATGCCTCGATGATAATCTGGTTTTTTTATTCCCTGGTGCGTCGAAAATTGTAACCGAAAGGGAATCTGTATCTCTGTTGTTTCCTTTATATTAGGTTTAAATATGTGTTCACCTCTTTGTAATTTAATTGCTTCTGTTAAATAATTTTTGCATATTTTTATCGGGTAATTTTTCTCTACTTTGTGGGAGCAAGAGTCTTAGAGTTTAATTACTGTTTAATCCCGAAGATACACCCCGAATGCCCTCCCGAAGCAGACCGCAATGATAAAATCAATTATTTATCCCGGAAGTGGATAATGAAAAAAATAATATTACCGGCCATCATCTTTTTACTTACAGGATGGGCCGTCGCACAATGGTCCATAGATCCGAACGTCAATAATCCAATATGCACTGCAGCGGACTGGCAGGCTTTGCCCGCTATTGCAGGTGACGGCAGCGGAGGAGCTATTATCGCATGGTGCGACTGGCGTGACGGCAGTTCAATAGTCTATGCTCAAAGAATAGATTCGGATGGTGTTTTGCGGTGGCAGGCTGATGGTGTTCCTGTATGCAGTGTATCAGGGAGTGCCGGTGGACCAGTTATCGCCGCAGATGGAAATGGAGGAGCCGTAATTGCATGGTATGATTATCGCAGCGGTTCTTATTCAGACATCTACGCTCAGAGGATAAATGCAGACGGAGTGGTTCTATGGGATCCTGCCGGGGCAGCCGTCTGTACGGCTCCCGGTAATCAAAGTACTCCGCAAATTATTTCTGATGAGAGAGGAGGGGCGATTATCATTTGGTGCGATAACCGAAGTCTTCAAGCCGGGATACACGCTCAGCGGGTAAACTCAGCCGGAATGGTTCAATGGATGACGGATGGAATTGATCTATGTTCTGAGCCGAATTTTGAAACCTACCCGGTAATGACCGGTGACGGCAATAAAGGGGCTATCGTAACCTGGCTGGCTCTTTACGGCCATTGTGAAGTATATTCCCAAAGGATTGATTCAGACGGAACGATTCTATGGCCGATGAAAGCTGTGCTCATCTTTTCCGGAACCTGCATCACGTATGAACCTCATCCTAAAATAATATCGGATGGAGCAGGAGGGGCTGTAATTACCTGGAACGATACATATACCGGAAGTAGTGACGTATACGCTCAGCGGGTAAATTCAAACGGAATAATTCTATGGCAAAGCAACGGTGTAACTGTTTGCGGAAATGAATATGACCAGATTTACCCGGACCTTGTCAGCGATGATGAAGGGGGCGCCATTATTGCCTGGCTGGATGAGTGGTATCCTGATACCGGCATTTTTGCTCAGCGTGTGGATTTGAATGGAAACCTTCTGTGGACCCCCGGCGGTGCTCCGGTATATCTGACAGAAGAACTTGTGGAATCTCCGGTAATTTGCAGCGATGGGGCAGGCGGGGCAATTTTATCAATAACAAATGAATGGGTTTCCACTCCTGACGGCAATATTTATGCGCAGAGAATTGATCCGGAAGGTGAGCTTCGCTGGCAGGCAGCCGGAGCTGCTGTCTGTACCGCCCCTGAAGATCAGCTTTGTGTAAAAACATTAAGTGATGGAAAAGGAGGAGCCATTTTTGTCTGGGAAGATCGCCGCAATGGGGGGATAGGCTATGATGATATTTATTGCTCCAGGATTGATTCGAATGGAAATCCCGGAGGCACTATTCCGGTTGAACTTTTATCATTTTCCGGAATGGGAATGAAAACCACGGTATTGCTGAGCTGGTCTACTGCAGCAGAGACCAATAATTATGGATTTGAAATTTTTCGCAAAGCTCTGGATAAATCAGAATGGGAAAAAGCAGGTTTTGTTGAGGGATATGGAACGACATTAAAAATACAGCATTATAATTACAACGACACAATCTGCAAACCGGGAAAGTATCTATACAAACTGAGGCAGATAGATTTTAACGGGACTTATGAATATTCCGGTATAATAGAGGTGGAAGTTCCGTATGAAATAGAATTTTCACTTTCACAGAACTATCCTAATCCTTTCAACCCGGAAACGGAGATAGGATATGAACTCCCTCAAAGAACCCGGGTTCAAATCAGGGTTTATGATATTTTGGGAAATGAAATTGAAACTTTGGTTAACGAAGAAAAACCCGCAGGCACTTATGAGTTAACCTGGAACGCAGCTAAACTGCCGAGCGGTGTTTATTTCTATCAGCTGCAAGCAAGGGATTTTGTTCAGACGAAAAAGATGATTTTGCTAAGATAGGTTATTGACTAAACCACAAATGGTACATCCTCCTTAATTTATCTCTGTTCAGCTGTACAACATCCTCGTTTTTAACTTTTTGTCTCTTTTGTAAATGTTTTCCCTGAATGGATATTATTTCCTCGTCAACCAATATATTTAATTGATTTGCTGAAATATTTAAACATCTTCTGATTACGGCAGTTAATCTTAGCCTGAAGTTATAGGGGTATCTGATTTTAAATGTTACAATTTTATCGTCACAACTCAGAATATCCCCCAACGTAATATTATTATACTGTATATCGTACCCGACATTAGAGAAATCCAATTCAACATTATTTTTTCGACTAGTTTCGTGAGAAAATGCGTACTCCCAGGCCGTCTGTTTGTCATTCTGCGAGAATTTATTGAACAGATCTTTGTGTATCAGTTCTGTTTTGGTTCTGGAAAGTATGTCCATATTAAATGTACTGTCGCAATTTATGCACCTGTAAATCAGCCATATATCAATATTCTTTTTCTGAGCGTTCATTCTGAATTTCTCGCTGCAATAAAACCTGCCGCTGTTGCAATGACTGCATTTTCTTTTTAAAAGAGGGGTATTCGCGGCCTTTACCTCCCATATATATTCTTTACTCATTATTTATAATCCTGCTTAATCTTCTTCTTGAATTTTTCGGCATTATCCGGGGCATGCCTGTCCAAATTAAGCGGGATTGTAGAAGCCGCATAGCAGATGCGGCTGCCCGTAAAAGCAGTGCAGCGAATAATGTGATTAATTGAAAAAACGTTCGGGTGGGGTTACCCAAACGAAAGAATGATCAGCCTGTAGTTTACAAGGCTGGTATTAAGCGATTATAAATTTAAGAGTTGTTGTCAATGTGCGATTTATTTGTTATTACGCAATTAAGATAGTTAATCCCGGGTAAAGTTGCCAGACAGAAATCACAATTTCAAAAAGAGTGCGGACAAATATCATCAGCAATCGTAAAGCCTTGGCTTGAGCAGGCTGTCCCCGTCTTAAATCCGAAAGAGCGCCGTGCCGGAAAGAAGGTATTGCTAAATCGGTAAATAGTAAATTAAAGAAGTGTTTTGTAGTTTCGAGCACCGTGAAGAATTCTGTGAATAAAAATAATTTTTTCTTCTATCGTGCAAAAAATAAGATAATTCTGAACTATCAAATATCTATAACCAAGATTTCTAAGTTCTTCTTCTCTGGGAATTCTTCCGGGATTTGGATTGGCTGATAAAAGTTCTAAGTTCTTTTCAATATTATTTGCCATGGCATCTGCCGCAGTTGGATTATCCGCTGCGATAAAAGACATGATTTCAGTAAAGTCTTCCCCGGCAATATTAAGAAGACGAACCTGGTATTTATTTGTTGGCATTAATTGTTTCTCTAATATTTACCATTACCTGCTTTAATGTTTTCCCTTTGTCTCCTTGAGATTTTTGTTTTTGGGCAACTGATAATTTGCCAAGCAAATCGAGCTTTAATTGAAGTTTCGAATAATGAGCCATTGACATTACAACTAAATTGCCTTCTCCATTTTTCGTAATAAATATAGGCTCATTAGAATTGTTTGCAAGTTCGGATATTTCATTCGATTTATTTCTTAAATCAGAAATAGGTTTAATAATTGGCATTTTGATTTCCTTTTTAATTCTATTTCAAAATTATATCATTATTCTGATAAATTCCACAGAAATAAAATTTCTTTCCTTTTGATGTGCCGGAAAATGAGATAGAAACACTTACTAACGGAGTAAAACCGGCAGGCACTTACGAGTTAACCTGGAATGCAGCAAACCTGCCGAGCGGTGTTTATTTCTATCAGCTTCGTGCGGGAGACTTTATTAAGGCGAAAAAGATGATTCTTCTCAGATGAGCTATGGGAATAGAATTCTCCCCATAAAGATCTCCTTTGCCGTTGTAAATACAGAAAAGGACAACCAATATTGATATTGCGATAAATAATCTGTCCTTAAGATTTTACTTTATAAATAGTATAGTTCTGATTAATGTAAAATGTCAACTGATCCGCTCAATAAAGTAAAAAATATGCCAGGTGTCAAATGGCCCTATAGTAAATAAGGAAGATCCTCTCTGAACTATTCCGGAATTCCTTTGCCAAGGGAAGGGATAAATGCTTTCCCTTTTTTATTACCCTCGCCGCCTTATTAAAGAATCGCGGATACCGCTGCCCTGGGTGGATGCGCTTTATGGGGGCCCGATTCTCCTTTCGTGGAATAAACTTAAGCCGTGGATCGGGGAGCATCGCCGCACGGATAACCGTCTCTATTTATATGAGTGGTTCCAGTGGCTTGCTGATCGTCTCCGTGAATATGAAAAAGACGGCGCACGATCACCTGCCACTGTGGCTTATAAGAATTGGCAGTGGAATAAATAAATATTGATTATCTTATTGCATAAAACCATTGCCGGTTTACCCGCCGGAGCTCTTAGCGTGTTTTAAACAGGGGTATTGAAAAAACCCCGGGGAGCGATTAGCTCCCAGGCGCATTATTTGCTTTAACGGTTCCTCCTTAGGGATCATCGAATGTAATCCCTGTCATCGTTAAAAGCTTTGCGTCTAAATGACTCCAGGTTTTAATATTACTGTCGAACAAAACTGATGATACTTCCTGGCGACCAAAGAAGAAATGACAGAACAGTACCTAACTCAAGACTAATGTGTCGCTGCTCTGCAGCTTATGGGTTATAAGGGTTATATTATCGCTACTAATGTGTCGCCGTTATACGGCGAAGGCATACATATTTATAATATCCTTCTTATCTTCTTATCTTCTTATCTTCTTATTCTCTTATCTTCAAAGTTTCTGCTTAAGATTTCTCCATCCTCCTTGCGTCGGATGTCGAAATGACAGAGCAATACTTAACCCAGCTTCTTACCTTCTTACAACTCCTAATGCTTCCCTACCCTCTTCACGCTTATGCTGCCTGTCTCACCTTACCAGGGTCTTACTTATTACTTCTTACTTCTTATCTTCTTATCTTGCCTTACCTTCTTATCTTCTTATACTTCTTATCTTCTTATCCTTACTTACCTTCTTATCTTCTTACCTTCTTATCTTCTTATCTTCTTATCTTCTTACCTTCTTACCTTCTTACCTTCTCACTTTCCATTTTCCATCTTCCATCTTCCATCAACCATCAACCATCACCCATCTTCTCTCCTTCCCACGAACTCCCAATGCAAAATCCCCACCCTTTCCGCTTCGCTGCCTGTCTCGACGTCAGCCGGGGTCGCACTTATTACTTCTTACTTTTATCTTTAATCTTGCCTTACCTTCTTACCTTCTTACCTTCTTATCTTCTTATCTTCTTACCTTCTTACCTTCTCACTTTCCATTATCCATCTTCCATCTTCCATCTTCCATCTTCCATCAACCATCAACCACCTTCTCACCTTCTTATCTTCAAAGTTTCTGCTAAGAATTGTCCTATCTCCTAATGTCCGCTCAGCCACTGTTCAAAGCTTTTATTTTTTTCGCCGTCGGGATAAGTCCAGTCGGGTTTTAGATTAAGTCCGCTCTCACTTTTCCAGATGAAATCGGTAGCCTCAAACCGGTCAGAAAGGCTTGTAATTTGTATCAGGAATAATTCGCTGTTTTCAATATCAGCCTTTTTTATTTCAGTATTAATATCCTGTGCAAGCAGAGCTCTATGCAGTATTTCAGCCTGTCTTGTATCGTATGTTGCCCATACAATTCCGTTCATACCGGAGAGGAAATCCTTCTCATCGTAGGAAACAAAAACTTCAACCCGGCATCCATCGGGCAGTTCAGCCGGCTGTGTAAGGATAAGCCCCCTGCATTCTATAAAATCGTTTGTCTCGAACTCAACCCTTCCGCCATTGAGGCAGATTCCGTTTATTTTTATCCTTACCATATCTTTCCCGGTAGAATTTTATGATGAATGATTTTTCGGTATGGGACAAAATAGCAGTTCTGTGCGGTACTTTCTTGTATAATGTGCGCAACAATTCGGATTCCCCGTGCAGATTTTAGATCTGTTTTTCCTGATCACCCTTTGGGTGCCATACAGCCGGAAATTGTAATGAAACTGCAGCCCTTTCACTTCTGCAATTTTTTCTTGTAATCACTCGGCGAAACCCCGAACTGCTTTTTGAAAACCCTTCCGAAATACCCCTGATCATTAAAACCAACTTTGTAGCAGATCCCGGCCACAGTGTCTGCATTCTGAGCTAAAAGATCGGCTGACCGCTGAAGACGAAGAGAACGGATCAATTGTCCTGCAGACTGGGCTACAAGCGCATTAAGCTTTCTGTTCAACTGGGAAATGCTCATGTTAACAGCATCAGCAAGCTTTTCAATACTGAACTGCGGATCCTCAAAATTCTGTTCGATAACTTTTATTGTCTTTTCCAGGAATTCACGGTCCATCGAAACCGCAGTAACTTCCGAAGGCTTTATCAGTGTTGCATTGCTGAAACGCTTCCTCAGCTGTTTGCGCTGGTAAATTAAATTCCTGACCCGCACCCTCAGTTCTTTTGCGCTGAAAGGCTTTGTAATATAAGCATCAATACCGGTCTCCAGTCCTTCTACTTTATCATCCAGTCCCGCTTTAGCAGTAAGCATTATTATCGGAATATGATTTGTTTTCACGTCGCTTCTTATCTGCTTACTGAACTGATAACCGTCCATTCGCGGCATCATCACATCGGTAATTATCAAATCGGGAATTTCATTTTTTGCATTTGATAATCCCTCTTCTCCGTCCGAAGCCTCTATAACAGTGTAGTCATTTACCAGCAGGCTGCTTACGTAACTCCTTACATCCGGATTATCTTCTACCATTAAGATGATCTCACGTTTACCGGCGGAAGAAGAGGGGACTATCCGTTTTGGTTTTGTTCCTGCCTCCCCGGTTTCACTATAATTATTCACCTTTAAAGATAGATCCCCCTTACTGGCAATAACTTCTTCGGTTTCTTTCTTAATGTCGCCTGCCGGGAGCCGGATGATAAACTCGCTGCCTTCGCCTTCTCTGCTGTTAACCGAAATACTGCCTTTATGAAGCTCAATTAATTCCTTTGTAAGCGCCAGACCTATGCCCGTGCCCTCATGCTTTCCCGATGCCGAACCATCTGCCTGGTAGAACCTGTCGAAAATATGCGGAAGCTGGTTGGAAGCTATTCCGCTCCCCGTATCTTTAATCCTTATTTCAGCAGTTGAATCAACAATGTTAAGGCTCACTTTTATTTCACCCTTTGAGGAAACAAATTTGAAAGCGTTTGAGATCAGATTATAAAATATCTTTTCCATTTTATCCGGATCAAAAACAACGGGAATGTTTTTACATTCGGATTCAAACTTCAAAGTAACATTTTGTGACTCCGAAAGTGATTCAAACGAGTAGAATAAACTTTTCAGGAAAGGAACTATGTTGTGATGTTCCGAATTTAGTTCCATACTGCCTGCCTCAAGCTTTGAGAGATCCAGCAGCTGGTTAATAAGACCAAGCAGCCTTTTGGCATTCCTGTTGGCTACCTGCAGTTTTCCTTTCTCCTTAACAGCAATATTTTCAGACATAACACTGTCTATCTGACCGAGAATGAGCGTCAGCGGCGTTCTGAATTCGTGAGAAATATTTGCAAAGAAACGCGACTTCATCTGATCCAGTTCTTTCAGCCTTGTCTGTGCAATTTTTAATTCATCAACAGTAACTTCTATTTCCTTTTTTGCCCTCTCAAGATTCGTAAAATCCTCGTAACGGTCATAGGCAATTGAAAATACTTCAGCAATTGACCTGACCACGTTAATCTTCTCTTCGGTAAGCCCGGTATCATTTCCGACATAAAGCATACCCTGTTTGAATGGAATAAAATGCAGGAATAATGATTCAGGCGGTGAAGACGAACCCTGGTAAGTTTCAGCATCACGTACCTGCTTCATTTCTATCATAGAATTTATCCAGTTCACAAAGCCCTGCCTGTCCCAATATTCCCTGTAAACTTTCTTTTTCCTCCAGTGATCCATGGTGCTGCGGGTCAGATCATTTGCATCAAAAGGCAGGTTAAGAACACCCAGAGCTTTTCCGGCAGGCGTGGTTAAATATACCTGTATATTCTCATCCTTTTCACCAATAATAAAGACGCCGCAGCGGGTAAAAGGTACCTCAAGCGAGATCAGCTCCCTCCAGATGATCGATGTTATGTTGTTCAGATCCTCCTTCGTTCTCATACTCGCTATCTCACCGCGTATTCTGTCAAGAGATGCCTGCTTCAAAGCCTCTTTTGCATGTTCCTCGGCCTTTTTAATATCGAGGAACCGTACATAACTCTGCTCAAAAACTCCCGCAAACCTTTTCAGTATTTCATTATCCTTCTCAGAGAATTTATTCCCGTTATGGTTCACAACAAAAATAGTAGTGTAGTGATTTACAGCTGCAGCCCGGGTATAGCCGCCCTCACGTGACAATACCTCTTTTTTCCATTCGGGCGTAGAAGCATTATACGGAGGATATTTAAATAAGTGTTCAAAAAATTCAATTTTCTCCTGTCTTGAATATTCCTCAGTAAGGAACATATCTTTTTTTCTTACAGCTCCTGTCAGCACAGTATAAACGGGCCTGTCAAGGAAAGGAATAGCAGCCTTTTTCACATAATTTTCAGCTACACCGGACGATCCCCAGAAAGTGAACTCCTTATCAACATCCTGATCATTGATGGCTATAAAGACCCCCGTTATATCCATTTCCATGTGGTAGAGCTGCTGTGCTACTAAATTGACAACCTCCTGCAGCTCTGAAGTAATGCGCATAGCCATAGCACGGCCCCCGACTCTTTCCAGCGCGGCCTCCAGTTTCAGTTCCCGGTTCTGATCCTGCACAGCTTTTATAAGGGTTCCTTTCCGCTCCGGATCCGGAATATCGGACTGCTGAATGATCCTTAAAATATCTTCTAATCTGCTCTTCATTTATTATTGCTGTTTGATTCAATGTAAACAATAATTCCGCATCTGAAACCCTCAGCCTCTTCCGCAGGAATCTTCATATTTCTTGAATTTATAAGAATTATCTGTCGAAGTAAACAGGATTGGATAAATTTATTGGATAATCATCAAATTGCCCCATTTCCGTACCCATTGAAAGCATTAAAGTTCTAACTTATTGGAATATAATGAAATAACTGAATTGACGGGTACGGAAGGTTCGGAAAGTTTGATGGCAGTATTGATTATTTATAACTATATTTCCGCACCCATTGAATACAAGAATCCTCTAATTTATTGAATTGCAACAAATTAATTAAAATTACGGGTCCGGAAGGTTCGGAAAATGAATAAAAACCAGGAATTGTTAAAACAGTTTGAGCAGCTGAGAGAAAAGAATATCCATCTGATTGCTGTTTCAAACAATGAGTGGTATTCTCTATTCAGGGATGAAATACGCAACTCAATAGCAATAGAAGGGATCTTTGCCAACCGCAATGAACTGCTCGATGTATTAAGCAAAAACAAGCGAACCAACGATGAAAAAACCGCTGCAATACTTGGTTATTTTGAGGCTGCCAGCACGCTTTATGAGTATGCGAATAATCTTTACAAGGAAGGAGAGTTCACTTTAAGAATCTCCGATATTAAGCAGATTCATACATTGCTGATGCGTTACGAAAGTCAGGTCGGATCGTTTAACGGTAAACTTGGGGAATTCCGGCTGGAACCGGTGGGAGTAAATGAAGCTAAGTTTACTCCACTGGAATATGTATATGTACGTGAAACGATGGAAACATTTATAAAATGGATAAATGAAAAGATAAAAGAACCCGATTATGATAAAATAAAACTTGCTGCTCTTAGTCATATACTTTTTGAAACAATTCACCCATTTAAAGACGGTAACGGGAGAGCAGGAAGAATTTTGTTATCATACATACTTGTAGGCTGCGGTTATGTAAATATTGCCATAAAAGGTACTCAAAAATACGACAGGGAGAAATATTACGAGGCAATGGAAAACGGAGATGATCAATTTGAACTAATGCTTCGGGAAATCGAAAAGAATAAAAAGGTGACGGCAAAAGAAATAAGCTCGCGTGCGGAAAAAAGTGATGTTACATTACTGGAAAAAATTATTATCAATAGACTCGGGGATAGTTTGAAGAGATTAAGTAAAAAAGAATTTGTAGAAATGAACCAGGATGCGTTGGTCCCTTTGAGAGACGCGGCAAAGTTTTTTAGTTATTCGCAGGACTACCTGAGAAAATTAATAAATACAGGAAAACTTCCTGCTGAGAAAAAAGGGAAGCTGTGGTACCTTAGGATTAGAGATGTACAAAAATATATGAACCGGATTTCAGAAGAATAAAAAATGCCGAACCCTGAAGAATTGTACACTATTTGTACTTATACACTAACTGTGAACATAACAGGATAATGTACAAGACTAAGAACAAGAAATGATTATATCCCATATCTTTGATGCATTTACCTGGCGATCCTGGGGATTAGTTGGCGTTTGTCTTTCTAAAGAAATGTCACGAAGCAAAAATCCTTTTTTACCTTAAACCAAATACTGAAAACAAGTAAAGAAACAAACCTGGAAATTAAAGCTGCAGACTCAAGGATAATATTTTTTGTCTGGTGGCCATTTGCAATTTACTTCGGATGGATAATTACTGCTTTAACAGCGAACATTGCTGCCTATTTTACTTCTATCGGATGGAAAGGCCCGCCTCTTAATCCGGAAATCCGGACGAATATTTTAATAGTGCTTGCCGCAGCAATTTATATCACATTAATTTTTAAAAGAAATTTGAGAGAATCTGCTGCCGTCGGAGTCTGGGCATTAATAGCAATTGCTGTAAAGCAGGGTAATGAAAAAATAGAAATAACAGTGACTGCAATTTTGGCTGCGGCAGTTATCTTAGTTTTTATTCTTTATCATGGATTTAAAAACAGGGGGACCACTCCAATTAAGAAATTGATGCGGGGAGAATTTTAATTTATGGTATGCATGCTTCCGGACTACCCGCAACGGGTCGGAAGATTTCTCTTCCGGGGGTCGATGTCATCGAGATCACCACGGATGGAATTGAAGCAATGAAGGGTTACTTCGATACCCGGGTCATTCCGGTGCAGTTAGGGTTACAGGTGATGATACAACCGTTCAAGGTTGGTCCATTTTCTTTTGGTTATTCAACTGCAATGCAGTCGGGGAAGAAAACGAAACCCGGGGCATTTGCTATCACGACGATTTGGA
>CAWDAK010000004.1:0-25584 GCA_963800255.1 uncultured Ignavibacteria bacterium | reverse complement strand
GGCGTTCATCTTCTATTTCTCCAGGTGCAGAGCACCGGAATGTTAATAGATCATTGCTGCCTAAACTACCCTCCCCCCATTTCCCAAAATCATTTTACAGGGGCGTTCATCTTCTATTTCTTCTTCAGGTGCAGAGCACCGGAATGTTAATAGATCATCGCTGCCTAAATTACCCTCCCCCATTTACCAAAATCATTTTACCGGGGCGTTCATCTTCTATTTCTTCTTCAGGTGCAGAGCACCGGAACGTTAATAGATCATTGCTGCCTGAATCACCCTCCCCCCTCTCCCTGTTTAGGGTAAATGGAGAAGGCGCAGTAACCAGCTATATGGCAAAATCATTTTATGCGGTAATAAAAAACGGAACCGGGAAGGTAAATATTCCAGTCTCCTAATCGAGTTCTTTTACCAGCTTCTGGATGACGTCTGTTGAACTGATTCCGTCGGCTTCCGCGCTGAAGTTGGTTATTATGCGGTGACGCAAGAACAGGTGTCATCGCGAATTTGACATCATCAATATTCGGGAGTGTATCTTCCGTTCATAACAGCACGGGTTTTGGCAGCCATTATTAGGTACTGAGAAGCTCTTGGTCCCGCACCCCAGGTAATCCAATCCTTTATAAACTGCGGGGATGAACTATTAGTAGGACGGGTAAGGTTAGCCGCCCTTCACTGCAAATTCTATTACATTATCTGAAACAGGAACCTTTCGTACGAGGTCCTGGAAAAGGATAATCTCATCAGCAGTCACAACCTTTTTAAGTTCCGCTTTATATTCACTTGTAGTTGTCTGTACTATCCTTTTCTCTTCCTCGAAAGAAGGATAATCGAGCCACAGGTTGAACATAAACCTGTCGAGCTGAGCTTCCGGAAGAGGGTAGGTTCCCTCCTGTTCAATAGGGTTTTGAGTAGCCAGCACAAAGAAAGGTTCTGATAAAACTTTAGTAACACCGGCAGTAGTTACCCGGTGTTCCTGCATTGCCTCAAGAAGTGCTGCCTGGGTTTTAGGGGGAGTCCTGTTTATTTCATCAGCAAGAATGACGTTTGCAAAAATGGGACCTTCAACAAACCGGAAATTTCTCTTGCGTGAAACAGGATCCTCTTCAACCAGTTCTGTACCGGTTATATCGCCGGGCATAAGATCGGGGGTGAACTGAATACGGCTGAACTTAAGATCCATTACCTCGGCAAGAGTCTTAATAAGAAGGGTCTTCGCCAGTCCCGGCACACCGACAAGCAGGCAATGTCCGCGTGAAAGAAGAGATATTATCAGCTGATCTATAATCTCTTCCTGGCCAATAATTATTTTTGCGATTTCCTGTTTTGTCTTCAGCACTCTTTCGTTCAGCTTTTCTACCAGCTGAACGTCGCCTTCGCCGGTTTCTTTCAAATCCAGTTCCTTTTTAATTTTACAATCTTATCTCATAATAGATCTTGCCTTTAAGGCTCTCGATCCATGTCTGGTACTTTTGCTGTTTTTTATATTCGTCCGCAAGCTTCTTAATATCAGCATAATCTTTGCTCAAATCCGGCGCGTGCTGCAGTGTTCTATCCTCAAGATAAATTATATGGTAGCCATAATTCCCGGCCGAGTATTCATATCTTTTAGGAAAGCTTATATCGCCGGTTTTAAGTTTTGATACTGCATCCAGCACACTCTTATCGAGCTGGTTAATATAGAAAGTTCCCAGCTCACCTCCGAAAGGAGCTGTATCCTGGTCCTCGCTGTACTTCTTAGCGTAATATGCAAAAGAACTATCTCCCTTAACAATACTATCCCTTATCGATGTAAGGAAATCAATTGTCTTAAGGTCAGCATTTTCGTCTGCTTTAATTTTTATGAGGATATGCCTTGCGTGAATTGATTCCCCTCTTTTCTCTATTAACTGAATAATATGAAAACCTACAGGCGACTCCACAATACCTGATAATTCACCTGGCTGCAATGCATAAGCGGCAGATTCAAACTCAGGGTAGAATACTCCTTTTTTTACAAACCCGAGATCACCACCTTCCTTGGCGCTGCCTGGATCCTCGGAATATTTTTTTGCCATTTCCGCAAAATCGGCTCCATTTTTAATTGAATCAAGAATCGACTGTGCAAAACTGCGGGCTTTCTCTTTAGCTTCTGAAGAAGTTTTTGGAAATCTGAAGATATGAGCAATCTGAACTTTTTCAGGGATTACACCAAGACTGTCTTTAAATTTATCGAAGAAATCCTCTACTTCGCGTCTTGTTGCTTCAACATTGCCGAAGTTCTTTTCACGAAGCTTTTGAACCATAAGGTTCTTCCGTACATCATCACTCAGTTCCCTCTTAATCTTTTCTATACTCATACCATATACCTGTTCCACCCGCTCCTTTGATCCGTACTGCTGTATAAAAAGCTGTATCTGGTAATCAATACGCTTGTCAACTTCCTCATCGGTCACTTCTATGGAATCCAGGTTAGCCTGTGCATAAGCAAGCTTTTCCTCTATCATTGAGTTGAGAGTCTGCCTTTTAAACTGGGGTGAATCGGCAGAAACACCGTAACGTGATGCAAGCAGATTCGCCTGGAAATTCAGCTCACTCTCGGTAATTATCTCATTATCAACAACAGCAACAATTTTATCCAGCACCTGCTGTGCATGCAGAATACCGGCCGCAAAAATCAGGACTATCAGGATCTTAAATTTCATTTAACACCTATCTTACTTCTATATCATTTTTAGAATATAAATCTTGTACATATTTCTTAATAAACTGTTCCTTCTTCGATGCTACATACCTGTCGCGCACAAGATCATCAATTATTTCATATGGAGGAATGCTGCCCCGTTCATATTTTTCAAGAAGCTGAACAATAAAGTATTTACCCATACCATCGTTTATTACAATGCTTATTTCACCGGGAAGCAGCTCCCGCATTACACGGACAAGGTCAGCAGGCTGAAGCTCATATTCGTATAATAGCGCTGTATTCCTGATGGAGACCAAGTTCGAATCGTTCTCAAACGAATCAGCAGATTTTTCCCATCCTGAAGAGAAAGCCTCCTCCCTGAAACTGATCGCCCTGTCTTCGTCATCAAACTCCACAAGGTTAACAAGAAAGGCATTATGAAAAAGCTTAAAATTATCACGATGCTTATCGAAATAGTCCTTAACCTCAGAAGGTTCAATAGCTAGTTGTTCTTCCCGGAAAAGTTTGTTTACAAGGAAAGTAACAGCAAGCCGTTTCTCGGATTCATTTTTTGTTCTGAGAAAATCTTCATTCTCCAAAATCCCCGAGCTTTTTGCTTCCTGGTAAAGCAGCTCCTCATTTATCCAGTTTCTTACTATTTCGTTACGGTACAGATTTTTTCCATAACCTGAATCAACTATGGAAACCAGGTCATTTTTAGTAAAAAACGAATTATTCACCCTGGCTATATATTCTTTTTCAGGCTGTTCTTTACCGCAGCCGCTTATTACAGCTGCGGCAAGAACTAATAGAAATAATTTATTTTGTGTCTTTAAAAGCTTCTTCAAGTGTATCGTAATAAATTTGAGGATCGTACCTCTTTTTCAGGCTTTCAAGGTATGCCTGCTCGAGTCTCTTCGATTCAGCTTCCTGGTAAGCGCCGGATACTTCTGCTTTTGCTTCTTCGAAAGTTTTTGCATGTGAAGGATCTTTAGCAATCAGCTTCACTATAACAAAACCACCTGAGTAAGGAAATGGTTCTGAATATGTTCCCGGCTGTGACAGTAGCTCGTTTGCCTTGGCAGCAAGAGGTGAAGAATCCAGAGCAACTAATCCGTAATTGCCTGCTTTCGGTTTCATATTATTGCGTTCTGTAGAATTAGCAGCAAGGGAGTCAAAGTCAGCTCCATTTTTCAAGGCTGTATAGTACACATGGATAAGAGAGTCGCTCTTTGAAAAGATCTCACTGAAGTTTATCCTGTCGGGCCAAACATAATTATCTTTTGTCTTTGTATAATAATCGTACAACTGTGTGCTGTCGGCATCAATCTTACTCCATACCTCATCATCCTGAAGTTTGAATACATAAATACCATTGCGGTAATCGTCCATCAGTGCAGCAAAATCAGGATCTGATTTGTCGAGATCCAGAGCTGCTACTGCAAGAAGACTATCACCAACCACCTTATTTATTGTAGAGTTGAGGATACTGGAATCTATCAACCTGTTCATATACTGGCGTTCGGAATTCATCTTTTCTATAGCTGCCTGAACTCTGATTGTATCAACCTTATTATAAGTAACAAGCGGCTGATCTTTAAGCTCGTCGTAATTTCTTATCTGGCTGCCTACTCTTAAAGAGTCAGCATTCTTTAATACGTCTGACAGCACCTGTTCATTCAGGTGAAAACCATACTTAACTTTCAGTTTATCTATAAGTGAATCATATTCAGCCTGGTATCTTGTCTGTTTAAAGATCTTTTCAAGTTCTTCTTTATCTTCATCAAAAGAAGGGTAAGGTTTCTGATCGGTTAATTTTATTATGTGGTAGCCGAAATTGGTTCTTACCACGTCGGAGATCTCGCCGGGTTTAAGATTAAACACAGCCTCATCAAATTCTTTAACCATCATACGCCTTCCAAAGAAACCGAGATCCCCGCCGTTTTTTGCAGAACCTGAATCATCTGAATATTCTTTTGCAAGCTCAGCGAAATCCGCACCTGCTTTAAGTTTTTGCATAACGGTATCTATCCTGGCTTTAGCATAAGCGGTGTCAACCTGGCCGTTGGGACCATTAAAATTAACAAGGATATGGCTTGCCTTTACCTGGGGAATACGTTCTCTTTTATCGGTAACCTTAATGATGTGATAGCCGTAGCGGGAATGAACTACTGAAGGATAAACACCGCCTACAGGTGTAGCATAAGCGGCATCTTCAAACTCAGGCGGCAGAAGTCCTGCTGTTACATAATAAATATCCCCGCCGATATTTTTAGAATAAGTATCATCCGAGTACTTCTTTACCATTTCGGCAAAGTCAGCACCGTTTTTAATGCTGTCGAGAATAGCTATTGCGCGCTCCTTTGCCGCCTGATCGCCGTTTGAATCCGGCCTTATCATTAGGTGGCTTACGCGAAGTTCATATTTCCTTTTATCATAAAGGTTTTTTAGTCCCGGTTCCAGTATCTTCTTTTCGAGGATATAGGAAACGCCTACTTTCTTCTCATAATCCTTAAGCTCCTGGTTAAGTTCATTATTTGAATCAAAACCACGAACGGTTGCATCTCTCAGCTTCATCCTGAAATTCACATAAAGATCCAGGAAATTCTTAAGCTGAGAAAGACTATCATCTTTAGCTTCTTCATAACTGCCGGAATTCTTTGCATACATATTTTCGAATTCGTGCATCTTTATTTGTTCATCATCGAATTTTGCTACAATGATATCAGCATGTTTTGGTGCACACGAACTGAGAAGGAGGGAAGCCAAAACAACAAAAGGTAATACGACCCTACGGAACATTTAGTTATTCTCCTTATTTTAAGTTTTTTACATTTTAGCCAGCAATTTTATCTATAGAAGGCCTCAAAATCAAGGTAAACCGGCAGGGTTACACCTTATTTGAAGCCCTAATGCTTATTTCGCCAGTGTTATTTTTATAACCTTATTCGAGGTCCCTGCACTTAGCCTTACAATATATACACCGCTTGAAAATCCCTCAGCATTAAGTGTATAAGAATAATTGCCTGCTTCTTTAAATCCATCTGTCAGCACTTTAACCTGGCGGCCGAGAGCATCGTAAAGAATAAGCTTTACGTTTGATGCATTCGGAACGGAATATTTAATCATTGTAGAAGGATTAAAAGGATTCGGATAATTCTGCTGAAGCACATAGTCGGAAATCACTGGTATATCTACGGTAACTTCATTACTGTACGTGAATTTTCCATCAAAATCGATCTGTTTCAGCCTGTAAGTGTATATTCCTTTGATCTCGCTGTTGTCTGTAAAGTTATAATGAATGGGAGTGGTTATCGTTCCATTCCCCTCAACAAATCCAACTACAGTGTAACCGGATCCATCAGATTTTCTTTCAATTTCAAAGCCGCGGTTGTTTTTTTCTGTAGCGGTGGTCCATACAAGGTTTACTCCGCCGTCTATTATAGATGCAGAAAATGATGAAAGCTCAACCGGGGTCGGGAAGTAATTAACTGCATCAAGGGCGTTAAGTATGCCCCATCCATACTGGTTGTCAGGATTATTGCTCTGTGAAGCAGTTTCTCTCATTGCATCGCGCACCTGCATAGGTGTTAGTCCGGGATTTGCGCATAAAATCAAAGCAGCAACTCCCGCTGAAAGTGGACAACTGAATGACGTGCCGCTTACATAGGAATAGGAATTATCGTTATACGGGGATGCTACAACATTCCCCGAGCCAAGTGCCATAATGTCGGGTTTTATCCTTCCATCCGCAGTTGGACCAACACTGCTGAACGATGATCTTGTTCCGGAGTATTCAACGGCGCCTGCAGCTATTACACTGTCGCCGTCAGCCGGTGCCCCGAGTGTGTTGTGGGATGCGTTATAACCATAATTGCCTGCTGAATTCACTACTACTATACCAAGGTAAGCCGCATAGTCAGCCCCGTTTGTAATAATTGCAGTGTTGCCGTCCATATCCTCCCAGGTGTAGCTTAGCCATGGGGGATCAAAATCTGTATAACTGAGTGAAGTAGAAGTAACATCAACACCTATACTGTCAGCCCATTCCATAGCGGCAATCCAGTTATCTTCTTCAAGAGGAGTTTCACTGTCGGTATTCTCTGTCTTTGCTAGAATATAGGAAGCGTTAAAAGCAGGACCAATAATATGTCCTGGCGCGTATCCGCCTATTGTTGAAAGGGTTTCGGTTCCGTGCGAACCGTCTCCTGAATCTGACTGGTTTCCAACGTTAGGATCATTGTTAACGAAATCCCAGGCTGCTATAATATTCATTGAATCAAATGCTGTGTGACTCAACCTGCTGAAGCCTGCATCCATTACGCAGACTGTCACTCCCTGCCCGGTGTAACCCATATCGTGAACCGCAGGTACATTGATCTGCTGAAGCTCATCATATGATTCACCATAATTGTATGAATTAATACCTTCAGGCTGGGTAACCTTACTGAGAATTTGCTTCATTGCGTTTTGATCAGTCTCAGGCTGAAATCCTTTTTTAAGTTTATAAACTATATCAAGTTTCTTTACGAATGGTAGTGCTTCCAGTTCATCCAGCTGAGATTTTGCAGCCATACCGCTTACGGCATTCAGCCACTTCGAAGGCCATTTAATATTCAATCCTTCGGCTTTAACCTGCGCCAGGTAAGCCGGGTTAACAGGAATATCTTTCATCGTTAATGCAGCATTTTCACCAAGCACCTTTGCTCTTCTTTTCAGCGACTTTTCACTTACAACGCTTAGCGGATTACTAAAATATGAATCTGTATTCTGTCCTTTATCGGTAAAGTAAACCCATACCAGGAGCTGTTCATCGGCGGAAGCGTTAGTCATTTGCGATTCCAGTGCGGCTGAAATCTTGCTTATCGGTCCCTGCTGTGCAAATGCAGCTGCAGCCAGACATAACATAAAAATTGGTAAGAAGACTTTTTTCATCATAACTCTCCGGAAATGTTTAGATAATTTAATTGATTACTTTGCCCTTGTTCCGTTCTTAACATTCTGAGCAGCGGTAAGAACATTCAATTCTCCGTTTTCATTTTCAACAGCCAGAACCATACCCTGGGACTCAAGACCCATCAGCTTAGCCGGCTTAAGGTTGGAAACAAGAATGATTTTCTTCCCTATAAGTTCTTCAGGCTTATAGCTTTTTGCGATGCCGGCAATTACCTGGCGGTCTCCGTCATCAAGCCTTACTTTCAGTTTAAGCAGTTTACTGCTTTTGGGAACATTTACAGCTTCAACAATTTCAGCTACTTTAAGCTTAATTTTATCAAAATCATCAATAGATATAAGGTTATTATTTGTATCCTCTGCAGTTGTGGAACTGAGTTTTGAAACTTGCTGTTCGATAACTTCATCCTCTATTTTCGGAAAAATAATTTCTGTTGTATTCAGGGTATGACCGGCTTTAAGGTGTTCTTTCCCAAGTTCATCCCAGCCGGATGGAGATGAATTCAGGATCTTAAATATTTTTTCAGATGAGAAAGGAATAACGGGAGAAAAAAGTCCGGCCATAGTGTAAATTATCTGAAGGCAGACGTTAAGCGTAGATGCGCATTTAGCTTTATCGCTTTTCACGGTAACCCATGGCTCAGAATCATTGAAATACTTATTGCCTGCCCTGGCCAGGTTCATAATCTCCGTTACACCGTCTTTTATCTTGTAGCAGTCGAATAATGCAGAAACCTTATCAGGATAATTTGCAAGGAGCTGCAGCATTTCATTATCAATCTTTTCAGTGGCAGCCCTTTCAGGAACTTTACCTTCAAAATGTTTATGCACAAAAGTAAATGTCCTGTTAATAAAATTACCCAGTATGTCAGCCAGTTCACTGTTATTTCTCAGCTGGAATTCCTTCCAGTAAAAATCCGTATCCCGTGTCTCGGGCAGGTTAGCCGCAAGCGTATACCTGAGCGGGTCCGGTGGAAATATCTTCAGGAAATCAATTACATCAATGCCCCAGTTACGACTTTTGGAAAACTTCTTTCCCTCAAAATTAAGGAACTCATTAGCCGGTACATTCTGCGGAAGAATATATTTTTCCTTATCCCCGTCATTCCACGCCATCAGCATTGCGGGAAAAATAATGCAGTGAAAAACAACATTATCCTTACCGATAAAGGCAACATACCTGGTTTTTTCATCCTGCCAGTACTCGCGCCAGAGATTTTCATTGCCCCGCTGTTTGGACAATTCCTTAGTTGCGGAAATGTATCCCAGCACAGCTTCAAACCATACGTAAAGAACCTTCCCTTCAGCAGACTCAAGGGGAACAGAAACTCCCCAGTCCAGATCGCGTGTATACGCCCTGTCTTTTAGTCCTGCTTTAAACCATCCCCTGCAGTACTGCAGTACATTTTCCTTCCAGCCGTAATTTTCACTACTTATCTTTATATACTCTTCCAGCCGCGGTTGATATTCACCCAGCGGAAAATACCAGTGAGTAGTTTCTTTTAGAATGGGAGTCTTACCGCTTATTTTGCTTTTGGGATTTTTCAGCTCTGAAGGTTCATACAAAGCGCCGCAGTTCTCGCACTCATCGCTCCTCGCCTCCTCATATCCGCAGTTAGGGCAGGTGCCCTCCACGTAACGGTCGGGCAGGAACATCTTAACCTCTTCATCATAGAACTGCATGGTTTTCTTTTCATTCAACAGCCCGCGCTTATAATACTCAAGAAAAAATTCTTTCGCGGTCTCATGATGTATAGGAAGGGACGTCCTTGAATAAATATCAAAGCTCATTCCGAACTGCTTAAAAGCATTGCTGTTTATTTCGTGGTAGCGGTCTATTATAACCTGGGGACTTACTTTTTCTTTGTCGGCGCTGATAGAAATAGGAACGCCATGTTCATCTGATCCGCATATATATAGAACATCGTTGCCTTTCATCCTGTTATAGCGGACATAAATATCCGCAGGCAGATAGGCACCGCTTAAATGTCCCAGGTGAATTGGTCCGTTTGAATAAGGAAGGGCTGAAGTTACAAGTATTTTTTCTTTTGCCAATCTGAATCCATGTACATTGAATACGAATGATAAATATAATCAAAAGATAGGAAGATTGGAATAAACAATTTGTGTGTTTTAAATCACCGGGCAAATCTATTTAGTATTTAAAATTATTTACTAAATTCCGTCACTAAAAATTAAAAACTCTCCCTAATGAAGATTATGGCCAGGAAAAAAGTTTTAATTGTAGAAAAGCAGGGAATTATAGCCCTCGATGTCCAGAATACCTTAAAGAAAATGGGATTTGATGTTATAGGTATTGATACTGACCCTGAGAACATTGAGATGCATCTGTTAAACAACAGCCCCGATCTGGTTATCTCTGATTATACAATGCACGAATCACCAATTAACTTTACGGAAAAGGTTGTATTAAAATATAAAGTTCCCATCGTCTATATCACCGGCTCCGCTACAGCCCATGACAGTCGAAGCAGTGTTATGGAAAACTGTGCGATACTTCCGAAACCCTTCAGCAGCAAAGAATTTAAGCAGGTTGTTCGGGAAATGATCAACCGGGATCTTAAAGTTTAATCCATCCTGAATTTTTCATTCTGTGTTCATTTTAACACCCGGCAACGGACCTATTGACTGTGAAAAAATAATTCTTAGATTTGTAAGTGAGATTGGTTGTAAACAGAAACTAATAAAAAATTTATTTTTTATTGGAAAAGTTTGCAATCAATCTCTTTTTTAAACTCACCCTCTCCCATTTATACATTAAGTTTCATCCTGCCGGCAGCTTCAGCATTAATTTCACCAATTGCGTTTGAGAAAACAATAAAGTAATTTTAAGCGTAATTATGGGTTAATAAGGGAATAAATGCAGACGATCCACAATTCAGATCAAATTAGACATTCTCTGGTGAAATAGTCAGGGATAATTGCGCATTGAGGCTTCCTCATAAGTGTCTATACGAACTTTTGAGAAGCCTCATTTTTATTTAACAGTCCACCTGGCCGGCAGGAAAGATATAAGCATCAGTTGAATCGAAATAGCCGCATAAAAAATTACTTAAGGGAATTCCTGTCCGCTGCGAAAGCATAAGAGCGTATAAGTAAACCTGCATATGGGCTTTTCTCTCATACCTTGCCCGGGGCTTGTAATCCCATATTCCAATCATACCATCCTTTTCATACCTGAGGATATCAATATGACCGGTAAGCACTCCCTCAATATTTAACTTACCGTTTTGAGGCTGTTGATACCACACAGGCACCTCGCAGGCAATTGTTGCAGGATCACTTTCAAGTAAGAATTTTTCTACGTTCTCATGCCCGCTCCTTAACCGTCCTGCTTTCAATGCCTCTTCAGCAAGTAAACAAATACTATGAAAGGGGAAATGCGTAACAGGAGCCTTTAGATTCATAATAAATCCCGAAGCCCTGGAACCGCTGAAGAAATATTCATGGGGACAATATTTTAGCAGCGAGCCTAGATAATTGCTTAAACCCGCAGGCAAAGTTTTAAGTTTGAACTCAGCCAGCCGGTATCTGTAATACATACTCCCGCTATGAGCAAAAGAAAAGCAAATGATCCTGCCTGCGCGGGGAATGAACAGTCCATATTTATTATACCTTATGCTGCGGTGATTTATTCCCGATATCTTCCTGAGTACATCCAGCAGAACCTGTTTAACATAGCCGGGTTCAATGCTTTCAAAAACCAGGTAATGAAGCTGACAGTTGTTAAAGCCGGAGGAATCAGGTAAGACACTTGAGAGATCCTCTGTCCCCCTTTGAAAAGCCAGGGAAAAAGATAATTCTTTTAAGAAAATATCATATGCCGGTATTGAACCCTGGTCTGATTTATCCGCAGGCATCAGGAAAAGGCTGCACGATTCAAGCTCGCAGGAAAAGAATGATTTTAATCTGTCCTCCGAACATTTTAATTCCCTTACACCAAACCTTGTTGATCCTTCTTCGTATCCTATCCGCAGCTGAGCCATTTGTTTATCCGGACTATCATTCATCAATACTCTGAAGTTAGACAAAATAATAAAAAAAATCCCGACAACCGGGGAGGAAGCGGGATTTTTTCATCCTAAAATCCGGAAATCCGGACTTAACTCATATTGAAACTTTAGTTATTCAATGACTTGAAAGTGAACCACCAATCATATCCTTCTTCAGGATTTCTCCTTTTGTCGGCTTCAACCAGATCTTTTGGAGGTGGTATAATCACTTTATCCTTAATCAATTCATTGTTCGGCCAGTTTTCAGGCAGCGCAACTTTATTTTTATCAGAAACCTGCAGGGCTTTTAAGGCTCTTAAAATTTCATCAATCTGCCTTCCGATTTCCTGGGGATAGTAAATCATCAGCCTTATAATTCCCTCAGGATCTATAACAAATACTGCACGTACAGTGTTCGTTCCTTTTCCGGGATGAATCATTCCGAGTTTAGCTGAAACGCGGCCTAAGTCATCTGCAATGATAGGAAAGGGTACTTCCACTTTTAAATTATCTTTTATCCAGTCAACCCATTTTATGTGTGAAAAAACCTGGTCTATTGATAGTCCTAATAATTCAGTATTTAATTTTTTAAATTGTTCGTTTCTTTTTGCGAATGCATAAAACTCTGTTGTACACACAGGTGTAAAATCTCCGGGATGACTGAAAAGAACCAGCCATTTCCCTTTATAATCGCCAGGAATTCTTTTTATTCCTTGAGTTGTCTGCACCGCCATATCAGGCATCTTATCCCCGATCAATGGTATTCCGGATTTTGTTTCGTTTGTTTCCATTTTTATTTCTCCCATGTTTTTTGTGTGAAGGATTTAACATTCTTTTTAGAGACGAATGTTAAATTTTTCTTTCAATTTTGTCTATGCTAGACAACACAAGCTGCGTACCAAAAAAAAGTGTCCCTATAACTCCTTATTAATAAAGAAGTTAACCTATCGCCTGGTTTCGCTTGTCAGAATTATACCGGTATTTAGTTATATTTGCACCTAAATATCGGTGTCAACGAATTATCGGTTAAAAAATGATCTCTAACGAAATTGAACAAAACGAAATAGCTTATTTATCCCCGAACAGAACCATGCAAATCGTACTGGATGCAATTAACGAGATAATCCCGTATGAACTTGCCGTTATCCTCAGCAAAGAAGCCGATGGTAACTTGAGAGTCCGGTTCGCACAAGGACCCTTAGTCACAGAAAAACTTAAGGATTTTCAAATACCGCTAAATGCTCATCCTGATATTAATAAAGTGTTAAATATCGGAAAAGTCAAACTCGTTGAGGAAACCCGTAACCCCGGTCATCACGATACCTATGAAGAAATAGTTTATATGCCCACAGGTCATTCCTGTATGCTTGCGCCGCTAAAAATAAATGGAGATACACTCGGGTTAATGACGCTGGACCACAGACAGTGCGATATGTTTACACCTCAAAGGGTTAACCTTGCAAATACATTAACAAAACTCATAGCGCTTGCCTTAGCGCAAACAATGGCAACCGACACGCTTTTATATGAAAAAGAAAAACTCGTTTACGAAAGGAATTCACTCATAGGTGATATCAACTCTGTTGTAAAAGGCTTAATCGGAAAATCACCGGCGTGGCAGCAGATTATTGAAAAGATTAAACTGGTCGCTCCAACAGAATCTCATGTAATGATACTGGGAGAAACCGGCACAGGAAAAGAACAGACTGCCAAAGCCATTCACGTGCTGTCTAAAAGATCAGCTAAACCGTTTATTACATTAAATTGTTCAGCATTAAATCTTAACCTTGCTGAAAGCGAGCTGTTCGGACACGAGAAGGGCGCGTTTACCGGGGCTGTATCAGCGCGACGCGGACGTTTTGAATTGGCGGACCGAGGGATATTATTTCTAGATGAAATCGGTGATCTTCCACCTGAAATTCAACCAAAACTTCTACGGGCAATACAGGAAGGTACATTCGAAAGGCTGGGAGGAGAAAAAACTTTACACTCGGACGTTAGGATTATCTGTGCAACAAATGCAAACCTTGAAGAAAAAGTAAAGCAGGGAAAATTCAGAGAAGATCTCTTTTACAGATTAAATGTTTTTCCTATAACCCTTCCCCCGCTCAGGCAGAGAAAAGAAGACATATATCTTTTATCAAATTACTTCCTGGAAATTCTTTCGAAAAAGTTCAGCTATCAATCCCTGAAATTATCAGATGAATCATTAACTATGCTGCAGGAAAACTCTTGGCATGGTAACGTACGGGAATTACAAAACACCCTTGAGAGAGCTGCAATACTATGTAAGGGCAGCATCATTAAACCGGAACACCTTATCTTTGAGAAAAGCGATTATCCCAGGGATTGTGGGGACGAGGAAAGTTTAACTGTTAATTCCCTTGATGAAGAGATTATGAAGATTATTCAAAAAGCCCTTAAGCTGACCAATAAAAAGATCTACGGTAAAGACGGTGCCGCTGCCTTACTGAAAGTAAAACCAACCACTCTGCAAAGCAAAATGAAAAAGCTGAATTTGTAAACGAACCGCCCAACTACATTAACATTGAAATACCTGCTGCTATAAGCGCAGCGGACAATGACAATAAAAGAAACAGCGTTTTCTTCTTTCCTCTTTTAGCAAGCAATATTCCGAGCATATGACATTCCTTTCTCTGAATGTTGAAGATTTAAAAATAAAATAATCAAACAGACTCAAATATCAAAGAAAACCTCAAATGAACAACGCATCTTGCGGTTTAGTAAAGTACTTTTTGCTTGTATAGGCTGCTTCTGTACTATATTGAGCCACAAACCCCTAAAATAATCCAAAAAGTTGAGCCTCTGAGTTAAATTTACCCCTTATTCAAATAGGCACGGTAATTGAGAAAATAGGGGCAATTAAGGGATAATAACTTATAAAACGGTAAAAAATTAATGTCGACTACTCAAACCCTGTTAACAATTGGAGGAATTTTACTCCTTACATTCCTGATTCTATCTTATTATAGAAGTTCAGGGACTCAGACCGAAATAAGTATTAATAATGAAGCAATTATAACCGGTACCGGTATCGCTCAGTCGTTATTTGATGAGATACAGGGAAAGGCTTTTGACGAGACTACCACAACTGCTTCAGTAAGTGATGCGAATAATCTTTCCTCT
Organism: uncultured Ignavibacteria bacterium; assembly: GCA_963800255.1. Lineage (GTDB taxonomy): Bacteria > Bacteroidota > Ignavibacteria > Ignavibacteriales > Ignavibacteriaceae > DATFVA01. Next base: position 10,809 of record CAWDAK010000004.1, on the reverse strand, counting down.
TCACTTGGAAAAGATTCAGGCGAATCCCTTCGCTCCTCATTTGACGACGTTGACGATTACAGAAAATATACCACAAATGACACGCTTAGTAAGCTAGGTGTTTTCTTCTCGGAAATCGATGTTAACTATGTGTCTGCATCCGATCCGGATGTGATAAGCTATTCGAGAACATTTGCAAAAAGAGTAGATATTACCGTTACAAACGACTACCTGACCGATACATTAAAATTCAGCCAGGTAATTTCTTATTAAGGATAAACTTTTATGGGCAGCTTAATCGATATACTTGGGTCTTTTGCTATAGGAGGGATGGTAGTACTCATGATCATCGCCTTCAATATGAAGATGCAGGAAGATTCCAGAGAAAACTTCAGCAATCAGAATGTTCAGGGTAATACAGCATCTTCGGCTGAGGTCCTGAATTACTATTTCTATAAAATAGGCTATAAGGCCCCCGGTGAAAAAATATTAACAGCTGATTCTAATTCAATAAAATTTGCAGCAGATATAAATAATGACGGCACAACGGACACGACACGATTTTATCTCGGGCCTAAATCAGAGATGGACTTCACCGAAAATCCGGATGATATGAAACTCTATAGGCAGGACAACAGCGGCTCTCCCCTTTTAGCTGATGTTGTTACGGAATTTAAGCTTACATATTACGATTCCCTGAACGCAGAAATTAATTATGCTGGACTGGGAAGCGCTTCGGAAAGATCCAAAATAAGAGGAATAAAAATAAATCTGAAGATAGAAAGTCAGGATAAAAGCGGAAACTATTTCCCTGAAGTCGAATGGCAGAAATTAATAAGACCAAAAAATTTAATCTAAAGGATATATTCAAATGGGTAAAATGATTTTAATCTTACTGATGGGAACGATAGTAATATTCGGTGTTCTCAACGTAAATATCAATAAGGGGTTAAACCTGGCTACCGATAAAAGTCTGGAGTTCTATGCAGAAGCAGGTGCTAGAAATATAACCAATAGCATGGCGCAGGTGATAACAGCCAGGCTTGGTGATAATAACGACTACCGGGTTAATTCTCCTGCAAAGTTAGATTTACTGGGAGGCAGCGCAACTTACACAGTAGTAGATGAAATCGTTGGCTCCGATACACTTGCAAAAATCAACGTGCAGGGAACGTATATGGGAGTGAATTCCAACATCTCCGCGCACGTTAAATTTCCTGACGGAGGAGCACCGGTATTCCCTGCAGCAGTTTTAGCAGCTATCACTACAAATAATCCTGTAGAAACGCTTGGCAAGCTCATCGTTGATGGGCGTGATCATGATATGAACGGCAATCTTCTCCCGGGTAAAGGCACCCTTGGAATATGGACAACCGATTCTTATTCAAGAGGCGGAGCAAGTACTGTCGGCGGAACTTTTGAGAAAAAAGATTATGCCCCTGAAAAGAAATATTCTTCGAACATAGCCTCCACTAATCAAACCTGGCCTGACGGGTATCCTTCAACTCCTGAAGGTATTATGGGAGGGGCATCAAAGGGTTATCCTGAAGGTAAACTGAAAAGTTTGGCAATGAGCGGATTTGAAGGAAGCCAGTACGTAACAGATCCTTCAAAGCTAACTTATCCCCTTAAAGGCATAACTTACATTGAACTGGCTAACAACGGAACATGGCAGTCGATGAATATTGAAGGCACAGGAATCCTTATTGTTCACAATAAACAGTTGAACGCAAAAATGAAGAACCTGAACTCAGGTACCTTTAAAGGATTGCTCATGGCCGACGACATCGTCCACATTCACAGTGATATTATTGGTGCTGTAGTTGCTCTCACTCCTGATCCTTCAGACGGCAATTGTATCGGCAACGGCAACGGGTCGGTTCTATTTTCTTCAGAAGCCGTTACCTCAGCTATGCCGGCCAGCGGCGGAAAACCTCTTTTCGGATTCGGCTTTGGTAAGCATAGAGTCGAGATCTTCGACTGGTACGAATAAACCAGCAATAAACGGTCTTACCAGATGTCGTGTGGCTTCCGGTAAGGCTGCCGGATTAATACTCATTCCTTGTGCACAATTTTAGCTTTCCTTTTTTCCACCTTCCCCTTTATCTATTATATATTACCGGCATCTTAAACTTCCATTTCTTCCACAAGTTTTCATCTAATAATAACTCAACCATAAAACAGCCAACATTAATACGGCTTGTTTTTCCGGCATCGAAGATAGGACTTCTCTCAATTGATTCGAGTATCTCGTACTTGCTTTCGCTTTCTTCATTTATCAAAGTATCAGGCCGCACCGCAACCCATTCTATTTTAGAATTGGTTTCTCCCAAATGATTTGAAAGATATTTTGCAGCCTCCACATTATCTTTTTGCGGGGGTAATAAAATATTAAGCATAGAAATCACAATTTTATCTGCTTCAGAATATTTCTCACTAATTTTTCTATTCATATTCCCCGTGGTATTCATAAGTATTAGTTTTACCCTTTCGTTTTTGCTTTCTGTAATCGCATTACACACCTTTTTCACAGTATCACTAACCAGCATTCTCGGTTTTCCATATAATCCTCGAAATGAAATATTGTGTCCAAGGCAGGAAACCACGGCATCGCAATCCTTAATTAAATCAGAATATTTACCTGGCTCAAATTCAGAAATGGATCCAACAACATATTCCAAATACCCATTACTTAGATAATCCCCGGGCACCTTCTTGATATCACGAACTACAATTCTCACACCTATATTTCTATTCAGGAGTTGTTGAACAACCAAACTGCCTGTTGCCCCGCTGGCGCCAAGAACTAATACTTTCATAAATAATTCCACTCCACTTTTATTTATTATCTGCGAATAAGGTCCCTCCTAATCCTGAAATCAAACCAATAGGTATAAGAACCTTTATGATATTTGCAGTTCCAAAATAATAATACATTGGAAAAATGAAAATCGGTTAGAAAAAAACCGAACCGAATTACACAGCAGGTACCGGGTCTGATACTTCAATAATTATAGGCAGCATCCTGGAGATAATCGTGGCACTCGCCGGCATCGGCACTGCTGTGGTTCTTTTTCCGTTGCTTAAGAAGCAAAATGAAAGTTTAGCCCTGGGACTGGTTGCCGCCCGAATCCTGGAATCCGGTACTATCTTCGTCGGAGTTGCGTTCATATTATCTATAGTTACTTTAAGTCAGGGCGGATCCGGTACAGACGCATTATTAAGCAGCCACATACTGACTGCCTTATATGACCGCATATTCCTACTGGGGCAAAGCTTTATGCCGGCTGTATGCGATCTGCTCCTGGGGTACCTGCTGTATAAATCCCGACTAGTACCCCGGGCACTTGCCTTTATTGGAATTATCGGAGCGCCGATACTCGTAGCTGGTTACCTCGCTGTAATGTTCGGTATCATAGATCGGCTCTCTCCATTAGCTGCTGTATCCGCAATCCCTGTAGCGTTCTTTGAATTTACTCTGGGTGTCTTGCTCATTGTCAAAGGATTTAATGCTCCGGCAATTAATTCATTAAATCCCGCCAGCCCATAGATTTATTAAAAAGTCAAAAAATTGCGCTTTTTCATATAAATGGTTATTATTTATAAAATAAAGTATAACCGACAACAAGAGAATCACGCAATGAAAAAACTATTCATTATCCTACTGCCCGCCGTATTACTTCTTTCCTGCGGGCAAAAAGAAACAGAAAAGACGTACAAAGTAGAAGTAAAAACAGCTGACTTTGCTTTTTTGGCTCCGGCAGAGATGCCGTCCGGATGGATAACATTCGAGTTAAACAATTCCAACGCACAGCACGTGCACGAAATAAGCATATCCAGGCTTCCCGAAGGAATCGATTACCAGGTATATATGAAACAGTTTGTTACCCCCTGGGAAACAATACTCAGCGAACTGCAGGACGGTAACATAGAAGTGACGGATATTTTTACCCGTGCGAACGAATTACTGCCCGACTGGGCAGACAAGGTTCAGTATATCACCTCGAGGGGACTAGTATCACCGGGGCACAAAGCAGAAAAGACGATTTACCTTGAGCCCGGCAAATACGTGATGGAATGCTGGGTAAAGACCGCCGAGGGTGAGATTCACATCAGCAAGGGAATGACACTACCCTTTACCGTTTCTGAGCAGACAGCCAAAAGCACAGAACCGCAGCCCGAAGAAAAAATAACCGTCAACGCCCAGCAAATAGATACCGACTGGAATCCGGGTTTAGGAAAACATTCTTTCGCAGTTCACCTGCAGCATGACTCAACCGGAACCCCGGTGCACAATAACATAAACCTCATCAGATTAAACGACAACACTGATCTGGCCGAAGTAAATAAGTGGCTCGACTGGTACCATGTAGGCGGATTACGCAGTCCCGCTCCCGCCGTATTCCTTGGCGGCTTAAGCACCTATCATTCAAAGGTGGGGCAAAAGGCAGAATATTTCACAGTATACCTGGATAATCCCGGCAAGTACGCCTGGATAGTAGAAGTTCCCGACGGCCAGAAGCTGTGGAAAACCTTCGAAGTTGATTAAACCAGTGCCGCGAATATGCCTCTGCAGCGTGTATCAAATGTAATTGTATAGCTTTCACAAGCTCAGTTGATCGAGTTATTTGGAACGATTAAGTAGAATATTGGGCTGCATATAAAAAATATTTATAAAGAGCGGGAATTAAATAGATTCAATTGTCAAGGAATACTTGACAGTTTGAAAAGAAGGAAAACCCAAATTTAAAAGAATATTTGGAGATTATAATCTTGATGTACTCATCTCATACTTATCGTCTTTTTAATGGCTAATATAGCGCATCTGGAGCGGTGAACCCAGGTAGAGGATCTCGGTACCTAAACTATTAAAGAGATGCATTTGGTACGATGAAATTGAATAAGCAATTCTATGGTATTAAGATGAAAGCTAAAGAGGGATAACACCGTCTTTTTTAACTATCATATCATAAATTTTTGTTGCCTATTCTAATCAAATATTTTATTTTATCTGAGTTAATAATTATACAATACTTAGTATTCTCGGGGTATGTATTCGATAAGCCTCTTTAGGGACCCGCGAAGTAAAATAACAGGCAAATACCGTATAAGAATATAGCATGCTACTTAAAATTTTATTTCAGAAATATCTACTTCTACAATTTTCAAGCAAATGGAAAATCATTGTATTAAAGGAAACGTATAGAGATAAATTAAATACGCTGCAATTGTTGGATAAATATAGAATCAGTATCTATCAGCTACATTAAAATAAATGACTCGTTATAAGTAATAGTTAACTGTTAAAATATAAAGGGACTTATATGATTGATCATTTAGTTAAAGATTTTGATGAAAATATTAAAAGTTTACAAAACTTTTTTGACTTACTCAGTTTGTTTTTAGATGAGCATCATAAAAAATCAGATGTTGATCATTTTAAAACACTCCTCATTAGTTGTTAGTATATCTTTCTTATGCCGAATCTTACATTATTATTCTTGGGATATTCTTCTTCACTTTTAATTTAATTCTGTTTAATTTCCACATATGCTTTTACCAAAAACAAAATAGGACGAAAGCTTATTTATATGTGGGGTACATTTCAACAAACTACTTTATTAGAACTCAATGCCTAAAATTTTTGATAACATTGAAAATCAGTTAATTAAGGGACTAAAGGATACCCTTGAAGTTTCCAACAAATCTGATTTTTGCGTAGGATATTTCAATCTCCGTGGTTGGAAACAAGTTGCCTGCGAGATTGATAACTACTCCGGGGAAGAGGATAATCGTTGTCGCCTTCTTGTTGGTATGCAAAAAGCACCTCAGGATTTACTAAAAGAATATTATACAGATGAACATGAAGAACTGGATAATAAAAAGGCTCTTCAGCTTAAGAAACAATTAGCAGCAGATTTTAAAGATCAACTGACATTTGGTATTCCAAGTAATGACGATGAAAAAGCCCTCCAACAGCTTGCCCGACAAATAAAAGCTAAAAAAGTTATTGTAAAACTATTCCTCAAACATTCGCTTCACGCAAAATTATATTTATGTTATCGCCATGATAAAATATACCCCGTTATGGGTTATGTGGGCAGCAGTAATCTTACGTTGCCCGGATTATCAAAACAAGGAGAATTGAATGTTGATGTGCTTGAACAGGATGCAGCAAATAAACTGGTTAAATGGTTTGAAGACAGATGGACAGACAGATGGTGCATTGATATTTCTGAGGAATTAGTTGATATTATTGAAAACAGCTGGGCACAGAAAAACTTTATGAACCATACCATATATATTTAAAAATAGCCTATCATCTTTCAAGGGAAGCACGGGCTGGTTTAAGTGAATTTAATATTCCAAGGATATTTAAGAATGAATTACTTGAATTTCAGGAAAAAGCTGTGCTTATCGCTGCACACCATTTAAATAAAAGAGATGGCGTTATTATCGGAGACGTTGTTGGTTTAGGCAAAACAATGACGGCAAGCGCACTTGCAAAAATATTTGAAGATGACTTTTATTTAGAAACATTAATCATTTGTCCCAAAAATATCGTTAAAATGTGGGATGATTATGTTTACAAATACCAGTTAAGAGCAAAAGTTATGCCCATTTCTGTTGTACAAAACGAATTACCCGATCTAAGAAGATACAGACTGGTTATAATCGATGAGAGCCATAATCTCCGAAACCGCGAAGGAAAAAGATACCGCGCAATCAGGGAATATATCAAAGAAAATGCAAGCAAAGTTATTATCTTTCGGCTACGCCTTACAACAAAACTTACCTGGATTTGTCAAATCAACTACGTCTATTTATCGATGAAGAAATGGATTTGGGAATTAATCCTGAAAACTATATCGAGAGTGTCGGTGGTAAAGTTCAATTCATTGCCAAACACCAGGCGCCATAAATAGCCTTTTAGCATTTGAAAAAAGTGATTTTGCTGATGACTGGAGAGAGTTGATGCGCCTTTACCTGGTAAGGCGAACAAGGAGTTTTATAAAAGATAATTATGCCGAAACCGATCCGGAAAATGGAAGGAAGTATCTTACTTTCCCCGATGGACAAAATCTTATTTCCCGGATAGAATTCGAAAAAAGTTGAGTTTGGATTTGATACCAAAGATCCTCTGACCAATATGCAAAACTGTATGATGATAACGTGGTAAAATCAATTAACAAATTGAATCTTCCCAGGTACGGACTAGCAAATTACCTGGACAAAAAAAGCTCGCTTACACCAACCAGTAAAGAAGAGAACTGTCATTGAAAATCTATCCGCGCAGGTAAAAGATTAATGGGGTTTTGCCCGCACCAATTTATTTAAACGACTTGAAAGCAGCGGTTATGCTTTCTTATTATCACTCAGCAGGCATATTCTCAGAAACTTCATTTACATTTATGCTATTGATAACAAACTTGATATACCTATTGGTTCGCAGGAAGCTAATTCACTTGATGAGTATTTGGAAGATATGGACCCGGAGAAATTTAATGCTGAGGAATCAACGTTTAAATTACTGCTTGATGCTGATTCATATTATAACCTGGCAAAGGAGATCTATGACGGTTTTGCCAGAATAATGAAAAACAAATTTGATTGGATAAGAGCTGGATTTTTTACAAATGAACTGAAGGAACGTTTAATAAACGATAGTGAACGTTTGATAAAAATCTTGAATCTTAGTAAAGACTGGCTCCCTGAAAACGACAGAAAGACTAATGCGCTATTTGATTTATGCTGAACAAAAAAACATCCGGATGAGAAAATACTAATCTTTACACAATATGCAGATACTGCCAATTATCTAATTAAGGAATTGAAAAAAAGAAACCTGCAAAATACTGAATGTGTAACCGGCGATTCAGAAGATCCAACTCATTTGCCTATAGATTTAGTCCTGACAGCAATAAGAGCCTGGGTTATAAATAACACTGAACACGAAATAAGAATTTTAATAACAACTGATGTATTAAGTGAGGGGCAAAACCTTCAGGATGCACACATTGTTCTTAATTATGATTTGCCCTGGGCTATTATAAGCTTATTCAAAGAGCAGGAAGAGTTGACCGAATAGGACAGAAAGCTGACAGAATTATCTGTTATTCATTTTTACCCGAAGACGGATTGATAAAATTATCCGGTTGCGCCGATAGACTAAAAAACGGATCGACGAAAATGCTGAAGTTGTTGGTTCTGATGAAGTATTTTTTGAAGGTGATCCGATTAATATAAAGGACTTATATAATGAAAAAGTCAGGAATACTGGATGATGAAGACGACAATAGAAGTTGACCTTGCTTCTTATGCTTACCAGATTTGGAAAAATGCCGTTGATGATAATCCTGAATTATTAAATTATTCCTGATTTACCAAATGTAGTTTATGCAACAAAAAATTATGAGAAAAGCGATATGCATCAGAAAAAGGACAATGTTATTGTTTACGCAAAAACACAGGAAGATAATGATGCGCTTGGCTGATAAATAAAAGTGGAAAATTGTTACACAATCTCAGCTAACAATATTAAAAGCTGCACAATGTAACCCGGAAGAACCAGCACTTAAAAAAATTGATAATCACCACGAACTGGTTAAAGAAGCAATTAAATATATTAAGTGATGTTGAATCAAATACCGGTGGACAGCTTGGTAAAAAAACAGGTGCCCGCTATCAGGGTTTATATGCGGCTTACCAGCTATTATGCAAAGAATATGAGGAACACCTTTTTGTAAATGAATCAATTAAAAAAGCAATAGAAGATATTTACAAATATCCATTAACAGAATTTCCCAAGGGAAACTTTCAACAGGCAACTAAAAGCTGGAATTTCAGATGAAGACTTGGCCTTTTTGTAGTTCATTAAGAGAAGATAATAAACTCTCAATTATTGAAGAAGAAACAAAACATAGACAACCTCAAATAATTTGCTCAATGGGAATAACCAATCATTAAGTTATGAATATAGAAAAACCGTATTTCAATCGACTCATAAAAGAATATTATTTTAAGCCTGTTTAATGAGATAGGCTGGGATTATGTAAAGATCAATCAGAATATTGTACTGAAAGATGATGAATTTCAGCTCACAGGTATCGCAGAAAAAAAAGGATTTGTTGTATTAACCTGTAATGCTGATAAGGCTGGAAGATTCCGGATATAAACAGTAGAAAGAAAATTGACAGGATAGTTACAAAGTATTATTTTGAGCATCTTGTAATATATACAGACAAAGATAAAAGCACACAGATATGGCAGCTAAGCGTAAAGGAACAAAATAAACCGGTTCAATACAGAGAGTATACTTATTACAATCACCAGGAACCTGAGCTGCTTTTTCAAAAGCTTCGTGGAATGATATTTACTCTTGATGAAGAAGAAAAGATAGGACTGGTAGATGTAAAGTAAAGAGTTACAGATAATTTGAACAGAACTCTGAAAAGTTAACAAATGCATTTTACACCAGGTTTAAAACTGAGCACGCAGCTTTTCAAAAATTTATTGAAGGAATTGACGACAAAGCCAATACAAATACTGGTACGCTTCTTTAATGTTGAACAGGCTGATGTTTTGTTACTTCATTCATAAAAAAGGTTTCCTTGATCAGAACATTAATTATCTAAGTGATAAACTTGAGCTTTCCGTAAACAAAATAGGGATAGATAATTTTTATAGAATTTTTACCGTGATTTTCTTCTTAGTTCTATTTCATGAAGGATTAGGAAAACCTGAGCATTCAAACGCAGTAATAAAAGAAATACGGCAAAATACCCTATCTGAATGGTGGATTATTTGATGTTCATAGAACTGAAAAACAATTTGACAAACTGGATATCGCTGACGAAGCTTTCGAGAAACTCTTTGATTTTTTTGACCAGTATAACTGGCTCCTCGATACAAGGATTACTGCTTCTGGCAGAGACATAAATCCCGATGTTATTGGTTATATATTTGAAAAATACATTAACGAACGTGCCGCTATGGGAGCATATTACACCAAAAAGATATTACCGAATATATAGGAAAAAATACCATCCTTCCGTTTTTATTTGACCTTAAACACGACAGTCAAACGCATTTCAAGAAGAAAGCTCTTTGTGGCAGCTCCTAAGGGAAAATAGTGACAGATACTATTTACGATGCGGTAAAATACGGCGTCTATCTGGATGAAAATGTCATTGCGAGCGGAGCGAAGCAATCTACAAACGAATCCTCGATTCCCGGAAGAAATAGCCATTGGCCTGACACAACAAAACCAAACTTATTAGAACGTGACAAACAATGGAATAATCGTCACCTCCTGAATTTGCTTGCCGCCGGAATATGACGAGAAGTTGTTGATCGGCGAACCGTTACTTCTTTAGTAAAAGCTAAACTTGAGAATGATGAAATAAGAGAAATAAATGATTTCATAACCTACAATCTTGATATACGCCAATACGCTCAGGACGCTGTAGAATTATATGAAGGCTCTGATTTTGTAAATGCTTTCTACAAAGCAATAGCAGAAATTACAATTCTTGATCCGACCTGTGGTTCTGGAGCCTTTCTTTTTGCAGCGTTAAATATTTTAGAACCGCTTTATGAAGCCTGCATAGAAAGGATGAAAGAATTTGTAAAGGAAGACGATGAAAAAGGTGGAAGGCAGAAACATCCTTACTTTAGGAAGGTGCTTGCTGACATTGAATTACACCCAAACCAAAAATATTACATTTATAAAAGCATAATCCTTAAAAATCTCTACGGCGTGGATATTATGAATGAAGCCGTGGAAATTGCAAAACTCCGTTCGTTTTTTCTTAAAATTAGTGGCTGAAG
>CAWDAK010000003.1:0-70417 GCA_963800255.1 uncultured Ignavibacteria bacterium | reverse complement strand
TGGCATTAATAATTTTACTAAAAGGAATTTTTATCGGTTTTGCGATGGCAGTTCCCCTTGGGCCTATTGGTATTATGTGCATCCGCAGGACATTGACGGAGGGACGTTTACGCGGACTAATCATAGGACTTGGGGCTGCCACTGCAGATTTAATTTACGGCTGTATTGCTGCTTTCGGACTAACTATTATTTCGGATACCCTTGTCAGTCAAAGGATCTGGATACGGCTTGTAGGCGGGGTACTGCTTCTGTACCTTGGCATAAGAATATTCAGGAAAATTCCGGCTGATCCTAAGATCCCAATAGAGAACAGCGGATTTTTAAGAACATACCTTACAGCTTTTTTTATAACTCTCACAAATCCTTTAACAATTTTTGCATTCCTTGCAGTATTTGCCGCGCTTGGTTTAGGGAGCGACCTCGGAAACTTTTCTGCGGCCGCTCTTGTTGCGGGCGTTTTTTTGGGCTCAGCATTATGGTTTCTGCTGCTTAGTTCAATTGTTATACTTTTCAGAAGCAAACTTGACCTGGCAGGTCTCGGGTGGGTAAACAAAATTGCGGGTATTCTTATTATTATCTCAGGAATAATTGTCATGGCCAGCTTACTGTAAATATTCAGGAAAGAGCGCAAGATCACGCAAAGTTTATAGTTCTTTTTTCATCCTTTTGGATGATTGTATCATTTGACGTCTTTTTCTATCTTTATATAAAAAGAAGTGCTCCATGAAGCTTTTCTATTAGAATAAACTTGAAATATTAAATCAACAAAATGAGAGAATAATGAAAAATGTAGTTTACTTTTTAGTACTGTTTGGACTGATTGTAATGAGTAAGCAAACTCAGGCCCAATATAAAGATTGGGGAACCAAATTTGGAGCACGGTATAATATGCTTCTTCCTCAAGACGAGTTTCCGAATGTTGGTTTCTGGACAAATGATAAACTTTCATTCGACCACTATACAATGTCGTGGCTGCTTGAAGGTTTTGTTGGCTTCGAGTTAACCCCCGCACTTGAAATGGATATAAATGCCGGTTATGGTTCTTATGCCGGATTTCAGTTTAACTATATTGGCTATCATAAATCGGAAATCATCCCGGTCAGCCTGCGGTTGAGAATAGCACCATTTGATCTTAAAGGCTGGAACCCCTACTTCTATGCCGGCGGCGGTATACTGCATTATAGTAATAAGTACTTTGAGTTAAGCAATGTTACTTCGCCAACTGAGGTAAAAAGTGAAGGCTGGGCGGGAGTGTTCCCCTTAGGTATAGGAACTGAAATTGCAATAAGCGATGAAGTGCTTGCAGACATTTCCATTGGCGGAGCTTTTACTTCTACCAGTGCATTGAACAACTACGATAATGGCAGCGCTCTTGATAATTATTATAACATAGGTGTTGGTTTAACTTTCACCGGGGAAGGCTGCAGTTCTGACAGGGATAATGATGGATTAGGTAAGTGTGAAGAAGAGAAACTCGGCACGAGTCCCCGGAATCCCGATACTGACGGCGACGGCTTAACCGATGGTGAAGAAGTAAAAGTGTATAAAACCAATCCCCTGCTTGCGGATACTGACCTTGATGGATTAAGCGATTTTGATGAAGTTAAAAAGTATAAAACCGATCCTCTTAAGTCAGATACTGACGGAGATAATTTAAATGATGGTGAAGAAGTTCTTAAATACAAAACCGACCCTCTTGATACAGATACTGATAAAGATGGTTTGAAAGACGGCCAGGAGGTTATTAAATACCAGACGGATCCTTCTAAAGCTGATACTGATGGCGACGGCTTGAATGATGGAGCGGAAATTTTAACGAACTTAACAAATCCTCTTAACAAAGATACTGACGGTGATGAATTATCAGATTATGATGAGGTAGTTACTTATAAAACAAATCCGCTTGTAAAAGATACAGATGGCGGAACAATAGCTGACGGAGTTGAGGTAAAACGCGGAACTGATCCTCTTGATCCTTCAGATGATGTGATTAAAACCGGAGTTCCTATTATACTGGATGGTATTACATTCGCTACAGCTAAATGGGATATTACTCCTGAATCTGAAAATACTTTAAGAAAAGCTCTTAAAGACTCTGCAGACACATCCTGATATTGACGTGGAGATCTCCGGTCATACAGATAATGTAGGAAGTGATGCATCAAACCAGAAGCTTTCCGAAAGAAGAGCAAATTCTGTAAGAGACTGGCTCATTCGTGAAGGTATAAATCCTGACCGGCTTACGGCAGTGGGCTACGGCGAATCTCAGCCAACAGCCACAAATGATACGCCTGAAGGCAGACAGAAAAACAGACGTATAGAATTTAAACGAATTAAATGAACTGAACATTAACTATCTTTAGGGTGTCTTCGGACACCCTGAATTTTTAAATATCCTCATCCCCTGATAACTAAAGGAGAAAATATCATGAGTAAGACACAGGATACAAAGAAAGGTTCTAAGAAAGAACCTTTAAAAACTATGAAAGAAAAAAAGGCAGCTAAAAGGGATAAGAAAGCTGGAAAGAGTAATACCGGTATCATGGATAAAAAGTTTAACTGATCCGGCAATCCTTTTCTCCATTGCAGAATAACATCCGGCTGATTGTTGCCGGTTCTTATTACTGCGGTTTACCGGATACCATGTATACACCGAACTTAAGGTAGGAGGTTTCCGGCATTGAAGGAAGCACGGGATGATCTAGTGAGGCCCCGTTGAAGTAGAGTTCCTGCACTCTCCTGTCAGCTTTTCCGGCCGACTGGTTTATGACCTGCCTGAAATCAGCTCCCGATATATGATGGGAGCAGGATGATGTAACAAGAAAACCGTTTTCTTTAACTACCTGCATTGCCATCCGGTTTAATTTTTCATAACCCTTTTTTGCAACCGGAATTGACTTCCTGTTTTTGGCAAAGGCCGGAGGATCAATCATTACAATATCAAAAGTTCTTTTTTCTTGTATGCATTTCCCGAGATAATCGAATATGTCTTCTTTAATAAATTGAGCATCTGCATTTAATCCGTTCAGCTTGAAATTGTTTTCCGCACTCTGTACTTCAGTTGCCGATGAATCGACAAAAACAACCGACTCTGCTCCCGCCTTGGCAGCGTGAAGTCCGAACCCGCCTGAATTGCAGAAGGCATCCAGTACATTTTTACCCGCGGTCAGTTTTTCTATGAAGAACCTGTTATCTGACTGATCAAAATAGAATCCGGTTTTCTGTGACGTTTCAAAATCTATTTCATATTTAATAAGGCTGTCGCTTATCAGCTCACTCTTCCTCTCACCGAGGTAAATGTTATCTTCCGGGGCAATTCCCTCAAGCTTCCTGAGATAGTCTTCGTTCTTCGTGAAAATATTTTCGGCAGAAAAATCTGCCTTAAGTATTTCAACCAGCATATCAATATTTTTTTCCATTCCAGTGGAATAAACCTGCAGCACAAAGGTGCTGTTGTACTTGTCTATTATTAATCCCGGCAGAAAATCGCTTTCACTAAACACCATCCGGAATGAATTCCTTTCGGGGTAAAGGTTTTTCCTTAGTTCGTAGGCTGCCGTCAGCCGGGTCCTGAAGAGCGCCTTAAGGTCATCAACTCTTTCGGTGGAAATAAACCTTCCGGCGATGAGCGAATTTTTGTTGTAAAATGCTGTGCCGAGGAAGTTATTCCTCGAATCATATACGTCAACCACATCCCCGTTTTGGGGATCTGCTTCTGCTGAGCCTATTTCATTGCTGAATATCCACAGGTGTCCTGTTTTTATTCTTCGTTCTTCGTTCTTTCTGAGTAGTATTCTGGAATTCATCTGTTTGCTTATTATTTGTAATTTTATTGTATTAAGATATGAATATTGAGGCTTTAATACACCAACAACCTCGTAGAGGTTGTATTATTGAAGATGTTATATTATTGTAGATATTGCATTATTGTAGGAGATTTTAATGAAAGTATTAGTTGATTTATGTGTTGTACCCATCGGGGTCGGCGTTTCTGTTTCCCCCTATATCGCGAAATGTGAGAAAATCCTGAAGGATGCCGGCTTGAAGACAATACTCCATTCCTATGGAACGAACATCGAGGGAGAATGGGAGGAGGTTTTTGCCGCAATCAAAAAATGCCACCAGGAGATACATAATATGGGTGCGCCGCGGATATCCACCACAATCCATCTCGGCACACGCACCGACCGGGACCAGACTATGGATGATAAAATAAAAAGCGTTCAGCAGAAACTTGAAAACCTGTAACCTTCTCGTACATAAGGATGGGAAAAAATAAACTTAAATCAAGCTTCCCGGTTTACGGCTGGATAGGCCTACTAGTAACTTTGCTGTCCTGGTACCTGAACTGGCATCTGGAGGGACTGAGAACTAACTGGGCGTTCTTCCCCCTGTGGCTCGGCTTCTGCCTTACCGTCGACGGTCTTGTCTTCTTCCGTAAAGGCACTTCCCTGCTTAAAAGAGATTTAAGAAAGTATGTCATGTTGTTCGTTATCTCAGCCCCCGTTTGGTGGCTCTTCGAACTCTTTAATTCCTTCACTCAAAACTGGTTCTATGACGGAAGGCGGTATTTCAGTGATTTTGAATTTTTTATCCTGGCCTCAATAAGCTTCTCAACGGTAATCCCTTCTGTCTTTGAAGCAGCAGAACTTGCAGGTACTTTCAAATGGATAAGGAACCTTAAGCCTTACAAGAAACTGGCGCCGTCAAATAAAACAATCGCCTGGTTTTTATTACTCGGCATTCTTACTCTTCTGCTGGAATTCCTCTACCCCAAAGTGTTCTATCCTTTTATCTGGATAACTGTATACTTTCTTGTTGAACCGGTAAACATAAAGATGAAAAACCGCAATCTTCTGCATTATACAGGTGAGGGTGATTGGCGCCCCGTCGTCACCTTATGGATCGGCTGCCTTATCTGTGCATTTTTCTGGGAAATGTGGAATTACTACTCGTATCCTAAATGGTATTATTACCTCCCGATGGTAAACTTCCTTCACGTTTTTGAAATGCCGCTTTTGGGCTACCTCGGGTATCTGCCGTTCTCCCTTGAGCTTTTTGCTGTGTATCATTTTATTAAAGGTATATTTGGGGATAAAGACAGCCATTTTGTAAGGTTAAGCTGAGTTAATAACTTAAGAAGAAACAAAAAAGACACATGAATCAATTCAAAGGAATAATTTTCGATGTAGACGGAACCCTTACTTCTACGAATGACCTGATCTTCGCCTCGTTCAACTTTATTACAGAAAAGTATCTCGGGAAATCATACTCGCCAAAGGAGATTGTAAGCTGGTTTGGACCCACTGAGGACGTAATCTTAAAGGACTTCTGCGGGGAAAACTACGAAAAAGCACGTGAGGAATATTATAGGTTCTATTCAGATAATCATTATATGGCCGATATTTATCCAGGTATGAAGGAAATACTTGACGGGTTGAAATCGCAGGGTGTATTGCTTTCGATTTATACCGGCAAGGGACGGGAAGCCGCAGCCATAACTCTAAGAAAATTAGGAATTTACGATTATTTTGACCTGATAATTACAGGGGATGAAGTAAAAGAGCATAAGCCTTCTCCGGAAGGAATTGAAGTCTTCCTGGAGAAGTTTAACCTGGAAAAAAATGATGTGCTTATGATCGGAGATTCTCCTTCGGATATTAAAGCTGCAGCCGCCGCAGGTGTGAAAGTAGCGTCTGTTTTATGGGACAGCCTTGCAAAAGATCACGTTTTAAAGATGAAGAGTGATTATGTGTTTAATACCGTGGCGGAATTGAGGGAATTTTTGTTATTTAGCCCTCGACCCACTCCTTAGTCTCCTCCCCCATATAAAGCTAAGAAATTAGTTTTGAGGGAGGGGATTTTTTCATAACCACACTAAGTTACATTCCTCCGCCGAATTGGAAGGGATAAACAAAATAGACCCGCGGTTCTATTCTCTTTTGCGGAATATAATCAATTATATTTTTGTCGTTATCGTAAAGCGGAGTAAATGTCCAATCGTATACGATTGACACAACCAGAAAATCAACCGGTTTATAGCCAATCTCAAAGAAAAGGTATGATTTATCATCAAGTTTAAAGATAGCTGTTTCGTTCCCGATGTTTGTTTTATCATAACCTGTTCTTAAGAGGAATGGTGCATCCTCAGGAGCAATCTCAGTGTAAAGATGAAGAACCCCGCTCATAGGAGTTTTGTCAAGCCGCTGGTAGCTGCCTACAATATCAAAGATTCCCAGAACGTTAACTCCCAGTTCACCGAAGATTCCATTATCGGCGTTCTCGTTTAATTCCAGCCGCTGAATTTTACTATGTACAGTACCCGATTGTCCCAGCTGAAAACGGTTAAGCTCATAGAGGGGACCAAAATAAGAAGGCAGATAATGCTTCTGATTAAACCTTCTCTCAAGTTTAGCGTGTGCGCTTATTAAACCGAGCGGGTTCAGTTCGCCAAGTATTCCTACAGCTGTACCGCTGCCGTAATTAAGTATTTTTGCATAATCGGCATACAGTTCAACATTCAGCATTTCTGCTCTTAACAATGGAAGTCCTATATCAGCCCCGATAATGTTTACAGATCCTTTATCATCAGTAGCGGTGAAATTATCGGTAACAGGATCATAGCTGCCTGCAACAATGCCGGCCATACTGTTATAGTCGGCAGCATACGAAAGTCCTACTTCAAGGTTTCCTATAATCGGAACAGGCGCAAGCGAAGTAAACTGCAGAGGACGAACGTAGCCTCTTAAACCAAAGACACCGGCTTCTGAAAAAGAAGAGTAAATTGATTCAAAGCCCATCTGCCCGAAATCGATATCCAGTGTTAGTCCCGTTTTCCGGGCATCAATAGTGGGACTATTATTATAAGCATACATAATACTTCCATGTCCCAGGGTATAATAATCAAGAGCGCCAAGCTTAGCATAAACGGGATCATTTTTGAATCCATAGCGCACGTAGCGGATAACGCTGAGGTAATCAGAGAAAGTATTAAAATTTTCCTTACGTAGATTCCCGTTCTTGTCTATGTCAAGCATCAGATCGAGTCCGACCCCGATGTTCGCAAAAGATATTTCCGGAGTAAAGTGAAGGGTATAGTAAAGTTCGCCGTCAATCCAGTTAAGTCCGAGTCCTCCCTGAAGCTTCCCGTGATCGGGTAGAGGGTACTCGCTATACTGAGCGCTGGCTCCATAAGAAATGAGAATGACAAACAGGACAATAAAATAACTTTTCATTACATCCTCCGGGAATAATTATCATTTTAGTTGTGATAAATATAATTATTTCAGCTTTTATTAAAAGCGGCGGGACTATTTCTTTGCAAGCCAGACTTCGGGGTTCTGATTCTGACGGGAATTCCATATTTCGAAATGAAGTATTTTTCCGTCAATGCTGTCACCTACCTGCGCAATTACGCTGCCCGGTTTAACTTTATCCCCTTCGTTAACATATATCTCTGAAAGGTGGCTGTACACTGTTCTGTAATCTCCCTTATGCGTTACAATTATCACACTTCCGTAACCCGGGATCCAGTCGATTGCAGAAATCACCCCTTCGCTTACCGCCTTTACGCTGATATCCTTTGATGCAGAGATATCCACTCCGTAGTTCAGCATAACGGTGTTTGTTTTGCTGTTCTTATTCTCACCGAACTTCCTTATGATTTTACCATTGGCAACCGGCCAGTTTAGTCTCCCCTTCAGGGATGAAAAAGAAGCGAATCCCGTAGTTGAAAGATTAACATCATACACAGATGTTTCATTCACTACGTTCTCGGACTTTATATCCGCAGCATCATTAGCGGGTCTTACATCCCCTTTAAGCTTCTCTCTCGCCAGCCTGTCGGCTTCTTCTTTCTTTTTCAACTCGGCTTCGGCGATAAGGTTTGTAATCATGCTTCTTATTTTTATCTCAGCCTGCTTCTTGGCATCTATGTCTTTTTTCAGCTCCGACTTATCCTGCTTAATAACCGTAAGGATTTTCTTCCGCTCATTAAGCCTGCTTAAGAGTGTGTTCTCTTCCTGCTCCTTTGCAGCCGCCAGCTTTGCTTTTTCCTCCCGTTCCTTCTTTAATATCTCTCTTTCTGCGAGCAGCTCCTGCTTGCTTTCTTTCAGCTTTGAAATATCCTTCGTTCGCTGCTGCGAAAACTTCTCCATGTATTTCATCCGAAGCAGTCCCTGCTGAACCGAAGATGAATTCACAATCATTTCCAGCTCATCCGGCTGTCCGTGCATGTAAACAGCCTTAACATACTTAGCATAGTTTTTCTGAAGCTGCTTAATATCTTCTTCAAGCTTACTGATTTTTTGCTGACTCTCTTTTATCCCCTCCTCCTTCTGCTTCACTTCGCCCCGGTAAGAGCCTATCAGCTTGTTAAGCAGGAAACTCTGGCGGCTGTAATTTTCAATAGCCGAGAATGATTCCTTTTCTTTTTTTGTTTTGCTCTTCAGCTCGGTTTCAAGTGAATTGATCTCATCTTTTATAGAGGTAAGCTGACCCTGCTTGGCCTTGATCTCTTCCTCCTGTGAAAACAGGTTCCCCGAAGCGATAAGGACAATAAGCATAGTGATAATGTATTTGTAGAAATCTCTGATCATCAGATCTTTATTATTGATGCGTCTTTCGGAACTTTGAAATCAATATAAATATCAGGATTGTTTGCTTCCATGTTTTTATAATTGATGCTTATATGCTGGTTTTCCTGCGGCCTTTCAACTTCAATTTTATAAGGCACCGGTACACCCTGCATAAGACTAAATTTGGAATAATTACCCTGAAGTGCAAGTTTGCTGCGGCTGTCCCACAGGTAGTATTTTGTAATACCAAGTTCCCTTATATCAACCTGGTACTGCGTTCTTGTATTCATAACAGAATCAACGTAGGTAAGCACGTACTGGTCATAGTCAACTTTGTATTCATCCGGCATCTTGTAAAGGTTCTTTGTAAGATTCACCGAGCCTACAAAAGCATCAATGATATCGTTGAAAGGAAGGTTTATGTGAAATATGTCCTGAAGCATCTCATTGCTTGGAACTCCTTCATAAGCGGTGTTTTCAAGTGCGTCATAAAAAACAAAGTTATCTTTTGTAACAAGTGCCTGGGCAAGCTCTATCCCGAAAGGACCCATAATACTCAGGTAAATTGAGTCGGGCTTGTTTATAACTACCCTGAAGTTAGCGCTGTTGTTTATCTGCGGGGATTTGACAGCAATAGTTCCGTAACCTTCAAAACTTTTAATCCGGCGCCTGTTAACCTCAAGCTTATTTATCAGCCTTTCCGAAGGAAGCAGCTCGATATCCTCATTCGGCTGGGAGGGAACGCAGCCGTTAAACAGGAAAGGAATCATTTCAATGAGCATCAGGAAAGGGATGATGTATCGTTTCAAATTTCACCTTTTTCAATTTTGATTTTAACCCGGTTGTTTGTTGAATCGAGACTAAGAGACTTCTCCCAGTTCTTTTTAGCTTTGCCAGTATTACCCAGCTTATAGTTAACATCCCCCAGATGCTCAAGCAGAACAGAACTTTCACCGCCTGTTTTTATTGCCTGCTCAATATATTCTTTAGCTTTTTCATACTCTCCCAGCTTAAAGTAAACCCATCCTATCGTATCAAGGTATGATGAGTTAAGAGGCTCTTTCTCAATAGCAATCTTTGCCATTTGTAAAGCTCTCTGAAGCTGGATCCCCCGTTCTGAAAGAGAATAAGCATAATTATTATTAACCAGTGCATTATCGGGTTCAATACTTAAAGCTTCTTCGTATGTACTGTCGCAGGCATCCCAGTTTTCAAGTCCGTCGTATATCAGTCCAAGCGTACCAAGCAGGTTCACGTTACCCGGTGAAAGCTTCAGCGCCTTTTTAAGGTACTCAGCAGCCTCCGTACTCTCCTTAAGCTGGTTAAGTGTAAACCCGTAAGCTGAGAGAGCATTCACATCATTCGGATTTATATCCACAGCTTTCTTGAGGTAGGGTTTCGCTTCAGTCTCCTTATTGCTCTGCGCCAGTGAGAGTCCCAGTATCAGGTTCACAGTAAAATCATCGGGGAAAAGCTGGATAGCCTCAGCCATCACCTTTGCGGCTTCCTCGTATTTTTTATTATCAAAATAAAGTCCCCCCAGCCTGATCCATGCCTGCACATTCCATCCGGCCATTTGGGTTACCTGCTTAAACTGTTCTATTGCAGTTGAATCCTGGTGCTGATTTATAGCTATAGCTCCAAGGTACATCTTCACTTCCCAGTCAGTGGTATCCTTATCAATCTTCTCGAAGAACTGCTTTGCAACAGGTGTAAGGGTGGAATCCTTCAACGACTGCAGGAAGTATGACCTGCCTACACTGATCTTTGATTCAAGCGGGACATCCGACTTATCAAGTATATAAGAGAACTCCTTAGCCGCGTCCTCCCAGTCGCCTTTATTAATATAAACCTGCGCTTTTTTCTCCCTGATATCCAAATCGTCAGGATTAAGCTGGAGAAGGTCATTGGCTGCGGCAAGGGCTTCATCATATTTCTCAGCCTTCGTATAATAATCTATAAGCAGTTTGTAGAGAGAAGTATTTCCCGGATCAATCTTAAGGAGTTCCTTTATGGTGTTGGCGGCTTCATCAATATTTCCCATCTTCTCGTAAAGATCGGCAATTCTTATCAGGACGTTCCAGTCAGATCCTATAACTTCCGTCAGCTTTTTGTAAATCCTGATGGCACTAAGAGGTTTTGAATTTTCATAAATACGGGCAAGCCTGTAATATGAAGAAAGTGAGGCAGAGTCAGAGGCTATCATTTTCTCAAGCACAACAGCAGCGGAGTCAAACTGAGAGGCCGACGAAAATATATCGGCCAGCTGTGATTTGTATTCCATCCTGTCGGGATTAAGCTGCACTGCCTTCTTTGTATACTGCAATGCCAGCGGGGTCTTCCCAAGGTAGTAATAATTCTTACCAAGTGCGTAGTAGATGCCAGCACTTGTATCATACTTAAGGGCATTCTGAAATTCTTCAATTGCGCGGGGATAGTCGCCTTCAGTCTCAAGAACAGAACCATTAATGAAGTATTCCATAGCCTTGTTTTTATTGTCGGCAGGACTAACCGTCTCGCTTATCTGTTCATCATTCTGAAATTCGTCATCTTTCACCGTAGTTTTTTCTGAAGATGAACAGCCGGCATATAGTAGTATTAAAACTGCTGAAAACAGCAAAGAGTATTTTGTCATAATATCCAGGGTTAATTGGGAAAAAATATTGCTCTGAACATTCAATTACAAGGCACTTGAATATATCGGTTAACAATTGTCAGCAGCCGATTTTCTTGCGTACAAATATACTAAACTATATCTTTGCAAAAACATTTGAAGGAAATGATAGTTTACGATCTTGCGCTTGCATACGTGTGGGAATATGATATCGATTTTATAAACCTGGTGAGAAAAAATTCCAGGAAGCAGGACTTACTACCTTCGTTATTTCCGAATACAATATTGACGGGGTACTGGACCAGACTCTTAAGAGAAAAATGCATTTCCGTTTTTACCTTGACCGCGCCTGGGATGTGGATGAAAGATATGAAAACCT
The DNA here is from genome assembly GCA_963800255.1 of uncultured Ignavibacteria bacterium. Lineage (GTDB taxonomy): Bacteria > Bacteroidota > Ignavibacteria > Ignavibacteriales > Ignavibacteriaceae > DATFVA01. The sequence continues at coordinate 58,848 of CAWDAK010000003.1, read as the reverse complement.
TGGAAGGATCCTTACCAGGCGTAAAAGCCTTCTCTTTAATCCTTATAAAAAAGTCCTTCATGCAATTGATAAAGCCAGCATGCACCTTGAGTTTATTACGGCAGGTCTTCATGTACCCTACTCAATAATAATTCCCCCGCACAGTGAAAATGAAGATCTTTTTATCTCAGTGGAAGACCTCTCAAAACTCGGAAGACCTTTCATTATTAAACCATGCAATACCACCGGCGGGGGTGTTGGTGTGGTTACCGGCGCCGAAACTCTCAAGGAGGTGCTTGAGGAAAGGATAACAAACACCGATGATAAATACCTCCTGCAGGAAAAGATATATCCTAAATATCTGGACGGAAAAAGAGCCTGGTTCAGATCGTTCTGGGCATTCGGAAAAGCCATACCTGTCTGGTGGGATGATCAGACTCACCTTTACGAACAGATACTGCCCGAGCACTATAAGAATTTCAGACTCAACAATCTGCGCAGGATCACAAAAAAAATTGCAGAACTTACGTCGCTTGATTTCTTCTCAACCGAGATTGTCCTTACGGAGGATGACAGTTTTCTGCTGATAGATTATGTAAATGACCAATGCGATATGAGGATACAGTCGGGCCATTATGACGGCATTCCCGATAACATCGTGAACGAAATTATCAGGAATATGTTGAAATACACTTTGCAAAATTATTCGGCCTGAATATGGACGGAAAAGCATTTCTTTATATAGTAATTATATTGGTTCTGCTCATAGCCGCATTTGCTGTATATAATTACCTGGTAAGTATTTATGAGGTTATTTATACTGTTGAACCAAAGAACCTTTATGCGGACAATAAATCAGAAGTAACCCTGACTGCTGTGCCCCTGAACGGGTTAGGAAAAAAGGCCTGGTTCAGAAAAGCCGGGGCTGTTTATACTTTAATTGAGGGAAGGGATCTGGTTCAGGTGGTAGAAAATAACGTGTCTGCAGGGATGATGATCCTGAGAGCAAAAGGTAAATCAGGAACGGTTAGAATTACAGCAAAATCGCCGCTTGCCCTCTTTCCTTCACCTATTGTTATTAATATCCTTCCCAATCTTGTTGAAGTAAAACATTAAGTAAATGGAATAATATGAAATAATTGCTATATTTGTGAAGGAAGAATATTCTCTTCGAGGAAACATGAAAACTTTTATTTCAGCCATCGCTTTAATATCCATATTCTCAATAAGTGCATATTCCCAGGGCACCGCCGGGGAAAAAGCAAAATTTGAATACAGAACCCTGATTGATATGCCCACCGCGGGAATTCTTGAAAAAGGCTTTGTCGGGGCTACTACTGATGTACTTCCGGGAGGAGTTGTAATTGAGAAACTGGAAGTAGGAGCCTTTGATAATGTAAGTTTCGGCATCTCTTATGGAGGAGGAAATGTTATTGGTGAAGGGAAAATCGACTGGTACAAGCTTCCCGGCGTAAATATAAGGTTCAGACTGTTCAATGAGGCACTCACCTTCCCTGCTATATCAATTGGTTTCGATTCACAAGGGAAAGGTCTTTATCACGATTCCTCAGGAAGATATGATATCAAATCCCCGGGTTTTTATGCCGCAGCAAGTAAAAACTTTGCTTTTTTAGGTTATCTAAGTGTACATGCCGCCGCTACCTACTCACTTGAATCAAAAGACGGCGATAACTTTATTGATTTCTATGTCGGTGCTGAAAAAACCCTCGGAAGTTCAGTATCACTGATCGCGGAGTATAACTTTGCCTTTAATGATAACGGAACGAAATACTTCGGCGGAGATAATGGATATCTTAATGCAGGACTAAGATGGTCAGTCGGTGCCGGATTTACCCTCGAGTTTGATCTGCGTGATTTGTTAAGCAACAAAAAACTTACCCCTTCTGCCGCTGACAGAGCATTAAAAATAGAATATATTAAGTCGATTTTCTAAATAAGCAAGGGCCTACGTACATTTCGGTGCGCTGCACCTAAAACAAGGAATGAATCGGTGATTCAGCAAGGAAATATGCCGGTTGATGCGGGGAGATTGTTAATGGCAAGGGCCTACGTACATTTTGGTGCGCTGCACCTAAAGCAAGGAACGAATCAGTGATTCAGCAAGTGTCGAATTTTATGTACAACATAATCTATTATTCTATACATCACACCTTTAAATGAAACTTTAGACCCCTTAATTTTGTCTATAATATAGAAATTTAAACCTTTAATCAGGCTTGATATTTGCGCATATTATGGTAGTTATTTTTTCGGAGGAAAGGTTATGAAACATTTTATTTACATTTTATCAGCAGCAGCCCTGCTTTTCACCGGCTGTTATACAGAGCTGGCGACGAGGGACCGTGATTATTCCGACAGAGGTCAGGATACTTACGGACAGGGTACCTACGGCAGCGACCAGGGATATACGGACCAGGGCAGCGGCTATGCATACGACGATTCTTCAGAATACTATGGCGACGAGTATTATGACGACAGCACAGAGTACTACGATGACAGAGGATACAGCGATAATAGCGATTACAACTACGGAGGAGGCAGCTCACCTTATTATTATGATAATTTTTATAATTCATACCCGACATACCAAAGATATTTCTGGGGCTATCATCCTTCTATTGTAATCGGTGTCGGCTGGAACACCTGGGCTTATAACTCCTACTGTTACGATCCGTTCTATTATGGATACTGGAACAGCTGGTGTTACGGAGGATGGTCCTGCCTCCCCTATTATTACTACTACCCTACACCCTGGTATGCAGGATGGAATTCGTACTATTACGGAGGATATACCTCATATACTTATAACTATTATACTTCCAGGGACAGAAACAGAGATGTAAGAAGATTGAGGAATCTTGACGGACTTAGAGGCGGAAGAACCAGGGGTACAATTGTTTCACGCGACGGCATTACTGACAGGAGTCTGGGTAAACGTGAGCGTGAAGGAACAAGATTAACACCAGGCACGAGAAATTCAGGTGAAAGAGTCACATCCGGAAGAGATTTAAGGGTAAGAGAACCTCAGAAAGAGGCAAGACTTCGTACCGGAACCAAAGAAGGACAGAAAGTAAGGCGGCCCGAAGAACGTAAATCTCCACGGATTGATCAGAGAAGAACACCGCCTCGTATAGAGAAAAGAAATGATAACAGGAAAGAAACCAGAAAAGTTAGTCCTCCTTATATCCGTAAAAATAACGAAGGTAAAAAAGACAACGGAAATGTAAGACCGCGCGGCTATACTCCTCCCCGCAGAGAATATAAACCTCCGCAGAGAACAGCTCCCCCGAAGAACTATACCCCTCCACAGAGGAAAGCACCTCCGAAAAGCTATACTCCTCCGCAGAGGAACAGTTCTCCGAAGACTTACACTCCGCCGCAGCGAAATAATCCACCGCGGAATTCAACACCGCGTTCCTATTCACCGCCGCAGAGGAACTCTAATCCGCCATCCTCTAACAACAGCGGCAGCCGTTCCGGCGGCAGCAGTTCCGGTAGAAGCAGAAGATAGGAGCTTAATGAAATGAAAACGTTAATACTTAAAATATTATTTATAGCTTTAATTACACTTGGATTTGAAGGATGCTATACCATCATCTGGAGTCCTGACTCGGAATTTCCTACAGAGGATAATTCCAGCACTACTAGTGTCTATTACAGCGACCCTTATTATGGCGATTATTATTACTTCTATGATACACCATGGTGGTGGGATGTTACTCCTCCTGCTGTAACAAGACCAACCAGGGAAGATGGAGGATCGCAGCCTATACGAAACCTTGGCGAAAGAGGACAGGAGCCCAGGGGTCCGGTAATTATTGATACTGCTCCGCCTTCAAGGAATGGCGATACGGGCAGTTCAGCCGATAAAAATAAAGACTCCGGGAAAAATGGTTCGTCAACTGAAACAACCAGGACTTCCACTACCTCCTCAAATTCCGGGTCCACGAGCAGGGAGAATGCATCCAGCAGCGGAAGCACAGTAAGAAATAATAATGGAGGAAGAAGTTCAGGGGGAAGGAAATAATCATGAAAAGCTTAAGCAGCAGATTTTCAAAGCTTGTTTTATTCATCATCCTGGCAGGCACGGCCGCCTTATACCCGCAGAATGTAAATGATGCGGTGAGACTTGGTTTTCCCGGACTCGGCGCTAATGCACGTGCCCTGGGAATGGGCAACAGCTATATTGGTTTAAGTGATGATGCCTCTGCAGCCTATTTTAACCCGGCCGGTTTCGGTTTGCTGAAGAGAATGGAAATTTCAGGCGGACTGCAGTACACAAACTCGAGCAACAAAACAGATTTCTTTAACGAAAGCACCGATTATTCAAACAGCTCAACTTCTCTTGACAGGCTGAATTTTGCTTTCCCATTTCCTACTACCCGCGGAAGTCTGGTATTCGGACTTGCGTATCATACTACTAAGGACTTTACCGGGGCAGTAAAATTTAACGGCTTCAACAGCGGTAATACCTCGCTGATTCAGTCGCTGCTGGCGGGTCCTTATCCTTCAGATATCCCCTACCAGCTTTACCTGGCTGATTCAAGCAACCAGACGAGTGTTAATGGTAAACTTAATCAGAGCGGAACTATTCTTAATTCAGGTGCTGTTAAGAACTGGACATTCTCGGGAGCAATAGAAGCATATAAAAACCTTTTTGTGGGATTAAACTTAAATATCATTACAGGCAGCTATACCTCCAATAATAATTATTATGAAGATGATACCCGCGGGTTTTATGGAAGGATTGATCCTACTGATACATACCACAGCGATTTCCAGACTTTTAATCTGAACCGTGTGCTTAACTGGGACCTCTCCGGATGGGATGCTAAACTGGGAGTTCTTTACCAGATGAGGGATGTAGCCCGTTTCGGCTTCACCGTCCAGTTCCCTAAATCATACGATATTAAAGAAAAGTTTACAGTTAATGGCTACAGCGACTTTTCAAATGAAAGAGTGTCGCTAAACAGCTCTGATTACAGCGACGAGGTTGAGTACAATATAACTACTCCCTTCGAGCTGGGCGCAGGATTGTCGTTTAATCTGAAGGGACTCATTGTTAGTCTCCAGGGAACTCTTCTTGATTACTCCCAGATGAAATTTGAAGATGTTGCCGGGCTCGGCACCACACTTGTTGAACAGCTGAACCAGGATATAAAGGATCAGCTTACCGCAGTATTGAACTATAACCTCGGGCTGGAATATACCTTCCCGGTTATCGGGTTAAGACTGCGAGCAGGTTATATGGCTCAGCCGTCGCCTTACAGGGGCGACCCTTCATCATACGATCACCAGTATGTTACCGGTGGAATCGGCTTTCTGGCGGATGAAACTGTGGGACTCGATCTTGGTGTAGCTCATGGGTGGTGGAAGAATTACGGTGATAATTATGATACCAATGTATCCACAACCTACCAGGATGTTTCAGTGAATAAAGTAATCCTTACAGCAACCTACAGGTTTTAACCGCAATTACTTTTTTATAATTGACTGAAAATTCAAAGCATCTTATCTTTCGGTAAGATGCTTTTTTATTTTATGAGGAAACATTATTAAAGGAATTGTTTTAAGAGCGGAAAGCAAAGATTATTATGTCTACTGCGAAGAAAAGGATGAGGTAATCAGAAGCAATCTCCGGGGAAAATTCAAAAAAGACTTCAACCTGAAAAAAGACAAACTTTACTTAACCGATATTGTTGTGGTAGGTGATAAGGTTGAGATCGACCTGAACAGGGACGGCACCGGTTCTATCCACACAGTAAAGGAAAGAAAAAACTATCTTTCAAGGAAGGCACCAAGAATAAAAGGAGCCGGGTACCGCGGGGAGCGGCTTGAGCACGTGGCCGCAGCGAACATTGATGACCTTTATGTTGTCAGCAGCATCTCTGAGCCTGTCTTCAATAATAAGGTGATTGACCGCTTCCTTGTAACAGGTGAAAGTGCAAACATCAAGGTAAACCTTGTGATAAATAAAACCGACCTGGATGAGGAAGATATGATTGGCGAATGGACGGAGCTCTACAGGTCGATCGGGTATGAGGTTTATCTAACAAGCGCAAAAACAGGCGAAGGCATAAGTGAACTTAAATCCTCTCTTGGCGGTAAGATAAATCTTTTCTGGGGCCACTCGGGAGTTGGCAAGTCATCCCTGCTGAACAAAATGTTTTCTGAACTGGAACTCAGGACGGGAATCATCAGCTCATTTACCGATAAAGGAACCCATACCACTGTTACTGCCGAAATGATCAGGGTTGGGCCGGAAACCTACATCATCGATACACCGGGTATACGTGAAGTAGAGCCTTATGGAATTAGAAAAGAGGACCTTGGTCATTACTTCCCGGAATTCCTCCCCTATCTTAATGAATGTAAGTTTAATACCTGTACTCATCATCATGAACCGGGCTGTTCTGTTATTGAAGCAGTGGAAGAAGATAAGATTTCTCCTTACAGGTACGACAGTTATCTGCGGATCCTCGATACTATTGAAGATGACATAAATTTCAGGTAATCTATAGCACACGAATTTAATTGAAATTTTAATCTTTTTGTCACAAATTAGTTATGTCTCATTAAGCAATAAAAACAAATGATAGATCACATATTAACCTCGTCAGCTTCCTCTTTTGCTGAATTCCTTCAGAAAAATGAAAAATCAATTAAGTCTAATAACGGACAATCCCTTATCAGCTATATTTTTCCCGCTGAAGAATATGAAATTTTCGACAGGATAAACAATCTCCGTAAAATTCAGGAAGTCCTGTTCTACTCTGAAAAACCCTCAATGGGTGAGTTTTTCCTTGGAGTAAATTCGGTACTAACACTTAATGAAAAAGGCGAGAAACGGTTCTCATCCCTTGAGAAGAAGATTAAAGAAACAGGTGAGAATTTTATTTCAAACAGGAGTGAATACGATTTTTCCGTTCCTCTTTTCATGGGGGGAATGAAGTTTACCGTGGAGCACTCAGATGAACAATGGAAAGATTTTGAAGATTCCACATGGTTTATACCTGAGCTGATATACATTAAAAATAATGGAAGCTATCATTTCGTTTTCAATTGTTTTACCGCTCAGAAGACCAGGAAAGAAACACTGGTTTCAAAGTTGGAAAGTATACTGAAGCTGTTCTTTTCCGATTCATCGAAGGATGAGGCAAAAGAATTAAGGGTTCTGAAGAGAACCGGAGATGAGCCCAAGGATAAGAAAAAATGGAAGAACCAGGTTAACCAGGTACTTGACGGGATACACGACGGAAAACTTGAAAAGGTAGTACTCTCGCGGAAAGTGGAGCTTACCTTTACCGCGGGTATCTCGGCAGAGCTTATGCTTAAGAGTCTTGTCTCCAATTATCCCGAATGCACCCTTTTCCTTTTCCATATCGGGAAGTCGACTTTCGTCGGTGCGTCGCCGGAGACTCTTGCGCGGATAAAAGGTTCCGAGATGATCCTGGAGATTCTTGCGGGATCGGCCGACCGCGGCAAAAACAACGGAGAGGACCGGCATATCGAAACAGACATCCTCCAAAATGAAAAGAACCTCACCGAGCACAGGATAGTTGTGGATTACATTAAGGAGAATCTTCAGAAGATCGTTGAAGATATGGAAATCAGTGAGCCTGTCATAAAAAAACTGCAGAATATACAGCACCTGAAAACAGAAATAAGACTAAACCTTAACGGCCAGGTTTCATTTATGAATGTAATAGGGAAAATTCACCCTACCCCTGCTGTCTGCGGTTCGCCCCAGGATGCTGCATTGAACTTTATAAAAAAAACTGAACCTCATCAACGGGGACTATACGCAGGCCTGATAGGCTGGGTGAACCTGCATAATGAAGGAGAATTTGTACTTGCAATCCGGTCAGCGCTTACCTCGGGTAATAAACTTATAGCTTATGCCGGCTGCGGCATCGTAAATGGCAGCAGTCCTGATGAGGAATACAAAGAAACCGAGTTAAAACTGAAACCATTTCTTACTATCTTTAATGAAAATTAACCGGAACATTTTCTGGACGGACAACTTCTTTGGAAGGCTGGCCGGCCTTGGCGTCAAATATGTTTGTATTTCGCCGGGATCAAGGAGCACTCCCTTAACCCTTTCTGCCTCCTCCAATAAAAAACTCAGATGTTTTGTTCACATTGATGAGAGAAGCAGCGCTTTCTTTGCGCTGGGACTAGCGAAGGCATCCGGAAAACCCGTCGTCATAATAACCACATCGGGCACAGCCGCTGCTGAGGTTTACCCTGCGGTAATAGAGGCCTACCAGCAGAGAATACCGCTGATAGTCTGCACAGCCGACCGCCCCCCTGAGTTAATAGGACGGGGAGCGAACCAGACCATTTACCAGCACAACCTCTATGGACATCATACAAGATTTTTTAAGGATGCGGGTCTCCCCGGAATTTCAGCAGCCGGAATCAGGAGAATAAGAAGATACGCATCAGAGGCTTTCATCCTCAGCGAAGGAGGCCCCGTTCACATTAACTTCCCCTTCCGCAAACCTTTCGAACCTGATTCTTTTACAGATGAACTAAGTGAAAGAACACTCAGCCTGATTGAATCTCACAAGTTACGTGAGAGCAATTTTGTGAAGAAGGAGCCTAAACCCGGGTGGAATATTTATAGGGAGATACTGCGTGCTATTAATGAAACTGAAAAGGGACTTATACTGGCGGGACCGATGGAATATGACGGTAATGCAAAGAAGCAGCTGCTTGGTCTCGCTGAGAAACTTAATTATCCTATCATAGCCGATGCCTGTTCACAATTAAGATACGGGAATAAATCAAAGAACGTATTAATTAATTATGAAGCTTTCCTGCATAATGAGAAATTTGCAAATCAATACAGCCCTGAGGTTATCCTTCATTTCGGAAGAACGCCTTCATCGAAGGCAGTGGAAAACTGGTTAGGAAAGATACCGGCAAAGAGGTATATAATAAATAGTCATGGCGATAACTTCGATCCCTGGAATAACGCTTCGGGCGTCTGCAAATCCTCTCCTTCCCGTTTCTGCAGTATGATTATCAAAGATGCGGAAAAACAGAACGGCATGGAATGGCTTAATCATTATATAAAAGCAGATGAATCCGCTGAACTAATAAAAGCAAAACCAAGTAACTCATCATCCTTTAATGAAAGTGCAATTATTCCCGCGGTAATAAATAACCTGCCGGAAAACTCGCACCTTATCATTTCCAACAGTATGCCCGTGAGGGACCTTGACTATTTTTCACCGCAGACTGAGAAAAAGATAACCGTCCACTTCAACCGCGGCGCCAGTGGAATTGATGGAATTTTGTCCACCTCCCTGGGTATTCAAAAGGCCCTGAACAAGCCTGCCGTACTCGTTACAGGGGACCTGGCATTTTATTATGATATCACTTCCCTGCTAACCGCTGAGAAATACAAAATACCGCTTGTGGTAATCCTCATTAATAACAACGGCGGGGCTATATTCGGGATGCTTCCTGTATCATCCTATGGAAAAAAGTTCAAAGATTTCTTTATCAGTCCCCATAACCTTAATTTCGAGTCAATCGTTAAAAGCTTTAACGCAGAATACAGGCTGATCGAAAATGGTAAAGATTTTGAGCAGGTTATGTCAGCCGCGTTTAAAAGAAAAAAGAGTCACAGTAATTGAAATAAAAACAGACATAAAATCTTCCGTAAGGATGAGAAAAGAATACTTCAAAAAAGCTGGAAATCTCCCGGAAGGAATTGAGTGAAAGTAAAGTATTCCAACATTTTTCTTAATGTTAACCCGCCTGAGAAAATCATTAAATCAGCTGATGACATTTTTTTTCTTCACGGTTTCACCGGCAGCTCTAATGACTGGTCAGGTGTTCTGCCGGCTATAGACAACAGGTTTAATAAGTTCACAATCGACCTTCTTGGTCATGGTAAAAGTGATTTCCCCAATGAACCCTCATTGTATTCCTGGGAACTGCAGGTAGAACAGCTTAATAAAATTATTACAGAGTTTACTGACAGGAAGGTAATACTTTCCGGATATTCAATGGGAGGCCGGCTGGCTTTGTGCTATGCTTATACTTATCCGGAACGGGTGCTGGGACTAATACTTGAAAGTTCATCTCCCGGTATCAGGGACAAAAGACAGAGGGAAAAAAGAATCCGCGATGATGAACAGCTTGCGCGGGTTATATCCTCAAACAGGATAGATGAGTTTATTGAACTCTGGATTAATAAGGAAATTTTTTCAACCCAGCGCCGTTTTTCTGAAGAAAAAAGAAATGAAATAAAGAACAGTAAAATGAGAAACAATCCTATAGGATTGTCAAATTCGATGCGGGGATTCAGTACCGGCAGGATGCCGAACCTTCATTCGCATCTGAAGAAAATGAACACAATAGTACTGCTGCTTACTGGTGAGCTCGATACCAAATTCACAGCCTTAAATAAAAGTATTGTTAATAAATTTCCGTCAGCCAGGCATGTAATAGTTAAAAATGCAGGTCATACTGTCCACCTTGAAGAGCCCGCAAAATTTATTGCGGCTGTTAATGATTTTCTTAAATCCTTCATTAAAATTTAACCCCGAAGTGTAAAATCTTTCCCCCTTTTCCCTTTTAACTTTTTATTTTAGTTTTCATTTGTAGTTAAAAATATTTACCACGAACGGGGAGTAAAATGAAAACTGCCAGCCTTCTCTTATTGTTCTGTCTACTAACAATTAACATTTACTCACAAGCAGGTTATCCCGAACCTTTAAAGACCGGGAAACAGTTCCTTGTTCATTCAGCAGGACTTCCGGAAGAATTTTTGCTATTCGCCCCGGATACCGCATCACAAATATTATTCAATCCCGCCCGCGCAAATAATTTTTCGGGAAACTTTATCTACGTGAATTATCTGTCAGATTACACCGAATCTTATTATTACTATCCTATCTACAGTAACGGCGTAAGCCAGGTTGCCGAGCCAACCGGATTGAAGAAATCAAGCGGCTTCAATTTCCCTCAGATTTACCAGGAAAGTTATTCCACATATAAAAATCCTTCTTTTTCTGCTGCGGCCTTAATTAATTCGGGTAGTGCAAAATGGCTTTTTGAATTAACCAACGGCATAAACACCTACGGAACATCCGCGCTTTACACTGACAATGAGACCGCATGGGATGACCCTGTTAACCTGTATTCAACCAGCCATTTTAGAAACACCCAGGAACAACATTACGATGCCAACCTTACATCTTTTAAGGTCTCCAGGATCTTTAAAGCAGGCGACTTGAATCTGTCTACAGGAATATTCGGAATAATAATGACCGGCAATGAAGATGGTGAGTTTAGGAATTCATCAGAAAATTATTACTTCAGAAATCCAGTAGCGGGTGATAGCTCCATGCACAGGAGCTATCGAATTAATGATGAAACAGATAATATAAATAGAAATGATGCAAGGTATGTTGTTGGATTGGAATTTACGGCCGGTACCGGATTTTTTGATTATGTCGGATCAATTGATTACCAGTTCGGTGATAATTCATTTGATTACAGCTATGATATAAATGCCTCTACATATGACAGCTCCAGGTTTTCACCAGGCCAGTCGTGGCAATTTAATCGCAGTGAAGAAATTAGAACTTTCTCCGGCACTTCTTCACAAAAACCTTCAGTATTGAATCTCTCAAATTACTTCCGGCATAAGCTTGGGTTACTGGATCCGGGCGATAATGTCTTTATTTCGGTTAACGCTTTTTATTCAGCCGGAAGCTACTCCTTCCGGAAGAATTATGAAGAAATATATCGTGCTTACTACCCGGAGGTTACTTCAGGTGATACTACAGAGTTTGCTAATTCTGACAGCTACGATTATAATGATTGGGGCTTTTCAGTGTCTGCAGGCTATGTGTATGAGAGAAAAGTTGATGATCTTTCATTACTCACAGGGTTAAAATTTTCGGGAAACGTTGAACACCTTGATGGAGTAAATAATTCCAGTGTAACTTCGATAAACGGGGGATTTGAAAAAATTGTGTTTAAACCGTCTGGTTTTTCCATAACGCTTCCTGTTTATGTTGATTATTCACCAGCTGACTGGGCTTCTGTCTTCGGCGGTCTTAACTATACTTATGATTATTTATTTACTAAGACCCATAGGGAAATGAACTTGACATACCAGAATTATTCAACAGAAATAACGGAGAGAACAACCCAGAACAGAACAGACCACTCCTGGAGGTCCTACAAATCAATTTACTTCGGCTGTGCATTGAAACATTCATCAGGTCTCCGGGCACAGTTCCTTTTCGATGGAGATATAGCAAAAGTATCCGATTGGAATGTTTCTCTTGGCTACGAATTCTAATAAATAATTTTCAATGGACAATGAATAATTTTAATTGTTCATTGTCCATTCTTCTGTGCTGTGCTGCCTGTCATTTATATCTTCCTCATGCTATTTTTATTCTAAGTTTCACAACTTTTCAATATTTTTAACAGATACTTCTAAAAACCCGAGGTAAAGGATGTCTTTTAACTGGAAAAAAGCTAAGGAATACCAGGATATTATTTATGAAAAAATGGATGGAATTGCTAAAGTAACCATCAACAGGCCCGAAGTACGCAACGCTTTCCGTCCTGAAACAGTCATCGAAATGTATGACGCTTTTGCCGACGCAAGAGAAGATCAGGAAATAGGTGTAGTGCTTCTAACGGGATATGGTCCTGCTAAAGACGGTAAATATGCCTTCTGCTCCGGCGGCGATCAGAGGATCCGGGGCGACCAGGGTTACGTCGGCAAGGATGGGGTTCCCAGACTAAACGTTCTCGATCTTCAAAAATTGATCAGAAGTATGCCTAAACCGGTAATCGCTCTTGTCGCCGGTTATGCTATAGGCGGAGGACATGTTCTCCATGTGGTTTGCGATCTTACAATTGCTGCGGATAACGCAATATTCGGACAAACAGGTCCAAAGGTAGGAAGCTTCGACGGCGGTTTCGGTTCAAGTTATCTTGCAAGGATAGTGGGACAGAAAAAAGCCCGCGAAATATGGTACCTTTGCGATCAGTATAATGCTGATGAGGCCTTTCAGATGGGACTGGTAAATAAAGTAGTGCCTGTTGAAGAACTTGAGAATACAGGCGTTGAATGGGCAAAGAAAATCCTGGAAAAAAGTCCTCTTGCCATCCGCCTTCTTAAATCAGCATTTAATGCAGAGCTTGATGGTCAGGCAGGAATTCAGGAACTTGCCGGCAATGCAACTTTGTTATATTATATGAGCGAGGAAGCTCAGGAAGGCAAAAAAGCCTATCTCGAAAAAAGAAAACCTGAGTTTAATAAATTTCCTAAACTGCCTTAAAAGAAAGAGAAATGGAAGCAAAAACAGAAGCACCGTCAAAGTTTGAGAGCTGGATAATCGCAAGCAGGCCTAAAACTCTCCTCGCTGCACTCGTACCCGTTTTTGTAGGCTCGGGCGTTGCTATCAGCGAAGGTATATTCATTCCGCTTTATTCACTGGTGGCGCTGCTCTGCTCTATACTTATACAGATAGGAACCAATTACACCAATGACCTTTATGATTACACCCGGGGCGCTGATAACGAAAAACGCAAAGGTCCAAGGAGGGTACTTGCAAGCGGCTTAATCACAGTCAGCGAAATGAAGTTTGCTATCGTCTTAACTTTTCTGCTCTCATTTCTTCTCGGCTTATACCTCGTCTACGTAGGCGGATGGGTTATCCTTGCTGTCGGTGTATTCTCAATTATAGCGGGTATTGCATATACCGCAGGTCCCTTTCCTCTTGCTTATAACGGACTCGGGGATATATTTGTATTCGGCTTCTTCGGCGTTGTAGGAACTGTTTTCACATACTACCTTCATTCGCATCATATAAATTTTGTATCACTCCTTGCATCCGTTCCCGTAGGCTCGCTCGTAACTAATATCCTTGTAATAAATAATTACCGCGATATTGAAGAAGACCGCGCGGCTAATAAGAACACCCTTGCTGTAAAGATGGGAAGAACATTCACCCGCTACCAGTTTATTTTTCTTATAGTGATTTCATTCCTCACTCCCCTCGCGCTCTTTTTATTTTTCGATTACACATTATGGATATTCCTTCCTTACGTAACAGTACCCTTTGCTGCAAAAGCAATAAAGATGATAACCACACTGGAAGGAACAGATTTAAATAAGACCCTTGAACTTACCGCACAGCTGTCAGCTTTATTTGGAATACTCTTTTCGGCAGGACTCGCATTATGACGAACCTTGAGCTTACATATGCACCTTACCATCTTCAGCTCTCTATGCCCTTTATTACTTCTAAAGGAGAGATCAAAGAGCGAAAAGGATTTGTTATATCCTTAAAGAATCTTGATCATGCTCAGGGAATCGGTGAGGCCGCTCCCCTTCCTGAGTTCGGATCTGAAAGTTTTGAGGATGACGAAAAAGCACTTGAAAATATCCGCCTTAACCTAAGGCTCGACCTGAATAATATATTACCTTCTGTTGAAGTTAGTCTTGCTGATTATGATCATCTTCCTGCTCTGCGAAGCGGGATTGAGCAGGCCCTGCTTAACCTCATTTGCATTGAACGTAATACAACATTAAGCGAGCTCTTTCATAAACCCGCCGCAAGGAATATTGGTGTTAACGGGGTAATCGGAATGCTGCCCATAGAAGAAGCACTCAATCGTGCGAAGGAATTGAAGTCGAAGGGATTCAGAACACTCAAGATAAAAGCGGGAAGGGAAAAGTTTGAAGATGACCTTGAGGTGATCAGGGAAATAAGGAACCTGGCAGGAAGGAATACCAGTCTCCGCATTGATATAAACGGAAAATGGTCGCCGGATGAAGCTATCAGCAACCTGAAGCAGCTTGAAGAATTCAACCTCGAATATGCCGAACAGCCCGTAAAGGATATAAATGATTTCTCTGCTGTAAGCGCTGAAACTACCGTGCCCCTCGCTGCTGATGAATCTGTAAGAAGCTATTATGATGCTGTCGATATCATCGGCCGGGAGCTGGCTTCTGTAATTATACTTAAACCTATGATGCTCGGAGGACTCACGCATACTTTCAGGATCATAGATGAAGCCGAGAAAAATGGAGTTAAGGTCGTTATAACATCCTCTTTCGAATCCTCCATCGGAAGATCCGCCGCAGTTTTTGCTGCCGCTGTTCTGAAAGAACCCACTGCACATGGACTTGCTGTACACGACTATTTTAAAGATACCATCGTCAATGACCCCTTCCCCGTAGAAAATGGTTTAATAAAGATCGGATAGGTATGATAATACCCGGCGACATCATCAGGGAGGATATCAGCCGCAGGGATGATCATCCCGCGATAATAACCCCCGAATCTGAACTCTCTTATAAACAACTCAGCGAAAGAATAAATCACGACAGCCTCCGGGCTGAATTCCATCGGAGTTAAAAAGAATACCATGGCGGCTCTATTGAGCGGCAACTCCGCTGATTATGTAGTCATCCTTTCAGCTTTATGGAACCTGGGTGCCTGTGTTATTCCGCTTAATATTTTGTTGTCAGATTCGGAGCTTACAGAAATAATAAATTTCTCCGATGCTGAATTCCTTTTTTACGCTGGAAATGAAATGAGGGATCTTTCCATTGACATCCCTCAGTTTGAGTTCAGTACCGTTACGCAGGCCTCAGATAATTTTGAACCTCCCGGTATCGATTCCGATGCACTTTCCCTGCTGATGTTTACATCAGGAGCAACAGGGAAACCGAAAGGCGTAATGCATTCGATGGCCAATCTGCTGAATAGTGCTGACACCGGTGGAACGTTCCTTAAACAAACCAGCGATGACCGGTGGCTGGCCAGCCTCCCTTTTTATCATATAGGCGGGTTATCGATAATCATAAGAACATTCCGGTACGGCTCTTCTTTAATTATTCCTTCATCGTTGAAAATTGATTCCCTTATCGCGGCATTCAAAAGTCATAATCCCTCCTATGCCTCACTTGTTTCAACACAGCTCGGCAGGATGCTTGAAACATGGATGGACGCCGTCAGCAGACTTAAAAAATATCCTTCTCGGCGGAGGCTTCGCGGATAAAGATCTTATTATGAAGGCATCAGGCGCGGGATGCCCCGTTTCAAACGTTTACGGTTCTACCGAAACATCTGCATTTGTAACGGCGAATACACCTGCTGAAGTAAAACGCAAACCCCTCTCAGCCGGCAGGGCCGCTCGGCAGTAATAAAGTTTTTATAGTTGACGACCAGCTGAATGAAGAGAAAGCAAGATACCCGCGGCGAAATTTTAATACAAAGTGATGCCTTGTTTAACGGCTATTATAAAGATGAAAAAGGAACCGGCGAAAAAATTAACCGGCAAAGGATATTTAACCGGCGATGTCGGTTATATAGATGACGAGGGCAGCCTTTTTGTTGAAGCACGGAGAACCGACCTTATCATTACGGGAGGCGAAAATGTTAATCCCCTCGAAGTTGAAAATGCATTGAACAAAATGCCGGGTATCGCTGAAAGCTGTGTGTTTGCGATGCCTGATAAAGAATGGGGTCAGCTGGTTGCGGCTGCTGTTGTATTAGAAATAAATGTTTCTATTAAGGATATAATAGAATTTCTCCGGGAGAAAATTGCAGGCTACAAGATCCCGAAAAGATTTTATCCTGTTGAAAGCATTCCAAGGTCACCGCTTGGAAAGATATTAAGGGAGAAGGTTAAGGAGGAATGTGAAATCCTTAACGGTTAGCTTTCGCAATGGTCAGTTCTGAGGCTTGTGCCGCTGCAATCCTGATCTTACTTCCTCAATAACCGGTGTTTTCTTCCACTTCTTCTTATCAACAAAAATATGAACCGTTTTAACCTGGTTTGTTACTTCACCTTTTGAATCCCTGCAGGTATATGAAAGTTCAAATGAACTCTCCTTCAGCACGCTTACAGTAACTTCAACTGTTACCTCATCTCCGGGTCTTAGAGGAAGCATATATTCCCCTTCTGTATGGATAATCGGGACTGCATACTCTTCATTATTCCAGTAATCGGATGTAAGATTGAACGATCTAATAAGATCCTCATAAGCTGAATGACATATTTCGAAAATCCTGCCGTAAAATAATATTCCGGCCGGATCGCAATCGTAAAAACTTATTCTCTTTTTTAATTTATGCATAACGCCGCTTACAATTAACGATGAATAATTAACAATAATATTTAACAGTCTTAAATCAGCCTGATATCATTAAGAAACGGAAGGCTTGACTTTACCTCATCCGCTTTTTCTTTCAGCACCTCAGCAGTAACAATTTTTTCCTCGCCGGAAACAGATGCCAGTTCAGCACCCATCGGATCTATTATACTGCTGTAGCCGGGATATTTCAGCTTCGGATCATCACCCACCCTGTTTACGCCAAGTACATAGCACTGGTTTTCAATAGCACGGGCTTTCAGCAGCGTCCGCCAGTGTTCTATCCGAGTATCGGGCCAGTTAGCAATAACAACAATCATATCACTTTTCTTTTTTGCATACTGACGGTAAAGTTCAGGGAATCTCAGGTCGTAGCAGATTGATAAACCGGCAGTCATATCATTTATTTTAGTAATTACTGTTTCCTCTCCCTTCGAATAGTTTTTATCCTCGGTTGAATAGGTGAAGGGGTGAATCTTACGGTAGGTCTTAACAAGCTTGCCTTCCCCACTTACATGTATCAGCGTGTTATAATATTTTTTCTCGCTCTTTTCTATTATACCGGCCAGTATCTGAACCGAGTATTTCTGCGCAGTCTCCGCAAAGAAATTAAAGCTTTCCCCATCCAGTTCTTCAGCATATTCTGCAGCTTTCATGGTAAAGCCGGTAAGTGTCATCTCAGGGAACACCAGCAGATCCTGCTTCTCAAAGTTATGAGAAAGGAGCCAGGTGATCTTATCACTGTTCATTTTTTTATTTTCCCATTCGGGATCGTATTGAACTAATCCTGCTCTCATTATAAAAAACCTGCAGCTAATTTATTGTAGTATCTTTTTATTATCCGATGTTCACACTTTAAATTACATTTTCTCCGTAACTAAAAAAAGAGACGGATACCATCTCATTTTGCCTTCGGTGCAGCGCACCGCAAGGTTGGTTTGGGATCGATAAATCTATTAACGTTTTAGCGCTATGCGGCAAGGCAGGAAGGAAATACAAATATGCGAAACGAGAAAAGCGCAGCGATTGAGGGAAACGGAGCCTCCGCACCGGTATGAACAATCTGAAATTTTCCATAATATGTTCTATCTTTGCAGAACGATTTTTTCACTAAACTATTCCCGGATTAAATGCTTATGAGTTCTGATAGGATCCCTGTAGCCGTACTTGGCGCTACCGGAAGTGTGGGACAAAAATTCATCTCCCTGCTTGCCAATCATCCATGGTTCGAAGTTAAAATGGCTGCCGCGTCTGACAGGTCGGCAGGTAAAAAATATAAAGATGCTGTCAACTGGATCCTGAGTGATCCTCTTCCCCCTGAAACAGGTGAGCTTGAAGTTCAGAACTGCGTGCCTGATCCGGCAATAAGAGTAGTATTTTCAGGACTCGATTCCTCTGTAGCAGGATCAATAGAAGAAGACTTTGCCAACGCCGGCTGTATGGTTGTATCAAACTCAAAGAATCACCGGATGGATAAATTTGTTCCCCTGCTTGTCCCTGAAATAAATCCCGGTCATCTCGCACTTATCAAACAACAGAACTTTAAGAATAACGGATGTATAGTTACCAATCCCAACTGCTCAACTATTGGTCTTGTCCTGGCATTAAAACCGCTTGAAGATATGTTCGGCATCGAAGCAGTAAACGTAGTAACAATGCAGGCAATCTCCGGCGCAGGCTACCCCGGTGTCTCAAGTCTTGATATAATCGATAACGTTATCCCCTTCATCGGCGGCAGCGAAGAAGAAAAAATAGAGACTGAACCCAACAAGATCTTCGGAAGCATAAGCGGTGATGGAATAAAATACCTCGATATAAAAATCAACGCCCAGGTTAACCGTGTTGCCGTTATCGACGGCCACACCGAATGCGTGCAGGTTAAGCTGAAAAAGAAAGCCGGCATAAATGATATACTTGAAGCATGGAATAATTTTTCGGGAGAGCCCCAGAAAAATCACCTCCCTTCTGCCCCGGTAAAACCAATTTATTATTTCCACGAAAAGGATTATCCCCAGCCGCGGATACACCGGAACCTCGATAAGGGAATGGCCGTATCAATTGGCAGATTACGGAATGATAAGTTTTTTGATTACAAATTCGTAATCCTTTCACATAATACCATGCGCGGAGCGGCAGGAGGTGCCCTCCTTTGTGCGGAATTAATGAAAAAAAACGGTTATTTCCCCTCTTCTTCTCAGAAATGAGAATAAATATTTGTATTTTACATTAACTGATTTCAGTATAGTTTAACGCAGATAAAGTATCCCATAAAGCCTGAAGGTTTCGCACTATATGTTAAGAAAAGAGCTGCTTGCAAAAACATTTAAATTTGATTTCGATTTATTTAATAGTCTCCAGGATATGTGCTTCATTCTTTCGGAGACAGGCCGGATACTGGACGTAAATATAGCCGGGGCAATAAACCTTGGACTTCCGTTAAGTCAGATCGAAGGAAGAGAATTCTTCAGTCTGATTGAACCTTCCTATTCTGACGCCATCCGCCGAACATTTCAAACTTGCGTTGATAATAGTAAAAGCGGAAGCCTCACAGCCCGGTTTGTCTCAGCCGATAAAAATGTCGATGCCAGCATAGTCTTTACCCCTACCCTGCAGCAGGTGGGTAAAGAGGAAAAACTTTACTTCTTCGTGATGGCTCACGATATCACTGCTGAAAAAGCAAAGGAAATGGACCTGCTCAGGTTCTACAACATTGCCGAGAACACCGTAAATCCCCTGCAGGTAACCGACCTTAAAGGACGAATGATCTATGTTAATCCTGCCTTCATTGAAGCCAGCGGCTACTCGAAAGATGAGCTCCTCGGTAAAAATCCCAGCGTATTCAGCAGCGGAAAAAATTCAAAGAAATTCTGGAAAGCAATGTGGGATACTATTAGTGCAGGCAAAGTATGGGTAGGTGAAGTAGAGAACAGAAGAAAAAACGGCGAGCCTTTTTACACCCAGCTGCTTATATCCCCCATCCTCGATTCCGAAAAAAGGATATGGGGATTCTTTGGAATACATCGGGATCTCAGTGAAAAGCGTATGTTTGAAAAGCAGCTTATACACACTCAGAAAATGGAAAGCATCGGAACGCTGGCCGCAGGAATCGCTCATGAAGTCGGCAACCCGCTTGCGTCAATTTCTGCGCTTGTGCAGGTGGTGCTAAGAACTACAAACGATGATTTTGTAAAAGATAAACTCGGACTCGTAAGAAGCCAGGTAACAAGAATCTCAAAAATTATAAGGGACCTTGTAGATTTCTCGCGTCCTTCCGATTACGAGCTCCAGGTTACAAATATAAATGAGTCAGTAAAAGAGGCAGTGGAAATAGTTAAGGTAGGCGCCCACGCCAGGGATGTTGATTTTGTATTAGAACTGGAACGCAATCTTCCTATGCTGCCCCTCATATCTGACCAGGTACAGCAGGTTTTCATTAACATTTTAATTAATGCAGTGGATTCAATGTCGGAAGACAAAACCTCTGACAGGAAAAAACAAATTCGGGTAAACACGCATCTTAAAAACGAAGTAATAACACTTCAGTTTACAGATACGGGTCCGGGTATCGAAGAAAAAAACTTCTCCAAGATCTTCGAGCCGTTCTATACCACGAAGAAGCCCGGAAAAGGTACCGGCCTGGGACTCTGGGTAAGCTACGGAATCATCAAGAGTTTCCAGGGAAATATAGAAGTTAAAAGTAAACCGAATGAGTTTACAACTTTTACAATAACTCTTCCTCTCATTACGTAAAATAACAGGATGATAATAAAATGAACGAAAGAATACTCGTAGTAGATGATGAACAAATAATAAGAGAATCTCTTTCCTACGTCTTAAAGAAAGAAGGCTACAATGTTCACGAAGCCGAAAACGGGAGAGAAGCCTACGACATGATTCTGAAAGAATCGTATGATCTTGTAGTCACCGACCTTGAAATGCCTGAGATGAAAGGAATTCAGCTCCTTGAAGAGATTAGAAAGCTGGACATTCAGACTGTTGTTGTAGTCATTACAGCCTACGGTTCGCTTGACACCGCAATAGCAGCGCTGCGCAGCGGGGCAAATGATTACATACTTAAGCCGGTTGAATTCGATGAAATGATCATAAAGATAAAGCGTCTTCTCGAGATGAAAAACCTTCTGCTGGAAAACCGTATCCTGAGGAAAGAGATCCAGCGCGAATATGATTTTGACAATATAATCGGCAGCAGTCATGCAATCAAAAAAGTCTATGAAATGATAGATACCGTTGCCGATACCGACAGTACAGTACTTATCACCGGCAAAAGCGGAACCGGTAAGGAACTTGTTGCCCGCTCGCTTCATTATAAAAGTAAGAGAAAAAACAAACCGTTCGTTGCCATTAACTGCGGGGCTATTTCAGAGAACCTGATAGAGAGTGAATTGTTCGGTCATAAAAAAGGTTCCTTCACCGGGGCCATCTCTGATAAAGAAGGACTTATGAAAGCCGCCGAAGGAGGCACTCTTTTCCTTGATGAGATCAGTGAGCTTCCCCTGCAGCTCCAGGTAAAATTCCTCAGGGCGCTGCAGGAAAAAGAATATACTCCCGTGGGCACAACAATATCTCTTCCTGTTAATCTCAGGTTCATCGCATCCAGCAACAGGATATTAAAGGATGAAATTGCAGCAGGTAAATTCAGAGAAGATCTCTTCTACCGCCTCAATGTAATTGAAATTAACCTCCCCTCTCTCAAAGAAAGAGAAGAAGACATTCCCCTGCTCGCCGATCACTTCCTCGACAAATACCGTAAGGAAATGAACAAGAACATAAAAGGTATTGACAGCGATGCCATCCGGGCTTTGATGAATTATGAATGGAAAGGTGAAATAAGAGAACTTGAAAATGTAATGGAACGCGCCGTAATTTTCTGCAAAAGCGACTTTATCACGCTTAAGGATCTGCCGGCAGGATTTAAGCCCAATGACGCACCTATGAATATTTCCGGCAGAATTTCTCTTGATGATGCTATAAAACGCTATGAAAAGGACCTTATTATGAAAACCCTGGGGGAAAATAAATTTAATAAGGAGAAAACCGCCGAAGATCTTCAGGTAGGACTCTCAACCTTGTACCGTAAATTAAAAGAACTTGATATAAAAACCTGAATATCTTTCTCATTAGTTGAAAAACAATTTTATCCATCTTTTTATTTACGAGAAACAGGCACTTCTACGGCCGCGGAATTAATTTACACTCACGTGCAAATCTGCCGTAATTAAATAATTTGACTCAATTTCTTATAAAATGGCTATTTGGCACGTTTATAGCCTGTTCAAACCAATCCCGCGGGACGGGATCCTGAAAATTTATAAGAAATAATTAATGAAGAACGTATTATTTTATAGTCACGATTTTAATCTCTGCTACAGTCTCCTTATGTACCTGCAGGAATCGTATTCGGTAACAGCTACCACAAACCTGAAGGCGATAGGAGCATTTGCGGGTTCCTCTGATTTCAACCTCATCATCCTGGATGATGCCCCCAACAAAGAAGTGCTTGAACTATGCAAAGACCTTAAAGAAAAAAAACCTGACGTCCCTGTAATCATCACCTATGTATTCGATAAACAAACAAAGGACTTTGAGCCTTCACTTCGGCAGTATGTAACTTCCATATTCTACAAGCCATATGACCTGAATGAAGTCACCATGAAGATGGCTTCCCTCATGGTCTGATTAACCTTCTGCAGCTGTAACCCTTGTGCACTCTTGTTTAAGTACCTTATTTTAATTAAATATTCACACTGAATTCCGCACTATTCCGGAATTTTCTATAACGCCTTAAATTTAATTTTTATGAGGTTCAGCTTGCCGGCACAGGATCAAATTTTAATCAGCACAGATAAATCTCTCCTCGATCTTGATGTTATTTTCAACTTCCTTTCATCCTCCTACTGGGCAAAAGACAGAACGCTTTCCGTAATGAAAAAATCTATTGAAAACTCACTTACTTTCGGCGTATACATTAACGGTAATCAGATCGGCTTTGCCCGGGTTGTTACGGATTATGCCACTTTCGCTTACATAGCTGATGTCTTTATACTCGAATCATACCGGGGAAATGGATACTCAAAAGAGCTTGTTAAAGTAATAATCTCTCACACCGATCTTAAAACCGTAAGGCGCTGGATGCTTGCAACAAAAGATGCCCACGAACTCTATTCAAAATTCGGCTTCAGAAAGCTTGGAAACCCTGAAAGATTTATGGAAATCGTCCTCCCGGCCTCATAATTCTCTTTCAGGTGCAGAGCACCGTCAACGTTAATAGAACACCGATATACAGCCCGCCCCCGCACCATTCCTCGATGCATCACACCTTTCCCTCAGCATCAGCATTTGCCTTAGGTGCAGAGCACCGCAACGTTAATAGAACACCGATATACAGCCCGCCCCCGCACCATTCCTCCGATGCATCACACCTTTCCCCTTAGGTGCAGAGCACCCGATAGCATACATTTGCCTTAGGTGCAGAGCACCGCAACGTTAATAGAACACCGATATATAACCCTCCCCCTCCCATTCTCCGATGCATCACACCTTTCCCCTTAGGTGCAGAGCACCGCAACGTTAATAGAACACCGATATACAGCCCGCCCCCGCACCATTCCTCGATGCATCACACCTTTCCCTTAGGTGCAGAGCACCGCAACGTTAATAGAACACCGATATACAGCCCGCCCCCCACCATTCTCTCGATGCATCACACCTTTCCCCTCATGCAGAGCATTTGCCTTAGGTGCAGAGCACCGCAACGTTAATAGAACACCGATATACAGCCCGCCCCCCTCACCATTTCGGGATGCGGCAAGGCCTCATAAAAGGCTCATATGATGCGGCTGTCCGAGGCACCGCAGGAAAAGAGAAGATTGGCACTGTCCGGATATCTACGAATGTTTCCCCGGAATAGGCTATTTAAAGAGGAAATTTGCACTTTTTCCTTTCTACAATTTGCGAAGCCCCATCCTGCACTCTCCCAATCCTGAGAAAAATCTCAAAAATATGTTCATTTTTTCAACTATTTACTCTTGGTATTATGTTTGAGTAAAGGGAATTCGAATAAACGTAACTCATTTAAGGATATAGATAAAATGAAAAATATTGTACTCTATTTGCTCTTGGTAATGTCTATTGTTGCATTATTCGGTTTCGCATTCTCAATGGCCTGATTCTTAAATTACGAAAAAATGAGTGTTCTTAAATTTACTTTAAACGGTACGCAGCAAGCCTGCAGATTAAATAACTGAGTTGATACAGAGATAAAGATGCTCCCATATAGATTTACTGCTGTCAAATTGTTCTTTTTTATTATTGTAAGTTTATTCTTCACAACGGTTCCCGTTAACGCACAATCCAACGATGACTGCCTGATGTGTCATAGCGATGAAACTATGACCATGGAGAAGAACGGAAAGGAAGTTTCCCTTTTTGTTAAACAGGATGTTTTTGGACATTCAGTTCACGCAAAGTTAAAATGCGTATCGTGTCACGTCGGATTTGACCCTGAAGAAGTTCCTCATAAGGAAAATATTCAGCCCGTAAACTGCCTCAACTGCCATACGGATGCGAAGGTTCTGCACAAGTTCCATCCGCAGATGGTAAAGGCAAACGGAAAGAACGGAACCCCGGATGTGTCTTGCAAAAACTGCCATGGCACGCATAATGTATCATCAATCTCAGATCCGGAAGCTAAGTGGAGCAAAAAGAATTTAGTTGCATCCTGCGGCACTTGCCACAGTGAAGCAAAAGAAAAATATGTTCTTTCAGAACATGGAAAAGGTTTTGTGGAAGGTGTTGAAGGAGCGCCCAATTGTATATCCTGTCACCAAAGCTCGATAGTATCTGTAAACAAAGGTAAAAACTCCCTTCAAACCAAACTAAACCAGCAGAAACTCTGCCTGTCTTGTCATCTCGACGATCCTAAAATCCGGGCCAGGACAACACCTTCCGCAGGTTTTATAACAGCCTATGAACACAGCGTCCACGGTACGGCGCTGTCCCGGGGAAATGCTGACGCCCCCAGTTGTACAAGCTGTCACAATCATCACGATATTGAAGCACCATCATCCAATACTTCCTCTATAAATAAGTTTAATATTCCCTTTACCTGCGGTAAATGTCATACTGATATTTCCGCACAGTACAGGGAAAGCATACATGGTACCGCTCTTCTGCAGAAAGGTGTGGCTGATGCCCCTTCCTGCACCGATTGCCACGGCGAACATAACATTCTTAAGCATACTGATCCGGAATCACCTGTTGCCTACAAGAACCTCGCTTCGCAGGTCTGCGCACCCTGCCACAGTTCGGTAAGACTCACAGAAAAATACGGTATACCAACAGAAAGATTTAAAACTTACGTTGACAGTTACCACGGACTCGCCCTTAAAGGCGGATCAACGGTGGTCGCAAATTGTGCAAGCTGCCACGGCGTACATAATATAAAACAGTCAAGCGATCCCACTTCTTTAACAAATAAAGCTAACCTTGCGAAAACCTGCGGTACCTGCCACCCGGGAGCCAACGAGAATTTCGCCAAGGGCAAGATCCACGTAACAATGAGTAAACAGGATGACCCAATCCTTTACTGGATCGCAACAATTTATATTATCCTCATTATTACAACTATCGGTTTTATGCTCCTGCATAACATCTTCGATTTCCTAAGGAAATCAAAAATCAAAAAGATGAAGCAGAGAGGATTAATCAAGGAGGAAAAGCACGGTCACGCTCTTTACCTCAGGATGACTGTTAACGAACGCATCCAGCACGTTGCCCTGCTTGTCAGCTTCCTTACACTCGTTGTAACCGGTTTCATGCTCAAATTCCCTGACGCCTGGTGGGTATCTCACATCAGGGATCTTAACAGCGATGCGTTTGAATACCGCAGTATACTCCACAGGATAGCGGCTGTTGTTATGGTGGCTGCAAGTCTCTACCACGTATATTACATATTGGCTACCAAACGCGGACGTCAGCTGGTAAAAGACCTCCTCCCCATCCTCCAGGATGCGAAGGATGCAATCGCGGTTGCTAAATTCAATCTTGGATTCTCAAAGATTAAACCTGAACTTGACCGCTTCAGTTACGTTGAAAAAGCTGAATACTGGGCTCTTGTATGGGGAACCATTGTAATGTCTGTTACCGGTTTCATTATGTGGTTCGATAATACGTTTATCGGATTACTCACAAAGCTTGGATGGGATATAGCAAGAACCGTTCATTATTATGAAGCATGGCTTGCCTTCCTCGCAATTGTTGTATGGCACTTCTATTTCGTAATCTTCAACCCCGAAATCTACCCGATGAACCTTGCATGGCTTAAAGGAACGATCTCTGAAGAAGAGATGGCCGAAGAACATGGCAAAGAGCTCGAGAGAATTAAAAAAGAACAGGGTCAGTCGGATGAAGAGGAAGAAGAAGAAGAAAAATTAGCTTAGAAATGATTTTTTATGATAAATACAGATTATGCGCGGGGACTAACTATGTTGTTTCGGAAAATTACAACTGAACTTTTCTTCATAACAATAATATTACTGCTGTCATCATTCACCGGACTTAAGGCCCAGTCGAATGATGACTGCCTTATGTGTCACGCCGACAATACCCTGAAAGGCTCAAAGAACGGTCACTCTTTCTCTGTTTTCGTGGATGATAAAAAGCTCGGTACTTCGGTGCACGCCGATGTTGAATGCATTATGTGCCACACTGATCTTGAAGGAACCGAATTCCCCCATACAGAAAATGTTCAGCCGGCAAAATGCAATGCCTGCCACGATGATGTTCAGTCGCATTACGATAATAGTCTCCACGGCAAAGCCAAAGCACGGCACGATAACCTGGCACCTACCTGCCAGACCTGCCACGGTTCACACGATATTATCCCTGTAAAGAATCCAAAATCAAGGGTAGCTCCCATCAACATTCCCTACGTCTGCGGCAAATGCCACAAGGAAGGTTCACCTGTACAGCTTCAGAGGAATATCCCTGAAAGCCACATTCTTGAGAACTACTCTGAAAGTATGCACGGCGAGGGTCTGCTTAAAAAAGGACTAACCGTAGCCGCTACCTGCGTATCCTGCCATACGCCGCATGATATACTGCCGCATACCGACCCTAAATCCTCCATCGCAAGAAGGAATATTGCTTCCACCTGCGCTAAGTGCCACGGTGAAATTGAACTGGTACACAGGAAGGTTATAAGGGGAGCGTTGTGGGAGAAGGAAGCAAATGTGCTGCCGGCATGCGTCGATTGTCATCAGCCCCATAAAGCAAGAAAAGTTTTCTACGACCAGGGAATGGCTGATAACGACTGTCTAACCTGCCACGCTAAAAAAGACATCAGGTCTGAAAAAGACGGAAGGTCCCTCTTCGTAAATTATGATGAAGTTAAGGGCTCAATGCACAAGCAGATCGCCTGCAGCCAGTGCCATTCTGAGGTAAACACTTCGCACACAAGGCCCTGCGACAACATCACAAAGAAGGTCGAATGTTCCCAATGCCATGAATCAGTTGGACAGGAATATGCTTTGAGTACCCACGGACAGCTCTTTGCAAAGCAGGACCCGAATGCTCCTACCTGTACAGAATGCCACGGCACACATGGTGTACTGGGCAGAAAAAATTCTAAGTCACCTATCTTCGCAACCAACATCCCGAACCTCTGCGGCAAATGCCACCGCGACGGCGAAAAGGCAGCAGCAAGATATAAAGGAACAGAAAAAGATATTATAACACACTATGTTGAAAGTATTCACGGCAAGGGATTGTTGAAGAGCGGTCTTACTGTTACAGCAACCTGCACTGACTGTCACAGTTCGCATCACGAACTGCCCCATACCGATTCAACATCAAGCATCTACCCCGGGAACATCGCAAAAACCTGCGGTAATTGCCACTTCGGTATCGAGGAAAGCTTCAACAAGAGCGTTCACTCACCACTGATGACCAAAACGGATAAGAAGCTCCCAGTGTGCAATACCTGTCACACTGCTCACACTATTAAGAGAACAGACCTTGACGGCTTCAGGCTTGAAATTATGAATACCTGCGGCAACTGCCATGAAGAAATTGCAGAAACTTATTTTGATACCTACCACGGTAAAGTTTCGCAGCTTGGATATTCCAAAACAGCAAAGTGCTATGACTGTCACGGTTCGCACGACATTCTCCGTGTATCAGATCCTAAATCGCATCTCAGCAGGGAAAATGTTCTTACTACCTGCCAGAAATGCCACACAACAGCAACACGTATGTTCGCAGGATATTTCACACACGCAACGCACCACGATCCTGTTAAATACCCCTGGCTCTTCTGGACCTTCTGGGGAATGACAGGTCTGCTTGTAGGAACCTTTTTCATCGCCGGAATTCACACACTGCTGTGGCTCCCCCGCTCACTTCAATACCGCAGACAGCTGAAGAAGAGACTTGCTGATGCTGAGAACGAACGGAATAATTCAGAAAATAATGAAAATCCTGAGAATTGAATATGAATGATATTAAAAATGGAAAACATAAAATGCAGTACCAGAGGTTTACAAGGTTAAACCGGGTTCTCCATATACTAATGATCGTTAGTTTTCTTAGTCTTGCCCTCACCGGGATGACGCTCAAATTCTCATACACAGGCTGGGCAAAAGTTCTTTCCCATATCCTGGGAGGATTTGAAAGTGCCGGCTTTATACACAGGTTCGCCGCCGTTATTATGTTCGGCGTATTCGCCACGCATTTAACAGATCTTTTTATACAGAAGAAAAAATCCGGAAAGTCGTTATTCAGGATGGTCTTTGATCCTGAGGGACTTATGTTCAACAAAAAAGATTGGCAGGATTTCACCGGTTCGATGAAATGGTTCCTCGGTATGGGCGAAAGACCCCAGTACGGGAGATGGACCTACTGGGAAAAGTTCGACTACTTTGCGGTCTTCTGGGGAATATTTGTTATCGGCTTAACTGGTTTGTCACTCTGGATGCCTGAATTCTTCACACGCTTTGTGCCGGGCTGGGTTATAAATGTAGCCACCATTATACACAGTGATGAAGCGCTGCTTGCAACGGGATTCATCTTCACCGTACATTTCTTTAATACTCACCTCAGGCCCGAGAAATTTCCCATGGATATTGTTATATTTTCAGGCCGGATGCCCGTAGAAGAATTAAAATTAGACAGACCTGAAGAATACGGCAAGCTGCAGGCCGCCGGAACACTTGACCAGTTTATGGTTGAGCAGTATCCGCCGATCGTAGTAAGAGCTATAAAGATATTCGGATGGATTGCTTTGTCAACAGGATTTAGTATTATTGTATGGATAATTTATGCAATGATCTTCGCTTATAAGTAAAATACAAATCATCGAGGTACTATGAAAAACAAACGCTTCCCCGATACCTTTTATAACACCACTACACTAATAGGTGCCGCACTGGCACTCCTTAGTTTCGGTCTCATTCTCTTCCTTACTGTAATTGAAGCTTTCTCCCCTGAACCCAATGCATACGCAGGCATTGTAACCTTTATTATACTCCCTGCTTTTTTGATAATGGGACTCATCCTTATTGCGGCGGGCATATGGAATGCCCGGAAGAGAAAAAACGCGGGCACATTTGAAGAAAAAAGTCTGCCCAGGCTTGACCTTAATGATCCCAAACAGAGAAGGTCATTCATCATATTTTTTACAGGCACAGTTTTACTTCTTTTCTTCACCGCGTTCGGAAGCTTTAAGGCATACGAATACACTGAAACCGATCAGTTCTGCGGAACCATTTGTCATAAGGTAATGAACCCCGAGTACACAGCTTACAAGAACTCCCCTCACTCCAGGGTCGGCTGCGTGCAGTGCCACATCGGCTCGGGTACGGGATGGTTTGTTAAATCGAAGATATCCGGATCCTACCAGGTTTACTCGGTATTATTTAATAAATATTCAAAGCCGATTCCCACTCCCATCTGGAATCTGCGTCCTGCCCAGGGAACCTGCGAGCAGTGCCACTGGCCTAAAAACTTCTTTGCTGAGAAGAAGGTTGATTTTAACTACTACCTCTCTGATGAAGAAAATACAAGGTCAAAAGTTACAATGCTGCTTAAGATAGGCGGCGGAAACAGCATACTTGCCAAGCAGACAGGAATCCACTGGCATATGAATATAGATAATCAAGTTACTTATTTAGCGGCCGACTCATCAAGGCAGATCATCAACTGGGTAAGGGCAAAGAACCGGGAAACCGGCAAGGTAACCGTGTACAGTAAAGGCGATGTTAAGTTTAACCAGAAGGAAATGGAAGATAAGGGGCTCCTGAGGAAGATGGACTGTATTGACTGCCATAACCGCCCTTCGCATATCTACAACCAGCCTAACAGGATGGTAAATGTATTTATGGCCGCAGACAGTATTGACCCCGTACTTCCTTACATTAAAAGTACAGCAGTTGAAGCCCTTGAACAGACGTATACAGATAAAGATATAGCGCTTGACAGCATCAATACTCACATTAAAGATTTCTACGCACAGTATTATCCCGATGCAGATCAGAATAAAATAAATAAAAGCATACGCACGGTACAGGAGATTTACAAGAATAATTATTTCCCTTCAATGAACGTCAGCTGGAAAAAGTACCCCAACAATATCGGGCATATGTACTACAGCGGATGCTTCAGGTGCCACGACGGCGAGCATAAAGATGAGAAAGGAAATGTATTATCAAAAGACTGTAACCTCTGCCATACAATCATTGCGCAGACAATAAATGATACGACTATGGTAAACCTGGATGGACTTTCATTCCAGCACCCTGTAGATCTTGGTGAAGATATCCAGGATCTTACGTGCACAGATTGTCACGGAGTGCAGTAATTATTATAGCTGAAAAAAGTTTTTAATTAAGAATTGTTTCAAGAAGTTCTATCAGTTCTTTTTTGCTGAACGGTTTCGCAAGGTAATGTGAGCATCCCTGTTCCAGGAAACGCTTCCGGTCGCCCGCCATTGCATAAGCGGTTACCGCTACCACCGGAATGTCCTTGTAATCGTTCAGCTGGCGTATATGCTTTACCGCATCCAGTCCCGTCATCCCCTTCAGGTTTATATCCATCAGTATAGCATCATATTTTCTTGACTTCACCATTTTAAGTGCCTCAAGCGCCGATGATGAATGATCAACATCGCAGTAATCGCGTAGAAAAAGATTTATAACATCAACATTTACCTTATCGTCTTCAACCAGCAGCAGCTTTGAGTCCCTCTTCTTCACCCGCTCCTTTATCTCTCCTTTACCCGACTCCTTAGTCTCCGTTATCTTATCGTTTCCTTTTAATTTCAAGGATGGAAACCTTATCGTAAATACCGATCCGGTATTTATTTCACTTTCAACCTGTATACTTCCATGCATTAACTCAACAAATTTCTTGCTTATCGTCAGTCCGAGGCCTGTGCCTTCAAACCTCCTGTTATAACCTTCACTTGCCTGCCTGAAAGCTTCAAATATAATTTCAGTATCCTTTTTTGAAATACCTATCCCTGTATCCTTTACACGTATTACAGCTTCATCATTTTCAAGCGTAAGCTTTACATCCACGCTCCCTTTATCAGTATACTTCACGGCATTATTGATAAGATTCCCCATCACAAGCGAAAACAATCTTTCATCAAGGGAACAGATAATGTCAGTTTTATCCGCTTTCAAATTAATCGTAAGTTCTTTTTCCTCAGCCGCTGCCTTGAAATGATTTACTGATTCCTCTACTATGCTGGCTACATTCACTTTATTAAAATGAAGATCAATCTTATTCGCCTCAACCTTTGAAAGATCCAGTATCAGGTTAAGCGTTTCAGTAAGTCTGTTGGCGCTTCTTACTATAGTACCCGCCATCTTTTTTACCTCCGGATCCTTAACGTCTTCTGATATCATCTGCGAATAACCGAGTATACCTATCATAGGAGTACGGAGCTCGTGACTCATATTAGCCAGGAATATTGATTTAAGTTTGTTCATCTCCTCTGCACTTTCCTTGGCTTTCTTCAGCTCCTCTTCCATCTTCCTTCGTTCGGAAACATCAACAATAATTCCGCGCAGCCCCATTATTTTATCTCCCTTTCTTATAGGTGAAGAATAAATCAGGCTCTCAATTATATTTCCGTCACGCCTCAGCATCCTGATCTCTTCCCCTCTCGTTTCAGCACCATTCATAATTTTCATTGTCCTGGTCAGTGCTTCCTCCCTGTCCTCCGGATAAACAAAAGAAATAACGTTCGGTCTGCTTTCAACAATTGACATGTCATATCCCATAAACTCTGCCCCCTGCCTGTTTACATAAATTAACCTGCTCTGTTCATCAGTCTCAAAAATTATCTGCGGAAGGGATTCTGCCAGTTCCCTGTATTTTTCTTCACTCTCTCTAAGAATCGCTTCATGTTTTATCCTCGTGGAAATGTCCTCAATCATAGAGATGGTATAAAGAAACTTACCATCGTCATCATAAACGGCAGTAACCGTCACATTAGCCCATACAACCTCACCTGTTTTCTTCAGGTATCTCTTCTCTATCCTCATACTTTTAGTTTTGGCTGAAACAAGCTCACCCAGCTGCAGTTTGCTGGCTGCTTTATCGTCAGGATAAGTAATATCATACATAAGCTTCCCGTACAATTCCTCACGGGTGTACCCCAGCATATGGGCGAATGCATGGTTCACATTTACCATTTTCCCGTTTTCATCAACATTACTTATCCCTATGGGAGCTTCATTAAATATTGAACGGTACTTCCTTTCGCTTCGCTGAAGAGCCTCTGAGGTTCTTTTTCTTTCGGTTATATTATGAATAATAGATACTCGTGCAGGCCTGCCGTCAACAGTTAATAGGGTAATTGCTTATCTCTACAATAAATTCCTCACCCCATTTATTAACATGTCTCCATTCACCAAGGTAGCTTGCTCGGTCGGGGTAATACATCTGTTTCTTTTTTTGAAGCTTATCAATCTCATTAACCGGTCTTATATCAACCAGGTTTTTCGCAGCAAATTCCTCCTTTGAAAATCCGTATAGGTTGGTTGCAGCTTCGTTTACCTCATGGATATCAAAAGTTTCGGGATCATAAATAATCACCGGAAAAGGCATCGATTCATATAATGAACGGAATTTATTCTCAGATTTTTCCAGCTGCTGAAGTGCTTTTTCTTTTTCATCTTCAATCTGCCTGTTATAAAGGGCATGCTCAATTGCTGACGGAAGTCTTGTAAGGTTAGCTTTTAGAATATAATCGTCTGCTCCCATCTTCATACACGAAACAGCAACCTCCTCGGTCTGCGTTCCCGTTACAAGAATGAAAGGAATCTTTATCTTTCTTTCCTTCACAATAGCAAGCGCATCCAGTGCGGTAAATTGTGGCAGGTTATAATCGGCCAGGATAACATCAATTTCATTATTTAATAACCTGGCAAAATCTGCTCCGGTTTTTGCGTGCCGGAGGCTGCATTTTATCTCTGACCGCTTAAGCTGAAGTTCCACAAGCGCATAATCACTTTCCTGGTCCTCCAGTACTAATACAATAATCTCTTTTTCACTCTTCATCATTGAATCTATACCTTAACTTATTCTTTCTTAAATAGTACTACTTATCATTTAAAGTAAAATAAAAAGCGGCACCCGCGCCTTTCTCTGCTTCTGCCCATACCTGTCCGCCGTGTCTTTGAACTACCTTCCTCACATTTGCTAGCCCGATCCCGGTTCCCGGAAATTCATCTTCATGGTGCAGCCGCTGAAATGGCGAAAAAAGCTTGTCAGCATATTTCATATCAAACCCTGCTCCGTTATCCTTAACAAAACAAATGGGTTTACCGTATTTTTGAGTGCTCCCGAATTCTATCCTCGCATTTTCTGTTTTCGATGTAAATTTATAAGCATTCTCAAGCAGATTATTAAGCACTGACTGCAGCAATACTAAATCGCCCTTCGCCAGCACAGCATCCTGAATAATAAATTCTACTTTTCGTTCCGGAGTACTTTTCTTTAACTCCTCACTTATAGATCCTGCGAGCTCACTAAGGTTAACTTCTTTTAATACAAGTCCTTTACGGGTGATACGTGAGAGAGAAAGTATATCATTTATTAATTTGTCCATACGGTCACTAGCCTCACGCAGACGGGCAAGATAATCATTTCCCGTAGCATCAAGACTGCTCTTATAATCCTCAGCAAGGGCCTTACTGAACCCGCTGATACTCCTGAGGGGAGCACGGAGGTCGTGACTAACAGAATATGCAAAGGCCTCAAGTTCTTTATTGGCTGCTACAAGTTCCGTGGTGCGTTCGGTTATCTTATTTTCAAGTTCCGTATTAAGCCGCTTATATATTGTTGCCTGTCTGCTTCGCCATATAAGTCCTGCTCCCACAGATGCTCCCACCGCAATCAGTCCGGTAATTAACAATATCATTGTTCTCTGCTTTTCCACAGGCTCATCAATTTCTGCTCTGTTCACTCTTGATACAAGATACCAGCTGCTGCCCGGTATTCTGTTAACAGCCATAACCATATTTTTATCCTGGGGTGCTTGTACCTCAAATACCGTATCAGGAACCTCAATTCCTTTTCCATCAGAAATATATGATGGAACAGACTCAACCTTGCCGTAAATACCCTTTGCGGGATTAAATACCTCCATTATCCCTGGAATATTCTGCATTAGAATATTCTCTGCTGATGTTTTGTAAAAAAGGTTCTTGTTGAGTACAGGATAAATGAAAGATTCAGGGTCTGATCTTAGAATAATAAAGCCTGCTCTAAGGTTTTTCTTTCCCTGAATTGACAGGGGAATCATAAAATCGATATCATGAGTTCCTGAATCTGAAGATTTGTAGAGACCTGAA
Organism: uncultured Ignavibacteria bacterium; assembly: GCA_963800255.1. Taxonomy (GTDB): domain Bacteria; phylum Bacteroidota; class Ignavibacteria; order Ignavibacteriales; family Ignavibacteriaceae; genus DATFVA01. The sequence continues at coordinate 23,817 of CAWDAK010000003.1, read as the reverse complement.
AAAAGGATTTCACCGGTAGAATCTGCTTTCCGCAGCATGGAATAGAATTGTTCGTTAAAACCTTTCTCCTGGTTCTCGCCGGTTCTTAGCTTTAATTTGAGGCGGTCGTCAAAGAAAAATATATTTTCATAACCATAGCCTTGAATGCGTGACTCCATCCAGGCTTTTAATTCGCCTGCTTTTGCAGTATCAGGATTCCTGCTATAATCAAAAAATCGTAATGAATTTTCAGTGTTTTCTTTTATTACCCTGCAGTCTCCCCTTCTTTCCTTAAGCCATTGACTAAGCTGGGTCTGCTTTAAATGACCGACGGCATCGATTTTATCTTCAGCCTCGATCATGGTTTTTTTCAGCTCATTTCGCGAAAAGAGATACCCCGCTGCAAATACAGTAACAAACAAAAAGAAGATGAATGCCCCTAATGCAGGCAGACTGGTGTTTTTAATGCTGAACTCAGGTTTCATTATAACCTGGATTACCCTTGGTAGTAAAAATAATTATAGTTTAACAGTTCGTTTGAGATCGGATATCAGGAAAATTAAAACGTCACCAGGGCTCTTTGTCCATAAGATCAGGATCTTCTAAAAGAAGAGGGCACTTTTTTTTCGATGACCCAGCAGCATTAAAGAACGCGGTGACGTTTAATATTTATTTTATGAGGCCGCCCCGGAAGTTATAGAGAATGTAGAGCGTATCTGCCGGAGCAGCCCCGAATTTATTTCAACCTTTGATATATACCCGTCTGCCCCAGAACTAACAGCTTCAAGTCTGTATTCGGGAAGATCATTAAATGATAAGAGCAGAATTTTCGGGGGATTGTACAGTGATTTAATAATCCTGGAAGCTTCAAAACCATTTAATCCCGGCATATTTATATCCATAAGAACGAGATCGGGCTTCAACCTGCTGCTTAATTCCACAGCTGCTTCTCCTGAAGCTGCCTCTCCCGCTATTTCCATATCTGAGAAAGCTCCAAGGTATCTTGCAAGAGATTTAAGAAAATTTTCGTTATCATCAATCAGTAAAACCCGCAAGCGAAAGACTCCTTAATCTCCTCGATTGAATTATTTAGTACTTCAAACTTAAGGGCTTAGGGGAAGGGAGGCAATAAGGGTTTCCCTGATTTTATTACCTTATCAGACCTTTTTTCATAGCATATCTCACTAATCCGGGTATATCGCTTATCCCCAATTTTTTCATTAACTGTGAGCGATGGGTTTCAACAGTTTTAATGCTTATAAAGAGCTTTTCTGCAATTTCCCTGGTGGAATTTCCCTCGGCAATGAGCTGCAGAACTTCTTTCTGACGTGATGTAAGAACCTCTTTTTTTTCCGGAACTTCACCAGGTGAGGATGCGGTTCTCAGGCGTTCTTTATAGTCTTCAATCATTGCGCGCGGGAGAGCAGGACTAATATAAACCTTCCCCTGTTTAATTGTATCAAGCGCCAGTCTGAGCTCATTTGGTGCGGAATCCTTAAGCAGATATCCTGAAGCACCCGCTTTTAAAGCCTGTATAACATATTCCTCGTCAAGATACATTGAGAGTATAACAACATCTACTTCGGGGTAATCTTTCTTAATCATTTCCGCTGCCTGCAGTCCGTTAAGCTCAGGCATCGCTATATCAAGAAAAACCATATCGGGTTTAAGTTTTCCGGTTAGTCTTACTGCTTCACGCCCGTCCCCGGCTTCGCCTATAACTTCCACCCCTTCTGAATCTTCAAGTAAAGATTTTATTCCCGCTCTTACAAGTTTGTGATCATCTGCTAAAATGACCCTTGTTGACTTCATTAATTTTTAACCCGGCAGCTTGCCTTTATAACAGTTCCCGAACCAATCATTGATTTAATACTGAACTTTCCCCCCAGGAGTTCAGCCCTCTCCTGCATACTGATTAATCCCAGGCTTTTCCCCCGGGCAGCCTGTATCAAAGCTTTCCTTGCATCAAACCCTTTCCCGTTATCCTCAATCGACAATATAACCGAAGTTTTATTTTGATATAAACATACCTTAACATAATCAGCTTCAGAGTGTTTTGCAATGTTAGTAAGTGCTTCCTGGCATATCCTGAACAGGGTAATTGCAGATTCCGGGGATATTTCCTGTGAAATCTTTTCTATTTCAGTTTTTACCTCAACGCCCGTTCTCTGGTGAAACTTATCCAGGTACCACCTTAGAGAAGCCGCAAGCCCGAGATCATCTATTATTGCAGGTCTCAGCTCAAGCGATAGATTCCTCACAACTGAAATAGTCTTTTCAACCAGCTTTATGCAGTCATCCGCAAGTTCCGGTATCTCGCTGGAAGGAACCCCGTCTTTAATCCTCTGCACATCTATTTTAACCGCAGTCAGCATCTGCCCTATCTCATCATGAAGCTCTCTTGAAATACTCCGTTTCTCGCTTTCCTGCACACTTATAAGCCTGGCTGAAAGTATCTTCAGCCTGTTGCGTGCTGAAGTAATTTGATTAAATAGTTTCTCCCGCTCCCTTTCAGACTCTCTCTGCCTGGTAATATCAGTAATCAGCGCAAGTCCCCCTGCGTAAGCATCACGTTCATCAAAAACAGGCACCGCATTCACCATCACAATTCTCTCAGATCCGTCCCTGTATCTAAGTCTGAATTGAAAAGTCTCGCGTGAACCTTCCGCGTTCTTCCTGATATAATTTTCTCCCGCTGTGCGGTCCTCCTCAAAAAGAAAATCAAGCACCGGTTTATTTTCTATTTCCTCTCTTTTATATCCCAGTATCTCAGCAAGTTTAGGGTTTACGAAGGTGGTCTGCCCCTTTATATTTATCACCAGTATGCCTTCATTCGCGTTCTCCACAATCATACGGTACTTCTCTTCACTCTCCCTCAATGCATCCGCAGCTTTCACCTTCGCGGTAACATCATCAGCCAGTACAATCCTTGCAGGCCTGCCGTTAAAGGTAATAGCGTGGGTAGTAACCTCCACATTTATAATAACCCCGTTCTTAAGAATGTGCCTCCACATCCCGAAACGCTTCATCCTGTTCCCGCCCGTCCTTATAATATCCACCAGGAAGGGTACATCAACATTAGGACGGATATCCATAATCGTCATTTTCAGAAACTCTTCCTTTGTGTAGCCGTAATGCTGCACGGCTGATTCATTTACTGCGAGGAACATTAAAGTCTCTTCATCGTACACGAACATAGGCAGCGGATTCCTCTCGAAGAGCATTCTGTACCTCTCCTCGCTTAACTTCAGCGCATCCTCGGCAGCTTTCCGTTTAGTAACGTCGCGTGCTATTCCAACAGATATCTCCGGCTCGCCGGAAATCAGGAAACTTTCACCTTCAATCCATAGATATTTACCTGCTTTGATCCTAACACGGAACTCAACCATGCCTTTGCTTTGCCACTTATCAAGAAGCGGCAGATCCTCCGGATGAACTAGGGCCTTCGGACCAAAGTTTTGAATTTCATCAAGAGAATAACCGAAGAGTTTTTCGTAAGCGGGACTAATATAAATATACTCTCCTTTTGAAATCATGGATATCAGCTCGCTTGTATTTTCGGCTATCAACCGGAACCGCTGTTCGGTATTACGGTATGATTTTTCAAAGATCACCCTTTCGGTAATATCAAGACAAACTCCCAATAATCCGCCGTGGTTTGTTCCCTCCTTCCTTACCGGCACAAAATAATTATCAAAGAACCTGCCGCCAATGTAGGTGTGTCCTGCAATAACCTCACCTTTCATTACACGGCTGAATGCATCCGTTGTGGTGATAACCTCGCCGTTATGAAGGGTTATCTTCACCTCCCCTAGCGTATCACGGAATTCCTGTCCGAGAAGCTGTCCCTCCGCAAAACCCGCATCGGCAAGAGCCTTCCCCTTCTGCAGTACAAATATCCCATTGCTGTCAAGTTCAAGCAGAACCATGGGGAGGCTGTTAACTATTGTTTCAAGCTTTGTCGAATATGAATAAAGCTCTTCCGCAGCTTCGTGAATTATTAATTCAGTCCCGTACTCATCCGGTGAGGAGGAAGAATTATCCTTGAAGGATACTATTACATTTTCTTCGTCGAATTTATTTGAATTGAGTGTGATGGGTAAGGTGCCGCCGTTTTTGTTCTTTAATCGAAAATCTGCTGAACCCCCGGCAGCGTTAAGAAATCGGGAAAGTTTTTCTTTCTCCGGACTTTCAACTGACTCTATAAGCGAATCCTCACGCGTGATGGAAGTCCGGCAGAAAGCCGCGTTCCGGTATAGGATGCGTCCCGAATTCTTTTCAGCTATAATAACAGGGTTTGGATTGACGTCGATCAGCTTTTGAATATGCTCATTATTCATAAGTAAACCACGATTTTAGGGGTAAGTTAAGGATTAGAAGGTAAGGTTAAAAGCCAATACTATATCCGGATGACAGGCTCCTAGTCGTCTACGTTGAAGGTAATACGCACGAAGGTGCCGTTTTCATTGCGCATCTCCAGCGTTCCATCAAGCTGCTCTATAATAGTCTCAACAAGCTGAAGTCCAAGGGAATCACCATCCCTGTAATTCGTTTCCGGCAGACCGGTTCCGTTGTCTCTAACTACAAGTTCATAGCTGCCGTCAGTACGGTTAATTGAAACAAATATCTCCCCGCTGTTCCGGTCTTTAAAAGCATGCTTATAAGAGTTGGAGGCCAGTTCGTTTATAACCAGGCCCAGCGAGATAGCGCTGTTAATATCGAAAGAGATACCCTTTATGTCAACTTTCGTACTAATATTCTTCCCCTTCAGCTCGTATGATATCATCAGGTTGTTCAGAAGGTCCGTTACATAGCTGTGGAAGTCGATGTTAAAGAGGTTCTTTGATTGGTAAAGTTTTTCGTGTATCAGGGCCATTGACCTTATCCTGTTCCTGCTCTCATCAAATATCTCCTGCGTATGCCTGTCTGGTATGGTCTTCGACTGCAGGCTGAGCAGACTGGAAATAACCTGCATATTATTCTTCACCCTGTGATGAATTTCCTTAAGCAGTATCTCCTTCTCTTTCAGTGATGCGCTGAGTTCATGCTCAAACTTTATCTGTTCGGTAATATCAATATTAACACCCCTGAGTCCTATCACTTCGTCATTAGCATTGCATATACAGGTCGACTGGGATTCGATCCATAATATAGAGCCATCCTTTGCAATCCACCTGAACCGGTCGGTCAGCGCCTTTTTCTCCCTGTACTGCATCCTCGCATTTTCAGTTGCACGTTCAATATCCTCAGGGTGAAGTATTTTAGCCCAGAAACTCTCTTTATTCCTCCACTCCTCAACCGGATATCCCAGCAGTCTTTCGGCGTATTTACTTATAAAAGAAATTTTTATTTCGGGAGTACCCGGCTCGCCGTATGTCTCCCATACAACCCCCGGAACATTAGCAATTAGATTATCTATCCTTATCCGCTGCATTTCAAGCTGACTGTAGAGCTTAACCCGCTCCGTCTCAATTCGTTTTCTCTCGGTAATATCACGTGATATCCTTACCGTAACAACCTTGCCATGATAATTAACCTTAAGACTGCTGCTCTCAACCCAGACGAATTCACCGTTCTTCTTTTTATAACGCAGCTCGGTTATAGGCTGCCGCATATAAGCCTCCAGGAGACTGAGGTCTTCCTCATATACAAGATCGTTGGGACTAATCTTGCCAATAAGTTCATCCGCGCTGTAGCCAAGCTCTTTTGTAAAGGATGGATTAGCAAAAAGGAAGATGTCATTTTCATCAAGGAGTGAAATAAAATCACTTGAGTTTTCCGTAATAAGCCTGAACCGTTCATCTGATTCCCTCAGGTCACGTTCAATCCTCTTCCTGTATTTTATCTCCTGCTGCTGCAGCTCTACTGTTTTCTCCAGGTTATTATTCAGCTCGCCGATCTGTCTGAAGAGTGAAGCATTATCAATAGCTATAGCCGCACGGTGAGCAATATCTTCTCCAAACCTCAGATCATCCTCATCATAATTTTTTCGTGATTCCGCAGTACACAGCGTAAGCGCTCCCAGCACCCTTCCCCTCACCTCCAGCGGAACAATCATAATCGATCTGATCCCGAGTTTCTTAAAAATCACATAAAGTTCTTTATCCTTAATACTCCTGCGCAGAAACTCATCACTCAGCTCTGAATAAAGTTCAGATCTTCCTGAACGGATAACATTAGGCACTCCTGTCAGTTCATCAGTCCTTGGAGGATACTTCTTCTGCAGATCCTCTGCAAACCTTATCTTTTCAGGATCTTTATGATAAACAAGCAGCCTTTCAATCCTTTCGCCTTTCAGCAGATCAACCGCAAACCAGTCGCACACTTCCGGAGTAAGCAGCTCCGCAAGCGAAGTTATCGTTTCAGCTATAATCCAGGGAAGAATTAAGAATGTAGCTTGCCTCCGCAAGGTATTTAAGTTTTTTCTGAACCGTCTCAGCCTGCCGAAGCGCATTCTGCTCGCTCAAAAGCGCCTTTGAAAGTTCAACCTCATCGGCTTTTCTTTCAGTAATATCAACCGCCGAACCAATATAGCCAAGGAAAGTACCATCCACTGAAAACCGTGGAACGCCATGCGTAAGAAGCCATCTTTCCTTCAAATCATTTCTCAGCAGACGGAATTCAAACCTGAATTCGGTTCTGTTATCAAAAGCATGGTTAAAAGCATTTTTGAAGGACGGCAGATCAATAGGATGAATACCCTGCATCCACCCCTCGCCAATCTCCTGCTCAATTGACCGCCCCCTGAAATCGAGCCAGGGCTTATTGAAGTAATAGAACTGCCCGTCGTTTCCGGTAGTCCATATCAGCACAGGTGCAGTATCTGCCATAATCCTGAACCGCTGCTCGCTTTCTGAAAGTGCACGCTCGGTTATTTTACGCTCGGTTATATCAACCAGGCTCGCGATGGTATAGCGGTAGGGAGAATCCTCATCGGGAAAATTAGTTATAGAATAAACGTGAATCGGCTCGCCGCTGAACGTCTTCAGTTCATACTCAGTTTCAAAATGCTTACCGCCGTTTGCCTTTACAAGAAGCAGCTCATTAAACTTTTCAATAAAATCCGGCGTGATTATCTGGTCAAGGTTCTCAAGCAGATGCTGTTTACTGCGGGCTTTAAACATTCCAACGGTCCGCGGATTTGCGTCCACCATGCGCAGCTTCCGGAAGCAGGCAGTTACAAATTCAGGATGATCTTCAAAATATTTTCTGAAATTCTCAACACCCGCGCCCTTCAGTTCATCAAGCATTTTTCCTGCTTCAGAATCATCCGTTTCCCAGAGCGAAACAGCAGTAGATTCAAAAATGCTCCTGTACCGGTATTCATTTTTTCTCAGCTCATCCTCAGATTCAATCCTTTCGGTGATATCATCCGCAATACCTATCACCCTTGTAACCGTACCCGTAGCATCTTTAACAGGGAAGGCGCGCTCACGGAGAAATTTCAGCTTGCCGTCAGGTCTTTTTATCCTGTAAGTATAATCCGTGGAGATCCCCTGCCTCTGCCTGGCTATTGCCCTTTTAGCCTTAAGGCGGTCCTCCTCAATAATATGATTGAGGTAGGCTAAAGGATTCTCATATATATTCTGAACCGGCTCACCGAAAACCTCTTCATAAGCATTACTCATATAGAGGATTTCAGGTTTAGCGGGATTACTCACATAAAAAACCTCGGTAAGGTTTTCAATAAGGTGTTTGAAAATCACCTCATTCTCCTGAAGCCGCGCCATCGATTCTTTCGCTTTAGTAATATTCCGTGCTATCGCAGAAGCACCGATAATCTTCCCTGCAAGATTCCTAAGGGGAGAAACAGTTATAGAAACCCAGAGAATTCTGCCGTCCTTCGTCTCTCTTCTCGTTTCATAATGATCATAACGCTCCCCCCTCTTCAGCGTACTCATTATATCCTTTATCTCATCCTTCTTATCAAGAGGAGCAATAATATCTATATTCTTACCTATAACCTCTTCAGCCTTATACCCGTACATCTTCTCAGCCCCTTTATTCCAGCTGAGTATAACGCCGTCCATATCCTTGCTTATAATCGCATCGTCTGAAGATTCAATGATAGACGTAAAAAGCAGCCGGAGATAATCAACCGCGGGCTCAGGGGGAGCCGGGATAATAGTTTCCAGGCGTGCAGGTTTACTATTAAATGTGATGGTATTTGTTTTTGTAGTAATAGGGAATTTCGTGCCGTCCTTTTTGCGGTGATAAATCCGCGAGCGCCCGTTATTACGATCGGGATTATTAATTTCATTCAGGGAGTCATCGAAGAAAAGGTCCTGTAATTTAAATCCAAGCATTTCAGGCCGCGAATAGCCGTAGAGATCAACCGCCGCCTCATTAACCTCAATTATCTCATAACTCTCCGGGCTATAAATAATAATAGGAAGCGGGTTAAGCTCAAAGAGGGTTTTATAGTCTGTACCGGTTATAGTATTCATTATAGGCACCCTGTTTACCTCCACCGGCAAACTGGTCAGATTACACTATTAAAAAAAATATTTTTGATTCATTCCTTGCCGCATAGCGGCAACACGTTAATAGATATTTTCTGGTGCATCGCACCATATGTTTTAGGTGCGTAGCACCGACACGTTAGTAGACATGCCGAACGATACAACCTTCACCGTTTCATTCTTTGCTTTCGGTGCTTTGCCGCATTGCTTGGTGCATCGCACCATTTTAGGTGCGTAGCACCGGCACGTTAGTAGACATGCCGAACGATACAACCTTCAACGTTTCATTCTTTGCTTTCGGTGCTTTGCCGCATTGCTCTTTGGTGCATCGCACCAATATTTTAGGTGCGTAGCACCGACACGTTAGTAGACATGCCGAACGATACAACCTTCACCGTTTCATTCTTTGCCGCATAGCGGCATTAGGTGCATCGCACCGGAATGTTAGTAGCTTTAACGTATTCGTAAACATTTTCCTGGCCTTTTAGGTGCAGCGCACCGGCATATTTTAGGTGCGTAGCACCGGCATATTCGCAGCCAAAAGATAGAAAACGAAAAGAAGGCATTCCGTGAGAAAAAACACACACATCCCCTGCATTTCCGCCTCTTTTCTTAGGTGCAGAGCACCGATATGTTAATAGATCTCGGAACACCACAACAATCTCATCCCAGGTGCATCGCACCGGCACGTTAATAGATCATCGCGTTTTTCTTCGGTGCAGAGCACCGAAACGTTAATAGATATCGGAACACCACAACAATCCCCTCCCCGGTGCATCGCACCGGCACGTTAATAGATCATCGCGTTTTTCTTCGGTGCAGAGCACCGAAACGTTAATAGATATCGAAACACCACAACAATCCCCTCCCAGGTGCATCGCACCGGCACGTTAATAGATCATCGCGTTTTTCTTCGGTGCAGAGCACCGAAATATCTGTAGACCCCCGACGTTAACAATCTCTGCTTCCTTGCCGCATCGCGGCAAAACGTTAATAGATTAGGTGCAGAGCACCGAAATATCCGTAGACCCCCGGCGTTAACAACCCCCTCCCTCATAAAAAAACCCCGGCAAAGCCGGGGTTTAAATCACCTCGTAATTCCTCAATGAGGAAAATTACTTAATCAACATCATTTTCTTCGACATCAGGTAACTTGTTCCATCAACACCCTTAGCCTCAAGCTTATAGAAATAAAGACCGCTTGAAAGACCGGCAGCGTTGAAATTAACAACGTGGCTTCCTGCTGTGAAAGTATTATCAACAACCTTCTGCATTTCCTGTCCAATTGCATTGAAAACCGTAATCTTCACGCCGGCGTCAACCGGAAGAGCAAAGCTAATCTGGGTTGTCGGGTTGAAAGGATTAGGGAAATTCTGTGACAGCTGGTATGCTGCAGGAGCATTAACGTTAACAACAGCTACTTCTGAATAAACAGAAACACCGTTGAAATCAACCTGTTTCAGTCTGTAGGAAATAGTTCCGTTAACAACGTTCTGATCTACAAAGCTGTAAGAATGAGCTTCTGTAGAAGTTCCATGACCTTTTACAAATCCAACTGTAACAAAATTCTCTCCGGCAATTGATTTCTGAATTTCAAAACCCTGGTTATTAGTTTCAGTTGAAGTTGACCATTCAACCTTAACCTGGCCGTTAACATCAAAGGCATTGAAAGATGACAATTCAACAGGAACAATCTGATCACCTGTAACGCTCATAACAATCATCATACCCGGAAAACCGATAGCACTGGTTGTAGTAGGAGTAGTTATACCGCAGTCAGCTGCCAATATATAAGAAGGAGCTGTTTCACCGCCAGTGTTTGATCCTATATAGAAAGAATTTCCTGTTGTCTGTCCATCAGGTGTAAAAATCTCAACAACCAGCTGAGAAGTTCCTGCAGGAACAAGTCCGCTTACGTTGAAAGAATAAAGAGCAAGTGACTGATCAGGAACATTCTGATCAACAGTTCCGATCAGGGTAAGTGACGCAGGGTAACCTGCCGGAAAAGTCTGGCTTGTAGTATAAAGATTGCAGGTAACCGGCTGAGTTCCGCCTGCGCCTACAGCCTGCTCAACCCCTATTTCCACCTGTGAAACGTTGAAATCTTCAGTAATTCCGAAATTTGAAAGAGTAAATGCACGGAAGTAGCTGTTGTCAGCATGCAGTCCGCCTGCATTACATGAAACGGAATTTCCGGTAACAATAGTTACAGGGTCAGTAGATTCTGTAATCGTCATCGAAGTTGGAGCGAAGGGAATAAGTGTCTGACCTGTAGTTCCTGTTGCCGGGTTAGGACTGGTTGTAAAGCTCTGCGCGAACATTGCGCCGCTTACGGTGAGAACAAAAAGAAGTGTAAGGAGTTTGTGCATATTACGATCCTTTAGTAGATTTTGAAAATAGTGATAAGGTAAAAACCTTCGGGATTTAAGTTAACAAAATTTATTACAAAAAAAACAAAAGTCACAAATTGTTTTTAGGCTCTTCCTTCCGTGCCTCGCACCGACACGTTAATAGATTGCCGCGTTTTCCTAGGTGCAGAGCACCGACACGTTAATAGATCGGAACACCAAACAATCTCCTCCTCGGTGCATCGCACCGATACGTTAATAGACCATCGCATTTTTCCTCGGTGCAGAGCACCGGCACGTTAATAGAATCCATCGCGTAAATTCCCCACCCTCCTCCGCCACATCGTGTCCGGGGGGTAGAGAGGGTTTACGGTTGCGATAATCTACCAATATTCCGGTGCTACGCACCTAAACACATTTCATTGCCGCGTTTGCCTCGGTGCAGAGCATCGACACGTTAATAGCCATCGGAACACCAAAACAATCTCCTCCTCGGTGCATCGCACCGATACGTTAATAGACCATCGCATTTTTCCCCGGTGCAGAGCACCGGCACGTTAATAGAATCCATCGCGTAAATTCCCCACCCTCCTCCGCCACATCGTGTCCGGGGGGTGAGAGGGTTTACGGTTGCGATAATCTACCAATATTCCGGTGCTACGCACCTAAACACATTTCATTGCCGCGTTTGCCTCGGTGCAGAGCACCGACACGTTAATAGATCTCGGGATACCACAACAATCTCATCCCGGTGCAGAGCACCGGCACGTTAATAGAATCCATCGCGTAAATTCCCCTCCCTCCTCCGCCACATCGTGTCCGGGGGGTGGGAGGGGTTTACGGTTGCGATAATCTACCAATATTCGGGTGCTATGCACAAAAATCCGCTGCTATCGCAGCAGTATCATCTTTCTGGTTTTCGTATATCCGTTTGTCTCAAGCCTGTAATAGTACACCCCGCTGCTAAGATCCTTTGCATCAAAAGTTACCTCGTAACTCCCTGCCTTCACTTCCCGGTTCACAAGGTCAGTCACCTTCCGACCAAGCACATTGTATACAGCCAGGTGAACGAATCCATCCCCCGGCACTGTAAAACTTATCCGTGTTGATGGATTAAACGGGTTTGGATAGTTCTGTGAGGGAATGTACTCCGCCGGAATGCCTAATTTGTATCTTCAACTACCCTGCTGTATTCGAAACTGCCGTTAAAATCATGCCTGTTTTAACCGATATAAATATTGCCCTGCTCACCAGCTGTATCTGTGAAAGAAGTAACTGACCGGTTTCTGTGTTGTCCCATTTCCCTCTATAAACCCTATCCTCTCCCATCCCCCCGAAGCGAGCCTAAATCTCTCTGCACCCTTTCTACCTCAAATCCTCTGTTGTTAGTCTCCGTCGCTGTAGTCCAGTTCAGTATCACCCTATCCCCTGAAACTGCCGCAGAAAAGCTCACCAGCTCTACGGGGGTTACTGCAGGTACGTATGCCGTGGCCTCATTGCTGTAATAGCTATGGTAGGCAAAATTAAAAGTGGCAACCCTGTACGTATAATCCTGATCAAGGTTTACTGAAGTGTCAATAAACGAGAACGTGCTGTTTCCTGTCTCTGCAATAGTAATATATGGATTATTATCCTCAGGAAGGCCGTCCTGTCTCTGAATCCGGTATCCCGAAATAGTATCTATTGACGAACCCGCGTCCCAGTTCAGAACAACCTGTTTTTCGGTGTAGCTTGCAATTGCCTTCAACTGTGAAGGAGGATAGGCTCCAATTGTCAGCGGAATAATGGGCATAACATCATCCACATAAAAATAATTTATACTAGCCGGATTCCCTGTATTATAAAAACCCATTCGAAAATTACCGGGTGAAGAAAGATCAGGAAATGCGATATCCGGACCTACATTTCCTGTTGCATGCAGTCCCCAAAGCGGATACCATGTATTTCCATTATCCGTTGTTATTCCAAATTCAACTTTTGCTGTGTCAGAATTAAAATCCAGGTAGTAATGGAAATCGATTGTAAAATCATACCCGGCCGGTATGTGAAATTCGGGCGAAATAATGTGAGAAGAACCGGTAAATGGAGGATCACCGGCGAAGACCATTTCACCCGGGAAGGCCTGGGCATTGGATGAATTCGACCAGAACCAGTTATTCACTCCCTGGGGACCAACAGCCTGCCATCCCTGAAGGTCATTATCAAAAGTATAAAAATTATAATCAAACGGAGGTACAGTATAAAAATACCATACGGGGATATCAAACCCCTTTACTGTGTTGTTGCCAACCAGGTAATACTCAACCACGCCCCAGTAGTATTTTGTATTTAAGGGAAGAGTTCCGCTGATCTGAACCGAATCATAAACAGAAGAAGGCTCTCCTGATAAAATTCGAACCGAAGGATCCATATTGGCTACGAGCGATGAATCCTCACTGAAATAAACCTCGTTGAATGCAACGCTTTCGGGATTCTCCCAGTACAGAATATGTCCCTGTGTAGATACACTCACCGCACCCGGCGCCGTCATCGGGTTGTATGCATAATAATTGTTTTGGGGAAAGCCGGATAGACTGATTATAATTGAAGCAAGGATAGCATATAGAAATTTCATTTCACACCCTTTCTTAAACTGATAAACCAATATTATTCTTTTTAATTTAAAAAGACAAGTATAGAATAGAAGTGCCGGGTTGAGGGGGGAGGGTTTATGGTTGCGATAATCTACCAATATTCCGGTGCTCTGCACCTAAACCTATTTCCCCGGTGCAGCGCACCAACACGTTAATAGATCATCGCGTTTTTCTTCGGTGCATCGCACCCACACGTTAATAGACCATCGCGTTTTTCTTCGGTGCATCGCACCCACACGTTAATAGACCATCGCGTTTTTCTTCGGTGCATCGCACCGATACGTTAATAGATTTCGGGTTACGTCAACACCCCCCACCCCTCACTTACCACTTCATGGTGGGGTAAAAGGGGGTTTGTGGATATCGTGAACCTACGTATATGCCGGTGCTCTGCACCTAAACCTATTTCCCAGGTGAAGCGCACCAACACGTTAATAGATCATCGCGTTTTTCCTCGGTGCAGAGCACCAGCACGTTAATAGGCCATCGGAACACCACAACAATCGCTTCTTCGGTGCAGCGCACCGATACGTTAATAGATCATCGGGTTACGCCAACACCCCACCCAAACCCTCCCTTACCACCCCACGGCGGGGTAAAAGGGGGTTTGTGGATATCGTAAATCTACGTATATGCCGGTGCTCTGCACCTAAACCTATTTCCCCGGTGCAGCGCACCAACACGTTAATAGATCTCGGGTTACGCCAACACCCCCCTCTTCCCTTACCACTTCATGGTGGGGTAAACGGGGGTTTGCGGATATCGTAAACCTACGTATATCCCGGTGCTCTGCACCTAAACCTATTTCCCAGGTGCAGAGCACCGATACGTTAATAGATCTCGGGTTACGCCACACCCCACCACCCCGGTGCAGCGCACCGGCACGTTAATAGAAACGAATGCACACATTTCTCCACGCTGCACCTAAACCTCGTTTTTGCAATCCTATCACAAACTCCTTCCCTCACCATTGTTAATTTATCGTTCTATGAAACTCGCAATAACATCTGACCTCCATCTCGGTAATCTCCTGTGCTCGCTCGTTGAATGGAACGGAAATGAATTTAAAGAGGGACCAAAGTACCGCGACTTCTGCGAAGCAGCCGGAACCGGCAATGATTACCTTGTCCTCCTCGGCGACATACTCGACTTCTCAGTAGCCGGCTATGATAATGCATACGCGGCCGCAAAGGTCTTCTTCACCCTGCTTCAAAAAGATAACATAGCCGACCAGTACATCTATATCCCCGGCAACCACGACTATGATATCTGGAACATAGTCGAAAACGAAGTCAACATCATCCTCCAGATGAGGGAGGAAAAAATCCCGCGGAAGTTCAGAACAGCAATACCCGGTATCCTCGACGACAGAACAAACACCAGCACCCCCGGCTTCACCCTCCCTGGCGTAGGCAAAAGAAATGACGGTCCCTATACCTACGGAGGCTTATTTTTAGATCATATCACCGACGATCCTTCCCACTTCATATTCGCCTATCCCAACCTTTACCTCGCATCAAACGAAGGCACCACTCTAATTACTCACGGTCAGTACCTTGACAACTACTGGTCGCTCTTATCCAAATGGGCCCCCATCATCCTCGAACCCGATCTTAAACTTGATATCCCGATGGACATTAAGGAGATGGTAGGAATGAACTTCCCCTTCAATCAACTCTCCTGCTCGGGAGTAGGCCAGGCAGGTATTCTCACTGAATCACTCTCACGGGTTCAGCACGAAATCAAAGACGGCAATGTAAGAAACGTGCGGCACTACCTTAACAACCTCTTCAGCTATCTCGATGATAATGTATTTATAAACCGTAAAGGCTACCAGTACCTTCCGGGTACGGCAACCGGTTTCGCCTTCCGTAAAGCCACCAAGCGAATACTGGCTATGCTCACCCCTGAAACAAAAGCACGATATAGCAAAGAATACTTCCAGCTCCCCATAGTGCAGGAAAGGTTTTTCACCTACTTCAACGCCTGCCTTGCCGAAGTAGATCAGCTGAAAAAGCTTCACAACATCCAGATCGAAAAACCCGGCACAATGATCTTCGGCCACACCCACTTACCCATAACAATGGATAACCCGATAATAATGACCTCCCCCGCAGGCACAGCCGTAAATTTATGCAACACAGGCGGATGGTTATGGAAGCGAACCCGCGATAAAAAAGTATTCCGCGGCGCCGTAGTATTCAGGTATGAATCAGGCAAAGGAATTTATGCACAATAATTCCCCCTCTTTGCCTTTCAATTTAAATTCCTTCACTATTCGCATTTTTTGAAGGAGATCACACGAAGATTTTTGCTTTAAAGCAAAAATTCCCGCGAAGATTTTTGCTTAGAGGCAAAATTTCTTCAAGATAATATAAATTTTTTCTCTTGTATGGTGTAATCCAATGGATTATATTTGTATATGTTGATTGATCTATGAGGTAAACAATGAACGAAGCATATAAAAGTATTAGCAAAGGATTAAAGGAAGCAATAGAATTCTCAAAAGGAAATACAGAAGGGACAAAAATATTTAAGCCGAAACATATAGATGTGAAGAAACTTCGAGAAAGAATCGGGATGAGTCAGGCAAAATTTGCCTCATCAGTTGGAATAAGTTTGGGAACATTGCGTCACTGGGAAAGAGGAGATAGATATCCCCAGGGACCAGCTTTGGTCTTATTAAATTTATTATCTAAAGACCCCCATACAGTTTTAGAAGTTTTGCATAAGTAAAAGCCTCATTCCAGCCAAACTTTCTTCTTGCTACTTATCCCCTTTTGCAATATCTTCTTCTCAGGTCATTTCACAAATTCATGGTTTTCCTTTAATTTATCAATTCGGAGGATGCCGTATGAAACGTTTCTACTCTTCTTTTCTTCTACTTTTCCTCTTCACCATTTCTTCACAAGCACAGGATGGATTAACCATATGGACCACCACAACAACCTCCGTAGGTCCTGTTTATGCTATGGCAATCGATCCATCAAACACAGATATTATGTACACCGGCAGCGCCACGCTTGGAGTTTACAAAACAACCGATGCAGGAGCCACCTGGAATTCGGCAAGCAGCGGACTCCTCAACACAGCGGTTCTCTCGCTTGCCATCTCCGCCTCTAACCCGCAGGTGCTGTACGCGGGTACAAACTTCGGTGCCAATGACGGGGTTTATAAAACCACAGACGGCGGCGTCAGCTGGACGAGGATGGTAACCGGTATCCAGGAATCCGCAAAGGGCGTTCAGGCGATTGCTGTTGATCCCGCAAATGCCAACACAGCCTTCATCGCGGTCTTTGACGGTACAACCGATTCCCCTGTGGGATTATACAGAACCACAGACGGCGGTGCTAACTGGGCTCCCTCAACCACCGGCCTCGGGGCCATCAAAAACTTCCTTTCGCTCGCTATAGATCCCGTTAACCCCGCTAATGTATACGCCGGAACCTCCTTCGCTACGGTTACCAGTACAGGTCCTTCCACCATTTATAAAAGTACCGATGGAGGAGATAACTGGACGGAGATCAACAACGGTCTGCCCACCGATCCCGCAGAAATCAATCCTGTACGAACCCTCAGCATAAGTCCCGATAACCCTGATATCGTAATAGCCGGACTCTTTATGAATACAGTATCCGGCGGATTATACGTCACCACCGACGGCGGCGGAAGCTGGACGAGAAAATGGGACGGCGCACCCCAGGATATCGGCGTTCTCCCCAGATCCTCCATAATAAAACCCGGCTCGCCGATGGAGTTCTATGTGGGACTTGATAATAACTCCGTCCAGACAAACATAGGCGTTTGGGGAACTACCGACGGCGGCACTACCTGGGCATCTTTCAATGGCGGAACAATGCTAACCACCTACCAGATCAGAGCCCTGGCATTCAAAGGAACAGAACAGTCTACACTATACGCAGGTGCGGCAGTTAACGGTGCAGGCGTATATGAATATACCTTCGAGCCCGTACCCGTTGAATTCACCTCATTCACAGCAAACGCAAATGGAAACAATGTAACACTTAATTGGAGTACAGCCACAGAAACAAACAACTCGGGATTTTTTGTAGAAAGAAAAGGAACTGAAGGCAGCTGGCAGTCGCTGGCTTTCATCAATGGCAGCGGAAACTCAACCGTTATAAACCGTTATTCATTTACAGATCAGAACCTTGCCTGCGGGAAGTACACCTACCGCCTGAAACAAGTTGACTATAACGGTACATTCAGCTTCAGCAGTGAAGCAGAAATTGAAGTCCTGGCCGCAGCCTCATTTTCACTCAGCCAGAACTACCCGAATCCGTTCAACCCGGCTACAATGATAAAGTACACCCTCCCCTCAGAAGAATTCGTCACATTAAAAATATTTGACGTACTCGGAAGAGAAGCCGCACTCCTTGTCAACGAAAAGCAGGGAACCGGCGAGCACATAATCTCCTTCAATGCATCGCACCTCCCCAGCGGAATATATTTTTACACAATATCAGCGGGCACCTATACAGAAACCCGCAAGATGATTCTCGCTAAATAACAGAAAAAGCCCCACCGGGTTATCCGGAGGGGCTTCTTTCTTCTTCCTTTTTTATGTAATTTTGCAATTGAATTGCAAATCTGCATAAATTATGTACATAAAACGTAAAATAACCGCACATTTAAAAAATGTTCTAAAAAAATTTCCGGTAATATCATTAACCGGTCCCAGGCAATCAGGCAAAACAACGCTCCTCAAAACAGAATTTCCGGACTACAAATATTATAACCTGGAACGAATTGATTTCAGAAATATACTCAAAGAAGACCCTGTAGGCTTCTTAAATAATGCCGGCAGTAAAATAATATTCGACGAGGCTCAAAATCTGCCTGAACTCTTCAGCTACATCCAGGTTATATCAGATGAACGGAATACCACAGGGCAATTTATACTTTCAGGTTCGCAGAGTTTTTTACTAAATGAAAAAATATCACAGTCTCTTGCCGGACGAGTGAATATAACTCATCTGTTTCCCTTTGATATCACCGAGATGGATGTTTTTCACAATCAAAGTTTATATGAAACGATCCTTAAAGGCTTTTATCCAAGGGTTTATGACAGAAAAATAGAGCCGCAAAATTTTTATCCATCTTATCTGCAGACATATATCGAAAGAGATATACGAACCCTGAAGTCAATAGAAAACCTGAATACTTTCACCCGTTTTTTAGGCTTATGCGCAGGTAGAATAGGCCAGATATTGAACATCAGCTCAATTGCTAATGATGCAGGAATTTCTGTTAATACAGCAAGGGCATGGCTCTCATTATTGGAAACAAGTTTTGTTATATACCTGTTGAAGCCTTACTATAACAATTTCAATAAACGCCTTATCAAAGCTCCAAAATTATATTTTTATGATACAGGAGTCGCGGCATCATTACTAAATCTTTCAGAACCGGATTCACTTAAGACACATTACGCATACGGAGCACTTTTTGAAAACCTGGTGATAAGTGAAATAGTCAAAAGCATTAGCCATAGAGGTTTTCAGCCGGCAGTGTATTACTGGAGAGAAAGCAACGGAACCGAAATAGATTGTATAATCGAAAGACAGGCCGGAAAACTGATGCTGATCGAATGCAAAGGCGGGGAAACATTCAACAACGAATATCTAAAGAACCTTTTGCGATTTCCTGATACTCAAACTCAGAAACCCGAAAAAATGTTAATTTATGCGGGCGAAAATTCTATGAAAATAAAAGACGTGAAGATAATCAGCGTCTTCGACCTCACCGCATTCCTTAATGATTTATAATCAGATCTCTTTAAAATAAAAAAACCGGTAACGGGGGTGTTACCGGTCCGAACTCTTTTCCATCACGAGGCAGGGGTAAACCTCTGTGAACGAGTCCAAAATCTTTTATTAAAATGAAGGGCTCTTAAGAGCACTCGAAATATATAAAAATAATTCTAATTGTCCATACCCCGCAGTTGTAATTATTTATTCATTATTCTTCAGGAACTTTTTTGTCAACCATCTTATAATCCGCCATCTTGAATGTTTCAGGACTCGCAGGATTGAACTCGGGCACAATTGCCTTTAACAAGTAAAAAACCTTCTCCATATCCTCTGAATTAAAGCCGTAAAGCAGCTCATCAATACTTGCGTCAACATCATCCAGTACGATATTGGATGCATTAGAAGCAATCAGTACCTTCTCGTGCACTGTAGGTACATAATTCTCACCCTTAATAAATAACTCCTCATACAGCTTCTCGCCCGGCCTTAACCCTGTAATCTCTATATGCATATCAGAGCCTTCTTTAAAACCTGACAGCCTTATAAAATCCTTTGCAAGGTCAATTATCTTTACCGGGTCGCCCATATCAAGCAGGAATACTTCCCCGCCCTCCGACAGCACCGATGCCTGCAGAACAAGCTGCACAGCTTCAGGAATGGTCATAAAATACCTTATTACCTCGGGATGCGTAACAGTAATGGGTCCGCCCTGCAGTATCTGCTGCCTGAATGTTGATAAAACGCTTCCGCGTGAACCAAGAACATTTCCGAACCTCACAGCCGAAAACCTTCTCTGGTATTTCTTTGCCATACCGAGGGTAATCATTTCAGCAATACGCTTCGTTGTTCCCATTACATTAGTAGGATTAACAGCCTTATCGGTTGAAATAAATATAAAGCTCTCAACATTATATTCGTACGCAACCTCAACCAGGTTCTTTGTACCCAGCACATTATTATGCACAGCTTCGAGTGGATTTCCTTCCATTAACGGCACGTGCTTGTGGGCAGCCGCGTGGAATACAATCTGAGGTCTTACCTCATCAAATATCCGGGTCATACTGTCCTTAAACCTTATATCGGCTATCCTGCTGGTAATCTTTATTCTCCTGCCCGGGTAAATATGGCGCAGCATCCTGTGCCTCAGCTCCCGTTCAATCTCAAAAATGGAGTTCTCACCGTGGCCTACAAGTACAAGCTCCCTGGGACTATGGGTAATTATCTGCCTGCAGAGTTCACTCCCTATTGAACCTCCGGCTCCCGTAACCAGTACAACTTTATCCCTTAATGATTCATCAACCTTCCGGTCATCAGTTATAATAGGTTCACGCCTTAGTAAGTCCTCTACCTGCACCCTGCGTATCTGTTCGAACTTAACACGTCCGTCAAGTATCTCATTCAGTCCCGGCACCGTAAGCACTTCAAGTCTTAGAGCTGATCCCGCTGCAGTTATTAACAACTTTACTTACCAGGTATCCCGGCAGAGAAGGCATTGCAACAATAATTGTAGTTATACCCTTCTCAAGAACAATTTCGGGCATACTGTTAATTGAACCCAGTACAGGCACACCAAGGATTTTCTTCCTGTATTTATTACGGTCATCGTCAAAGAAAGCAACAACCTTACCCTGGTTAGGCTGGTTGAATAATTCACGGAGAACCATAATACCGGCATCCCCGGCACCCACAATTCCGATCTTCTTTTCATTATTCCCGGGACGGAATCTCTGGTTAGTACGGTCTATAACCTTACGCTGAAACGCGACATAGCAACAAAAATAGTCGCGGCAAGTCCATCCAGCAGTGGAAGAGATATCGGGAACCTGTCAAGCAAAGTAAAATTAAAAAGCGCCATTACGTGAAAAATGTAAATCTCCACCACAACAGAAAGAATTCCTGCAAAACTCATTCTTGCAAGCTCATCAATGCTGGCAGCCTTCCACACCTGCCTGTATATGCCGAACGCATAAAAAATAAACAGCTTAATTACAGAAGCCACAACTACTATATATAAAAGCTGAGGCATGTATAAATCAAAGTTTGCTTTCCCTTCCAGCCTTATAAATAAAGCAAGGAAAGGAGTACTGAACACTATCACAAGGTCAACCAGCATAAAGTGTCTGTTCCTCATACTGTTGACCAGTTTACTCATTCCACTTAACGGCATTTTTACACCCTGATTTTTAGTAAAGATTGAATCATATCACTCACTCGTATTAAGATCATCGTTAGTCATGTTTGAACCCGAAGGCAGGCACAAACCGTAATTAAATAAACTCTCTGATACACCATTAGTATATGCAAACGCATCTTTAAACACAGGCTGCAGGTGCATCGGTTTCCACAAAGGTCTTGCTTCAATATTATCCTCAGCAAGCGCAAGGCGTATATCCTCGCGTGTTACTCCACCGGTTTTCTCCGGATCAACAAGAATAGTAGTAAGCCAGCGGTTGCTAAAGTGACCTTCCGGTTCATCAAGGAATGTAATACCCTCATAAGAAGAAAATACATCCTTATAATACTCAAAATTCTTTCTTCGCTGTTTTACTCTCTCATCCAGCACTTGCATCTGTCCCCGCCCTATACCGGCGCAGACATTACTCATACGATAATTAAAACCAATTTCCGAATGCTGATAATGAGGAGCCTTATCGCGTGCCTGAGTTGCAAGAAAGCGGGCTTTACTTACAAAATCCTCATTATCCGAAAGAAGTGCACCCCCGCCCGAGGTAGTAATAATCTTATTTCCGTTAAATGACAGTATACCTATATCACCAAAAGTACCAACGTGCCTGTTATTATAAAGCGAACCCATTCCTTCAGCCGCATCTTCAATAAGGGGGATATCGTACCTCTCAGCTACAGCTTTTATCTCATTCACTTTTGCGGGCATACCATACAAATGTACAAATATTATTACCTTAGGCTTCCTTCCTTTACTTATTCGATATCTTAATCGCCTCATCCAGCAGTACAGGATCAATATTCCATGTATCCTTTTCACTATCTATAAAAATTGGTTTTGCACCCTGGTAAACAATAGGATTAGCCGAAGCAGAGAAAGTAAAACTCTGACATATTACCTCATCTCCGCGTTCAACACCAAGGAGAATAAGGGCGAGGTGAATTGCAGCCGTACCCGTAGAAAGAGCAGCAGCGTGTCCTGCGCCTGTATACTCACATAAATCCTCTTCAAATCCGTCAACATTCGGACCAAGGGGAGCTATCCAATTTTCACTAAAGGCTTTCTCAATAAAACGAATCTCCTCACCACCCATATGGGGAGAAGAAAGCCATATTCTATCTTTCATTCGGTAATTTCTGCAAATCTAATTAAATATTTACTCATAGATAAATTTTATTGTGTGATTTCTGACCACTCTACTAATAGCCCAAATCCCTCCCTTTTCGGAAACTCTACAACCTTCATACCCAACCCCCATATCACTCAAATTAATTTCTCTACAACCCATACATCCCCACACTCAATAACTCTTCATCTCCCCCTCTCAGCACCGTCTTCTCCACCGCCGGAATATTCGTCATCCTGTATGAAAACTTTGCATTCAGTGAATGCAGAATCTCATAATTCACATCAAGTCCCACGCTCCTGAAATCCTTCCTCGTCCCGAACAAAAACTTCTGATCTTCCTGGTAAGGCTTTTTATTATAAGAAGGCTCATCACCTTTCCTTATATAGCTGAAAGAAACAGAAGCATCCAGTCCTCTTATAATACGTTTCCTGAAAGCAAGGTAAACCTGGTCAGCATTACTTCCTATCCAGTGACCAAGCTGGTAACCATAATTAGCATAAGTCTGTGCCTGGTCGGAATGAAAATATACAAAAGGATCTATCCTCGTATACTCAACAATCAAATCACTTTCAGGAATTAAAGGATCAACAATTTGGACACCCGTATTATAAGCAATAGCCCTGTTGTTTGTCTGTCCGCTCGTAGCAAGTTCATCAATATAGAGGGAACGCATAAAATTTACTTCTCAAAAAATAATTCTTATACCAGAAAGAAGCAAACAGCTGGGCATTACCCGCAGCTTCATCCGGTTTAGTAAGATAATGATCAATCATCCTGAAGAAAGCAACAGGAATAAGATAAGCAGGTTCAAACCTGTCGCTGTATACAACAGATTCACCCAAAGATAAATTCAAATACTCAAGCGGAGTAAACGAAACCATATGAGCAACGAAATACTTCTCAACATTAGCGAAGTGATCCCTTAATGGTCCGTAACGTATAGTAGAAGAATCAATTACCAGAGAGCTTAGCATTCCGTGTATGTAGGAGAACTTAAACCAGTCAGCAGGCTGTGCTTCAAACTTTATAAACGGAAACGAAGGAGCCTTATCCGATAAAATAATCTTCCCGCTCTCCCCTGTTCCGTAATAATTAAAATCCTTACCAAGAGTAAAACTTCCCCAATCCCACGAAATATTTAAGTTTGCATTCATCCTGTCGAAATCAATCCCATCCCCTTTTCCTACGTGAAACTCAAACCCAGTTAACGGAGAAAAATGCCTTCTCCCGTTAAAATAATCCCCGCGAAGATGATTATCATAAAAAGTAATATCAAACCCTACATTCTCACCTATAAACCCGTATGC
>CAWDAK010000002.1:0-38627 GCA_963800255.1 uncultured Ignavibacteria bacterium | reverse complement strand
TTGCCGCATAGCGGCAAAACGTCAGTAGAATTCCATTCCAACCACAACCCCCCCCTCTACTCGATGTACCTGCTGAAAATAATACATGTATTAACATCACCAAAGCCAAGACTGGCCTTTGCTATTACATTCAGCCTCTCCGGGTGTATAAGTTCACTAGGAATTCCGTTTATCACTTATTATTTCAGCGATCTCAGGATTCAGATCTTCGCAGTTTATCGAAGGATATAAAAACCCGTCATACAATTCAAGAACGGCTGCTGCACATTCAATTGAACCAGATGCACTAAGGCAATGTCCTGTCATTGATTTTAGCGAAGCAATATATGGGAACTCTTCACCCTTTCTATCCAGGGCTTCAGCCCAGTTTTTTATTTCAAGCGAATCTTTTGTAGTTGATGTCAGGTGTCCGTCAATCGCATCGATATCCCGTGGTTTTATTCCCGACCTGTTTATGGCATTCCTAATGCACCTCTGAACCGCGGCTGAATTCTGTACAGTCATCGTTCCGTTTCCCCTTTGACCTCCTGAATTTATTTCACCTCCTAAAATCTCCGCATAGATTCTGGCTCCTCTCTTTTTAGCGCTCTCCAAAGATTCCAGCAGCAAAGCCCCCGCGCCGCTTCCGGGAACAAATCCCGAGGCTGTTCTGCTCATCGGCCGTGATCCTTTTTCAGGTGAATCGTTGAATTTGTAAGTCATTACCCTGATAGCATCAAATCCTCCCCATACATACGGACCATGATCACAGGTACTTCCGGCAATCATTCTAACAGCCCGGCCTGATTTAATTCTTTCATAAGCCATCAATACTGCCTCGGTACCGGTAGAGCATGCAGCCGAATTTGTCGTCACCTGGTTGCCCAGTCCCAGCATTCCTCCAAGATATGCACTTACTCCGCTTACCATACTTTGCACCAGGGTATTGCTGCCGAGCTTTCTAACCTCTCCCTGGTCAATCTTATGCATGGCCTCCCTTGTCTTTTCAACTCCCGAAGATCCTGTACCCATTATCAATCCGCTCTCATAGTCAGGTTCATCCGAGTTATTGATCTCCATCCCGCCATCCTCCCACGCATCAATACCGGCAATGCAACCGTATAAAATTCCGGAACTATTAAAGTTTCTTAGCTGGAGAGGCTTAAAATATTTTTGAACCAGATCCTCCGGAACGTATGGCACACCCGCAATACAGCATGAAAAATTAAGCTCAGCCAGTTCTTTAAGAAACCTGATTCCCGATTTCCCATTTTTTATTGCATCAGTAAAATCTTCTCTACCTGTTGCAATAGGGGATACTATACCAATACCGGTTACAACAACCCTGTTATTCATCCTGTTTCTTCAATATCATTCCGGAAATCATACCTTTACAAACCGTCTTTCCGCTGCTGTTCTCCATTGTCGTACTGCATTTTAATTTTCCAAACCTGAAGTATATTTTTTCTGCAGTCACATTTACTCTTTCTCCCGGATAAACTGGTGCAAGAAATTCTACCTCCGCAGATGTCATTGCAAAACGAAGGGAGTTTTCGTCAAACGAATCCCTCAGCAAATAAATACCCAGGCATACTAATCCTATCTGTGCCATTGTCTCGGTAAGAATAACACCGGGTGTAACGGGGTAGGATTTGAAATGTCCTTTATAGAAAAATTCATCCGCATCATATTTATAAGAACCCGTTACAGAATTATCATCTATCGCTTCAATTGAATCGACAAATAAAAAAGGTTTGCTGTAAGGAAGCACGGATATGATATTTTCTTTGGTGATAATTATGACAGGTGTTCTCCTCCGTTTACAGGGATAACCGCTCCGTTTATCCACGAAGCTTCATCCAGAGATAAAAGATAAACAGCATTCGCGACATCCTCCGGGGTGGTCAAGCTTCTTAAAAGGATTCCGCAGTCTTTGCATACTTAGCCAGCTGTTCATTTCCCGGAATCATCCTGAACGATTTAGTATCGGTGACCCCTGCCTGTATGCAATTTGCACGAATTCCGTATGGTGCAAATTCCAGAGCAATATTCCTTGTAATAGCTTCCAGGGCCGCTTTAGCCGCTGAAACCGCACCATAATATTTCCAGGCTTTTGACGATCCTTCACTAGTAAAGCTGATTACCCTGGCGTCCGGTGCAAACAATCCTTCGCGGAATAAATCATGTACCCAGTCGTAAAGGCTCACTGCCATTGCTTCTATTGTCAATTTAAAATCAGCATTCGTCAAATCATCATTATTCCCGTTTACCATGGGTTTAAGATTTCCTCGGGCGATGCTATGTACCAGAACCCGTATGCTTCCTTTGCCTCTTTTTTCGATAAGCTCCGAAATAATTTGTTTCCTGCTTTCAGGATTAACGGCATCAGAGTTATAAGAAAGAAATTCTACGCCTTCACCAATAATCCCGTCAAAATTTTTCTGAACTTCGGGCATATCAATCCGGCGGTCGCGGTGAACCACGCAGATATTCATTCCGTGACGTGCCAGTTTCCTGGCAGAGGCGAGACCCAGGCCCTCGGAACCACCGAGTATTAACGCCTGGTAATTTTTACCCTCAAATTCCTTTTTCAATATTTATGCTTCAGCAGTTGGAGTACTGATTTCAAATTAACCTCACAGCCTTAAAGAGTGAATATAAAATTTACCGGGCAATCTTTTCTTATAAGAAAAATGACTTATGCTTTCTGTCACACCGCTATTCAGTACTTCGAAGAGGAAGCGTCCTCCACATCATCAAACGAACATTTAACCGTGACGAACAAAATGATCTTAATGATTTAAGGAAAATCTTCGCAAGCGTATGTTTTTTCGTCACCTGTACCTTTCATAAGAAAAGATCCCAAATGCAGTGCCGCAACTGATTTTTTACTATCTTAATTCCTCAGTTTTAGTAAAATTATCGTCTATGCAAAAATTTATATTCGCTCTCTGCCTTACGTCGGTCTTGTTTTCTCAGCCTGCCTTTACCCAAACAAAGATTACCGGCAAAGTTACCGATAAAAATAACACTGCCCTGCCCGGAGCAAATATATACATCAAGGATTCATATGACGGCACAACATCGGAAGTAGATGGAACTTTTTCATTCACCACCGATGAAACAGGAAATGCTGTTTTGGTTGTAAGTTTTGTCGGTTACAAATCAGGCGGAAACCAGTCTCAACCTTGATGGACAGACAAAGAATGTAAACATAATCCTGGAAGAGGCATCAACCGAGCTCGGCACCGTTGTAATTTCAGCGGGTTCTTTCGAAGCCAGTGATGAGAAAAAATCTGTAATACTCAGACCCCTTGATATTGTAACAACCGCGGGAGCCATGGCTGATACTTATTCCGCGCTAAAAACTCTCCCGGGAACACAGCAGATTGGTGAAACTGAGGGCTTGTTTGTCCGCGGCGGTTCGGCCTATGAAACCAAAACAATCATAGATGAAATGATCGTACAGAATCCGTTTTATTCTAAAGTACCCGACATTCCTTCACGCGGCAGATTTTCACCTTTTTTATTCAAAGGAACAGTCTTCAGTACTGGCGGTTATTCAGCCCAGTACGGTGAGGCTCTATCCTCGGTTCTCGTTTTAAAAACGCAGGATCTGGCCCCCAAAACCCAGACGTCATTAAGTCTTATGCTGCTTGGACTCGGAGGTTCTCATGTTCAGCGCTGGGAAAATACATCTCTCGCGGTTGAAGCCAATTACTTTAACCTGTCGCCGTACGTTCATACTTTCAAGCCAAGAACGGACTGGAACAAGGCCCCCGCAGGAACAGAATTTTCAACAAATTTCCGTCAAAAAACTTCCGAAACAGGAATGCTTAAAATCTTTTCCAGCTACAACCAGGGCAGCCTGTCTTTGTATAACTTAAACCCTGATGACCTGGTTACCAAAGAATATTTCGGATCAAAAGATTACAATTATTTCCTGAACACAAACTATAGGGAAATATTTGGAGATGATTGGACGTTTTTTGCCGGTTATTCTTTCAGCGATGACAATCAGAAAATTGATCTTATGTCTGACAAAGTATTAAATGATGAAAAACTTAATACGGCAAAAGTTACTGTTTCAAAGCAGATATTCAGCAAGTCGTATTTGTTGTTCGGAGGAGAGATTCTTAATTATAATTACAAAAATGAATTCAGCGGGTTCAGAACTTCTTTGAACGAAGTATTCAGCGCGGGCTTCGTTGAATCAGATTTTATTATCACGGATGATATCGCACTTAGAGCAGGACTCCGCACAGAATACTCAAAACTCCTTCATAAAACTAACCTTGCTCCCAGGGTCTCCGCTGCATACAGACTGGGAGATTACGATCAGCTGAATTTCGCTTATGGAAATTTTTATGAAGTCCCTGAAAAGGAATTCCTGCTCTATACTAAAAATTTTAATTATGAAAAATCAACACACTACATAGCAAACTATCAGTACCTTGGTGACAACATCACTTTCAGGATCGAAGCTTATTACAAGAATTATTCTGACCTGGCAAAAGGAGATATTTTTACCTATCCGCAGATGGATCTGCCTTCCGTCCCCTTCGGAAGCTACGGAAAGGGATATGCAAGGGGAATTGACATTTTCTGGCGCGACAGGCAGACGTTTGATCTGACTGACTACTGGATCTCATATTCCTACCTCGACACAAAACGCGACTACAGGAATTACCCGGTACTGGCTCAGCCTACTTTTGCAACGCCGCATACTTTTTCAGTTGTTGTAAAACGATGGATACCTGAAATTGCCTCAAGCATTGGCTTCACGTATTCTTTTGCTACCGGCAGGCCCTACTATAATCCGAATAACCCTGACTTCCTTAAAGACAAAACAAAGTCTTTTCAGAATCTCAGCTTTAACATCAGCTACCTTACAAACTTGTTCGGCAGTTTTACGGTCGTATATGCTTCGCTCGATAACCTGCTGGGCTATAACAATATCTATAACTACAGGTACTCATCTGACGGATCGATGAGACTGCCAGTGGTAGCCCCGGAATTAAGATCATTTTTTATCGGTATGTTTATTTCCCTGGGAGAATCAAATCCATATTAATTTAAGGAGAAGAGAATGAAATTATTATTTATAATATTGCTTTCAGTCGCGGCTTTCGGCAGCATTCATCCGCAGGACCGCTATGAAAAATCAATGGAGAAAAATCTTTCAATGATGAAATCCGCGGCATCCGTTGAAGACTATCTGCAGATAGCAAATGGTTTTGAAAGAATTGCAATGGCAGAAAAAGACAAATGGCTCCCTTACTATTATTCCTCCTGGGTGTATACCATTGCCAGCTTCACTGACACGACCACTTCAAAAAAAGACGGGTACCTGGATAAAGCGGATAAACTTATATCCATAGCTGATTCGCTGGAGCCTGGTAATTCTGAAATTTATACGATAAAAGGAATGATTGCCCAGGCACGTCTTCAGGTAGATCCTATGAATAGGTGGCAGAAATACGGACAATTGTCTGACCAGTATTTCAAAAAAGCAGCTGCAATTGATTCACTGAACCCGAGACCCGATTACCTTGTAGGAATTGGAATTTATTATACACCGGCACAATTCGGAGGCGGTCCACAAAAAGCCAAACCTTACCTTGAAAAATCCCTTGATAAGTTCAACCGGTTCCACCCGGCTAACAACTTAATGCCAAATTGGGGAAGACCCGAAGTTGAAAACTTATTAAATAAAATAGCCGAAACAGATTCAACCGGGGAATAACAGGTTAAGTAGAATGAGAGTAGGCGCAATCAAATATATTTTATTTTTAATTTTTATTCTTACTATTTCGCTTTTTCCGCAGTCTCTCTCAAAGCTTTATAATAACCAGGCAGGACTGCCTTTAATAAAGAATTATCTTCCCAGGGATTATAAGGCCCATAATCAGAACTGGGCTATAGTTCAGGATAACAGGGGAGTGATGTATTTCGGTAATTCATCCGGACTGCTTGAATTTGACGGGTACGACTGGAATCTAATACCGGTGCCAAACGGTATTGTCCGGTCCCTTGCTGTTGATAAAAAAGGAACCGTTTTTATAGGCTGTGCAGATGAAGCCGGTTTTCTTTCAGTAAATCCCCTGAATGGCTCTTTGCAATATGAATCTTTGATGAAATATCTCCCTCCTTTAAAATCCATTGGTCACGTCTGGTATACCTTTCCTATTGATGAGTATATCTTTTTTATTACCGAAAAGTACATATTCAGGTTTTCGTTTAATAAAAATGATTATGATGATCCTGAAGTAAAATACTGGGAAAGCAAGGTCCGCTACAGGATAGCACATAAAGTTGGGAACACCTTATACGTGCAGGAGAGCGTTGATGGATTACTGAAATACGATAACGGTGAGTTTAAATCAGCCCAGAAGAAAGAAACAATCTTCAACGCAACAATATTTTCAATGCTCCCTTATGATAATAATTATATTTTAATCAATGTCCGTTCCAAGGGTTTTTTCCTCTATAATGAAGATCATATTATCCCATTCAAAACTGAAGCTGATGAATATTTGATTAACAAAGAGGTCTATCTTCCGGGTGTGAAGCTGCCTGATGGTAATTTTGCCCTTAATACAACTCAGGGTGGTATTATTATAATCTATCCCGATGGAAAAATCGCAAGAATAATTGATACAGAATCAGGTATACTTGATGACGGAGTACTATACATCTATTATTCTTACGGGAAATTGTGGCTTGCACTTCAAAACGGGATATCAGTAATTGATTACCCCTCGCCCTTAGGATACTTTAATTCCGGTTCCGGCATAAAGGGCGCTGTTAGTGAAATCGAGTTAAATAATAACAGCCTTTTGGCGGCAACAACTGCAGGTGTCTTCAGACTTAATTTTTTGAATAAAAATACAACGGATCAGTTTTATCAATTATCTGATGCAACACAGGAAGCATGGGGATTTGCCAGGCTTGATGATCAGTCATTTGTAATTATAACAGATGGAATTTACAGGATCAGAGAAGACAGGCTTGAACGCATAAATACCGGTTTAACCTATTGTTATTCTTTATATCCCTCAAGAAAAGTAAAAAACAGACTGTTCGTTGGTACGGCTGATGGGTTGGCTGTTGTAGATTTTGTGAAAAACAAGTGGATTAACAGGGGAAAAATTAAAAATGTTAACGTAGCAATTAAAAGTATCTATGAAGACAGGCAGGGTGATATCTGGCTGGGCACTTCATATAATGGTTTATACCAGGCAGCTTATCAAAATCCCGATTCCGGGTATACAGTAAATCATCATTATTATTCGGACCCGGACAATTCTGATAATGAGTACTGGATTTTTCTTGTCTCCGGTAACCCCTGGTTTATCTCGAAAAAGGGGGTTGAGATTTTTGACTCCGCAGCCGATACATTAATTTTTGAAAATAAGACGGGTATTAACAATTATTTTCTGAACAAACCTATTAATTTTTTATATGAAGATAAAAACAAAACTCTGTGGGTATCAGCATCAGATAAAAATTCACAGATTATTCTGGCTAAGGGAGAAAGGAAAGCGGATGGTACTTACAATTGGAAGGAATTATCCTTCCTCAGGAACGTAATTGATTTCTCAAATAAAAATGCTGTTACCTCTATAACAAAAGATGAAGAAACGGGTATAGTATGGTTTTGCGGTGCTGATGGTATTATCAGTTACAATACATCAATGCAGACTCCGGATGAAAAAGATACCTTCAATATTTTAATATCAAATGTAACCCTGAACGGTGATTCTGTTTTGTTTATTGAAAATCATTTTACTCATAATATCAGGAATAAAAATAAATACGAGCTGCTTCCTGATTTTAATTCTCTTCGTTTCAGATTTTCATCTCTTAAGTATGATTCGGACCTAAGCACATACCAGTACAAATTAGAAGGACTTAACGATAAGTGGTCAGATTGGACTGACGAGCGTATAAAGGATTATACAAATCTGCAGCCCGGCGATTATACATTCAGAGTTAGGGCAAAAGATATCAACAGTCGTATCAGCTCCGAATCTTCATTCGCATTTATAGTATTATCACCATGGTACCTGCAATGGTATACCCTTTTGCTCTATCTGATTGTTGTAATTACTGCAGGGTATTTTATCCTTAAATTAAGATTTAACTACCTTACAAATCAGAACATAAAACTTGAGGCGATAATAGCTGACAGAACCAGGTTAATAAGGGAACAGGCGGAAAAGCTTGAGGAACTTGATGAAATTAAAACTAAATTTTTTACAAATGTTTCTCACGAATTCAGAACCCCGTTAACCCTTATAATTGGTTATATCCGTCAGATTGCCGAAAAGAATAAAGATGAAAACTTATCTAATGAAATAAATATCGTAAAACGTAATTCCAAAAAATTGCTTGAGCTGATTAACCAGCTTCTCGATTTTTCAAAGCTCGGTTCGGGTAAAATGAAACTTGAGACAAGTCCATATAACATCATTGCGCTTCTGAAATCCCTCATACTTGCTTTTTCTCCTTTTGCCGATAAAAAGAATATTTCTTTCAGCCTGGATACTTCTATTAATGAAATAGAGGTATATGTTGATAAGGAGAAATTTGATAAAATATTAACGAATATTTTTTCAAACGCTTTTAAATTCACCCCTGAATTCGGCAAAATAGATGTAAGTATTTCCCTGGAGAACAATTACGTCATCATTGGTATAGCCGATACAGGAATTGGAATTTCCAAAGAAAAGGCAAACAGGATCTTTGACCGGTTTTACCAGGCTGATTCTTCTTCAACAAGAGAGCAGGAAGGAACCGGTATCGGGTTGTCCCTTGCAAAAGAATTGGTGGAACTTCACAAAGGTAAAATCGAGCTGGAAACAGAAGAAGGACGGGGTACAACATTTTATGTTTATTTTAGAACCGGTACGAAACATCTCTCTGAAGATCAGATTATTATTAAATCTGTTCAGCCTGATGTTATCGAACCAGTGTATGAAGTGCTGAACGAACCGGGAAATGGTTCTCCCGATGCTGTAGAAAATATACTTAATCCTTCCGGTAAACCCAGACTCCTCCTGGTTGAAGATAATCAGGATGTAAGACGATTCGTTAGCGAAAACCTGAGAGAAAGTTATCTGATATATGAGGCTGTTGACGGCGCGGCAGGACTTGAAAAAGCGTTAGAAATAATGCCCGACCTGGTAATTAGTGACGTTATGATGCCTGAAATGGATGGATATGAACTCTGTAAAGCTCTCAAATCAGATGAAAGAATGAGCCATATACCGGTAATCCTGCTTACTGCAAAAGCTGAGATTGAAAATAAGATAACAGGACTTGAAACAGGAGCCGATGATTATCTGATAAAACCATTTGAAATGAGTGAATTGAAAGTTCGTATCAGGAATCTTATTGATCAGCGGAAGAGGCTGCATAATCATCTTAAGGCAGGCGGATTAATTGAGCTCGAAGAATCTTCAATTACCTCAGTAGATAAAAAATTCCTTCTGAAAGTATATCAATTGGTAAACCTGAACATCTCTAAAAGTGATTATAACGTGGAAGCTTTATCCCGCGAAATCGGAATGAGCCGGTCAATTTTACATAAAAAACTTGTCTCGCTTATAGATGAATCCCCTGTGGAACTTATCAGAAGAATAAGGTTAACTAAGGCTGCTGAACTCATTGTAAAAAAATTCGGCAATCTTTCAGAAATTGCCCTGGAAGTTGGCTTCAATAATCCTGCTTACTTCTCGGAATGTTTTAAAAAACAATTTGCCGTGTCTCCCTCCCAATATCTCTCAAAACTTAACAAAAACTAATAGTTTCCCTTCCTATTTCAGTCCTGAATACCAATTTGTAAGGATAAACTACAAATCTGGTAGAAAAAACAATCTATTATATATACCTAACGTGTGAATATATTTTTGATTCACATAACTACTGTAAAATGGAAATAGATAAGTCACTTAGTACGGATGATTTGAATCCCCTGGAATTTTATTTAGGTCAGAACTACCCGAACCCTGCACAAAAAAGCACAAGCATTAAATACTGTATCCCTTACAACTCATTTGTTCAGATAAGAATTTTTAATGACGAAGGTGATGAGGTGGATGTTTTACTTAACGAGGAAAAGAAACCCGGCACATACGAGCAGCCTCTCAATACCGGGAATTATACCGCCGGAAATTACCTCTATCTCTTGATCGCTGACGGTTTTAGCAAAATTAAAAAAATGACAGTTAAGAATAACAATTAAAAAAATAACAATACAGAAAGGCCGGATATGAAGATTAAACAAATCATTATTCTCACTATGATACTTTGCAGCAATATTTTGTTTGCGCAAGGTGCCAATCCTATCTACCACTGGGTTCATCCACAGCCCTTTGGCGTTTCTTCAGGCTGGATAAAAGCCTGGGATAATAATACAATTTATGCTCTCGGCACGGCGGGAAATTTTATCAAATCAACCGACGGGGGAGAAACGTTCACTATCAACCCGAACGCAGGTGTACCTAATACACCTCCTAATCCAACCACAGGAGATATGCGCGCGGCTTCATTTTTGGATATGAATGTTGGTTACCTTTGTGGTACTTACGGTGTAACAAAAACAACAGACGGCGGTGAAACATTTACAGAAGTCGGTGCCGGTAGTTTTCCTTATACGGAACTTCGGGCAATAAAATTCCTTGATGAAAATACCGGGTTTGTACTTGGCAGCTTCTCATCACCTTTCGCCAAAACTACAGATGGCGGAAACAGTTGGAATATCTTCACAAATCTGCCTTCGGATTTCTATTATGATATGAAAGTGTTCAGTGAACAGAGAATAATTCTCTCGGGTTCCTACAACGGAACAAGCAATATTTATCTTACAACCGATGGCGGAACTTCATGGACCTCATCTGCAGCCGGAAGTCTTTCCATTTTCTCAATGACATTTTTGGATTCACTCACAGGATTTGCAGGCAGTGAAGGCGGAATGGCATATAAAACTACCAATGGGGGCGTAAGCTGGAATCCTCTAGCTTCATTAAACTCCCTTTCAACGGATGTTTTCTTCAGTATGTTTAATGAAGGTTCCAATGTATACATTCTCTCTTATGATTCAACTTTGTATATATCAGCAGATGCCGGTGATACTTTCACATCTTCTCAGTTCTTACCTTCCGGCAGTATTCCGCCTACAATGCGGACGGGAACAGTATTCGGTAGCACCATATACTTAGCCGGTGATATGGGTTCTGTTTACAAATCAACAGATAATGGAGCCAGCTGGCAGTCACCCACGAAGATAGCAAAATTCGATTACGTTCAGGATTTATATGCAGATGATTCAGGAAAAATTATTGCTGTCGGTACTCCTTCAGTTCCTTCAGCAGGTCAGCAGGTTATCGTTTCCGATGATGGCGGACAAAATTGGACGACCGTTTCTCTATCTGACCCCGATGCCGACCTCAGATCCATCAAGATGTTCGATTCGAACAACGGGTTTTCAGTAGGAAGCAGCGGCAGTATCTGGAAAACAACAGATGGAGGTTATAACTGGAACTTGTACAGCGGTTCAACAACCATCCAGGCCTTTAATGCTCTTGATTTTTATGATACCCAGAATGGTATGGCTGCGGGTAATAATGGAGAAGTATGGAAAACCACGGATGGCGGAACAACATGGACAAGCTTAACAGGAATTATTCCTAACGATTACTTTAACGGCGTTGCAATGATAGATGCCTCAACAGCTCTGGTAGTTGGGTATGCTGTTTATAAAACAACCGACGGAGGATCAACCTGGGCAACAATTTCTCCCGCCTTTCCTGATAGTCCTCCATCAAAAGTAAGGATGTATAATCAATCTGTCGGTGTTATTGTCGGTGCCACAGGTTTCTTTGCATTCACCCCCTTCGTTTTTAAAACAACAGACGGCGGGGAAACCTGGAATGATATGAACTTCACATACCTTACAACCGATAAACTTTATGATGTCAAGTTCCGTACTGCAGATGATATGGTTGTAATTGGAAATAACGGCGGTGTATTCCATACATCAGATAACGGCGCAACCTGGGCTCAGTTTAACCTGGGACTGATGAATTTCTTTTCGGGACAAATGCTGGGTGTTGATTTCTCGGGACCAAATGAAGTTGTAGTAGGCGGTGCAGCCGCACAGATAATTAAAGTTGAGCTCCTTGATGTAATACCTGTAGAGCTTGTTTCATTTACCTGTGAGGTTAATTCTCAGAATGTAAGTCTGCACTGGGCAACAGCAACCGAACTTAACAACAAGGGTTTTGATGTAGAACGAAAAACATCAGGATCTGAAGATTGGCAAACCGTTGGAAATGTTACCGGAAATGGAACAACCACAAATAGATCAGATTATTACTTTAATGATAATAACCTTGCCGCAGCTGAATACAGCTATAGAATCAAACAGGTTGATTTTGATGGTTCATTTGAATACTCTGATGTTGTTACTGCTGATTTGACTATCCCGATGGTGTTCAATTTAGAACAGAACTACCCCAACCCGTTTAACCCTTCAACTATTATAAGCTACAGTATCCCTAAAAACTCATTTGTCACTCTTAAAATTTATGACATATTAGGTAATGAAGTAGCCGCACTGGTTAATCAGACACAAGCTGCCGGTAACTACCGGATCTCCTTCAACGCTGAAACCCTCAGCAATGGTGTATACATATACTCCATAAAAGCTGATAACTTTACTGCCGTTAAGAAGATGGTTCTTATGAAATGATTATTCGTTGGGGGGAGAGCATCTGCTCTCTCCTCTTCTTATTTAAGCACCACCATCTTCTTCGAAGCGATAATCCCGCTAACTCTGATCTGGTATATATAAACACCGCTTGCCAGGCCTGAGGCATCAAATTTAACAGTATACCTTCCCGGGTCTTTTTTCTCATTTACCAGCGCTGCTGCCTCGTTTCCCAATGCATCATATACTTTCAAGCTAACGAAACTTCTATTCTTAACCTGGTATGTTATTCTGGTTGCGGGGTTAAAAGGATTAGGATAATTCTGTTCAAGCGAAAATTCCTCAGGAACGGAGATACCCGCCCGGACCACATCCGAATACTTAAATGAACCGTCCAGATCAATTTGCTTTAACCTGTATTGATACTGTCCCGATGGAATTTCCCTGTCAACAAACGAATAACTTTTTTCTTCCGTTGACGTGCCCTGTCCTTCAACAAAGCCGATTTTTGTCCAGTCAGCTTCCTCTCCTTGCGGAGAAGGCTTGTCAGCTTTTCTCTGGATATCAAATCCGCTGTTGTTCGTCTCAGTTTCAGTCTTCCATTTAAGAATAACATTGCTGTTTTCAACAGAAGATGTAAATGAACTTAATTCAACAGGAACGGGATTAGTGGTTGTTAGAATTGTACCAAGTGATCCAACCGCCCATCCCTTGGTATCGTTTACGAAGAATACCTGGGATACCGCATCAAATGGCGGAATATCCTGCTTCACCCAGTTATTTCCACCGTCAGTTGTACGATAGATAAGTGCAAGAACATCCCCGGTACCGGATTCCAGGCCAACCGCCCATCCGTTAAGCTCACTGGTAAAATATAATCCCGATAAATCCTCATTCTGTCCGAGAGCTATTTCATTCCAGTTGTTTCCGCTGTCCGTTGTTTTAAATATAGCCGTATAGTGGGGAATGCTTGTGTACCAGGCAGTTACGTAGCCTGTCGTACTATTTGTAAAAACTATATCGCCCAGACTAAAAAAGGATAAATTCCTCTGTATAAACCAATTGCTCCCTCCGTCGGTTGTCTTCATAATTGCTGATCCTCCCGCCGCATAACCTGTATTATCATCCAGAAAATAAATGCTTTGAAGTTCAGCTTGAAACGTTACATCATACTGAACATTCCAGTTATTCCCGCCGTCGGTAGTATTATAAATAGCTCTGCCGTAGGAACCCGAAAGGTAATCAAAGAAGCCTCCGGCTGCCCAGCCATTATTAGCATCAGTAAAATACAGCTTAAAGATATCCTGGTAGTCTAAATTATCCTGAAAAACCCAGGTATCACCACCATTGGTTGTATGAACCACATCTCCGCCCAGTCCTGATGCCCATCCATTCATTAGATCAGTAAAGAAAATACAGTGAAGTGAAGTTACCGGGGTATTCTGCAAACCCCACGTCTCGCCGCCGTTCGTAGTATGAAGAATAATCTGTCCCCATCCGGCAACCCAGCCGTTATTTTCATCAGCAAAATAAACCCCGTCAAGAGAAGCGGTCGTTCCGGAATTCTGAGAGACCCAGTTTACCTGGGAATAACTTACAATTGGAAAAATTAACACCGCTATAACCGTAACTAACAAATTTTTCATTTTTGCTCCCTTACTTATTATTGTAATAATGTAAGGAAGGTAAAGATTAAATAACTATTGAATCATCACAGAATTGTAAAATTAGGTCAGCCGTTTCCTGTATCACAGCCTTATAGAAGTTGTTTGTATTGTCCGCTTACTGCCTTCTTGGTACCTTGCCGCATTACCTTGGTGCATAGCGGCAATACCTTAATAGAAATTCATACTTTAGGTACCTTGCCGCATAGCGCAGAACGCTGATAGATTTCCGTTCCTATGGATTCTTGCCGCATAGCGGTAATACGTTAATAGAAATCCATACGTTAGGTGCCTTGCCGCATAGCGGCAAAACGTTGATAGATCTTTCCGTTTCTGTAAAATCTCTCCCCACCCCTCGCACCCTATAATAAAAAAATAGGGAGGCCCCGGCGGGAGATTTATTTTTTGATATAAGCGTTCAGCCCAACCACAACCGGTTTACCTTCAATCACACAATCCGTAACCATGTTACCGTGTGTAGTTGCTACAACCAGAGTTTTGCCTGAGGCACTCGGCGTTGGTTTCTGCAATTCAATAGTAATAACAAGTTTATCGCCTTCTATTTTAACTTCCATCTTTTTTCCTTCAATAATTATATATACACATTGAGATATAATCTAAAGAGTAATTGTGCAAATGCCAAATCAGCGTCCATATAAAGTATAGCCATCAACAG
Organism: uncultured Ignavibacteria bacterium; assembly: GCA_963800255.1. GTDB lineage: Bacteria > Bacteroidota > Ignavibacteria > Ignavibacteriales > Ignavibacteriaceae > DATFVA01. Next base: position 23,593 of record CAWDAK010000002.1, on the reverse strand, counting down.
CTATTGGTTACATCCCTCATATTCTTCTATCTATGTGCACAACATCCCCGATTTTACTCATTATTAAAATAGTCCCATGCCGCCCTGGCTATATCTGCAATTATTTTTTGATTTGTACCCTCATTTTCCTTTGAATCGCTTACGAATACACTTAAATAAAAATATTTACCATCCGGAAGGAAGACTATTCCAATATCGTTTACGGCAGCGGTAACGCCTTCCTTATTCGTACCTGAATGTCCCGTCTTATGCGCAACTATAGCATTGCCGGGCAGCTCTCCCTTTATGCTATTTTTTCCGGTTAAAGTGCCTTTCATGGTATTCAATAAAAAGTTGTAACTGCTGTCAGAAAGCAAATTGTTTTTATTCTGATAAAACTTTACAAGTACCTGGTTGGCTGCTTTTGGAGTTGTCCAGTTTTCAAACTGATTTTCCCATCTGCTTTGCTGAATTTTCTCATTATACTTTATTGCAATATCATTAATATTCATATTATGCATGAACTGTTCAACAACCTCAGGCCCTCCTATAAGTTTTAACAATACGTCACAGCCGATGTTATCACTTTCTGCAACTGTATACCTTATTATTTCAGATAATTTCATAACTACCCCATCCGGAAATTTGTCACGGATAGGGCTGTATATATCCGGAGTTAAGTCTTCTTCACCGATTTTAATATCCTGGGCCAGACTAAATTTTCCGCTGTCAACATCATTAAGAACAACCAGCGCAATATGAAACTTATATACGCTCTGCAGAGGAAATTTGTTATCACCGTTTATTGATACAGTATCCTTTCCATCAAAGCCCTGTACAGCAATTCCCACAGTGGCATCATTGCCTTCAAGGATCCTTGCGAATTTACTCCGTAAAGAGTCAGGATTTTGAGCAAAAGTAAGAGAGGTCAATAATAATACAGCAGAAAATTGTATTAGTGTTTTCATCTAAAGTTCTTTTATTTCGGGGATAAAAAATTACCGAAAAGGGAATCTAGAATCAATAAGCCGGATTTAATAGAAGATTTGTCGCAATCCCCCATACAATTTGGCGGAATCATACCTTTATCTTTCAGGCACTTGTAATTAAGTTTTACCAGGCTATTTAATAACTATCAATAATTTCACAGGAGAAAAAAATGTCAACTGTAAAACTTCACCGTGTTTTTACCGCATCACCTGAAAAAACCTACCGTGCTTTCCTTGATGCTGATGCATTGGCAAAATGGCTTCCTCCTTACGGGTTTACCTGTAAAGTTCATCATATTGATGCAAAAGTTGGCGGAACCTACCGTATGTCGTTCACAAATTTCACAAGCGGTAAAAGTCATTCCTTCGGCGGAAAATACCTGGAACTTAAACCGAATGAGTATATCCGTTATACAGATAAATTTGAAAATGAAAATTTACCGGGCGAAATGATTACGACTGTTGAAATAAAACCTGTCTCCTGCGGGTCAGATGTTTCTATTGAACAGACCGGCATCCCCGAAGCCATTCCTGCCGAACTATGTTATCTCGGGTGGCAGGAATCAATGGACCAGCTGGCAAAAATTGTAAACCCGGAAATCCCGGATTAAATATACAGACAAAATCCTATGTTAAAGAAAATGAAAAAAGAAGTCTTATTCATACAAGGCGGCGGCGAAAAAGGTTATGAGGCCGATGCAAAATTAGCAGCTTCTCTGGAGCAGGCACTGGGTGAAGACTACATTGTGCATAGAAAACTTCCATCAGCGAACTACTGTGTATTAGAGGAGGGAGGTCATTCAGTTCAACAATAATTTAACAGACGGGGCAGGTGATATAAAGTCATTGTAAAAATCAGCAGGGTATAATTTATCTCTGTGTGAACCCGATCTATTCTTGGTTCTCGTTGTCTTTTTTTTGTTTTTTACTTAAAGTTATACCAATTGCAGTTCCAATGGCGACGCCCAAACTAATCCATAAAGCTAGATTATCCGTCAGAACGCCTAATACACTGCCTAATGCGGCGCCGAACCCTGACCCTAAAACAATAAATTTTTCTTCCTGCATATTTAACAATAACTCCTAACGTGTGATTTCTGATTGTAACGCAAGCAAGTTACAATTTTATTATTAAAAAACACTTTTTTTCATTTCTTTTGATATTCTGATAACTGCGGAGAAAGTATGAGGGGGGGCGTGATGCCGCGAAGGGAGGGGGATTGGCATCGGTTGTCTACTGACGTATTGGTGCGTTGCACCAGGGAAAAGCCCGGTTCCTTGCCGCAGCGTGACAAAACGTTGATAGATATTCCATCACAATAAACAAACCCTCGAAACGATGACACCATACAATATATATCCTGTTAACCCGGTTCCCTTGCCGCAGCGCGGCAAAACGTTGATAGATATTCCATCACAATAAACAAACCCTCGCACCGATGACACCATCCAATATATATCCTGTTAACCCGGTTCCCTTGCCGCAGCGTGGCAGAATGTAAATAGATATATCCCTGCACCAGAATCACCTCCCCCGTACTATAGATTCAATCCGATGTTTTGCTTTGTCCTTCCAGAATCGAAATCACCAGGCCTATCTGTCCCAGGTGATAATAATCATGATGTAATAAGCCTTCAATATCTGTCCTGTTTTTATGTCCCGGTCTGTTCTCCACTTCCAAAAAATCATCAGTTTTTGTAATGAGGAATTTTACCAGGTCCTCCTGAGTATCTATCAACTCCTTCCCCAATTTTTTCCAGCCTTTCTTCCGCAGCAATTCAGGGGAAAGAAAATTCTGCTCTTTCTCAGTCTTTCCCTCAAAATTAAAATCACCTTTTATCCTGTGGAGCACAGCTTTTCTCCAGTAGATAATATGCCACAAAATTTCAGCCGCCGAATGCTTACCCGGGAAAGGCTGCCTGAAAGCAGTTTCTTCATCCATCGAATTTATAGTTTTAATAAAGTTCCGGTCTGTCCAGTTATTCCCATCGTAAAGATCCGTAAACTGCTGAAGAAGTTTTCTTATCAGCGCGTTCGAGAAAGAAACCGTCTCATAATGTTTTACCTCCGGTTCAAACTCAAGCAGATATTTTTCATCTTCCGGGTAATATTTAGCCTTAGCATAATTTTTTCCCGCAAACTTTTTAACCGACTCAAGATTATCCCACTGTGTAATAGTGAAAATATGAGAAACCTCATCATCGCTGCTCTGCAGTATTTGTGCAGCTACGTTACCCTTTATCTTAAGGTAATCCCTTATACCAGTATTGATTACATAACTTCGGTATTTATCCGCATCCCTTTTCTTCACCGTGCCGTGCCAGATCCTTGTTATCATTTTTACCTCACCATTAAATGAATTGATTATTTATCCGTAACCAGTTAATTTAATATTACCGGTTACAAGATAGCATTATATCTGTAACCTGTCAAGGCTATTTTATCGGTTACCAGGAGATATATGTCAGAAAAACACAAATACGTAGGAAATAACTTGTCGCTGGATTTTGTTAACTCAGTAAGCGGAAGAACCTGGCTTGGTGAAGGAAGTTCTCACGACTACAAAGTACTGGGTGACAAACTTGAAGACTATTCCGACCTGGTTGTCTGGGCCAATAAAGCCGGAATAATAAACTATGCCGCGGCAGAAAAACTAAATCGTTCAGGCCGGGCAAATCAGAAAGCTTCACAGAAGTTCCACAAAAAGGCGGCAGTAATCCGCGAAGCAATTTACCGGATCTTTATATGTCTGGTAAGAGGAGAGGAGCCGGAAGAAGAAGACATCAGGTTACTAGACAGGGAGTGTGCCGCGGCGAGAGAACACCAGAAACTGCAGTACGAATCAGGAGAATTCAATTGGAAGCTCGAATTACAGAGCGGCGACCCGGCAGGCATACTATGGCAGATAGCGCTTTCTGCATCAGAACTATTAACCTCTGGCAGTCTGCACAAGGTAAAAGAATGCGCCGGGGAAGACTGCGGATGGCTCTTCCTTGACACAAGCAAGAATGGAAGCCGTCAATGGTGCAGTATGAAAGACTGCGGCAACCTGGTCAAAGTAAGGAAATTCAGAGAGAAGCACCTCTAAAATTTCTTCGGTACCAACCCATTCCCCGCCAAAATTACCTGGTGCATCTCACCATCGTATTCGTAAATTACTTCCAGTTGCATCGCCCCGAAATGTTAATAGACATCCGTATCCAACCCGCCCCCGCACCGCCATAAAGTTTAATCTATATGCAGTAACTTCTCCAGCTGCCTTCTATGCCGCAGAATATGAACGATGGCGTGTTCAAGTCTTGCCTCAATAGTTGATTTAACCCCGTCCCGTACAATTACCTCCGTAAAAACCAGTTCATCGTAGCTCATCTTCCACTTACCCTCAAGCGTTTCCTCCGTATATTTCAGCATCTTTTCAAAATCGGCCAGCGCCTGGTTGGGGGTGTTTACCCCGTAATCATGATTTACCACAGGTTTGATTTATTGCCCTTCTTACTGAATCAGCATACCCATATCCCGATCTTATAACATGATTTATTATCGTCTGCACACTTCTGCAATCTTCATCTTCAGTCAATGGATCAAGGATTTTAACAAAGTCAGCCTGTGACAGCCCGTTTATAATCTCTTTAAAATCAACGGATGCCCTCTCATATTCATCCATCAATGCACCAACCGCACCTTCACGAAATACTTTCACTTCAAACTCTCCTTATTTTATTAAAAATAATATCCTGGTACCGGTCGTAGCTGCTTAAATTTAACCAAAGGTATCATAAGCATAATTAATTGAAACATACAGGTATTTCGGGATAAGGGCAATCAAAAAAGTGGGTGTGGGGGAAGGTGGTAATCGCACCCTGTTTTAACCCGATCTCTTGCGGTTTAATTCGATATATTCCTTTCTGAAAATCCAGTTCATATACAGTAAAAATATAGAGAGGGTTAAGCTTTTACTTAATGATCTTCTTATGAGCTGATTATAACCCGATAATCTTTTTAGTAAATCAATGAATCCCGTCTCTACCTGATTTGATGTCATATTCTTCGGAAGATAATAACATATCTTGAATGAGGAATTGTACGCGATGTTGTTTTTAAGGAAGTCGAGTTCGCTCTGCATTAATATTCTGTCCTGACTTTTTAATATGCCGTACAGCTTTGAACCAGGATTAGGGACTAATATATTAAGCATAGGGAGAGCAATTTTATTATCCATAATGAATTTACTCAGCTGCACTGAAGTAGCAGGAGTATCATAATCCAGTCCGTACATAAAAAATGCAGCAATTTTAATTCCGGCAGAATGAATATTATTGATTTTTTGGGTGAATGAGCCGACATCATAATTTTTGTTTAAATATGTAAGATTCCTCTGATCAATCGATTCAATTCCGATGAACAATACTCTGCAGCCTGCCTTTTTCAGGAGATCTAATGCTTCAATATCATCCCCTATATTAAAGGTGCTCTGCGCCCCCCAGACAAATTTATAATTACGCCTGATCATCATCCTGCATAATTTTATTAAATAGTTTCGGTTGTTATAAAAATTAGTATCAACGAAAGCTATGTTCCTCGTTTTTGTGCGGAGGATATCAAGCTCTTCTTCAATATATTTTATTTTTCTCAGGGCATATCTTGCTTCGTAAATAGAAGAAACACAACAGAATGAGCAATTATGACTACAGCCCACACTCGAGAGAACAGGCGTAAAGTAAACCTTTTTTGAATCCAGAACGGAATAATCAAATTTATAATTAAGATCTGTTTTGCAGAAATAATCTTTCTTAACTGATTTTAACTCAATATCCTTTAATATTCCTGCCATATCGCTGCATCCCGGGTTGCCATGAATAACTGCATCACAATGACTTTGAATATATTGCGTTGTTAAGTGAGGCTGAAAGCCCCCGAATATTACCGTCTTCCCCCTTTTCTTAAATTCATCGGCAATCTCCGCTCCTCTGAAAATTTCGTATCCCATAGATGAAATCCCTATAACGGAGGCATCGGTATCAAAATTAACGTCGTCAAAATATTCATAGCAGAATTCTTTTTCCCAATCAACAGGTATTATCGCACTCAATGCTGGTAAGGCTAATGAAATAACATAAAGCCTTTTACCCTTCAGCAGCTTTCCCTGGTCGTCCCTGTATGAGGGCTGTATTAGATATATTTTCTTTTTCATCTCTTATTCTCCTTTCAGCTGTGAGGGATCTCCGTTTTTTCAATTCTACCGTTTTCGATGTAAAATATTTTATCGGCCATAGGTTTCAGCCTTAAGTCATGGCTGGCAACAATGACGCATTTACCATTCTCATTGGCAAAGGAATGAAGAAGTTTTATGATTTCTTCTCCCTGTTCTGTCTCAAGGCTTGCTGTAGGTTCGTCTGCAATCAGCAGATCAGCGTTGTTAACAAATGCCCTGGCTATTGCGGTTCTTTGTTTTTCTCCGTGACTGAGTCTTGCAGGCATTTTGCCGGATAAGTGTGATATCCCGACTTTATTTAATGCACTTAGGGTATCTTTCTTTATCTCCGTCCCGTTCCTGTTGAGGAATTTAAGCACTATTTCAACGTTCTCGTAAACCGTTAATGCATCGATTAATAAAAACGACTGAAAAATAAATCCAATCCTCTTTGCACGTAATACCTGTAATTCCGGGGCCCGGTAATTATTTATATCTTTTCCGAAAAGCGAGACTGTTCCTTCAGACGGCTGGTTAAATCCGGCAATAATCGTAAGCAGCGTTGTCTTGCCGCTTCCGCTGGGTCCCAGCAGTAAAATTAATTCTCCTCTTCCTGCTGAAAAATTAATGTCATCTAGAGCTGTTGATTTATTTGCGCCTGAATCATATATCTTTGAAATACCGCTCAGGTCAACTATAATTTCACAGCCTTTTTTTCCTGTCATGAGAATACCTCGAGGGGATAAATTGTTCTCAGCCTTCTGCAGGAGAAGAGCGCGCTAAGAAGACTAATGATGCAGGCTGCGGCAGTTATATAAATTATCTGTTTAAAATCGATGATGGTATTAACTTCCGGAGAAATTTCCTGAATGCATTTTACTAGAGGGAAGAATAATATCAGTCCCATCATTTCGGATATAAGTACAAGTATTAACGATTGAAAAATAATTAAGCTGTTGAGAAAGCTTTTCGGTGAGCCCAGTACTTTCATTATGGCAAAATCATTTCTTCTCTCAAGAATATTAACCGAGAGTATCAAACTTAAAATTATTGCTGATACAACACCGCCGATAACTACTATCGCAGAAAAGAATGGAAGAATTCCTGCCTCCATTTCAATGATATTGTTCTCCAGGAACTTTTGGTCCTGGTACACCGAAAGAAGGTCCTGGAATTTATTATTTATGTTCCTTTCTATTGTTTTGGAATCGGCACCTTTTTTTGCAGTAATGATAAAGAAGCTTGCCAGTCCGGGCAGTTCAATAGTTGACTGTGCATACTCTAGTGTAACGAATGCATATTGTGTCACTATCGCGTTTGTTCCGCTGCTTAGCCCCACTACTTCAAGTGTGTCTGTTTTTACTAATATTCTGTCTCCCTTTTTAACTTTGTACTTCGCGGCAAATGATTTATCAAGCACTATTTCACCCGCATGTCTTACCGCTCTTCCATCGATAATCCCCGGGGGACCCCCTTTTGAACCTGGTCTATATCCGGTCAGTATTACTGTAGCATTTGTATTATTTACTTTAATATTTGTCAGAAGCATCAGTACAGGGGTGATCGAATCAATCATCGGATCCCGCCCGATGATACTGGTATATTTTTCAGGTAGAATCGATGTCCCCCGTAATATATTTGTTGAATTCCCCTGGAGTACCCAGATATCCGCTTTTGTTTTCCGGATATATTCCACCGAACCTTCTGATACTCCATTGTAAATGCCGAGTATGAACATTATCAAAATCAGGCAGAGTGCTATGCCCGAAAGGGTAAGCACTAATCTTAATGGCTGAGAAAATAAAATTCTTACCGCATACATCTTTCTACCTGCCGGTTTTGTTTAACATCTTGTTTGTTTTATCATTGTTTGTCCAGGCATGAATAGAATACATCTTCAAAATTATCCCATTTATATTTAAAGGATTTCTCCAGCAGTTTGGCTGAAGAATAGTTCAGGTCAAATCCCGGGCGCCAGATCTTAAATAAATACTTTTCTCCGCTTTGCTCAATTACACGGTCAAGTAAAGAAGGAACCTTATGCAGTAAAACTGAGATTAATGCAAGCAGCCTTATCTTAAAATAGGTACTGCCTGCACGTTTCAATACACGCATATATGCCTGGAATGCATCCTGGAATAAAACCGGTTCATTTATACAAACGTTAAATGTTCCTCCGGTTACGTCTTTATTTTCCATTAAATAAACGGCAGCTTCTGCCGCATCCTCTACGTGAACAAAATTAAAACTCTTGTTCTGAAAACCGCCCGCTATAAGGACTTTAGAAACAGCAGCCTTTTTTAATTTCAGCCCGAATGGAGTGTGTTCTCCCGGTCCGAATATTGCCACCGGTCTGATTATAATTGTATTTATACCCCACACTTCAGAAATTCTCAATGCCTCTTTCTCGCCTGATAGTTTTGTGCAGCCGTAAGGTTCAATTGCCCGCGCCGTGTCATTTTCAGAAATCACCCGGGCTGATCTCCCAAGCAGACCATAAACAGCAGTACTGCTGCAGTATAATGCTTTTTTAATGCCTGACTCAGAAAGACAGGTCCATACGTTTTTTGTACCTTCTACATTGATTTCATAAAGTTTGTCCGGATGTTGTTTTGCGTCTACAAGTGCAGCAAAATGATAAACTTCATCAACACCTTTCATTGCTTTGTAAATCAAATCCTTATCGAGTATATCAATAAAGACAGGCTCCACGTTATCCATTCCCTTAAAAATCTCAGCAGATCTATGATAACCGGCCGCTACCGTGTATCCTCTTGCGCTAAGGATTTTAACCGCCTGGCTTCCTAGGAAACCCGCTGCACCCGTAACAAGCACACGTCTATTTTCCATTTTTCCCCCGCTTTTCTACCAGGTAATCTCCTATTGCTGCGTAATCGATATTAGTCGATAAAAAACATTCTATGGCGTCGCGGGGACTGCAGACAATTGGTTCATTCTTTACATTGAATGACGTATTTAATAATACAGGCACTCCCGTAATTTTTCTGAATTCATTTATTAAATTCCAGAACTTCGGATTGGTCGCTGAAGACACCGTCTGTATCCTCGACGTTCCGTCTATATGAGTGACGGCAGGTATAATTTTATGTTTATCTTCATGTACAGGGACGGTGAACAGCATATATTTCGAATCATCCAATCCTGTCATATCAAAATATTCGTCTGTATTTTCTTCAAGCACTGCCGGCGCAAATGGTCTGAATGATTCCCTTCTCTTAACTTTTTCATTTATCTTGTCTTTCATTTCCGGGTCTCTCGGGTCGGCTAAAATGCTTCTGTTCCCCAGGGCTCTCGGACCGAATTCCATTTTTCCCTGGAACCATCCTACCACCTTCCCCTGCGCAATTAATTCTGCTGTTAACCTTGCCGGATTTTCAGGCTTTGTATAAACCACATCCGCCGAAAATCTATCAAGTTCAGTCAGCAGATCTGTGTCGGTATATTCCGGACCGAAATACACATTAGTCCATTCTGTATTTTCCCGTTCTGCTGTACCATTATCTTCGTAGTAAGCATACAAAGCGGCTCCCGCGCTGCACCCCTCATCTGAAGATGCCGGCTGAATAAAAATGTTTTGAAACAATCCTGAGCGCGCAATAACCCCATTTAATGTGCAATTTAACGCTACGCCTCCGGCCATCGTGAGATTCGTCTGGTTAGTTTTTTCACGGTAATATTTTAATGAATGGAGTACCGCTCTGTTTAATGATTCCTGCAGTGATGCTGCAATATCAGCATGCCTTTGTTCAAATTTGTCCTCTGCCTTTCTTGCCGGTCCCAGGTTATCAACAAGAAATCCCTTTAGTTCTGTCTGTGATAACAACGGAGTCAAATATCTTCCTGCTTCTTCCTCTATTACCAGACTGTCAAAAACTTTTCTGTATCTCGCTGCATCCCCGTAAGATGCTAGTCCCATTACTTTATATTCATCACCCAGGCTTTTAAATCCAAGAAAAACCGTGATGATCAGGTAAAGAGCACCGAGTGATACCGGAAGGGGATAGGAACCGATTTCCGTGATGCTATTCTTACTGCCTACTGCCACAATGGAGCTTTCTAGTTCACCTGTACCATCCAGGGTCATAATAAGCGAATCGCTGAAACCCGATGGATAAAAGGCGCTTGCGGCATGTGCATTATGATGACGGACCTGGACAAAGTTATGGGGAATCATACCGGTCATTTTTTCAAACTGATCTATCAGCACATCTCTCCGCATCATTGTGTTGAATATCCTGTAATAAGATTCTTGCAGTTTGCTTTCCAGCTCAGCCGGAATGAATGGATGCAGGAGTCCGAGTCTTTGTTCAATCACTGACTCCTCAAAACGGCAATAGTGCGCAACCAGATCGACATCTTTAATGTCAATTCCTGCATAATTAAGACAATACCTGATAGCATTTTTCGGCAGTAAAGTGTTGCCGGTTAGGTTAAGCGAAAATTTAAGCCGGGTAAATCTCTCTTCTGAAGCACAGGCGATAACCTTTCCATCAAGCAGCAGCGCGGCAGATGCATCATGTCCGAAAAAGCCGAGAGGGAAATACGAAAACGGTACATCTCCCTCCCGAAAATCAAATATGGTATCAAAGTCCTGATGGGTTTTTGCAAATGAATTTATAACCCCTTCAGCAGAATGAGAATCTCTTGTGAATCCGGAATATCCCAGGCAGTACATTATCTTCTTCTCCTTCCAGCCCCGGTTTTACTTAATAAAACAAAATATCTTTCCGGCTTTAAGAGAAGGTCGGCTGCTATAAGCTGCTTAACTTTACTTAGACTTTCATATCTTTTTGAAAATTCAGGTGAATCGAATTTAGCCGCGGCATTTTCCTCCATTCCGGGCAGGTGAGTGATTCTGAACCCGGTTTTTTTAACAAGCTCCAGCAGCTCTTCCATATCGATTAATACCTCGTGCGGGTTCAGAAACTGATCGGCTATCCATACCGGTGATCTATACGCTTTCAGCTGCGTTTCATTCACTTTCATTTTCCCTATGAGATCGGCCATCGGCATTCCCTGCTGAACTTCAGTGGCGAACCTGCCGGCAAAGTCTGTTAGATTTTCCGGTCGTGGTTTTGTACCAAGCAGCATTCTAAGCAGACGCATATTCAGTGAATGATTGTATCTTCCATGCTTCCCATATATCCATAAATACATCTCGCCCCCCTTATTAAGTACATTGTTCAGATTCGACAGTACCTTCTCCATATTAGCTGTATGGTGAAGTACTCCCAGGCAGACGATTATATCAAACTTATGGGCGGTCTGCAAAGGATCCGACAGATCCCGCTTATTAAACTTCAAATTTGTGAGGCTGTATTTTTCAGCCTCCCTTACTGCCTGTGCTAAAGAAGCAGCAGAATTATCAAGACCAAGGAATTCAATATCCCTGTAACGGTTCGCTAATGAGATTATTGTATTGCCGGTACCGCAGCCCGCATCAAGCACCCGGATATTTTTTTTCCTGCCGGAAATTCTTTTAACACTGCAGTCGAAGCGCCTTAAAAATACCAGTCCATCCCGGTCAACCGGTCTGCTGCCGGGAAAGTTAAACTGCTCGTAAAATTGCCCGGTTCTCCGGGTTATTTGTTTTTCAGACATAAAATTCGTTTTTCTTTGAAAATTTTTCTGCAATTACAAAATACCTGCGTAAAATCTCTCTTACTTTTACATCCTGTATTTCATCAAGTTTAGCGTGGGAGCTCACAACGTACGCCATAAAAAATCCGTCAATTTCTCTTTGAGTAAAATATGCGGGCAGCAATCGGAGGGCATCGTTCAGCCGCTTTTGTGTAAAAGCAAATTCCCTGATGGCTCTTTTTTTCGTTTCGGTGAGAGTCTCGAGGGTAAAATTATAAGGTCCCTCGCCTACATTTACATAATCCCTCGTTATTTGATAGTCGCCGTTCTTGAAGTAACCCAGATCCTGGGCCATTTTGTACAGTTCCGTTCCCGGGAAATAGACAACAGTGAAGAATGTTGCTCCCAGAAGGGAGGAGTCCAGAGCGTAATTCACTGTCTGATTTAACTCCTCCTCAGTCTCTGTCGGAAATCCCAGCATAAAAAACCCCCTGGTAATTATACCGGTTTTCGTGATGTACTCAATCCCTTTAAATACAGTATCAAGATTCAGATTCTTTTTTATCAGCTTCTGAAGTCTTGGAGATGCAGTTTCAACAGCAATTGAAACGAATTTTGTTCCTGCTTCTCCCATTTTATCTATTAACTCTTCATCAATTCTGTCACCCCTGATTGCATTAGGAAAAGAGAAGGTGAGCTTCATTTTACTCCCGATGATCAGGTCGCATATTTTTTTTGCACGTGCCAGGTCCAGATTAAAAATATCATCGATGATCTGGAAATCAGTTATCCCAAAACTGTCGTGTATATACCTTATCTCTTCAAGTACTTTTTCAGGTGATCTGACTCTGAAACTTTTACCGAGAATATTATGGCAGTATGCACATCTGTAAGGACAGCCTCTGGACGTCATAATATTTGCGTGAGGTTTGGAAATTTTAGAAGTAAACGTCAAAAACTGGTTTGAAAAAAGGCCGGGATCAATTTCCGAATAATCAGGGAAGGGAAGCGTATCAATATCATCTATGTAAGGTCTCGGCTTAGTTTTTATTATGCTTCCGTTGCTGCGGAAAGCAATACCGCATATATCCTTCCATTCTTCTTTATCAAGCAATCTCCGGATAAATTCATTAAAGGTAATTTCGCCTTCACCTATAACAGCACAGTCCAGGTAACCTGAACTCAGCGATCCCCGGGGATCATCAGTAGCATAAGGACCGCCTGCAATTACAACGCAGCTCTTATTCCATTCTTTTATTGTCTGCACTGTTTCATGGAAAGAAGTCTGACCGATTGATAAACATCTTATTCCCGCCACATCGGGATTAAACTCATTAAGCTGCTCCAGGATCATTCTTCTGTCGTTTGCAGATTGGTTGGGTTTGGAGATCAGCGTAAATATTTTTATTTCAACAGCATCTTTGAACTGCTTTTTCAGATACGAAGAAAGGTACATCAGTCCAAGCGAATGTTCTGCCGAAGGCCACACTTCTTCAAGGGAAGTCCTTAAAATGTCGATGAGTAATATTTTCATAACACCTCCACCCATTCCGGAACCGATGCCAGTACTTTTTCATCCGCATAAAAAGTAACCCGTTTAGGGTCCTTATCTTTCCTTAAAGGAATAAACCCCGACATCTGGTACAGTCCCCTCATCATTTTATTTCTTCCGGTATCGTAAAACTCTGCCTCAATCGTCCTGAATTTATCACGGAACGCATTTTTTACTAATGTAATCAGGATGGCTTTTTCAATTCCCCGTCCCATTACCCTGCAGGAAACAGCCAGGTAATCAAGCTTCCATATACACGCATCCGATTCATACATGGCCGCACCCACAATCCCATACATTCCGAACCTGTCTTCAAGCTCAGCCACATATATTGTCCTGTTCTCTTTCTCCTCATTACATATTCCTTTTATCTCATCATTAGTCAGTAAAATCCCTGTTGTATTCAGCTGGTGGGTACGCGTCATAAGCTCAAGAACCCTTGCAATATCCTCCTCCTTCATTTGTCTTATTCTCAACCGCATACCGCAGGAAAGCAGAAAATCTTTGCGGGTTTTATAATCAACTTCCGTTTTTTTTCTTTCCAACTCTGCCTGGTATAATCTTCTCCTTGATTTTGCCTCAGTGCTGATAACCCCGGGTGAAAACTCGGGGAGGCCCGTAATGTACCTGTAATCCTCAGCCCTTATTGTCATAACATCAGGAAGCATATATGAAACCTGCTCGCGCTCAAATTCGTCATCATCTATAAAAGCTATAGCATCAAGCGGAAGGTTTAGTTCAGAAGATATTTTCAGAATGCTTTTCGACTTCGGCTGCCAGTTTATCTGCGGGAAAAGAAAAAATTCAGCGAGCTTATTTTCTTTTAACACCTTCAGCGACAAACTTTCATCACCGCGGCTGGCAATAGAATTCAGGATCCCCCGGCTGTCCAGTTCCTTAATAACCGCTGATACTTCAGATTTAAGCCTGACATTCCCTTCAAGGCAGACGCCGTCCCACAGCGTGTTATCAAGATCCCAGACAAGGCATTTTCTCAACCGGTTCATTTTCATTTCATATTTTTCCGGATATATCCTGCTATTGCAGAAACTGATTTAAAATTTTCGGGAAGAAGATCCTCATCGGGAATAGTAATACTGAACTCTTTCTCAATAAAAGCAATGAAGGATATCAATCCCGCCGAGTCCACAATACCCGCCTCAAAAAGATCGTCGCCGTACCCGGGCAGTCCGCTGCTGTTTTTTGACAGGCATTCATTCCGGATATAGTCAAGTAAAAATTCTTCAAGTTCCGCCGTTCTGGTTAACATTGTTCCTCTCTTTCAACTGATAGCAATATATTGTTTCAGAAACAGTTAACTGTCATAACTTTGTCTGAATTTTGTAAAAAAAATGTAAGTGCTGTTTTAATCAAAATTCACTCTCAGGTTATAATATGAAATCACCAGCCAGAACCAGTAAAAAAATAACATTACAGTTTGAACCCAGATTATGGTGACATCCGCAGAATTATTAAGACTGTAGAAATCAGTCTCGAGGTTTATAAAGCATAATATTATGATAGCCGCAGCGCCCGCTATGAGGATAGACCTTACAAGTGTTTTATATTTTAAAGGATCAGTAAATGCGGTGAAAAAGAATAATGACCACCCGAGAGAAAAGAGGGCAGTAATCCTGTCCTGGTAAGAATACGAAGGGAAATCAAAATATATAAAAAGGCCGGGAATTTTTATTTCCCCCAGGTGAGCTATCGCCATAAGGAAAAAATATACTGCTCCGGCAATCAGGGGTAATTTTATATTTCTAAGATTCATTTTTATGCTCCTCTCAGCGACATTTAATTCAGAAGCTTCCCTGGGTAACTCCGGCTAAAAGATAATCCCCCGGAAATCCGGAATTGTCATAAAATTGTAAAAACTGAAGATGAATGGATGTTTAAAGAGGAGCGAAAGATTTTAATTAAATCCGGAACGGTTTTTTGCTAATTGTATGTTTATCCCTTTTATCTGCGGCGTATGCTAAGGAGACAGATCAATCTGCTAAATGAATATTCTCCAGACCCCATTCCTTCATTTTTGACGCCGCCCAGTCTGCAGCCCATTTATATTCATTCGAAAAAGTTAATCGTGGCCCGTACACATCCGTAAGATAGCCGGCTAATTCCATTACTTCAGAGCTGTTCATCTCCTCATTCTTTATCAGCTGTGCCGTTGAATCCGTAACAGATTTATTTCTTTGAGCAAACGAATCAAATGAACTAACTTCCTAATATATTAGTAACAAGAAATACAGAAATATTATAAGAAGTTTTATCTGATAAGGATCATCTTCTTCGTCTGAATAAAGTCTCCTGCACGCAGCTCATAGAAATAAACTCCGCTAGGCAGGTTAGCTGCATTCCAGGAGAGTTCATAAGTACCTGACGGTTTTTCCTCATTGACGAGCGTTTTAATTTCATTTCCTAAAACATCATAAACCTTAATTTGAACAAAGGTCGTTTTGGGAAGAACATATCTTAAATTGGTTTCAGGATTAAAGGGATTGGGGTAATTCTGAAATAGAAAAGATGCCTCAGGCTGATTTATTTTATTGTCTTCATCAGTAAATGTTAAACCCCCATTTGTGGTTTTTAATATTGTTCCGCCGCTACCCGCGCACCAACCCGTCTCTGATGAAATAAAATATATCGATTGCAGGACGTTTTTTGTTCCACTGTTCTGCAAATTCCAATTATTTCCCCCATCCGTTGTATTTAGGATAGTTCCATCCAAACCCACAGACCAACCACTTGTGGGCGAAGTAAAAAAAACTGAATAAAGCCAGTTTGTAGTTCCACTGGTTTGAGTTATCCAACTATTTCCCCCGTCTGTTGTATTTAGTATTACTCCGTAACTACCTACAGCCCAGCCGGTTGTAGGGGATATAAAAAAAACCGAGAACAAGTACAGTGTTTCTCCACTTGATTGCAGTACCCAATTATAGCCGCCATCCTTAGTTATAAGAATTGTTCCATTTAAACCTACCGCCCATCCCTCAGTTGAGGAGATGAAATAAACGGAGAATAAACTATATGGCGTTAATCCAATCTGAGATGACCAATTATTCCCTTCGTCAGAGGTATGCAGTAATGTTCCATTGTCACCAACAACCCAGCCGGTAGATTCCGATACAAAAAAAATTGATTTCAATATTTCTCCTGTACCACTTGTTTGTGACGACCATGTTTCTCCTCCGTCTGTAGTATGTAAAATTGTTCCATTATCTCCGACTGACCAGCCATTGATGGGTGTAATGAAAAAGACAGATCGTAGGTTACCTGCTTCAAACCGGGTTATCCAGCTGACACCACCATCGATAGATTTAAGAATACTCCCACCAAAACCTGTAGCCCAACCCGTTGTTGGTGAGATGAAATAGATTGATAGAAGCCACCCGGTTTTACCAGAATATTGATCATACCAATTATATCCGCCATCAGTAGTTTGTAAGATTGCTCCGTCATTGCCAACAGCCCACCCTGTTGTTGAGGATGTGAAAGAGACGGAGAACAACCACTCGGTTGTATCACTTAGTTGAACCTCCCAGTCATTTCCACCATTCGTCGTGGTGAGTATTATTCCATTGGGACCATATAAACCGCCTACAGCCCATCCTTTCGCTGATGAAACAAATTTCACGGAATATAAATCCCTCGTGGTTCCACTATATTGACTACTCCACGTGCTTCCTCCATTGGTCGTCTTTAGAATTTTTCCATATTCACCTACAACCCAGCCGATGCTTGGTGAACTGAAGTAAATTGATCTTAGGTAGTAAACAGATCCGCCATATTGGCTGATCCAGTTATTCCCGCCATCGGTGGTTTTTAGGATTGTGGTACTATCGCCTGCAGCCCAGCCAGTAGTTGATGAAGTGAAATAAACTGAATATAATGAATTTTTTGTTTGGCTCAGCTGCCCGCTCCATACATTACCTCCGTCGGTCGTACATAGAATAATTCCATCATCTCCAACTATCCAGCCTTGGGTTGATGTATTAAAAAATACTGAGTTAAGTGTACCGGCAACCCCACTTGTTTGTTCAACCCATACATTTCCTCCATCTGTTGTCCTGAGAATTGCTCCTAATTCACCAACAGCCCAGCCAACAGAAGGCTGAACGAAATATACAGAATGTAAATCACTCATCCCGAAGTTTCCTGAATTAATCCAATTAGTCCCGCCATCCGTGGTTTTGAGGATGGTTCCACACTTCCCTACAGCCCAGCCTGTAGTGGAATCTGAGAAACAGACTGAATATAATCTATTACCTTGTGGTTTAGGATTTTGCCAAAACCATTGGGCAAAACAGATTTGTGTTAAAAATAGCGTGAGAAGAATCCCGTTTACCAAAGATTTCATTTTATCCTCCCTTGGACGTTTCAAAATTATCTACTTCAATATCTTTTGTCAAGAAATGACCTTAGTATTTTAGGTAGAACCACCGAAACATTTTGCTCTAAGTCCTAAGCATTTCTTAAAGTAGCCCCCACTGTATTTTTTACATTTTTTTGACAACTGTAAGGTGTGCAGCAAATTAACTTAGGATGTGTTTAATAAAAATATCGGAGTTAAAAATGAAAAGCCTTATTTGTTCTTTCCTCATCCCCGCGCTAATGGCGCAATTCCTCGGATGCTACAGCTCCAGGGAGATTAGCCTCTCTGAAATGGAACCGTATAAAAAAGATAAACTCTATCTTACAACAAATGATTTATCAGAATATATATTGCTGAATGAATCAAAGGATCCGAATATATCGAACTGGTCAGTTGTAAATGACAGCTTGTTCTTGTCTACCGACAGACTGATGCCCTATTCGCAAAACGCAAAAATACTGGTAAAAGAACAGAAAGTGATACCTTCTTCAGCAATAAAAAACCTGCATGCAGAAGAAATTAATTCATTAGCCACAATTGGATTAATAGTAGGTATTCTTGTCGTCCTGGTTGGTTTGACGATTAATTCAATGCGAATTAATTGGCGCTCTAACCCCTGACCACCCCGAATCGCGGTTCTTAGGATAATCATTGGCCAAAGGTTCTTTCTGTGAATCCATTTATTTTGGATAGACCATGCCAACCGTCGCTGCAATTCTGGAGTGAAGCCCAGTGGATAGGCGGGTGATTCATTCCCAATCGCCTACGATTATTCGTTCGATGACAATCCCTCTTTAACAAATCATAATTTTTCCAAATCACCCCCAAATTGCCTATTTTGACATACTCATTTTGGGTTAATCAGGTATGGCCTTAGACTTCATTGAACTTGAAAATCAACGTATTGATTTAATCAGGCAGACTTTAATCACCTCGTCCGAAACTCTTAAGATATTCCTTTTAACCGACTACTTTTCAAAAGTCCTTCAATACAACGATCAAAAAATCGAAGAAGCTTTTTTAGGGGAATTTATGGAGGAGTATACCTTAAAGTTAGCCGAATTTGAACCGTGGGGGATCGAACCCGGGTATACAAAGGAACTTATCTCCCAGTTAAATGAACTGAAAGATAAATCCATCGGCGCAGCGTTCCGGTCAGAGTTAAACACTCAGGTCGACAGACTTAATTCCCGGCTCGAGTCACTAACCGCTATACTGCAGGGAGAAGCTATAAAGTCACCTGAAAAGCTGCAGGCTTATTTTCCTTTAATTGATGAAGGCAATAAGAACGGTTTTTATGGTATCATTGAGACTGTAAACGTAAGGATTAGCAGGGCATCCGGAGCTGACAAATTTCTCATTGTACCCAGCGAAAAGGAAATAGAAAAAAGAATAAAAGAGCAGGTACGGATTTCCTGGGAAATGGCAATTAAAATCCTGAAAAGATTTATCAGGAAACCCCACAAGTACCATGAAGTAATTATCAGCTTTGAAAAAAAAGATGGCTGCTATGAGGGGAATTCACTTGGCTCAGCCTTAACTATTACTTTCCTCCAGCAGCTGATGAAATTTTACAATCCTGCCTATATGGTCAAAATCGTACCAAACACGGCATTTACCGGTTCACTTAACTCCGATGGTACTATCCCCGGCGTCGGTGAGAAAATTATTAAACAAAAAACCAACGCCGTATTCTATTCATTTGCAAAGTCTTTTGTCATCCCCAAACAGGACGAATATACTGCAGTCAAAGAATATAACAGGTTAAAAGGCCTCTATCCCTCAAGATCATTAAAGATTATCCCGTCTGAAAACATCGATGACATTTTAAATCGTAGAGACATTGTTGAAATAGTCAAACGAAACCCGGTGGTAAGAACCGGCAGGTTTATAGCAAAGAACCTGGCAAGTACATTTATAGTCCTTCTATTGATTTCTGTTATATTATTCCTTTTTATACTTGACCTGGATGACAATCCTGCCAGCTTATCCGCTGATGGCTCAACTTTATTCATAAAGAATAAAAACGATAAAATCCTATGGACGAAAAAAATATCTGTTGATAAAAGTTCGGGAGTCTCAGAAAGGTTGATATCAGATAGAGTAAGGATAGTGGATATAAATTCAGACGGAGAAAATGAAGTTATCATAAATGGTGAAGGTTCTGCGTCAACAGGGAACTATGACAATAGCACTATATTGAGATGTTACGACAAGAAAGGGAATGAGCTCTGGAAATCTTCTTTCAAAGACAAAGTAAACTCAAAACGTGAAAACCTCAATAGTGAATACAATATGAAAATTCTTGACACGCTGACTTTCTTCGGAAAAAAGAGTTTATATTTAATTTCATCAAACGGACCTTCATTCAGCTCTGCTATATACAGGATTGACATCAGTAATGGGAAAAGACTTCCGGGAACATTCTGGGCTTCAGGTCATATTATGGACGCTTATATTAAAGACATCGATAATGATAAAAAACCCGAAATTGTCGGGACAGGGTACGATAACGGATATGAGGACCTGGTATTCTTCGCTTATGAAATTGACACTTTAACCAAAGTAAGACCAACAACAGAGCAATACCTGATAGAAGGATTTCCATCCGCTGAATTAATTGCATATATCAGATTTCCTAAAATTGATTATGATAATTATATGAGAGTAAGGACGCCGAGTTATTTAACAGATGGATTTTTATATCGGGATAATATTCATATTTTCCAATTTGGTACATCGATCCCTCCTCATCTCAATGAAATACAGCTCGGTTATGAAATAGACTATAACCTGAAAGATATTGATGTAAACTTCTCCAGCAACTTCAGGGTACAACGTGACACGCTGGTATCCCACGGTTTATTAAAACCCCCATACACCGATACCAGGGAATACCGTGAAATCATAAAAAACAATATCCTTTACTGGAAAAACGGAAAATGGCTTAAAAAGACTGAATTGGATTAAGTAATTAATCAAGTAATATTTCATATCTTTGCAGATGGCAAAAGCAGTTCGGGTATTCGAAATACTTCAGGCTGTTAGTAATCAAAATATTGAACGTACGGAGTTGAACCAGCTTATAGAATTAACGCAAAGTTTTGCGTATACCAATTTAAAATTCAGGTATAGAAAACTTGCCAAAGTACTGATGGTAGAAGATCTCACCCTTAATGAGATGGCAATAGATGCCATTGCACCCCTTTTTGAAATAAACACCGATGGCATACTTGTCAGGATAAAATCTGCTTTTGATAACTGGGAACCTGCCATAACAAATGAAGAATCCGCACTTTTTTTCCTTAGCAGAATAGCCTTAAAAAGTACAGAAATGTATGTCTCTGAATTACTAAGATCGTCTGATCCATTCTTTTCAAAAATATTGCGTGCTGTAAATTATATTATAGAAAGAAACGGATGCCGGAAAAAACAGATACTTGGAACAACTTATGTTGTAAAGAGGGAAGAAGTAGATATCGGCCGACTCCCTGATAACCAATGTATATATGACCTTCCGTCATACTTATTCAAAGACAATAAAAATATCCTTAATGAAATATTTGAATATTTGAAGGAGAATATCGGTAAAGCCGAAGCTATCCCTTTAAATGCTCTGGTTCTGAAGATAAAAAATACAGGTATGTCCAATTTCGAACAAAGTCCGGTTCCGGCAATACTAAATGTTCTGGAAATTGAATCGGTCATCAACAAGGCTGTCGAAACAGTATTCAGGAAACTGGAAACCAGCTATGTAAATACTAAAAAGATAGACGAAGAAGAGGCAATAGCTATTAAGAATGCCCTCAATAAAATTGTTGTTGATCTAAAGGATGGGGGAGTTAATCCCGGACTTCAAAAATATCTGATGGCGGAAATAAAATCACTAACTTTCGATGACTACCGCGCAGCCTATCAGAACATATTTGAATATTTATTTAAAATGCTGAGAAAAGAGATAATTGAACATCTTGATGCTGAATAGCACAGCAGGATTTCCAAAAATAGAATATTTGATAGTATTAAAAAGATGATGATAACCGAGCAAGATATATTTAACTATGTATTCTTTCCTGAAACTGTAAGTTCAGAGAAAAGAATAAAAATACAAAATGATGAAAACCTGGCGGAAGCAATTGAATTCATCGGCGAGGTCCTCAAAGCCTCAAAAAGAAAACCAGAAATATCACTTCGAAAGAAATTAGCCGATAAAATTCCTGCGTATACATATTCAAATGTAATCAGATTAGATCCTATGAATGATGTTCTTGGTGCGAGAAGCAAACATCTTGCCGCTGACAGCGAATCCAGAACCCTAATTTCAAAAATGATGAGCAATACTTTCATTGACAAAGACCAGGATTTTATGGTGAAAGTTATAAGCTCTGAAAATACCTCTAAAATATTTGTATTCACAACTAACAATGAAAGCATACAGAACTTTGACATACTAATCCAGCCGAATAGCCTCAAGTATCATTTCGATGATAATTCTCAGCCGCTGACAATTGACCATAAAATTGATATTACTGGACATCCAAATTTTCCTGCCTTAAGTGCATCGCACGTAACCATCTGTCCTCTCAAAGCCTCGCAACCCATATTCGTAGATTCATTCCTTGCTTTAGGTGCATCGCACCGGAATGTTATTAGATCACCGTATTCATAACTCCCGTAACCATCTGTCCTCTCAAAGCCTCGCAACCCATATTCGTAGATTCATTCCTTGCTTTAGGTGCATCGCACCGGAATGTTATTAGATCACCGTATTCATAACTCCCGTAACCATCTGTCCTCTAAATGCCTCGCAACCCATATTCGTAGATTCATTCCTTGCTTTAGGTGCATCGCACCGGAATGTTATTAGATCACCGTATTCGTAACTCCCGTAACCATCTGTCCTCAATGCCTCGCAACCCATATTCATAGATTCATTCCTTGCCTTAGGTGCATCGCACCGGAATGTTATTAGATCACCGTATTCATAACTCCCGTAACCATCTGTCCTCAAAGCCTCGCAACCCATATTCGTAGATTCATTCCTTGCTTTAGGTGCATCGCACCGGAATGTTATTAGATCACCGTATTCGTAAACTCCCGTAACCATCTGTCCTCAATGCCTCGTAACCCATATTCATAGATTCATTCCTTGCCTTAGGTGCATCGCACCGGAATGTTATTAGATCACCGTATTCATAACTCCCGTAACCATCCGTCCTCAAAGCCTCGCAACCCATATTCGTAGATTCATTCCTTGCTTTAGGTGCATCGCACCAGAATGTTATTAGATCACCGTTTATAAAACCCGCTCTCTCACCGTATTACCGCACCCGCTGGAATTTCTATTGCAATACCTTGTATCTGACATGTGTAACCTTACCGGTTCCACTCACTTCGATCGGTTCAAGCCGCGAAATATTGGTACTTTGATTCAGGCCTGCAGTAAAACCATCAAGAGTCATAGTCATCCCGCCGGTAACTTTAACTTTGCGTGCCATAATATCTCCTTAATAATATAATGTTTGTAAAAGTTCTTTGACCCCGGATTCAAATGCTAATTTATAATTTTCAGCATTTATTTGCATTAATATTATTTCGCATATTCTCGCGGTACAGTTATATTGTACTTCTTCGCTGATACTGCCCCGGAATTGAGCTGCATGCTTTACCCGCATCCAGCTCGTAATATGACTTTTCTTTAATAAATAATTCAGATGTAATAAAATATTTTATTAATTTAACAGTCTTTAGTGAGTCACACAGTCAAAATATACATAACCACTAATCAACTGGGGCGCTGCTTATCGGCAAGCCGTTATACAGTTATAAGGGAGAGAAAATGGATTATTCTGATTCTGTAATTTGGTATGTTGTTTTTCTATTTTCTACAACCATCGCATGTTTT
>CAWDAK010000001.1:0-177995 GCA_963800255.1 uncultured Ignavibacteria bacterium | reverse complement strand
GCATAATAAAAGTCCCCTCCGTTTTTTTCGGAGGGGATTTTTTTTATGTAACAGGACACGAGAATAAGTCTCGCCTGGGCCGACGAGGTACGAGGCGGGATCGGCCCCGCTTAGTTAAAAGCCTGTAAGATAAAGACTTACAGGCTTTGTCATTTTAAATGAATTTGGCGGGGTTATATTTCTTATTATTCAAGCAAAGTTTTTTTTATGTATCTGCTAAAAGCCTTTCCTATATTCTTAACTTCAGTGTACTTAAATAATTTATCCGACTGAACTTCATTGTATTTATAATTTTAATCTTCATCCTTAGCCCAGGCTACTAATGTTCTGACAAATTAATTATTACAACATATTTCCTTAGAAAATGATGTTTAAAAACCCAGAAAGCAATTATCAATTAAAGGTATAACCTCCCGGGAAACCAAGTTGATCTGTAATCATTCTGGACTCCAGCTTTTTGCGGGAGATGAAGTTTATTTCTTTTGTTTGTCCAAAAATATTTATATACTATTCAGTAGAAAACGATCATAGTTGAGGAAATCGTTTTGTTGAATTAGAAAAGAGCGGCAGAATCCTTATGGTCCATTGGGGTTACTAAAGTTGATTATACAGCATAACATTATTTTTTTAGCAATCTAGATCAGGTAAACAACAAATGACCGAAGACAGGCAAAAAGTTGAAGAACTGCTATTACTGCAGCGTGTTACCAGGAAGATCAATTCCATCCTTGACCTTGAAGAGCTGTTGGAAGAAATAGTTAGCGATGTTGCACAAACTTTTGGATATTCAAGATCAGGCGTACTGCTTAAAGATGATGAAACAAATGAACTCGAAATAGTTGCAGTCAGGGGATGGACGGTAAACTATCACATTAAAGGCGAACGATTTAAGATTGGTGAATATGGTATTGTCGGTTATACTGCACATACGGGCAGAACATATTATGCACCTGATGTGACAAAAGACCCTTATTATGAAGTAAGTGAACAATCGACTAACTCTGAACTCGATATACCCCTTAAAATACACGGCAGGCTTATCGGGGTATTTAATTTTCAACACCAGGAGAAGGATGCATTTTCTAAATCCAGGATCCAGCTGCTTGAATCACTAGCGGGAAGTGTAGCAACGGCAATAGAAAATGCCAGACTTTTTAATAGTGAACGCAGGGAGAAAGAGCGGCTATCGGGAGAGCTGAAAGAAGCAGGTATTGTCCAAAAGAGCCTGTTCCCGGCTCAAATTCCTAAAATACCGGGATATGAAATTAATGGATTATGCATTCCCTGCAGAGAAGTCGGCGGCGACTGGTTTGATTTTATTGAGTTACCTGAGGGAAAACTGGGGATCGTACTGGCAGATGTTTCAGGGAAGGGTTCAGCAGCAGCCTTACTTATGGCTTCTACGAGAAGCATCCTGAGAATTTACGCTGAGAAAAATCTGCCTCCGGGAGAAGTGTTGAAAAACGTTAACCGGACACTGGTAAAAGATTTTCCCAAGACCAAGTTTGTTACAATTGTATATGCAATTATAAATCCTTTTGATAATAGTGTGGTTATGGCGAACGCAGGTCATCTTCCACCTTTTCTATCTGACAAAGATGGAGTAAAAACTCTAAGTTTTGAAACGGCCTTTCCATTAGGAATACAGGAAGAGTCATTTGAAGAACTTTCATTTAAAATGACATCAGGAAGCGGGCTATTACTTTATTCAGACGGCATTACAGAAGCTATGAATGTTTCGGAAGAGTTATACGGAGAAGAACGTCTTCAAAAAGCAATGGGAAATCCTGAAATTAAGATAGAAAGTCTGCTTAAGAATGTTCAAACTTTTACCGGAAATATACCTGCATCCGATGACATGACAGTCGTTATGCTGAAAAGGATTTGACCATAAGAAGAAACAGGATTCTTGCTGGAGAGAATATGGATATAAGTCAACGGGTAAATTTCTGTTATCAATTGGAGATATTTATGTAGACCATACCCTCAGAAGAAATTTTACTGACAACAATCCTCTTTACCATTTTATTTTATCTTTTCGACCCAATGGTTTTATGGCTTTTAGAAAGACCGAGGTTTTTACTTCTGATTTTTCAACAAGTTTAACATTACCATTCTCCAGAAGTTCAAACCTTAATTCCCAGAACATTCCATCGGGCATTCCCGGATATTCGAAAGTATTGCTGCCTGTATATTCAAATCGATTTCCGAATGCCTCATTTTTCATCCAGATGGTATTATCATTTTTGAAAAGTTCTATTTCGTTAAATTGATTCCCCACTTCAGAATATATTCCCGTGAGCTTATCAATGGAAGGGCTTTCAACCGGGAGCTTTTCAGACAAACTGACATTGTATAAAACTCTTTTTGTCCCGTCATCCAGGTCCTCCAAATCGAGTATTCTTCTTTTTGCTTTAGGCGAAGAAGCATATGGATCGCTTTTAATATAATTGTCACCTGAAAAATATAATTGTGTTACCAAGGCCTGGTATCCCGCAGCAGTTATCATCAGGTGAAAATGTGCAGGCCGTATACTTCCGTCTCCCACTGCGTAGGGCACCGGCATAATTGTGTTGAACGAATATCTGCCGTCTTCACCCGAAAAGACTGTGCCGCGATACCGGTATTCTTTTGATAAATCATAGTCACCTTCTGCATCGCAATGCCATAGTTCGATTTTAGCATTTTTGTATGGCATTAAACAATCATCGTGTTTTATATAACCAGATAGTTCTACAGGAATACCAGGTTCGCCTTTAATAACAAGATTATTCCGCACAGGACTGCCCGGCAAATAAAAAGGTCCTAATATATCAGTTGTCGTCTCACAATCTCCTACATACTTGTTACCGTCAAATTTAACAAATCCGTATGTGCTTAATGCAAAAGCACTGAGAGCAACGCTTTTTATAAAAGTCCTCCTGTGCATAACTAATCCTTGTAATTTTTAATTGATGACAGTTAAACTCTAATGAGGGTTCTCAGGGAAATTTGAGAAATCAATAATTTAATTTGAAATTGAGGAATTAATTGACAAAAGGCAAATAAAATACAGCCGATAATATCACTAATTAAAGTGACAGCTACTTTGACAATCTTTCATATTCCGGATATTTTTTCCAAATTCAGTCTGTTCACATGGAGGTCGTACTCAAACCAAGATTGAAGAAGTATTAAAGAAGGAATCTGAGATAGCTCCGGAAAGAAAAAACGACTGGCATGAGGTATAAAATTATATCGAAGAAAAAATTATAGAAGGTTATAAACAAAATATATCATTGAGTTAAGAGTATTTCGTATATTTTAGACAAGTATTATCAAATTCTGTAAGTATATTTAACAAGTAGCGGGGAGGATTCGACTATGAAGAAACTTTTTATTCTTTTGATGATTTTTACTTCTTCTTTTGTTCCTGCTCAAAGCCAGTTTCAGAATTTTGTCAACTATGTTAATACTCTAGGTGATCCTGCTGCCAAACAGGCTGCCGTTGACAGCTTCATGACATATGCCAGAACATTGGGTATTCCTTTCATTGAAGATTCCACAGCCAATTTTATCTACCTGGGTAATCAGAATTCTGTTTCTGTCTCGGGCGATTTTAATGGCTGGAGCACCAATACTTGGCTGATGACAAAGGTAAGTCAGACTAATTTCTGGTACAGATCGGAAAATTTTGAAATGGATGCCCGCCTTGACTACAAGTTTATATTAAACGGGAGTACCTGGATACTTGATCCTGAAAATCCAAATACCTGCCAGGGAGGTTATGGTCCTAATTCGGAGCTTGCAATGCCATTTTACACCCAGCCCTGGGAGATAGTTGATAATCCGGCTATACCTCACGGGACACTGGTTCCCAGGATCATATACAGTACAAATGTGGGGGCGAATTATCAGCTTATATATTTACCTTCCGCCTGGTTACGATTCTTTATCCTCTACAACTTACCCGGCTGTATATTTTCAGGATGGGTTGGAATATTTAACGCTGGGCAAAGCAGCAAATGTTTTGAATAATCTCCTGGACAGTGCCAAAATTCAGTCTGTTATTAGCATATTTGTTAAACCGAACAACCGGAACGAAGAATACGCAGGCAGTTTACGAAACCAGTACAGACTATTTTTTGTTGATGAACTTGTCCCTTTTATCGACGCAAATTACAAGACAAAAGCTAATCCCCTGGAACGATTGGTTATTGGTGATTCATACGGGGGAAACATTTCTGCTCTTATCAGTTACAATCATCCGGATGTTTTTGCTTTATGCGGACTACATTCAGCAGCATTCCAACCTAACAATTATGAGGCATATAATCTTATTATCAATGGGCCTGTCGAAGAAATTAAATGGTGCTTGGTATGGGGAACTTATGAAAGTCTATATACTAACTTAAGATCCTTCAGAGATTACCTTATTACCGGAGGTTACGAAATGGACTGGCTTGAAAGACCCGAGGGCCACAGCTGGGGGTTATGGCGGGCATCTATTGACAGAATGCTGGAATATTTTTATCCCGGGTATTCTACCGCTCTGATCTCAGAAAAAAGTGTTGAACCAAATGACTTAATGCTGAATCAGAATTACCCGAATCCCTTCAATCCGGTTACAAATATCAATTTTCAATTAATAACTAGCAACTTTGTGACCCTGAAAGTTTTTAATGCCTTAGGCGAAGAAGTCTCCACATTGATTAATGAAGAAAAACCAGCGGGTAAATATATTATTGAATTTAAGGGAGATGATCTGCCGAGCGGAATATATTTCTATCAGCTGACTGCTGGCAGCCTTGTGCAGACAAAGAAAATGATTCTGCTCCGTTAGTATTGCGGTCTCTTATTTATTCATCCATTCCTTAAATGATGATGATCGTTCAACGCTGACGAGCGCTTCAATATCTTTTGGCTCGGGCGGACTAACTTCGATTTTTATTCTTGCGCGGGAATAAGGAATCATATTTTTAATGGCATCGAATGAGACGATCATCTTTCTGTTGATGCGGAAAAACTTTTCTGGATCGATTATCTCTTCAAGTTTATCAAGAGTGTAATCAATAGGATAAGTGCTCCCAGATAATGTTGTAAGAAAAACATTCTTCTCCATAGCATAAAAATATGCTATTGCATCAGTTTCAACTTTTTTTATTTTCTGTCCATACTGTACTAAAAATCTTTTTTTGTAACTTATTTCCTTATTCAGAATCCCTTTCATAATTTCTTCAAAGTCCATCAGGTAAGACGTCTTTATGTTTTTGTACTTATTCAGACTCTCCCGCAGTTCATCTTTCTTAATTGGTTTCAGAAGATAATCAATGCTGTTTAGTTTGAATGCTTTGATTGCGTACTGATCATAAGCAGTTGTAAAAATTATAGGAATATCTATTTCAAGTTCGTCAAAAATCGAAAAGCTTAGCCCGTCTTCCAGCTGAATGTCAAGAAATATCAGGTCAGGTTTATTTTGTTTCAGATATATTATAGACTTCTCAACCGATGTAATTTTATGCGCATATTTCAATTGAAGGATCAATCTCGTTAATTAATTCTTCTAATCTCTCCGCTGCAAGTTTTTCATCTTCTATTATTATTGTTTTCATGTTATTCTGGTTTTATCAATGGAATTTTAGCAACATATTCTTCGCTGGTTACAGAAAACTTAGGAGGTAGTTCTCCCAGCAATTCATAACGTTTATTCAAATTATTTAACCCGACACCTTTTGCATCCGATCCAACGATCTTTGGCTGAAGATTATTTACTATAACTAAAGAATTACCTTCACTATAAATCCTGATTCTCAGGGGATGTTCTCCGGATGCTCTGTTGTGTTTAAAAGTATTCTCCAGCAGCGTCTGTACAGCTAACGGCGGTACAAGGTAATTCAGCTTTGATGCATCAATGTTTATTTCAAGATTAACGGCATTATCAAACCTGATCTTCTGTAGAAACAAATATGATTTTGCAAAATCAAGTTCTTCACTTAACTCAACAACCGGTTTTTCAATCACTTCCAGGGTATACCTGTAAACTGATGCAAATTCATCCACAAAGTTCTGGGCTTTGTCTCCATCCTTTTTTATCAGGGATGAAAGGACGTTTAAACTATTAAAAAGAAAATGAGGATTGAGCTGACTTTTCAAAGTTTCAAATCTTATCTGAGAATTCTCCTTCTCCAGTTTTTCTGCTTTAAGCAGCGAACCTTGGCTTCGCTTAAACCAGGAAATAGCCTCTATAACACTTATCATTATGATATTAATTACAGCTGTGATTATTGAATTGGTAATTACGTTTTTTATTAGTCCGTCTTCATAGGGCATTATGGCTCCGGCAATAAGGGTAACTGCGGTACCAATAAATGCTCCCGTAACTACAGTAAAAATCAATTCGACAGGAATCCTCTTTAGCAGTTTCTCCGGCAGGCTGAATATTTTATCAAGTTTGTTGATTATGCGTATGTCCAGGAAAACAAGAATTAAAGCAAAAACAAAACTAAACGACGTTCCAATCAGCAGTCTGATAAAAAGGTTTCCAATGCCCGTAATGTTTATATACCCGGTTAAGTAGTTGTATGCAATTATAATTAGTTGTATTAAACCGGCAACGGTAAGGAGGGTAAGTATTACATTTTTATTTAATTTCATTTTCACACTTCAAAATTCGTTAAAAAGTAACTAAGATGCTTATTTCAAATCTGATATATCCGTCAGGGACATAAAAAAGAGGCTGTCTCGTAAGTGTCATTCCGAATTTATTCCTGGATGTATTGGGTTTCCAATCGGATTTAGAACCTGAAATCAGTTCAGGGTAACAATATCAGACTTTTGAGACAACCTCTTTTAGTTTTAGTAACTCTTACAATGACCACGAGAACCCGGCTCCGACTGAAAAATAGTTCATTTCAATGGCAGTACTTACATTATCAATATTGATGTCTCTTGATAATGAGCGATACCTGATTCCTGGTATTAAAGAGATATGGTCACTTAATCGGATTACTATTCCTGCCTCTGCCTGCCATCCTAGTCCATGTCCGGAATCGCTTATAATATCACCTTTATTGTTTTCTACTTCTATATGGTTGTATGTTCCGCCTAATTTTATAAGATAATTAAGATCTAAAGCACCAAGGGGATGGATGAATTGAAAACCAAAAGTATACCCTGTTTCTTCAAAACTTGCATCGGTTCCGGCAAAAGATTGGTCTGTTCCAAAATGATTCCAGCTCCATCCTGCATAAGCTGCCAGATGAGGCATAAAACGATAAGCTGCTGCTGTTTCGAAGCCAAAACCTGCTCCGGGACTCACATTTGCTATATCATTTGCCGTAAAATCAACGCCGGTCCTGAATTCCACATTCCATCGCTCTTGGGCCTGTAATTTGATTTGAAAGAGGGAGAGGGAGATTACAAGTGCTGCGACTGTGAAGATTAAGTTTTTCATTTTGTATTCCTTTTAAGTTTGTGAGAAATCAATTTTAATTTCTGAGTCAAACTTAGCAGGTATATGCAGCCTTTAAAAATATAAGCAGACAGACGAGCAATAAGAGGGGATGATCCTGTTAAAAAGGGTGATGAGCCGGCTATGTTTCTTGCAGTAATATTAGTTCATTAACTCTTTGCTAATATGGAAAAATATTTTAAAGTACCTCTGCACTAAGATCTCTGAATCTTATAATTTATTGTAAGTGAGTTTATTTTCATAAATTTTGCGGTTGAAATTTTTGCAATTAAAGGAATTTATGTACAAACCCAAATTTTTTGTTTTACTGCCTGCATTTACCAAAGAACAAATATATAAAGACGTAATAGCCGGCATCCTTGTGGGGATTGTGGCGCTTCCTCTCTCCATAGCATTTGGAATCGCTTCCGGTGTTACACCGGAACAAGGCATTATTACCGCGGTAGTGGGAGGATTTATAATATCATTTTTAGGAGGCAGCCGGGTACAGATAGGAGGACCAACCGGGGCATTTATAATTATAGTCTATGGAATTGTACAGAACTATGGAATAAACGGATTGATGCTTGCAACTATAATGGCAGGTATCATACTGATTATAATGGGCTTTGCGAAGTTCGGTTCGATGATAAAATTTATTCCATATCCCGTAGTTGTAGGATTTACCAGTGGAATAGCTATGGTGATTTTTTCGAGCCAGGTAAATGATTTTTTGGGATTAAACATTCCGAAAGTACCGGCTGACTTTTTTGAGAAATGGGCCGTATACTTAAAACATTTTTCAAATATAAATTACGAAGCAATGCTGGTAGGTATTTTTTCATTGCTTGTAATACTCTTATGGCCGAAGGTTTCTAAGAAAATTCCCGGCTCAGTAATAGCTATTTTAGCTGCAACTTTAGTTGTTCATTTCCTGAATCTTAATGTAGAAACAATTGAAACCAGGTTCGGTGAATTAAAATCATCCATCCCTGCACCGTCAATTCCTTCTTTTAATTTAGCTGCCATAAGGGAACTAATACTACCAGCTACAACCATAGCAATCCTTGGTGCAATCGAGTCACTATTATCTGCTGTTGTTGCGGACGGTATGATAGGCGGTAAACATAAATCAAATATGGAACTTATAGCTAACGGTGTAGCAAATATTATTTCACCATTGTTCGGTGGAATACCTGTAACAGGGGCTATAGCCAGAACAGCTACCAATATTAAGAACGGCGGCAGAACACCTTTAGCAGGAATAACTCACGCTGTAACACTATTGCTGATAATGATTTTCCTTGGGCAATGGGCAAGGCTCATACCGATGCCTGCACTTGCAGCTATACTGGTTGTGGTTGCATTCAATATGAGCGAGTATCGTATATTTATCAGGTTGTTCAAAAGTCCCAGAAGCGATGTTGTGGTTTTATTAACAACCTTCGGTTTAACCGTGATTTTTGATTTGACCGTGGCTATTGAAATAGGAATGATTCTGGCAGTGATATTATTTATGAGAAGAATGGCGGCTGTATCAAATGTAAGCATAATAACACGTGAACTTAAGGATGAGGAAGAAGTAAGCGATGTAAATGCAATTCAGAATAAAACCGTACCTGAGGGCGTTGAAGTTTATGAAATTAATGGACCTTTCTTTTTTGGGGCTGCCACTAAATTTAAAGAGGTAATGCAAAGTGTTGAGAACAGACCGAAAGTTATGATATTACGAATGAGGAATGTACAGGCTATTGATGCTACTGGTCTGAATTTGCTAAGTGAAATTATACGCGAGAATAAAAAAGACGGGACTCACCTGCTTTTATCAGGGGTGCATGCTCAACCGCTTTTTGCTCTAACTCAATATAACATAATTGATGAAGTTGGTGAAGAGAACATATTTGGGAATATTGATGATTCACTCGACAGAGCACGCAAATTATTGGGGTTAGCCGCTATGGGAAGACCGAAGGATTTTAAACCCGAGGTGAAACGGGAGATGAATCAGACAAAAAAATAATTTAAGCAGGTTTAGAGGAATCTCTATATAAAATTTAATTAGCTTAAATCAGTAAAGATAGACGACACAATCTTATTGTTGAGGATGTGTAACTTTTTCCAGACAAATCCATATTATATCTAAAGCAGTTTGTTTATGACCGATTTCCACGGGTTATATACCCGTTATGCTGATGATATTTACCGTTTCGCTCTGTTTTTATGCCGTGACGCAGCTGAGGCTGAGGAAATTACAGCGGAGACATTCGCGCGCGCGCTTACGGGGAAATCACCACTAAAAACTGACACGGTAAAAGGTTATCTGCTGACTATTGCCCGTAATTTTTTTCTTGAATCTTTACGGCGCAGCAGACGTTATTCGGAAGTTCCTCCTGATCTTCAGGATTCTGGTCCTGACCTGGAACATACTGTAAGCCGAAAAACCGAGTTAGAGGATGTACAGTCTTATTTACAAACTTTCCCCGAAGTTGATCGATCCGCGTTGCTGCTTCGGGCTGACGGTTTTACATATGATGAAATTGCCAATGCACTAAACATTTCTTTAGCCGCTGCTAAAGTAAAGGTTCACAGGCTGAGGCTGAAACTTGCAGAATGGCGCGTTAACCGCGAACAAAAAGGAATTTAGAAATAATGGAGAACCAGATGGAATCTTTTCCCCGAAATATCATTCTTGATTTATTACCCGTTTATCTTGCCGGTGAAGCAAGTAAAGAATCCCGTGAAATGGTGGAAAAATATGCAGAGAATGATCCTGAAATTGCCCGGCTGATCAGTTCAGGAGAGCTGGAACCTCGTGATATATCACCGAAAATAGCAGCTCCGGATAATCTGGAAATGAAGACGATTAAACGTGTTAGGCGAAGTATCCGTATTCAAATGATGTATGTGGCACTTGCAACGGCAGCTATTTTAATGATACCCTTAGCAGCAATGGGACTAGGTAATGAAGTTCAGTGGGACTTATTCGATTTTATTGTTATGGGCATTCTTCTGTTCAGTACAGGTCTTACGTTTGTGTTGATTTCAAGGGCTTCGGACAGTACCGTATACCGTGTTGCTGTCGGGGTTGGGGCGGCGACAGGATTTCTTCTCATCTGGGTTAATCTTGCAGTGGGTATAATCGGGTCAGAGAATAACCCTGCCAACTTCTTGTATTTTGGGGTAATCGGCATTGGATTTCTCGGGGCAGTAATTGCAAGATTCCAGCCCAAAGGAATGTCAACCGCACTTTTTATTACGGCACTTTCTCAATTGCTCGTCCCTGTTGCGGCACTTTTATTCTGGAAATCTACGCTTAGCGAGCCTCCTGGTATCGGTGGAGTTTTTATCTTGAATGCGTTTTTTGCCATTCTGTTTATAGCATCCGGTTTGCTGTTCCGGCATGCTGATAAAAAGTAAAAGTTTTTAGATTTGAAGGCTCCATCAACGTCATTGGGTTAGGGGTAATTCGATGACCAATACTGACATTCATTATAAGCTTTTGTTTTTCCATCGGTCTTTAATTCTGCATTTCTTTTTGCCTACTTCAATATTATGAGGCTCATAGATCTCCCGCAAGAGCATCCATAATTGAAATTAGTAAAATCATCAGGCGTCACTAAGAAAATATTTTTCCTGTAATCCGGATCATCAAACTGGATACGGGTTTTATGTACATTATTTCAGTTAATGTATGAAACGAAAATTGAGGCGGGAGGATTCTATTGCAGAATAATTTGGGAATCTGCTCACCCTGTAAATTAAATAATGTATACCGATGTTTATAAAATCAGAAACAGGAGATGACTTATGGCAATGACACAAGATGGAATAGGCAAAACAGGAAGTGGAGCCGGCAGCTCTGTTGCTGACTATACGTTAAACAGATTGAAGGAATGGGGGATTGAACGGATCTTCGGTTATCCCGGTGATGGAATAAACGGTTTCCTTGGAGCTTTTGACAGGGCTGACGGAGAGCCTGAACTTATACAGGCCCGTCACGAGGAAATGGCAGCATTTATGGCAGCTGCACATGCCAAGTTTACCGGTGATGTGGGTGTCTGCATTGCTACATCAGGACCAGGAGCAATCCATCTGCTAAACGGACTTTACGATGCTAAACTTGATCACCAGCCGGTGGTGGCTATTGTTGGTCAGCAAAAACGGCTTTCCATTGGCGCTTCTTATCAGCAGGAAGTTGATCTTAATACTTTATTCAAAGACGTTGCTGATTACGTTACCACTGTAACACATCCGGCTGCAGCAAGGCATATAATTGACCGTGCCGTCCGGAATTCTCTTTCACAGCGTTCGGTTAGTGTAATTATTATTCCTGAAGACATCCAGGAAAGCGATGCGATGGAAGCTCCGCCCAGGAAGCACGGTTCGGTTTTTTCCTCAATCGGTTTTGTGGCTCCTGAGATTGTTCCTCCCAAAACTCAGCTGCTTAAAGCTGCAGAAATTTTGAACGAAGGAAAAAAGGTGGCAATGCTTGTTGGCCAGGGCGCTGCCGAAGCTGAGGATGAAGTTATTGAAGTGGCGGAGCTTCTGGGATCAGGTATCGCCAAAGCACTTCTTGGACGTGCGCATCCGCCGGATGATTTGCCTTTTGTTACGGGATCGATTGGGCTGCTGGGAACTAAGGCGAGTGATATGATGGTGATGAACTGCGATGTCCTGTTTATGATAGGCACCAGCTTTCCATATGCTGAGTGGCTGCCTGAAGAGGGAAGCTGTAAGTGTGTTGAGATTGATATTGACCCGCGTTTTATAGCTAATCGTTTTCCTGTCGATGTTCCGCTGATAGGAGATTCAAAGTCCACCCTTAAAGCTCTTATTCCTCATCTCAAACGCAAAGAAGACCGATCCTGGAGGAAAAAAATTGAAGATGAAGTTAAAGAATGGGACGCAATTGTTGAGGAACGCGCCCAGCTTGAAGGTGACCCAATGAACCCTGAATGGGTAATGCACGAGCTGAATTCACGTATTCCACCGCGCAGTATTATTACTGCCGATTCGGGATCTTCAACTAATTGGTGGGCACGTCTGCTTAAGTTGCGGAAGGGTATGGATGCGTCTCTTTCCGGAACTCTAGCTACCATGGGTGCAGGTACCCCGTATGCGATTGGAGCCCGCTTCGCTTTTCCTGATCGTCCGGTTATAGCGGTAGTTGGAGACGGTGCATTCCAGATGAACGGAATGAATGAGATGATTACTATTAAACGTTACATGGACCGTTTAATGGCCCATAACCAGCCGTTTGTTTTCTGTGTTTATAATAACCAGGATTTAAACCAGGTTACCTGGGAGCAGCGCGTCCTATCCGGAGATCCGAAATTTCCGGGGAGCCAGTACATACCAAGTATAGATTACCATAAGTACGCTGAGCTTGTTGGAATGAAAGGCATCTTCTGCGATAGCAAAGATAAAATGGGATCGGCATGGGACGAAGCCCTTGCAACAACAGACCGCCCTGTAATTCTTGAGGTGAAGGTTGACCAGGAATGGCCGCCGCTTCCGCCTCATATAAAATTCTCTGAAGCTAAAAAGATGGCTAGTGCGCTGTTAGGTGATGAGCCTGAACGCCTTGGTATAATTAAAAAAGCATTTAAAGGAAAGGCATCCGAAGTGACGGGAAAATTTAAATCAAAGAAAAAGAAAGTGAAATAGCAGGGATGAATCCGTCAGCTGTTGTGGACTCAGACGTCCGTGTTGACAATCTTAAAGTAAGCGCTTATACCATCCCGACCGACGGTCCTGATGGAAAGGAAGCAGATGGAACCCTGATGTGGGATTCAACCACGATAGTAATAGTTGAGATTGGTGCCGGTGATACTGTTGGTCTCGGTTACTCATACACACACCAGGCAGCAGCAGTACTTATTGCTGAAAAACTGAAAAAGGAAATAGTAGGGAAAGATCCTCTTAAGGTCCCTTCTATATGGCGTGATCTTTTTTCTTCAATACGAAATTTGGGGAGGCCCGGCCTGGGCTCGATGGCAGTTTCTGCAGTGGATATTGCATTGTGGGATCTTCGGGCTAAGCTATTGGGACTGCCGCTTTACAAAGCGCTTGGTCCTTTTCACCGCAGCGTACCTGTCTATGGCTCTGGTGGGTTCTGTAACTACTCTATTGATCGTCTTACCAACCAGCTTACCAAGTGGGTTGACCAGGGAATTCCCCGGGTTAAAATTAAAACTTCACGGTACCCTGACCAGGACCCGGAACGGTTATCTGCCTGCCGCAGCGCGATTGGAGATGAGCCTGTTTTGATGACTGATGCAAATGGTGCGCTTACCCGTAAAGAAGCCCTTTACTGGGCGCATCGCTTCCGCGAGGAATGGGCCGCAGCCTGGATGGAAGAGCCTGTATCTTCGGTGGACAGGCAGGGACTAAATCTTCTCCGCAATCAGGGTCCGCCCGGTCTCGATATAGCTGCCGGAGAATATGGATTTGTACTTCAGGATTTTTCTGAATTGCTGAACGCAGAAGCAGTTGACTGTCTCCAGGCTGATGTTACCCGTTGTGGAGGGATAACAGGACTTCTGCAGGTTTCGGGTCTCTGTTCCGCATATTCAATAGATCTTTCAGCCCATTGCGCTCCTGCAGTTTCTGCCCATGCCTTCTGCGCCGTAGAGCGGATGCGGCACCTTGAGTATTTTCATGATCATGTTCGTATTGAAAATATGTTCTTCGATGGAGTGCTTTCTCCAAAGGGAGGAAGGCTTGAACCGGATGACAACAGGACCGGACTGGGAATTCAGCTTAAGCGTAAAGATGCCGAACCTTATCTTGTATACAATAGTTCAGCTTGAAATCAATGAAGAATTTTTATAACACCGGCTGTAAGCTGTTCAACACGAAGAAGAAATTACTTTTTATGAGTTCAAATAAATGCCAAAGAAGGAGATGAATATATGGTACTTGCGCCGCCTTCAAACCGACGAAGGTTATCTGTTCCCTGCAAAACTGAACCAACCCATCCGGGAGGGATGTCAGGACGGGAAGAAATTGATGTAGAAGGATTATTCAACAAGCTCTCCGGAAGTATTGAAGGTGAAGTGCGTTTTGATCGCGGTTCTATAGCATTATATGCTACTGATTCATCTAATTTCAGACAAGTGCCGGTTGGGGTAGTTATTCCACGTACACTGGATGATGTGGTGATAACACACCAATTCTGCAGCAGGTACAAGGCACCTATAGTGAACAGGGGAGGAGGAACGAGTCTTTCAGGTGAAACAGTGAACTTTGCTGTAGTTATTGATCACTCAAAGTATTTGAATCATATTGGTGAAACTGATGTAAACCGAAGGATGGTAACCGTAGAAAACGGTGCAATCAACGAGCAGGTAAACAAGAAAACAGGCAAGATGGGTTTTGTATTTGGTCCGGATCCTTCGTCGCACGGGTACTGCACAATCGGAGGGAATATAGGAAATAACTCTTGCGGCATCCACTCAGTGCAGTCGCAGTTTTATGGGCCGGGTCCCCGTACTTCAGACAACATCCACGAGCTGGAAGTTGTTACGTATGACGGAGAACGCTTTTGGGTTGGTATCAACGAGGAAGACAAGATAGACCGTATTATCCGTGAGGGCGGGCGTAAGGGTGAAATTTACGGTCAGCTTCGTGAACTGCGTGACCGCTACGCCGGCCTCATACGTGAGCGCTACCCTAAAATTTCTCAGCTTCCGCGACGTGTTTCCGGATTTAACCTTGATGAACTGCTTCCCGAAAACGGATTCAGTGTTGCCCGTTCACTTGTAGGTACAGAGAGTACCTGCGTTTCAGTGCTTAGAGCTACGCTGCTTCTTACACCCGCTATGATGGAGCGTGTTACAGTTGTTGTGGCCTATGATGATATCTGCCAGGCTGGAGATCAGGTAAGCGAGATTATGGAATGGAAACCAATAGGGCTGGAAGGCATTGACCATCAACTCTTTGAGCAGGAAGGAAAAGAAAAACTGCATCTCGGCGGATTGAATAAGTTTCCTCTGCCCGGCAACAATGCCTGGCTGCTTGTACAGTTCGGATCAGAATCTATCGCTGATGTTGAGGAACAGGCAGATAAGTTTGAACACTGGCTGCTGAAGAAAAAAGGTTTTCCGCAAAATCGTGTAAAGGTGTATAAAAGCCGGCAGGCCGGAGGGGATACCGAGGCTATCTGGCAGGTAAGGGAAGGCGGTCTTGGTGCAACGGCTTTTCCCCCGGGTGGAAAGGATCATTGGCCGGGATGGGAGGATTCTGCTGTGCCGCCCGCAAAGGTGGGTGCCTACCTTCGAGATCTGAAAAATTTGTATAAAAAGTATGAACTTGAAGGTGCGATCTATGGTCATCTTGGTCAGGGCTGCATCCATTCGCGCATATCTTTTGATCTTCGCCATGCAGAGGGCATCAGGCATTATCGTTCCTTCCTCGACGAGGCTTCTGACCTTGTGGTATCATACGGAGGGACGCTCTCCGGTGAACACGGCGATGGGCAGCAGCGTGCAGAGTTTCTTCACAAACAGTATGGTGAGGAACTCGTTCAGGCAATGCGTGAATTCAAGTTGATTTGGGATCCAAAGTGGAAGATGAATCCAGGCAAGGTAATCGATCCTTATCGTGTGGATGAAAATCTAAAACTTGGAGATCAATATAATCCCCCTCATCCTGAAGTTCAGTTTGCCTACTCAAAGGATAACGGAGATTTCGCTCACGCCGCATTGCGTTGTGTGGGAGTAGGGAAGTGCCGTCAGCCCGAGGGGGTTGATGTAATGTGTCCAAGCTATATCGTTACCAAAGAGGAAAAGCATACAACGAGGGGACGTGCCAGGTTGTTTTTCGAGATGCTGCAGGGTGACGTAATAACTGATGGCTGGAAGAGCAAAGAAGTTTATGACGCCCTCGATCTTTGCCTGGCTTGTAAAGGGTGTACATCTGATTGTCCTGTACACGTAGATATGCCGACCTATAAATCAGAGTTTCTTTATCATCATTATAAAGGATTTTCACGCAACCGGAAACGCTATATGTACGCCTTCGGCTTTATCGATAAGTTTTCCAGCGCGGCTTCAATGGCACCCGAGGTTGTTAATTTCTTAACGCAGACTCCCGGCTTCTCTTACCTTGCAAAAAAGATTGCCGGACTGGATCAGCATCGGACGATACCAAAATTCGCCCCGATGACACTGCAGACCTGGTACAAGAACAGGGGAGGTCCTAAGCATCCTAATGGTCCCAAAGTTATACTCTGGCCTGATACATTCAATAACCATTTTCACACTGATGTGGGGGTAGCATCTGTAGAAGCATTGGAAGAAGCCGGTTACCGGGTACTTATGCCTACGCAGCATGTATGCTGTGGAAGACCGCTTTTCGATTACGGATTTCTTGACACAGCCCGGAAGTACCTGCGACGTACGATGAACCTCCTTAAAGATGAGGTACGCCGGGGTACGGAGATCGTAGGGATGGAACCCAGCTGCCTTGCGGTTTTTCGCGATGAGCTGCCTAATCTGTTTCCTCACGATGAAGATGCCGGCCGGCTTTCAGAGAATTCACATCATTGGGCTGATTTTTTTATGAAGCACGGACTTGAAGTTCCACATCTTGACCGGGAGGCAATTCTCTGGGGACACTGCCATCACAAAGCCACCGGAGGAATAGAGCCTGAACAGAAGCTTCTGGAAAAGATGGGGTTGAAGGTTGGCGAGGTTAAAGGCGGCTGCTGCGGACTTGCAGGATCGTGGGGCTTTGAGCAGGGGAAATATGAAATGTCGATGGACTGCGGTGAGATCGCCCTGCTTCCCGGAATACGACAGGCAAAAACGGATACTATTATTGTTGCCAATGGATTTTCGTGTAAAACGCAGATCGAACAGGCTAAAGTTAACCGCAAAGCTTTACACACCGCGCAGGTTATGAAAATGGCTCGTGATTATGGAATAAGTTCATACCGTGGTCCTCACCCGGAACGCGATCTTCCCGGTCCGCCAACCCCTGCTCCTGCAGTAAGAGTAGCACGTACCGCTGCAGCAATTGCAACAGGCGCTGCTATCCTGACCGGAGGCCTGCTGCTTGCAAAGAAAATATTTAGCCGGACCTGAAAATTGATGCTTGTATTTATGCTGTCCTGTTCCGATATTAATATTATTGGGTGACAGAAAATTTATACGTGTAACCATTAAAAAGAAGAAGTATAAAGTTATGGGCAAAGAGAAAAGCATTAAAAAAGAACTTCCGCCAAAGCAATTTGAAGAGTTACTTAAAAAGTTAGAGCTGCGCTTTAAAAAAAATATGAATTTACATAAGGGGGTTGATTGGTTAAAAGTTCAGGCAAAGCTGGAAGCAATAAGCCAGGGTAAGACGGGCGATAAGGTAAGTTTGTGGTCGCTGAACGAAATGGAGGCTACTGGCGGCGAACCTGATGTTGTAGGGTATGATAAAAAAACTGATGAATATATTTTTTATGATTGCTCTGAGGAAAGTCCTAAAGGTAGGCGGAGCCTTTGCTACGACCATGAGGCTCTTGAATCAAGGAAGGAAAATAAACCGAAAAACAATGCAATGGATCTGGCTTCCACCATAGGCATCAAAATATTGACTGAAGATCAATACCGTGAACTTCAAAAACTTGGAAGCTTTGATTTGAAAACTTCCAGCTGGGTAGAAACACCTGCGGAGATCAGAGAACTAGGAGGAGCCATCTTCTGTGACCGCCGCTATGACACGGTTTTTACTTATCATAACGGAGCTGAATCCTACTATGCGGCAAGAGGATTCCGGGGTTCGCTAAGGATCTGACTCTTCGCTTCGTATTATTTTTGATATTCCTAAAAGAGGAAGACTCATTCTGAGGTATGACATTTTGTCATACTATAAAATTTTTCAACAGTTGTAAATTGCGTTTTTTCGCTGTTTTCACATTGTCTCATTTTAAGACCAAAAGGCGCATAAAAGGCCCATAACAGGCGCACAACTCCGTCCTAAAAAGGTAGTCTGCCATTTTGTCATACTTGTATAGAATTTCAACATCAAATTTTTGCCAACCGACGCCTGCCTATACCCCTGCAATCTTAAAACTACAACTTCTGAATTTCTAAATGCAAGCCGTCACCTGGAATGTCCAAAATCTCCGTTTTCAAAATATTAAAACTTTTTTGCCCTATAAACGAATTATTCCACTTTCGTCTGTGAGGAGGGGTACCGTAATAATACCAAACTATTGACATTACATTATAAATTAAGTATAATGTAAACGTTTACATTATACTTTCTAATTGCTAAAATAGCAGTTAATGACACTTTTTATCAACGATAGTTCAGGAGGTTTATAGTTTTTCTGTACTCTGCTTTCTAAATATGAATGCTTTGCAGGATAGACCAATTAACATCCTATCCTTAATTCCGTTAAGATACATTTAAGATTTTATTTACTCTAGTCGTTCTGCAGGCATCCCTGAACATCTTAATGGTTCGTTTTCAAAAATTTCATTTCAAACTATGGCTGCTACTATCAAAGAAGTTGCCCAAAAGGCAAATGTTTCTATTGCTACTGTTTCCAGGGTATTGAATAATGATCCCCGTGTGGCTAAACAAACCTACGACAAGATCCTTTTTATTGCCGACCAGTTAAATTATAAACCAAACATACTTGCTAGAAATTTCGTTACGGGAAAATCAAATCTGATAGGACTGATTCTTCCTGAGATAATAGATGAATTCTTTACAGAGATCATTAAAGGAGTTGATGAGGTCTTGTACGGTCAGGGGTACTATACTATCGTGGCAAGTTCACACAAATATAAGAGCCTTAGAGACGAGCTTCTAACTTTTATTAACAACGGACTTTTCTCCGGGTTGATTCTGCTTGCCCCTGAATTGAACATTAAGCTCCAGGCTGTACTGAAAAAAAGCAGCATCCCCATTGTGCTTATTAACTCGGATCCTCAAGTAAAAGATTTTGACAGGATAGCACTGGATAATTATGAGGGTGCCTTCAAAATGACTGAGTACCTTATCATAAAAAAGAAATACACACGGCTTGCCCATATCACTGGTCCTGTTTCCAATAACGATTCCGAGCTCAGGAAAAAAGGGTTTATAGATGCATGTAGAAAACATAAGGTTAAATATTCAATTGAAAACGGGGATT
Source organism: uncultured Ignavibacteria bacterium (assembly GCA_963800255.1). Classification (GTDB taxonomy): domain Bacteria; phylum Bacteroidota; class Ignavibacteria; order Ignavibacteriales; family Ignavibacteriaceae; genus DATFVA01. The sequence goes on along the minus strand of CAWDAK010000001.1, from coordinate 158,430 downwards.
TTTCCCAGGAAAGCGGTTACAACTGCTGCCTGAATCTGCTGTTAGGGAAGAATAAACCAAGGGCGATCTTTGCGGGTAATGATATGATGGCTATCGGCTGTTATGAATACATCCGGGAGTCGGGACTGAAAATTCCCGGTGACATAGGCGTAGCAGGTTTTGACGATATATTTGTTTCCCAGCATCTCTCTCCGGCTCTTACTACCGTCAGAATAAATATTGAAGATATTGGAAGAAACGCTGCGAACACTTTAATCAGAAGAATAAATAATGAGATCGATCCAACCAGGGTTTTACACCTGGCTGCCAGCGAACTTGTAATCAGAGAATCTGTTTAATAATCCTATATGAAATTTGAAACAAAATATGGCGGCTTTTCGGATGATGGTAATGAGTATATCATTAAAACCTACAACACTCCGAAGCCCTGGGTAAATGTTATCTCCAACGGTACATACGGACTGGTAATTTCACAAGCAGGCGGAGGATTCAGCTGGCATACTCATTCTGAATTCAACAGACTGAACCGCTGGCACCAGGATATGATACAGGATAACTGGGGAAAGTATTTTTACATAAAGAATAATGCTACAAACGAAATTTGGTCGCCTGCCTGGATGCCCGTTAAAACCAGTCTCGATAGCTTTAAGGCTGTTCACGGAATAGGTTACAGCAGGTTTGAAAGTGAGTATAAGGGTGTAAGAGTTATCCTTACAGTTTTCATTCCTATGGATGAAGAATTGGAGGTTTGGGATTTTCAGATCGAAAATAATAGTGATTCAAAGCTGAGCCTGTCGCTTTATTCTTACTTCGAATGGTGCCTTGGCTCCTCTGCAGATCATCATAGAGAGTTTCATAAGACATTTCTTGAAACATCTTTCGATGAAGAACAAAACTGTCTGCTTGCTGCAAAGCGTTTGTGGGAGATACCACTCGGAGACCGCGGGCACTGGAATATTAAATATCCCTATCTGGGTTTTATTTCGTGCTCTGAGAAGATAAGAGATTATGACACGGATAAGGAAAGTTTTTTAGGAAGATTTGGATCTGTAAGCAAACCCGCCGGACTCTCAGCCGATTCGCTCGGGAAAAAAATCGGCAAATGGAATGATTCTGTTGCAGTAGTGAAAACCGACGTTGAACTTGCTGCCGGTAAGAATAAGAATTTACAATTCCTTTTGGGAATAAAATCAGACCTGAAGGCCATAAGCAAATCAATAAAAAATTTCAGCCATTCAGGATCAGTGCAGAAAGCTCTCTCTGAAGTTACTGCTTACTGGCAGAACCTGTTTGATACATCAGTTTTTCAGACTCCTGATGAAAGTATAAACCTGCTGGTTAATAAATGGCTGCGGTATCAGGCAATATCAGGGAGGTTGTGGGCAAGGACAGCTTATTACCAGCAGAGCGGTGCCTTCGGTTTCAGAGATCAGCTGCAGGACAGCCTTATCTTTCTTCAGCTTGATCCGTCGCTTACCCTTAAACAGATCAGGCTGCACGCTCGTCATCAGTTTGAAGACGGGACCGTACTGCATTGGTGGCACCCGATAACTGAAACCGGCCTGCCTACCAAGATGACTGATGATCTCCTGTGGCTCCCCTTTGTTTTAACCCAGTACATATACGAAACTAATGATTATAAATCGCTAAAAATTAAAGAACCTTATTATGACAACCTTACAAAAAAAGATACACTCCTGAAGCATTCAATAGCTGCAATTGAGAAAGTCCTTACAAGGTTCAGCAAGCGGGGATTACCACTTATAGGAGCAGGCGATTGGAATGATGGGTTGAGTGCTGTGGGTCTTGATATGAAGGGGGAATCTATATGGCTGGCTGAATTTTTATACCTGGTGTTGAAGGATTTCTCAGACGTTTGCCGTCATATTAAAGAAGATAAATTATCCAAAAGATATAAGAAAAGAGCTGACAAGCTTAAAGAAGCCTTTGATAAACATGCGTGGGACGGCGATTGGTTCTACCGTGCAACAAAGGATAACGGCAAAAAAATTGGAAGTAAAACGAACGAAGAGGGAAAGATCTTTCTTAATGCACAAACATGGTCGGTTATAAGCGGTATTGCAGAGCCGGAAAAAGCAGCCAAAGCACTTAGCTCTGTTACGATGTTATTACTCCATAAAAACGGACCTCTGCTGCTTTATCCCGCCTATTCAGAACCCGATCCATTGATAGGCTATCTTACAAGATACGCTCCCGGCAGAAGGGAGAACGGCGGTGTATATATGCACGCTGCAACCTGGCTGATCTGGGCCTATTCTCTTATAAAAGAAAATAAATCAGCCTTTGAAACTTATAAAAGATTATCACCCGTATCTAAATGGTATGGAGCCTGATATTTACCAGGCTGAGCCGTACGTAACCCCCGGAAATATTGATGGCCCTGACTCACCCTATTATGGTATGGCTGGCTGGACGTGGTACACCGGGTCAGCAGCCTGGCTGCAGAAGATGATAGTTGAAAGGATACTAGGGATACGTGCACTTCCGGATGGATTGTTAATTGATCCATGTATTCCGGAAGAGTGGAAGGAATTTTCAGTGAAAAGAACATTCCGCGGAACCGTTTATAACATCAGAATCTGTAATGAAAATAAGGTGTCGCATGGCGTTAAACGTTTACTGGTGAATGGTAAAGAGACTGAAAATAATTTACTGAAAGTTAAGAATAAAGGTCCGGTGGATGTTGAAGTCCATCTGGGCCAGTCAAATTAGAAGGTGCGAAAATAAAAATAACAAGAAAGGAGTCCGTAATGAGGAAGATGCTGCTCTTTTTGATGAGCATTGTTTTTATAGCAGGCTTATCAGATAATCTATTTGCTCAATGGGCACAGAACAGGTACGCCCGTGAAGATGCAAGGTACGCAAAGGTGCTTCAGGCCGGCGAGAATATTACAGTAGATGGAGTTGAAGATGCTGTATGGGCTGAGGCTGATTCAGTAGTTGTAGGATATAATCAGACAAGTTTTCTGCCAAGCAGCGGCTATAACCTGGGACCAGGTAATGGCTACCCGGCAGATGACGATTCGGCGAATGCTGTTGTCAAATTCCTTTACAAGGCGCCGTATCTGTATATCCTGATGAAATCCAGGGATAAAAGCGTAGGCGGAAATCTCTGGGATAAATCAGACGCCGTGATAATGTCATTTAAAGATAATACCGGCGATCATTCCTGGAATCAGGCATGGGATAAAAGGATAGAACATTTCTATACAAGAATGTATAACTGGGCTTTCCCTGATTCATTTTCCACACCCCCTATTGGTGCTCAGCCTTTGTTTATGGGTGACTATAGAGTCGCCGGCGGTAAAGATGAATGGAGAACCCCTGCACAAAAAGAAAGATGGACTGCGGTTACAACGGTTCAGGGAGGTACCGCCAATGATACACTCCCCGACGCCGGATGGATTACAGAACATCGGATAAATGTTGATTCTTTAGGATTTAACATCGATAGAAATGGCGACGTTCTGCCATTCAGTTTTTCGATTCTAGACGCAGACCGCTTCCTGGATTCTGATCCGACAAATGATGGATTCTCAAAAACCTGGTGGGGTTGTGAATGGAACGAGAATTGGTTTTATGCAGCGTTGTTTATAGATCCATCCGTTACTACAGCAAGTCCCGGCGGAATGACTCCGCCAGTTGATTATGTTGTTCCCCATCTTAATACCGGTGAAACACTTACAGTGGATGGCGATTTAAGCGACTGGAACACAAGCAATACTCTCCATTTCCATATGAAGTATGGAAATGACTCAGAGTTCAATTCAATTAGAGGAACAGGTGCCTGGGCCAGCGGATATCAGCAGATTGATGTTACAGGACTACCTACTCCACCCCCGCTGCCAACGGTTCTGGACAGCGCTGAAGTTGACTACTGGATAACCTGGGATGATGCAAATCTTTATGTCGGTGCAAAAGTAGCGGATAGGATAGTAACCGTACCTTACCATAACGGACGTAAAGATGGTATTACTTTCTTTATGGCCTCAAGAGACTATAATAACGGCAATGGTATATTACCTGGAAAGAATCTTACTGTAAATGTTGATTCATCTGGTAATGCTCAAGCCGGGGATGATCTTGTTGGATTGGCTGATACAGGAAGTGTCGATTATGCTCTTATGCTTGGTCCCGGAACGACAATCCACGATCCTAATGATGCTGATGGAGGATTCTCAGTTGAACTGAAGATACCTTTCACAGCTTTAGACTATCCTTCAACCCTTGGTGATAGTGTATTGTTTATCGGAGCCTCAGTTAATGATATGGATATACAGGACGATACAGCATCCAATTACTTCGATAAGACATGGTGGTTCCAGCAGCAGCCGGGACAGCATGGTCCTTCCTGGAGCGTGCTTGGTGCTGCAGGTGCTGTTGGGATAGATCAGGATGCTTCTCTGCTTCCGACCTCTGTCGAACTCTTTGATAATTATCCTAATCCATTCAACCCGACAACAACAATCAAGTATTCAATCAACAAAGCAGCTAATGTATCTTTATACATTTATGATGTACTTGGTCAGACTGTTTCGGTTATGCAGAATACCAATGTACTGCCAGGTACTGCTGAATTCAGGTTTAATGGAAAGGGATTAAGTTCCGGTATCTACTTCTACCAGATGAGGATAACCAACCTGGCTGATTCAAAGGTAACCAGTACGCAGGTTAAAAAAATGGTTCTTCTCAAGTGATATGTGTGATTAGTTAATTTGTTCCGGAAGCTGTTGCCCCAGCCATACTGAAATGCGGCAGCTTCCTCCTTATTTTTTAACACTTAAATATTGGTAGTTTTATGATGAAATCAGAACTACAAATAGGTAAAATACTTTCAATGTCAAAATGCATTTTCTATGTCTTTCTAATTGCAATCCTCTTCTCGGTAAATGGATACGCTCAATCAGGCAAACTCTCAGGTAAGGTAACAGATGCCTCTACGGGTGAACCACTTGTAAGTGCCAACGTAATTATTGCAGGAACAACAATTGGTTCTGCCGCAGATATAAACGGTTATTATAGTATCTTGAATATCCGCCCCGGCAAGTACACGGTGCATTACAGATACATCGGTTATCAGACAAAGATAGTTGAGGATGTCGTGATTAATGCAGATAAGACTACACAGATTGATGTATCTCTTAGTCCTGAGGCAATTGAAGGTCAGACGGTAACTGTTGTTGCTGAGAAACCTATCATCGAATTTAACCAGACAAGCTCTGTGAAGACGGTAACGTCCGACGATATTGAGTCGCTGCCGGTTCAGAACCTTACTGATATTATAAACCTGCAGGCAGGAACAGTTCAAACCTCAGACGGGCAGTTTCATATGCGCGGAGGCCGTGGAGGTGAAATTCAATACCAGGTGGACGGCGTTAGTATAAACAACCCTTTCGACAATCAGTCAAGCCTTACCCTCGATCGTTCTATTATACAGGAAGTATCTGTGGTTACCGGAACTTTCGATGCAAAATACGGTCAGGCAATGTCAGGCATTGTTAACACTACCCTAAAAAGCGGAAGCAGTACTTTCATGGTTTCCGGTGAGGTGTATGGCGGTGATTATCTGCCCCTGGATAACAGTACTTATCCCAATAATAAAGATTTTGTTCCATACTCCCTGCAGAATTACCAGCTTACTGTAACTGGTCCAACTTATATACCGAATACAACATTCCTTGTAAGCGGCAGGCGCTATCATAATGACGGCTACCTTTACGGGACACGAAGATTTTTACCAACTGATACAAATAATGTTGGTGCAGGTATTGTTTATCCAACAGGAGACAACAAAAAAACATCGATGGATCCGTATGATGAATGGAGCGGGCAGGCTAAAATAACCAACACTTCCATTGACAGGATCAACATCAGTTATGTCGCTATTGCAAATTACGATTGGGGTAAAGCATATAATTTTGCCTACAGATTTAATCCGGAAGGGTTAAAGGATAAAACCACCTTCGCAATAAATCATGGTTTAGATCTTACCCATACGCTTTCCGACAAGATGTTTTATAAGCTTAGTGTTCGTCATAATTATTACGATTATAAGGAGTTCAAGTACGAATCCATTTACGATCCGCGCTATTATGCAGCCCAGGGACCCAAATCAATTTCCGGCTACGAGTATGGCGCTGTCCTGCAGGGTGTAGATCTCGGCAGGTATATTCAAAAGACCAATTTTCTGCAGGCAAAAATTGATTATGCCTGGCAGCTTAATGAGAATAATTATATAGAAGCGGGAATAGACGGACAGATCAATGATCTTCAATTCGGACCTCCGGGACAACTGGTAACTATCTCAAATCAAGCTGATGAGGAAGTGCTTGTGCCTAAGTTGTATGATCCTGTTGATCCACGATTTAAAAGGGTTGAAACATATAAACCACGGCAAGGTGCAGCATATATTCAAGACAGGATTGAGCTGGGAGACCTGGTTGTAAGAGCTGGACTTCGCTACGAGATATTCGATCCGCAGGCTTTTATTCCCAGCAATCTTCAGAACCCTGCAAACACTATCGTAGGCGTTCCCGGTTCTAAGCTTATTAAAGCAGGTATCAAGCAGACCATTGCTCCACGTCTCGGTTTCGGATTTCCTCTAACAGATAAATCAGCTCTTCATTTTTCATACGGACATTTTTACCAGATGCCTGCTTACAGCGCGCTCTATGAAAATGCAAACTACCAGGTGCTTGACTTCCTGGATGCAGGGCGTACTTATACACAGGATTACCTTGGAAATCCTGATCTTAAGCCTGAGGTAACGGTAGAATACGAAGTCGGATTGAAGCAGGCAATAAATGATGACCTTGGTCTTGATCTTACTTTCTTTTATAAAGATATAAGAGACCTTCTCGGTACCGAAGTAATTGAAACATATAATTTCGGTCAGTATGCCAGAAACACAAACATAGATTACGGCAGCGTATCAGGAGTGACATTATCTGTTACTCAGCGTCCTTCTGATAACTTTGGATTTACTATAGACTATAGTCTACAGTTCGCAAACGGAAATTCAAGCGATCCCCGTGAAAATGCAGACAGGGCGCTTGGAGGTCAGGATCCCAGGCCCAGAGACATTCCTTTTAACTGGGATCAGAGGCACACTCTAAACCTTACCGCCTTATACAAGGTCGATAATGATTTTTCTGTCAGTACTATTATTAAATTTGCTTCCGGTCAGCCTTATACTCCAGAACTGGTTGGTTTCCAGACTGAGCAGGAACATAATTCCGGGAGGAAACCAAGCTACACAACAGTTGACTTACGGGCAGAGAAGTTCTTTAATTTTAATTTTATGAATTTCAGTGTTTTCCTGAGAGTATTTAATTTATTCAATCAGGACTTCAATAACGGTGCGGTTTATGCAGATACGGGAAACCCGAGCAACTCTCTAACACTATTGTATGGAGAACCGATTGACCCGAACCGGTATGCCCCTCCACGCAGAATTGAATTTGGATTCTCTTTTAGGAGTTACTAATAATTATGGAAAATAAAATTACTAATCGAATTACAGAAAACTTTGTTATGATCCCGAACTTGTCTGTCATTGCTCATCAAAGGGCGGTCAACCTGAACTTAACTGTTGTCCCAAACTTAGCCTGCACTGTTTCAGCAGGAAAAAGCGATCTCAATTTAATTCGTGAATCAGGTACTGTGTTCCGGAAAAGATTTGGAATTACAGGCACGAAACGATTCCAAAATAAAATAGGAATGATTGCTTTAAGAAGCTTGCTGCTTATCTTATTATTTGCGACTGCTGCATGGGCTCAGCAGTATTACGATGTAGTCCCTCCTGATCAGAGGGGGAACGAAGACTATGTAAGGCAGGGAACCCACGATGCAAACAGAATCCGTACTTTATTTTATAACTATGGTATGGTGGGTGATTATCAGACCGATCCCGATTATACAATTTTTCATTCCATGGAATGGCCGAAAGGATCGCTTGAAAATTACAGCGACGGTGTTACGCCTTTCGTATTAGCGAAGCTTCAGCAATTTATAAACGGGCAGTATCAGACATTTTATATGATGCAGACCGGCTACCGTGAGAGAGAAGAAGTAAACCCTGCAACAGGGAGACTGCAGAGGTACAATCCCCGTCCCGGATACCTGCAGCTTGATCCGACAATTAACGTAGCAAGGTCTCCCGCGGTGAGCTATGATCCAAGAACCTGGCCCGACAGCTGGCCTGATAAAGCCGGAGATCCGGATGATCCGGGCTGGCGCGGAAGCTGGAACGGCTATTTCGGTAAGCAGCCTAATGCCGACCAGGAAAGCTTTTGTGTATATGATGATAATTACTATAGTAAATGGAATTTTTATCCTGACTTCAGGGACAGTACACGACGCGGAATGGCCCTGAGAGTTGAACAAAGAGGCTTCCAGTGGGCAAATATCCAATCAAGGGACGTTCTCTTCTGGCATTATGATATATCTAATGAGGGAACTACCGTTTATGATTATAATGTGATTTTCGGTTTATATATGGACTCAGGTGTTGGAGGCGGTTCTCTTAGTCCTTTTGATCTTGTTTATGAAAGCGATGATGATGCGGCCTACTATGATACAACGAATGGAATGGATCTCGTTTATACATGGGATTATAATGGCCACGGTCAGTTTGGTCCTACAGGCTACCTGGGATATGCGTACCTTGAAACTCCGGGGAACCCGGTAAATGGTATTGACGATGATGATGACGGAATTGTTGACGAAAAAAGAGACGGTGGACCGGGACAGAAATTAGTTGGAACTCAAGCAATCCTTAATTATGTAACTACTAATTATGATACGCTAAAGCTAAACAGGTATGCAAACTTCAGACTTCGCCCGGCTTTTCAGAGAGGTATTTGGTGGACAGGTGATGAAGATATGGACTGGACCCTAAATAATGATACCGGCGGAGATGGTGTATGGGGTACGGGTGATTCCGGTGAAAACGACTCTATCCCTACAGCCGGGGAAGCAAATTTTGATAAAACAGATATAAATGAATCAGACCAGATTGGGCTTACAGGTTTTAAACTTAACCGGATTAGAGTTGGCGGCGGCGGCGTTGGTGAGACTGATAATATTGTTTTTTATACTGATGTTCATGAATGGCCGGAGAAACTTTACAATTTGTGGACTAGTCCTAATCCCTTTGATGCGCCTAGTGTTGTTAACTATAACATCGGTTTCTTATTTGCTTCAGGACCATTTTATCTGGATACAAGGAAAACGGAAAGATTCAGCCTCGCACTTGCTTTTGGTGCTGATCTGCATCAGATGAGAAATACCGTCGAGATTGTTCAAACTATATATAATGCAAATTACCAGTTTGCTACTCCTCCTCCTCTGCCCACTGTGCACGCTTATCCCGGCGATGGCTTTGTTAATCTAACGTGGGACAATGCTGCAGAGGATGCATTTGATCCTATAACTAATACCAATGATTTTGAAGGTTATAAAATTTACCGCAGCACAGATGAGAGTTTTCTTGATCCCCAGATTATTTATGATGCGCAGGGTATCGGACTTATAGGTCCCGGTAAACCTCTGGCAGTATATGACCTTGATGATGGTATACTTGACTACAGCCAGATAGCTGTTGAAGGACTTGAGTTTTATCTCGGCAATGACTCCGGTATTCAGCATCATTTTAAAGATACAACTGCAATTAACGGACAGAGATACTTTTATGCTGTTACATCTTATGACAAAGGAATTGAGCAGCTAAACATCTATCCGTCTGAAAGTGCTATATCTGTTAACCAGACTCTTAGAGGAGGAATAATTCTTCCAAAGAACGTGGTTATAGTTTATCCTAACGATCAGGCTCCAGGTTATAAACCTGGAACTTATTCCGACCTCCAGCATACCCAGGGCTATGGTTCAGGTGAAATTTCAATTGATATTCCTAATCCTGATCTTATCCCAAAGGATCATACTTTTGAAATAAGGTTCGAATCGCCCCAGGATTCAATCAGGGCATCCAGCTACCAGATGTATGATGTAACAGGTGGAAGAAATGATACAGTTTTTGTAGGAGGAACCGATCTTAAAGCATTGGGACAGGGCCCTGTGGGTATGGGAATGCTGCCGTTGATATTCGCTGACCGTAACCTGTCACCTGATTCTGTTAATTCAGGTTTCCTGCCCAGCAGCAGTACAAACCTTGTCTTAAATATCAGAGCTTCTGCAACATCAACACCAACTAATGCCAAACGTCCTAACTACCCTGCGGATTATCTGCTGGTATTTTCAGATCAGGTGCTTGATACCTCCCAGGGAACCGCAGTGTTACCCGCAGTTCCTTCCAAATTTAAAATAATGGGAATGCCCAAGGCAGGTGGAGAATTTCAGGCCGACTTCCGGTTTGTTGATACGGACGGAAACCGTACGTTAAGCAGAAATAATGAATACATTGAAATATTAGGAAAAAATGCCCAGGGACAGACACTTCCTGTATGGAAAATAACTGTTGATACTATTTATGGACCTAAATATGCCAACTCGATATTCCCTACAGAAGGAGATGCATATCAGTTAACAATCAATGTTCCATATAATGAAAAGGATGTATTCAGCTTTACAACTGATTCCTCATTTATTGACCTTGGAAAACAGAAATCAGAATATGCTGATGAGAAACCTTATGTAGTCCCTAACCCTTACCTTGGAGCAGCATCTTTTGAGCAGTCGCCTTACGCTCAGTCGGGAAGAGGGGACAGGAGAATTGAATTCAGGGCACTGCCTATCAATTCAACTTTAAGAATATATACTGTTACAGGTGAACTGGTGCAGACGCTGCATCACGAAGGCGGATTCCAGGATTATATTGCGTGGAATCTGCGTTCCAAAGATAACCTTGAAGTTGCTCCCGGTCTTTATATATACCATGTCGAGACTCCGGGCTCCGATGATTTTATCGGCAAATTCGCAATTATTAAATAAGCGGTGAAACTATGAAGAATACCTACAAAATTACCGTCATATTTATGCTGCTTTTGTTCACCGGAAGTGCTGCAGCACAAAGTAAAGTCGGAACAACTATCGGCCAGTTCCTTAAGATAGAACCCTGCTCAAGACTTGTAGCCCTGGGTAATGCCGGTACGTCACTTACGGGTGATGCCTCTGCTGCTTTTTATAACCCCGCAAGCCTTGGCGAACTTACAGGTATCAATGTTGACTTCACTTACAACCAGTGGCTTGCCGATATTAAATACAGCTATGCAACCGCAGCATTGAATGTTGAAGGACTTGGAACAATTGCCGTACAGGTTACTTCATTAAGTTCAGGTGATATCGAAATAAGGACAGTTGAGAAGGAAAAAGGCACAGGGTTATATTATGATGTAACCAACCTTTCGCTGGGAGCCGCGTACGGAATATTATTAACTGATAGAGTATCAGCCGGTATTGCAGTTAATTATATGCAGGAGACTATTTACAATACCAGTTTGAGCGACGTTGCTTTTAATTTCGGTGTTCAGTATCAGACTTCAATTGAAGGGCTGAGGCTTGGTGCCAGTGTTTCTAATTTTGGTCCCCGGGCTTCCTATGACGGCCGGGATGTTTACTTCAATTATGATGCTGATCCTAACAAGCATGGAGATAACAGCAAACTTCCCGCAAGCTTAAGGATGGGTTCCTATAGCCTGCCTACTTTATTCAGGGTTGGTGTTTCATACTCAATTACTTTTGCACAGTGGAACAGGTTTATAGTCTCCACAGATGCAATGCATTCCAACGATAATGATGAAAGAATAAACGTGGGCGGAGAATGGGAATTTCTTAATACATTTGCGTTAAGAGGCGGCTACCGGGATCTGTTCCTTAAAGATTCCGAAGGCGGGCTTGTCCTGGGTGCAGGGGCCAAAGTTGGATTTGCAGGAGAATCAGTAGTGAGCTTTGACTATGCCTGGGCTGATTACGGAAGGCTGAACGGAACTCATAGATTTACGCTGGGGCTTCATTTTTAGTAAAGTTAAATATTACCTAAACCGGCAGGCAGGTTCTGCCGGTTTTCGATTAATTGGTGAACCTGAATGAGATTACTTGTTGTATTATGCACGCTTTTAATTATTGTTAACACATACCTTCCGGCCCAGCAGGACAGGGTAGTTGCCAGGGTCGGTCCTGTTAAAATTTACGAGTCTGAGTTCCGCGATCGTTTTGATTTCAGTGCCCATCCCAATCTGCTTCAAAAGAGTGATCAGCTTGCCGCGAAGAAAGAATTCCTAAAACAACTAATAGCAGAAAAGCTCCTTTCACTTGATGCCAGGGAGAAGGGATTTGATACCACGGATTCTTTCAAAAAGATAATGACGCCTTTGCGCAATATGTTTCTTCGCGATGCGCTCTACAAAGATGAAATAAAGAATAAAGTTTCGGTTGATTCTGCGCGAGATACTTGAAGGCTTAAAAAGAATTAGAAAATCTCTTACCGTAGGCTTTATATTTTCCCGCAGCCGGGATGAGATCGGGTATATCTACAGCAGATTAAAAAAAGGTGCGTCATTCGACTCTCTACTCTCACTGCGTAATGAGCAAAAAGACAATCCTAAGAAAATTACTTTCGGCGATATGGAGAAACCTGTTGAAGATTCACTTTACAGTCTGAAAGATGGTCAGTTTACATCTCCGGTTCAGGCCGGCGACGGCTACTATATCTTAAAACTTTTAAGAGAAGATAATAATACCGATTTGAAAGATCCGGAATCTGTTAATGATGAGGTTCAAAAGATAGTGAAGACAAGGGAGGAATATAAGTATTACCTTAAGTACTACCGTGGTTTTCTTAGCGGTTTCAGAGTGACAGCAGATAAGCAGATCTTTGAAGAGCTTATAAAAATATTTGTTCCTGCATTTTATGAGAAGTATGGTAAACAGGTTCCCGGACAGCTTAACCCGGCAGGAGAAGAGAATACCAAGTACTACCTGAAGGGTGACGAGGTATATTCAGCTCTTCATAAGATGGATGATAAACTGCGAAATAAAACTTTTATTAAGGTTAAGGAGGATCCTGTTAAGCCTGACTTCTTTATATACCAGTTAAGCCAGGATGGATTAGTTGTAAGAGATATAAGTGAGATAAGCATCAGGTCATCTTTATCGTCTTACATACGTAAGTTCATAGAGGATCAGCTTTTCGCGCGTGAAGGTTATAACAAAGGACTTGAGAATAATCCCGATGTTAAAAAAGATCTCGGGATGTGGGAAGATACCTATCTCTCCAAATTGATTAAGATAAATATGTTTGACTCAATAAAAGTATCTGAAGAGCAGGCATTTTCTGTGTATAAGCAAAATGACTGGCGGGAGACCATGCCTGCACTCGTTAATATTGCGGAAGTGCTTACTGACAGTCTCAGTGTGGCTGAAACGGTATTAAACGAGCTCTCACGGGGAGTCAGCATCAGGGAGCTTGCAGAGAAGTACACCACAAGAGATTCACTCCGGAATAAAGGAGGTGAGTTCGGTTATTTTGATATGACGCAGCATGGGGAAATAGGCAGGATAGCTACACAACTTGAATGTCGGGGATGTTTATGGTCCCCTTAAGCTGGATGAGGGATATTCAATCTTTCAGGTTATTGATAAAAAAGAGGACACCACCAGCTACACCAAAAGCTTTGATGAGGTTAAGGATCAACTTATTGCCAAAATAACGATGTCGAAGTTCCAAAGTAAAATAAATAACTATGATGCCGCGCTGGCAGCAAAATACGGTGTTGAAATCTATGATAATGTTCTTAATAATATTAAAGATATTTATCTGAACCTGGTAGTGGCCAGGAAGATGGGATTCGGCGGCGAAATTTATGCCGTGCCTTATACCGAGGAATACACAGGATGGTACGACATCTGGATGAAGAACAAAAATATAATACAGTAATATGATACATCGAAATCTTTTTACGTTTTTTATATTAGTCTTATTAGGGTGTGGTTCATTAAGCGCACAGCCCTACATATTTTTTAATGATAGTCCTAACAACAGCTACTATCCTTACAGTCATGGCCAGTACTCCTCCCCAAGCGTCGTTATACTAACCAGCGGCGGTAATCTGCCTGTAGATGCCACCAGAAAATACTCCGGGTTAAATGCACTAAGACTCAAGTGGGTTTCGGGCAACGGCGACTGGCAGGCAAGTATCGGGAGTGACGGCTTTGCTTCCCATGATGCAACTGTAAAGGATTCCGTCACGTTCCGGGTTTTTGCCCTGGCGGAAATTGATTCTGCCTTTCTGCCGGCTCTCTTCCTGGAAGATGTCAGCAACAATCAGACTGGCAGGCAGCCGCTGTCCAAGTACCTTAATGTCATTCCTGTAAATGAGTGGATTCGTGTTTCTGTTCCACTGGATGATTTTTTCCAATCACCAGGCAGTGCGGATCTTACTCAGATCAAAGGAATAGGCTTTGCACAAAACAATCCCGATGGAAACATAAGGACCATCTACCTTGATGAAATGATGATGAAATCTGCAGAGGATAATGATGCCGACTCCTCCTGCAGTACCTGCCGGTTTAACAGCACTGGGATTCCATACTGTTATTGACATTACCTGGGCCCCAAATACTGAGAATGATCTTGCGGGCTACAGACTTTATAAATCCGACGGCGGAGACTTTGAGTTAATCGCTTCACTTTCATCCGCTGATACTTCATTTACAGATCATACAGGGGCTCCTCCTAAGACATTCAGCTATAAGCTATCTTCTTTCGATTCAAGTTTGAATGAATCTGAGCTGAGCGCAGCAGTCACAGCATCAACAACTTCTCTGCCTGATACTGCACTGCTCGACTCAGTCCAGCGGGCAACTTTCAGATATTTCTGGGACTTTGCTCATCCCGTATCAGGACTCGCCAGAGACCGCTCCAACGGAAATAATGAAACTGTTACTTCCGGAGGCTCCGGGTTTGGTGTAATGGCTTTACTTGTCGGAATTGAAAGAGGTTATATAACCAGGCAGCAGGGTATTGACCGTATGCTCACCATCCTTAACTTTTTAACGAACTCGGCTGACAGGTTTCATGGCGCATATCCTCACTGGCTTAACGGAACCACAGGTGATGTAATTCCGTTCAGTCAATATGATGACGGGGGAGATCTGGTCGAGACAGCTTTTCTTATTCAGGGGCTGCTTACTGCAAGGCAGTATTTCGGTCAGAGTACCACCGATGAAGCACAAATCAGAACCCTTATTACCAATATATGGGAAGGTGTTGAATGGGATTGGTACAGGAAAGATAACGGCAACTTCCTTTACTGGCACTGGTCGCCCGATTACGGCTGGATTATGAACTTCCCGCTGCAGGGTCCCAATGAAACCATGATAACTTATCTCCTGGCTATTGCATCACCAACGCATCCTGTTCCGGCATCCTTATATCATCTCGGTTGGGCTAGCAGTCCCAATTACCTTAACGGAAATTCATACTATGGTATTCCGCTTTATGTTGGCTGGCCTTACGGAGGTCCTTTATTTTTTGTTCACTATTCTTTCCTTGGGTTTGATCCACGCAATAAAAAGGATGATTACACAAATTATTTTATAAATAACAGGAACCAGACACTTATCAACTGGTCTTACTGTGCCGATAATCCGGGGAACTTTGCCGGTTATGATGAAGACACCTGGGGACTAACAGCGAGCGATGGCCCCTTCGGGTACAATGCTTTTTCTCCTACTAATGATAATGGTACAATTGCCCCTACAGCGGCATTATCATCAATGCCTTATACCCCCGATCAGTCGATTGCGGCGATGAAAAGTTTCTTCTATGAATACGGGAACAACCTATGGGGTACATATGGATTCAAAGATGCATTCAATCTTAGTCAAAATTGGTATGCCCCAAGCTACCTTGCAATCGATGAAGGCCCTATTATAATTATGATTGAGAACTACAGAACACAGCTTCTCTGGAATAACTTTATGGCTAACCCGGAGATTCAGCCTATGCTTGATGCTATAGGCTTTGTACCCGATTTCACCGGGGTCAGGAGTGAGTCTTCTCCCGTGGAAAGCTATGAGTTGATGAATAATTATCCCAATCCTTTTAATCCTTCAACACATATAAAATTTCATGCTGCACAATCGGGACCCGTGACTTTAAAGGTATACGATGTCCTGGGAAATGAAATTAAAACCCTTTTAAATGAAGACAAATCACCGGGAGATTATAATGTGGTCTTCGACGGCAGAAACCTTTCAAGCGGGATATATTTATATGTACTTAGGGCCGGAGGAAAGACAATTTCCCGTAAAATGTGCCTGATGAAATAATAAACAGTGTGACAATATGGCATACTAGCCTGTTGGGCAGTAGTTGTGCGCCTGTTATGCGCCTTTTAAAGGCCGAGCATACTCAAAATGAGACAATGCGAAAACTGCAAAAAAACGCAGTTTTCAGTTGTTGATAAATTCACAGTATGACAAAATGTCATACTCAAAACTTTTAATAAATCGTCATCCTGAACCTGTCTTCCTGATAGGCTGACCGGTTAAGGAATCTATAAATAAACGAAAACGGGCATGACAAACTTATGAAAAAATTATTTTTCATTTTAATAATATTCAGCTGCCAATACCTTTTTTCGCAATATGTTCCCTCTAGAGAAGAGAGCACTTTCCTTGATACCCTGCAGTACAGATCCTTCCTCTATTTCATAAATGAAGTTAACCCTGAAAACGGTTTGGTGAAAGACCGAAGCACCGAAGATTCACCTGCAACGATAGCTGCATCTGGGTGGGGAATTGCTGCATGGGCCATAGGGGCCGAACACAATTGGATTTCCAGAGAAAAGGCTGCTCAGCTTACCCTCAACCTTGAAAGATTTCTATTAAACTCAGAGCAAAGCACAAAGCCCGATGCAACCGGATATAAAGGATTTTATTATCACTTCCTAAAGATGGATACAGGCAAGCGTGAATGGAATTGTGAACTTTCTACTATAGATACCGCCTGGCTTCTAGCCGGTATCCGATTTGCCATGCAGTATTATGACGGGGATAATGAAATTGAAAAAGAAATTCGTGAGTTAGGTGATACACTGACAAACAGAGTCGACTGGAACTGGACAGTAATAAAAAAATCGAGCCGTGATAACCATACAGGTCTGGTCTCAATGGGATATGATCCTGAAAGAGGGCTTGGTGATTTCGGCTGGTTCGGTTATACAGAAGCTCTTTATCTGTATATCCTCGCGGCAGGAACTAATCTAACGGACCCGATGAACGCGTACGACGTGTGGCTTTCAGGATATAACTGGCAGGAACCGTATGGACTTCCTCATGTAATCTTTCCTCCTCTCTTTGGTCACCAGTACACCCAGATGTTCGTTGATCTTAAAGGACTTCCTGATAAATATATGAAAGAAAGAGGAATAGACTATTTTGAAAACTCCAGGAGAGCAACGCTTGTGAACCGCGAATACTGTACTGAGAACCCGAAAGGATGGGCAGGATACGATTCTCTTACCTGGGGAATCAGTGCGTGCGACGGTCCCGGAGATTTTGAGAAAGACGGAAATAAATTTCATGGATATGCCGGCAGAGGAGCAAGCGGACCGGAATTTACTATTGCTGAGGACGGTACAATTACACCAGAAGCAGCAGGCGGCTCTATTCCCTTTGCGCCTGAAGTCTGTATCCCCGCACTTAAAAATATGTATGATATGTACGGTGAAAAAGGGTTGTGGGGAAAGTACGGTTTTAAAGACGCATTCAACCTTACGGTAGAGTGGTTTGATAAAGATTACCTGGGACTCGACGAAGGTCCCATCGTTATTATGATTGAAAATTTCAGATCAGGATTAATCTGGAAGTATGTTATGAAGGATCCGGTTATAAAGAAGGGCCTGGAGAGATTGGGGTTTGAGGATTGAGGGTTGTAAATGGAGAAAAATCGTAATCAAAATAAATCCACTAAAATACACTATGAGAAAAACTCTACTTCTTCCTCTACTGCTTGCAGGATTGCTTACGTTTGCAGGGAGTTTCAATCCCGGTAAAAACCCGGATGATTTAATCGAAAAAAGAATCGACAGCGTTATCGTAAAGATGACGCTTGAGGAAAAAATAGGTCAGCTGGTTCAAATCGTTGGTATGGACCCGGCAAAGGAAAATCTTATAAGAAATGAACAAATCGGTTCAGTGCTGATAGGACTCAGGGGACCGACCGAGTGCAACCGGCTGCAGAAGATCGCCGTGGAAGAAACAAGATTGGGTATACCTTTAATTTTTGCAAACGATATCATCCATGGCTACTTCACAACCTTTCCGATTCCTCTGGCTGAAGCATCCAGCTGGAATCCGGAACTCGTAAAAGAAGCCTGCAGAATTTCCGCATTTGAGTCAGCCTCCCAGGGCACAAGATGGACCTATGCCCCGATGGTGGATATCGCACGCGATCCGCGGTGGGGAAGGATCGTGGAAGGTTCGGGTGAAGACCCCTATCTTGGAAGTGTTTTCGCCGCAGCCCGGGTTGAAGGATTCCAGGGTGAAAACCTGGATGACAAAACCAGCATTGCTGCCTGTCCCAAACACTACGTTGCTTACGGCGGGGCAGAAGGCGGAAGGGAATATAACACGGTTGATATTTCAGATAGAACCCTCCGCGAAGTATACCTGCGTCCATTTCACACTGCGGTAAAAAGCGGAGCTGTATCCATTATGAGCGCCTTCAATGATCTTAACGGCATCCCTGCCTCCGCAAATCATTATACTTTAACTGAAATTCTGAGGGATGAATGGAAGTGGGATGGTGTTGTAATAAGTGATTATAACTCGGTCGGTGAACTCGTCCGTCATCACTTTGCAAAAGATATGAAAGAAGCCGCACTACGAGGCTTCACTGCGGGTGTGGACGTTGACATGGTAGGTGATTCCATCGACGGAAATCCCTACGCTCCCAATCTTAAACAACTTGTAGAAGAAGGAAAAATTTCCCAAAAGAATCTCGATCGCTCTGTAAGAAATGTTCTGCGGATGAAGTTCAGACTGGGATTATTTGATAATCCTTATACAGATACTTCATACTTCGCAAAGAATAGACTAAGCAAAAGTTATAAGGACAGCATTGCTCTTCAGCTTTCAAAAGAATCTATTGTTCTTCTGAAAAATGAAAATAATGTTCTTCCCTTAAGTCGTGATGTAAAACGAATAGCACTTATAGGTCCCTTTGCAGATAATCCCAATGATCCGGCAGGACCCTGGTCCGGCGGTTACACTCCTGAGAATATTGTCACCGTGCTTCAGGGATTAAAGAACGCGGTAAATAACAAAACCTTAATAGATGTTGTGAAAGGCTGTAATGTTAACGACTCTGATTACTCCGGTTTTAATGACGCCATTGAGGCTGCAGAAAATGCAGATGTTGTTATTGTTACTGCCGGCGAATCACGCGGAATGAGTGGTGAGGCAGAAAGCAAAACAAATCTTAATCTTCCTGGAATCCAGGAGGAACTAATATCAAAAATTCAGGCATCGGGAAAACCTGTTATTATAATTTTAATGAATGGCAGACCGCTCACAATTAACCGTATCTCGCAAAGTATTCCCGCCATTCTTGAATGCTGGTATTTAGGCAGTCAGGCAGGTAATGCAATTGCACAGGTTATCTTCGGGGATTACAATCCCTCCGGGAAACTTCCGGTTACTTTTCCGAGGTCAACGGGACAAATCCCGCTTTATTATTATCAGAAAAGTACAGGCCGGCCTTTCGACGACGAAGATAAATATACTTCAAAGTATACTGATTCGCCCAACACTCCGCTCTATCCTTTCGGTTATGGACTTAGCTACACTACCTTCAGCTATGATAATCTCACCGTGTCCAAAAACAGCATTAAAAAAGATGAGCCGGTTAAGGTTACTGTTAATGTTAAGAACACGGGGCATTACGCAGGTGAAGAGGTTGTACAGTTATATATCAGGGATGATTACGCAAGTGTAACGAGGCCTGTTAAGGAACTAAAAGGTTTTAAACGATTGAATATTATGCCCGGTGAAACAAAAAAAGCAGAGTTCGAAATAACCCCGGGTATGCTTTCTTTTCTTGATTTAAATATGGAGCCGGTGGTGGAACCAGGAACCTTCACGGTGTATGCGGGAGGCAATTCCTCCGAACTTATTTCTGCATCCTTTGAGGTTGTCGATTGATTTCTGTAAAAAAAGTGAGGCTGTTATGAGTGAAAAAAGAAAGGGTTACAGCAGACGAATATTTATCGAAAAGGCGGGAATTTCTGACGGGCTGATAAACGGAAACCTGGACAATAAGAAATCAACAGGATTACAAATTGGTTGTTAAAAAATTAAAGTTCATTATTCTTCTAAACAAAACTTTTAAGAAGTATTATTTTCTTGTTCTCCCGGTATTTAGCTTCCTGCTCTTTTTCTCAGGAATTTTAAGTCCCGGGCACAAACCATCCACTTACTGCAACCCTATTAATATCGATTATACTTACAGCATTGTGAATACTTCAAAAGGCCTATCCTACAGATCAGGTGCCGATCCTGCAGTTGTCAAGTTCAGGGGCGAGTATTATATGTTCGTAACACGTTCATTCGGCTACTGGCATTCTGCAGATTTAAAATCGTGGGACTTTATCCACCCTCAATCATGGTACTTCGAATCATCCAATGCACCTGCAGCCTGGTCTTTCAAAGATTCGATACTGCTTGCACTTGGCAATCCTTCGGAATGGCAGAGCGTTATTTATACCGATGATCCTAAGAAAGGTACCTGGAAAGGTGTACCTTCACTTTTACCTGTTGATGTGCATGATCCGGCTCTTTTTGTTGATGATGATAACAGGGTGTACCTGTACGTGGGGTCATCGAATGTTTATCCAATTCAAGGTGCCGAACTTGATCCAGCAAACTACTTCCTCCCCAAAGGAGATTTTAAAGACCTCATACTCCTTCATCCTGAACAGCATGGCTGGGAGCGTTTCGGGGAAAATCATACAGATTCCACGGCTGGATATCTTGAAGGAGCCTGGATGACGAAGCATAATGGTAAATATTATCTTCAATATGCAGCTCCGGGTACAGAGTGGAATATTTACGGCGACGGTGTTTATACTTCTGATAATCCTCTGGGTCCTTTCACCTACGCCGAATACAGTCCTTTCTCCTATAAGCCTGAAGGGTTCATTACAGGAGCCGGTCATGGCAGTACTGTAGCTGATCCTTATGGAAATTTCTGGCATTTCGCAACGATGGTTGTCGGTGTGAATTATTATTTCGAACGGAGAATCGGAATGTTTCCTTCTGGATTTGATCGGGACGGGCAGCTTTTTGCAAATACTGCCTACGGCGATTATCCTCATTACATTCCTTCCGACAGAACGAAAACTGATGATGATTTATTTACAGGCTGGATGCTGCTTTCTTTTAATAAACCGGTTAGCGCCTCTTCTTTCATCGACAGTTTCCCGCAGACTAATATTACTGATGAGGATATAAAAACTGTTTGGATCCCGGAAACGAATAAGGCTGGTGAATGGGTTATGATCGACCTGCTGAATGAATGCAGAGTAAATGCTGTGCAGGTTAACTACTCTGATTATAAATCTGATATCTTCGGCAAAAGAGACAGCATTTATCACCAGTATGTGATAGAGTATTCTAATGACGGGAACAGCTGGGATATGCTTATCGACAAAAGTAATAATAAAATGGACGTCCCTAATGATTATACTGAACTTGATAATCCGCGAAGAGCAAGATACATTCGTTTTAAAAATATTCATTATCCTGCACCTTACCTTGCCATCTCTGATTTAAGGATCTTCGGCAAAGGAAACGGCGTTGTTCCTGAAACACCGATGGACTTTAAGGCTGAACGGGAAGGTGGCAGAAGGAGTGTAAAGCTGAGCTGGAACCCTGTGAAAGGCGTGCAGGGATATATGATTTACTTCGGTATACATCCGGCAAAACTTTACAGTTCTGTGATGGTGTATAACGATACCTCATACGTATTGAATTCGCTTAATGTCAGTCCCGGTTATTTTTTCGCTCTTGAAGCTTTTAATGAAAACGGTATTTCCGGCAGAACCGGTATCGTAAAGTGTAAATAAGGAAAGATTATGTTTATAAAACTTAGATCTCGAAATAAATTCGGGATGACAAGGGGGAGGATGAGATCCCGAAATAAATTCGGGATGACAAGCGGGATGATGACTGGAGGAGAGATCCCGAAATGAATTCGGGATGACAAACGGGATGACAAAAGGGATGACAAACGGGATGGTGACTGGAGGGAGGCCCCGAAATAAGTTCGGGATGACTTTCGGGACGATACGGATAATGCTTATGATGCTAATATCCTTTCCCGCATTAAATCTCTACCCCCAGCGGGTGCTTGATGATTTCGAGTCGCTTAATGACTGGAAGGTTTATAAGTCGGATGGAGTGGAGACAAAAGTCAGTCTTGCAGAAGGTCATACGGGTAAAGCCCTAGAGTTCGACTACAACTTTACAAAGGGTACAGGCTACGGCGGCATTCAGAAAATAATTCCAATCGAACTTCCTGATAATTACCAGTTTACTTTTTATATGAAAGCTGAATCACCCGCAAACAACCTTGAGTTTAAACTGCTTGACAGCACCGGACAAAATGTATGGTGGATGATCAACAGGAATTATGACTTCCCATCAAAGTGGACAAAGATAAAAATCAAGAAAAGGCACATAAGCTTTGCCTGGGGACCGGCTGAAGATAAAGAACTGAAAAAGATTGACCGGCTCGAATTTACAATTTCATCATATGTGGGCGGAAAAGGTTCTATCCTTATAGACGACCTGAAATTTGAGGCACTTCCACCGGAGGATAATTCTCCCATCATCCCGGCTGCTGAAGTTTCTTCTGAGGCCGGCAAGGATTACTCTGCCGAAAATCTGGTGGACAGCAATAAAACCACTGCCTGGAAAAGCAGCAGCAACGAAGATCAGGCAATAATTCTCAACCTTCACCAGAGAAGGGAATTCGGAGCTGTGGTAATCAATTGGGATAGTGCGGATTATGCTAAGGAATTTGAGGTATATCTCTCAGCAAAAGACGATAACTGGGAAAAAGTATACTCTGTAAAACGAAAAACAGGAAGTACAAGTTATATCCGTTTAAAAGAGGAAGATGCTGAGAAAATTAAAATCAAGCTGATTAAAAGCAGCCGGGGCAAGGGCTATGGAATCAATGATATATCTGTTAAAAATACCGGTTACTCTGATGACCTGAACACTTTCTTCATAAAGATTGCAGCTGACTACCCTTCAGGTTATTACCCGAGGTACCTTGGTAGGGAAGGGACTTTCTGGACTATTGTAGGTGTTAATAACGACAGGAAAGAAGCCCTCTTCAGTGAAGACGGTATGGCTGAAGTTGACAAAAAACATTTCTCCATCGAGCCTTTTCTTACAGTTGATGGGAAATTCATAACCTGGCATGATGTATCAGAGACACAATCATTATACGATAACTATCTGCCAATTCCCTCAGTCGAATGGAGCTATAATGATCTTAAGCTTAAGACAGAAGCGTTTGCTTACGGAGAAGCAAATAATAGCTCCGTACTTTACCTGAAATATAACATAAGTAATAAATCATCTAAGCGGCATAGTGGTAAACTTTATCTTACAGTAAGGCCGTTCCAGGTAAATCCCTATTATCAACAGCTCAACATAACCGGAGGAGCCGCAGAAATTGATTCCATAAAATATAAGGATGGTAAAGTATATGTGAATGATGATAAGGGCATAATCCCGGTTACACCCGCCGAAGAATTCGGAGCAGCATCTTTTGATGAAGGTGATATAACCTATTATTTGTCAAACGGTAAAATTCCCGCCGATCAATCCGTGGTTGATAAGAATAAAGCTGCAAGCGGGGTGCTTGGTTATACTTTTGAACTAGCTCCCGGAGAAAGCAGGAGTGTTTACCTGGCAGTTCCTTTTTACAATGAGGAAAGCATAGCTGGAAATTCAGATGTCTCCTCTGTTGAGAATAAGTTAAAAGAGGACATCGCCTTCTGGGAGAAAAAAATTGATCATGTTAAATTTAATCTTCCGGCATCAGGAAGCAGAATAGTAAATACCTGGAAGTCGAACCTCGCATACATTTTAATCAACAGGGACAGTGCAGGGATACAACCAGGCTCGAGATCCTATGAAAGGTCCTGGATAAGAGACGGCGCCCTTACATCCTCAGCGCTTTTAAAATCAGGTATTGTTAAAGAAGTTAAGGATTTCATAAAATGGTATGCTGCTCATCAATATGAAAACGGAAAAGTACCCTGCGTGGTTGATGCAAGAGGGCCCGACCCTGTTCCTGAAAATGACAGTCATGGTGAATTTATTTACCTTATAAAGGAGTACTTCAATTTCACAAAAGACACCCTTTTCCTGAAGGAGCTGAACAGCAATGTACTGAAGGCTGTCGATTATATGGATACCCTAATAACGCAGAGATCTACAGCGCATTATAGGAACGGGAATGACAGCGTACGAGCCTATTACGGGATAATGCCTGAGTCAATAAGTCACGAAGGGTATTCAGCCAAACCGATGCATTCATACTGGGATGATTTCTTCACGATGAAGGGATTAAAAGACGCAACAGAGATTGAGAGAATCCTTGGTGAAAATGAGAACTATGAAAAAGTTAAACAGATGAGGGACACTTTTAAAACAAATCTATACAATTCACTGGATCTTGCGATGAAGGCAAGGGGAATTAATTATATTCCAGGCAGTGTGGAACTGGGCGACTTTGATGCTACATCAACAACAATCGCAATCTCTCCTGCCAATGAACTTCCAAATCTTCCCGAACCATATGCGAGGAATACATTTGATAAATATTATCAATTTTTCAAAGATAGAAGAGATAATAAAATAGAATGGACAGGTTATACTCCATATGAGAACAGGCTCATTGGGTCTTTTATTTTTCTTGATCAACCTGACAGAGCACACCAGCTGATAAAATTTTTCCTTGATGACCAAAAGCCTCAGAAATGGAATGAGTGGGCTGAGGTTGTATGGCATAAAGAAAGACACCCGGGCTATATTGGCGATATGCCGCATACATGGGTTGGCTCAGATTTTATAAATGCAGTCCGTTCAATGTTTGTGTACGAAAGAGAGTATGATTCGTCGCTTGTAGCCGGAGCAGCTTTGTATCAGGATTGGATCAATTCGCCCGATGGTATGTCGGTTGAAAATCTGCCTACCTATTACGGTGAGATATCTTATACAATTAAGCAATCGGATAATAATTATAAGATAAAACTTTACGGCAGTATTTCTCTTCCTCCCGGCGGGATAATCCTTAAGAACATTTTTAGCGATAATGTTCCATCTACCGTAACGGTTAACGGAGATACCATAAATACTTTTGATAAAAAAAATATATACATTAAAACTTTCCCGGCAGAAATTGAAGTATCATTTAAGGGCAATTAAGATGAAAATATTCTTATGGATCACAAGTTTAATATCCATATTTACAATCTCTTCTCTTTTTGGGCAGGAGGATTCATTAAAACAGATTCCCGGAAAGTTTGAAAAAGAAGTAACTGTGAAAGTATCGCTTAAATATCTTCTGTATCTACCCGAAGGCTATGATCAGGACAATAAGACCTTTTCCCCTGGTGCTTTTTCTTCATGGCTCGGGAGAGAGGGGAGACGATCTTAGATCAGCTGCGAGACATGGTCCGCCAATGCTGGTAGAACAGGGCCGGAACTTTCCTTTTCTACTTGTTTCACCGCAGTGTCCTTTGGGAGAAAGGTGGAACCCTTTGGAACTTTCGGCACTGCTTGATGAAATCGAGAAGGATTACCGGGTTGATACGAACAGGGTGTATGTTACAGGACTAAGTATGGGCGGCGAAGGAACCTGGAAACTTGTTATGGATGAACCAAACCGTTTTGCGGCAGCGGCTATTGTCTGCGGAAGGACAGGATCTCTTTACCTGGATGCCTGCAAATTAAAGGATCTTTCCATATGGGTTTTCCATGGAGCGATGGATGATGTTGTCCCGCTTGATGAATCTGTGAGAATGGTGAAAGCATTAAATGCATGCGGAAATAATGTTAAGTTTACTGTATATCCTAAGGCAAACCATAATGCATGGACAGAAACATACAATAATGAAGAACTATATAAATGGCTGCTTGAACATAAGCTGGGTGAAAACAACTAAATGAGTAATTCAGAAAAGAAAGTCTCGTTAAACGGCAATTGGGAGTACATTGTAGACAGTGCAGGTGAGTTGACGTATGAAAAGGTGAAAGAAAAAATAAATCGGAAAAAGACAAAAAAGATGCAGCTGCCGGTTAATTGGGAACGGGCAGGACTTCATAATTTTTCCGGATCTGTGTGGTTCACAAAATCCTTTAAATTTGGTCAGCCGGATGGACTAAATATACTTGAGTTTAAAGGTGTTGATTACTTTGCGGAGGTCTGGCTGAATGATTCTCCGGCCGGAACACACGAGGGCTATTTTCAGACGTTTTATTTCAATGTGACTTCGGCTTTGGAAAAAGGGGATAACCTGCTTGTTGTAAAAGTTACCTCACCTAAGGAAGAACCGGGAACTGTCTGGCCGCACAGGAAAAAATTGATAAAAGGAATATTCAATCATCACGACTGCCGGCCGGGAGGATGGAGCTATGAATATGGCCAGGATCAGAATACCGGCGGAATCTGGAATGATGTTTCACTCCACTCTTTTGACAGTATTTATACCGAACATCCACGCGTATCTGCCACCCTGAATGAAACGGCAAACAGAGCAAAAGTGAGTGTTGTAATTCCGTTTTACAGAAAATCGGGAGAAGCTTTAACAGCAAGAATTGAGATAACGGTCTTCCCTCAAAAAGGAAAAAAATTAAGGTTCCGGGAAGAGGTTCTGGTCAGAGGCAGTAAAGCTGAAATTAACTTCACCTTCGAGATAAATAACCCTTCACTCTGGTGGTGCCGGGATCTTGGCGAACCACACCTTTACAGGATGAACATAGAAAGTCGGCTTTTTAATATACAGGATGTTATGTTCGGGATCAGGGAGGTAAGTCTCAACGATCGAAAAGAATTTTTCCTCAACCGCAAACGACTGTTCCTGCGCGGTACTAATATTATCCCCTCACAATTTCTTTCTGAATTGAGCAATCAGAGGATAGAGGAACAGACTGTACTTATAAAAGAAGCAAATATAAATATTATAAGGATGCATGCACACGTTAACCGGTCCGAATATTATGATGAATGCGACAGGCAGGGAATTCTGGTATGGCAGGATTTTGCTCTCCAATGGACGTACGATGAATCAATGGAATTTACCGCAAATGCAGTTTCACAGATCAAGGATATGGTAAAGCTTCATTACAATCATCCTTCGGTTGTATTCTGGTGCTGTCACAATGAACCCGGAAAACAAATAGAAACACTCGATCCACTCTTATATGAAGCTGTATCGGGCATTGACAAAAGCAGGATAATCAGGATGGCCTCTAATTATGAAGAACATCCATACGACGGATGGTACTGGGGGAGCAAGGAACACTTTGCAGCAAAACCAATGGGTCCCCTTGTTACGGAATTCGGAGCCCAGGCATTACCTGAAATAAAATCGCTTAAGAAAATTATCCCGCACGGAGACATCGAACACCCTGCAGAAGAAAGCTGGGCGTATCATGATTTTCAGTATGAGCAGACGTTTAATGTTGCTGAAGTCGACCGCGGGAAGAATGTAAAAGAGTTCATAACTAATTCACAGGAATATCAGTCTGATCTGCTTAAGACAGCAATAGATTTTTACCGCCGGGGTAAGAACAAGGACATAACTGCCGTTTTCCAATTTATGTTCATTGACTGCTGGCCTTCAATCACCTGGTCCGTTGTCGATTATTTCGGTGAAAAAAAAGAAGGTTATACGGCCCTTCAAAAAGCCTTTCAACCCTTATATATTTCAGTTAATGTAAGACAGAAAAAGAATTTTGCAGGTCAGAAACTAAAGATAGATTACTGGATAATAAATGACCTCCACAGGTCATTTAAATCATGCGAATTTGTAATTTCACTGGAAGGCGAGAACATTTTCAACGTTCCGGTTAAATTTATTGAAGAAGATTCAATCACTTTTTCATACTGGGAAGGCAACAACATCCTGCTTCCTGAAAAGATTAAGCCGGGGAAGTACAAATTGGATTTTGAACTAAAGCAGGATGGAAAAGTAATATCATCAAATAACTATGAAACAGAAGTTGTTAAAAAAATATGAAAGGTTTCCGGGTTAAATATTTCTTTTTTAAGGTCCTCATCATCCTGTTCCTCTTCGTTTCAGGCTGTTCGGATAAAAAAGACAGCACAACGATGCTTAAGTTCTGGGCAATGGGCACCGAGGCGGAGTACGTAACCAGGCTCGTTCCTGAATTTCAGAAACGCAATCCGGGAATAAAAGTAGATGTGCAGCAGATTCCATGGAATGCAGCGCAGGAAAAACTTGTAACAGCTTTTGCCAGTGATAATACCCCGGATATATGCCAGCTTGGAAACACCTGGATACCGCAGTTTGCATCCCTTGACGCAATCATAAGTCTTGATGACTTTATTGCAAAATCTCCTTCAATCAACCGGGAAAATTATTTTGAAGGAGTATGGGATACAAATATTCTCGATTCAACAGTATACGGGATTCCCTGGTATATAGATACAAGAGTGATGTTTTACCGTACAGATGTGTTTAAGGAAGCGGGGTATAACGAACCGCCTCGTTCGTGGGCTGAGCTGTACGACCTGTGTAAAAAAATAAAAGCCCTTCATCCAGGCGAAGATAAATATGCGATCTATCTTCCGACGAATGAATGGAATCCATTCATTATCTTTGCCCTGGAAAATAATGCCGATCTCCTGAAGGCAAATAATTCAAGAGGTGACTTCGACGCTGACAATTTCAAAGAAGCCTTCAGATACCTGACAAAATTTCATAAAGAAAAACTTGCGCCTATCGGAATATCGCAGGTTACGAACGTGTACCAGGCGTTTGTTGAAGAATATTTTTCTATTTATATAAGCGGTCCCTGGAACATAAACGAATTCAAAAAATGGATGACAGGGGACCTGGCTGACAAATGGTCAACCGCACCGATGCCTTCAAAGTATGGTGATCATTATCCCGGTGTATCTCTGGCCGGAGGATCAAGCCTGGTGATATTCAAGAATTGTGAACATAAGCAGGAAGCCTGGAAATTTATTGAATTCCTCTCTAAAACATCAACACAGCTGGAATTTTACCATTTGCTGTATAACCTTCCGGCAGTTAAACAAGCCTGGGAGGATACATCATTGGCGAATAATAAATATATGCAAGCATTCAGGGTACAATTTGAAAATGTGGTTGCCACTCCAAAAGTACCTGAATGGGAGCAGATAGCTTTCGCGAAAGTTCAGCAATATGTGGAACTGGTTGTAAGGGGTGCAATGACAGTTGATGAGGCAGCAAAAAACCTGGACAAAGACGTGGATAAGATACTGGAGAAGAGGAGATGGCTTTTAACAAGAAAAAAGTAAAGAGTAATTCGTTTTCTTATTCGTCGAAGGCGGCTTATTTATTCCTTGCGCCTGCGGTTACTGCTATACTTATTTTTTTCTTTATTCCGGTGATCGCTGCATTCTTAATGAGCTTCACCGACTTCGACATTTATGCTCTGGCCAGTTATGATACGGTAAGGTTTGTGGGCTTCAGGAATTATATCCAGCTATTCGGCGACCCGCTGTTCTGGCAGTCTCTTCAAAACACTTTTTATTACGTTGTGCTTGCAACCCCTCTATCTATTGCTGTTTCGCTCGGTGCAGCCATCCTGCTTAACACCAAACTCATAAAATATAAAAGCTTTTTCCGCCTGAGTTATTTCATTCCCTATATCACTACTCTTGTTGCTGTAGCGATAGTATGGAGATTTATTTATCATCCGAAATTCGGAATACTGAATTATTTCCTCGGTTGGTTCGGAATTAATCCGGTTGACTGGCTGGGTAATCCCTCTACCGCAATGCCTGCTATTGTACTTATGTCGGTCTGGAAAACCTTCGGATATAATATGATAATTTTTCTCGCTGGTCTCCAGAATATTCCTGAGGATCTTTATGAAGCCGCTTCACTCGAGGGAGCAAACGCATGGCAGAAGTTCAAAGCAATTACAATTCCTATGCTTGCACCAATGACCCTTTTTGTAAGCATCATTACCATCGTAGGATTCTTCCAGCTCTTCGCCGAGCCTTATATTATGACGCAGGGCGGTCCCTTAAACAAAACGCTGAGCATTGTCGGTTATATGTACCAGGAAGGTTTCCGATGGTGGAATATGGGTTATTCTGCTTCCATCTCCTTCGTATTGTTTTTTATAATATTAATAGTAACGATCCTACAGTTCAAACTGCAGAAAAGTCATTTGACATAGAAGATGAAAAAAATATCATTATACATTTTTCTTATTATTACATCAGTCATAACACTTGTGCCCTTCATCTGGATGGTATCCGCTTCATTTATGCCTGACGGGGAGGCAAGTGTTTATCCGCCGGTATTTTTCCCGGCACATATAGTGCTGGATCAATACGTTCATCTTCTAACAAGATTAAGCGTTGCCAGGAGTTTTCTTAACAGCATCATCCTCTCAACTATGGTTACAGCATTTTCCTTGTTTTTTAATTCAATGGCGGGATATGCTTTTGCCAAATACAGGTTTGCAGGAAAAAGTAAATTATTTAACCTGCTCCTCGTTAATATGATAGTTCCCAGCCAGGTCACCATGCTTCCATTGTTCCTTATGCTGAAGTCGGTTGGGCTCATAAATACATATGTGGCTATATTGGTTACCGGGTTGGCGAGTATATTCGGAATTTTTCTTATAAGGCAGCATTGTATGGCTATTCCCGATAGTCTTATTGAAGCTGCCAAAATGGATGGTGCTTCAGATTTCCAGGTTTACAGAAAAATTATTCTACCACTGGCTGTACCTGTACTTGTAACTCTAGGGATTATAACATTCCTGGGAACATGGAATGATTTTCTGTGGCCTCTCATCGCGTTGACGGATGATTCAATGTACACCCTTCCTGTAGCACTTTCGAGCCTGATGCTGGAACACACAAAGGATCCCGAGCTGATGATGGCGGGATCAGTAATTACAATTATTCCTGTTGTGATAGTTTTTCTTGTACTTCAGCGGTATTATATAAAGGGAATTATGCTAGGTGGTGTGAAGGAATGAATTGCAGGTCCACAATAATTCAACCTCTACCAGGCTCGTTGGTATAAGAGTTCAATCTGTAAGAGGTTGTATGGTTATTTCAAAGGCAGATCGATTATAAATTCGGTTCCGGCATCGGTCTTAAATTCAATAGTACCGTGGTACTGTGTTATCATCGAATATACGATCTGCAGTCCAAGCGAATGCACCTCTTCAAGGTTGACATTTCCGTTTATCCCGATTCCATTATCACCGATCCTTAGGTGTATATTTCCATCCTGCTTCTTTAATTCAATATTTATTATTCCGTCTTTTCTTCCCGGGAAAGCATATTTCACTGCATTAGTAACAAGCTCAGTTAAAACAAGGCCGATGGCAACCGCAAGACCGGAAGAAACTTCAAATTCATCAATATCCATTATGATCTTAACCTTACCTGATTTTGTAAGGAAGATTTGGCGGATATGATCTGTAACCTTTTCAATATATGTCGGGATGTTAACAGTATTTAGACTGGCAGAACGGTATAAAAAGTCATGCAGAAAAGAAACAGAGGCTATCCTGCTTATACTATCATTAAGAACTTCTCTTACATACAAATCCCCGGTATTAGCTGCCTGAAGGTTCAGCAGGCTTGACATCAGCTGAAGATTGTTTTTAATCCTGTGGTTGGATTCTTTTATTACAATGTCTTTTTCGGCGAGGAGTTTTTTAAGCTTATCCTCGGTTTCAGCGAGTCTTGTTATATCTTCAATCACTGCAACAGCAGCGGTAACTTTTCCCTCAATAACCAGGGGGATAGCGGAATTAATTATTACTTTTGTTGAACCATCAAAACACTCAATTTTTAATATTTCTCCCATTGTAGATTCAGAATATTTAAGCGCTTTGTAGCTTGCCCATTCTTCTTCTTTAATTTCCCTGCCCGTGTCGACTTTCCAGCCGCGGTATTTTTTATGGTCGCTCAATCTTCTATATTCTGAACCCATCCAGATATCATCGAATTTCTTATTGCTGCTTATCAGGCTGCCCTCACCATCGAAAATACAAATCCCCACAGGGAGGATGTTTAATATGTTTTCAAGCAGTCCCTTTTGTTTCTGCAGTTCAGTAAGTAAAGATTTTCTTTCATTAATATCCTCAACCGTAGTAAAAAAATAGTCGATTTCTTTAGCTGAGTTAAGTATAGCAGTTCTTGTAACAATTGCCCAAACAACAGTTCCATCCCTACGCAAGAACCGCTTTTCAAGTGTATAATATTTGATTTTTCCTGAAATTAATTTTTCAAATTCTTTGAGATCAATCTCGAGATCATCAGGATGCGTCACTTCATTTATAGATTTTCCCAGCAAGTCATCCCGGCTGTAACCAACTATATCGCAGAATTTCCGGTTCACCCTTAGGAAGGATGCCGACAGTGATAAATGTGCAAATCCTGCAACGGCCTGCTCAAAGGCACTTTCATACATCCTGAGCGACCGGGTCAGATTCTGCTCCAGACTCTTCCTGTTTATTGCATACATAATGGATTTGTTCAGATTCTGGAGTGTAAGTTCATTCTTATTTAAAAAATCCTGGGCTCCGTTCTGGATCGCTTTTAATCCCATTTCATCAGAGTCATTAACAGTAAGAAGAATAATTGGTATGTGACTATTAGTGATGCGTATATTTTTAAGGCAATCAAGCCCGCTGCTGTCGGGTAATCCAGGGTCAAGAATGATAATATCAAATTCTTCCTTTTTTAAGGTCGAAAGGGCTTCAGCCAGATTGCAGCAGGTTGTAAGCCTGTAAGTCGTCGAGTCAACATCATCAAGGTGTTCTTTGATGAGCAGCTGATCCCCGGGATTATCCTCGACCAGTAATACGGATACTTCCGCTGTTTTTTCTTTTACTATCATTTCTATCCTCAATGTACTGGAAGCTTTACAATTGTGAGCCAGAAATTTTTTATTGATTTAATAACTTTAATAAAGTTATCAAGATCAACAGGTTTGGTAATAAAACAATTGGCATGACTCTCATAACTCTTTAAAATATCAGCCTCGGCAGTGGAAGAGGTTAAAACAACTACAGGTATTGTTTTCAAGTTTATATCCTGCTTAATTTCCAGCAAAACTTCACGTCCGTCTTTTTTGGGTAAGTTCAGATCAAGAAGAATAATATCCGGGGTAACGGCATCCTTGTATTCGTTTTTCTTTTTAAGGTAATTGACGGCCTGTTCACCGTCAGTTAAGACAGTGAGTTTTGTATAGAATTTATTTTCCTTTAATGATTCCTGGATGAGCCGTACATCGCCCGGGTTATCCTCCACTAACAGTATTTCTACAGCTCCAAATACTTCCATCGACATAATCACACTCCTTGTTTAGGTATCGTGAAATAAAAGACGGTTCCCTGTTCGGGCTGAGATTCGAGCCATATCCTGCCGCCAAGAGTATCTACAATCCTTTTGCAGATTGCAAGTCCCATTCCCATACCGGGATATTCTGTCTTTCCATGCAGCCTCTGGAACATTAGAAATATTTTTTCAAAGTATTCTTCTTCAATACCTATACCGTTATCAGCTATTGCGAATATCCATTCTATTTCATTTTCCTCTGAGGTAATTTTTATTTCCGGAATACCATCTCTCCTGTATTTTAAACTATTTGAAATAAGGTTGGAGAAAATTCTGCTTACAAGAGATTCATCCGAAAATATAACAGGAAGATCGGAATACTTAATCCTTGCTTTTGTATTGTTAAGTGTCATTTCAAAATCATCAATTATGTTTTCAATCAGCCGGGTTAAGTCAATTTCTTTCCATCTCTTTTGTACCGTTTTTACTCTTGAGAATTCCAGGAGTTTATCAATAAGCTCCTTCATCCGCCTGGCTCCGTCAACAGCGTAATATATAAACTCTTTGCCGTCCTCATCGAGCTGATTGCTGTATCTTTTTTCAAGAAGCTGGGTAAAACTCATAACCATTCTTATTGGTTCCTGCAGGTCATGTGAGGCAATGTAGGCAAATTGTTCCAGCTCCTGGTTCGAATTACTTAAAAGCCGGATGGTTTCTGCCTGTTCATCAATCTTTCCGGTCTCTTTCCAGTTTAATATTATTTGAGCACCTATTTTTACGGCATTAATTTTCATGGAATCAACCGGCAACGCAGGGTTATTTTTATCAGCTATTATCATCTTTACCATGGATGCATTGAAAACCTGTATTAAATCTTCCTTAAATTTTCTGGTATAATATTCCGGAAATAATAAGGAAAAACTTTGTCCCTCTAATTCTTCCTTTGGAACATTTAAAAATTGAACAGCAGGATCATTCACGTAAACAGAGGTGAAGTCATCTATTCTACCCTCAGCATTATGCAAAGGTTCTACAATCGCAGCCGGAACAAGTAATATATCCAGCAACGAAATCAAATAAGGATCAGCTTGTGAAAAATTAAGTTTCTTTTCGAGATCGTTCATTTTTTTCCCTCAACAAATGCAAACATAATCATTTTATGCTACCTTAAGTAAGCTTATTCGTGATAAATATCACAGAAAGAATCAGTATATTTTGAATGTTTTTCAGCCTTTTTCAACTCCTTACGGTTCCGATTATGTTTATATAAATACTTCCTTGGTTGTTGTCGGTCATATATCTGCGTGACAAACTTTTCTATTTTCCTGGTAATAATAATTAAAATGAGACATCTATACCATGAAACTATTAAGGCATTACATTTTAACGATTTCAATTCTTTCCTTCTTATTCATGTCGTGCAGCTCGACTCCCATCACCGGTAGAAAACAGCTGCATCTTATTCCTGAAAGCGAGATGCTTTCAATGAGCTTTAGTCAATATGATCAGTTCCTTAAGGAACACCAGGAAAGCAATAACGCCCAGCAGGTGGCGCTGGTAAAGAAAGTTGGAAGTAACATTGCCTCTGCTGTTGAGCAGTTTATGAGACAAAACGGAAAATCAGGGGAACTTAGCAATTATAAATGGGAATACCATTTAGTTGTAGACTCCCAGGCGAACGCATGGTGTATGCCGGGGGGGAAAATTGTTGTTTATACCGGAATTCTTCCCATTACTCAGGATGAAAACGGACTTGCGGTAGTACTGGGACATGAAATTGCGCATGCTGTTGCCCACCATGGCGATGAGAGAATGAGCCAGGCTCTTTTAGCTCAGCTCGGCGGGGTAGCACTCTCCCAGGCGCTTAAAAATAAACCCCAGCAGACTCAGCAGCTGTGGATGGCTGCTTATGGTGTTGGTACTCAAGTCGGCGTTCTGCTTCCTTACAGCAGAACACAGGAAAGTGAGGCTGATCATCTTGGATTAATATTTATGGCTATGGCAGGGTATGATCCTCATGGGGCCCTTGATTTCTGGCAGAGAATGCAGGCGCAGAGCCAGGGGCAGCCACCAGTTTTCCTAAGCGACCACCCTGCGAACCAGACCAGAATTAACGATATTAAGACCGAAATGACTGAGGCTATGAAATATTATAAGAAATGATAAAGCGGCTGATATGATTACCGGCATACAGGCAATTATCCTTTCCAAACCGTGATTGATTTTACTGTGGAAACAAAATATTATCCGTAGGTTTGAATTGTTAAACGATAAAACTAAAAAAAAAATATAGGAGAAACGATGAACAGGCTTATGAGCAGAATGTTTGGAATACTTGTACTCGCGGGGATGCTGATCTTTGCAACAGGAACAGCATATTCGCAGATGGACAGTACAAGAAGTAATAAAATGGATAGAAATCAAAAACCAATGACTCAGAATGCAAAGTATGATCAGGACGTAGCTAATGCAGCATCAATCCTGAGAACTAAGGTTGATTTAACCCTGGAGCAAACAAGAAGAGTTGAAGGTATTCTGCAGGAATATAAAGACAATAGTACTAAAATGGGTGACAACACCAGCAGCACTTCTATGAAGGGAAACAGCGAAACGATGAATAAGATAGGTGATGTATTAACTGCTGATCAGAAAACCAAATTTGATAATGTAAAAACACAGTGGTGGACTGATACTCAGAAGAAATTGTCAAAAGGTTCTGACTTAAAGGATACTCATTCCAAAAGCGACAGTACCTGGAGTAAATAATCTCTTAACATAAATAATGAAAGCATATCGTTTTTTTACGGTATGCTTTTTTTTTGTGCAAACTTTACTTGAATAGCCTTCCTGAAAATTTTAATTTTAACGATTGATTTTTAACCATTTGAAGGAGGGGAGATGCCTTTTACAATAGAACAATTCCTTGGAGTTTTTAAATCGTATAATAATGCCGTTTTTCCATTTCAGGCAGTCTTTATAATTGGAGCTGTGTTCATCATAATCCAGGTATTCAAAAAAAGAAATTATGCCGGCAGGCTTATATCCGGGATACTG
Organism: uncultured Ignavibacteria bacterium; assembly: GCA_963800255.1. Lineage (GTDB taxonomy): Bacteria > Bacteroidota > Ignavibacteria > Ignavibacteriales > Ignavibacteriaceae > DATFVA01. The sequence goes on along the minus strand of CAWDAK010000001.1, from coordinate 121,763 downwards.
GCCTTCTTCTGGGTATGGATAGGCATTGTCTATCATATTATATTCTTCTCATCAATTAACCCTGCGGCTTATATTTTCGGTGCAGCTTTTATCCTCCAGGGTCTGATTTTTTTGAAATCCGGAGTGATGGATAAAAAACTGGAATTCGTATTTACTAAAGATCTGAACCATTATACAGGATCAGTTATCCTTTTGTATGCTTTAATAATATATCCTTTGCTTAACGTTTATTTTGGACATATTTACCCGGAAAATCCAACATTCGGACTTCCCTGTCCTACTACCATTTTCACCTTTGGAATCCTGCTTTATGCAAAAAAAAGCATTCCGCTTTATGTGATGGTTATACCTTTTCTGTGGGCATTATTAGGTATATCAGCAGCTTTGCAGCTAGGTATATATGAGGACACCGGTCTGCTTGTTTCAGGAATACTGGCATTTTCACTTTTGCTCAGGGATAATATGCAGCAGCGGAAATTAAAAGCAGCCTGACGAAAATCCGGCTTCATTGCGAACTTTAGAAAAATATCATTAGATTTATTCATCAATTAAATCCGGGGATCATAATGAAGTCATTTTTACTTTTTTTTATTCTTTGTTTATCGTCATCTACCCTTATTTATTCTCAGGATCTGCCTCACAAGATGACAGCAGAAGAGGAGTCTGAGTGGAAGCATTATAATCCCGCCGTAAATCCCTTACATACAAATCCTCCATCAGGCCCGGTAAGAACAATGGCAGAATGGGAGGAACTTCAGGGTATAGTAATTACATGGACTTCATATTTAACTATTTTGAGAGAGGTTGTTGATTATGCACAGGAAGAGGGATTGGTTTTTATTGTCTGCAGTGATTCAAATTCTGTTAAAAATTATCTCACCCAGGGCGGAGTGCCCCTTGTTAATCTAAGGTTCCTTATTACAAATTTTAATTCAATCTGGTGCCGGGATTATGGACCATGGACTGTTTATAAAGATGATGCTGACAGTATGAAGATAATCGACTGGATTTATAATCGTCCCCGTCCCCAGGATGACGTTGTACCTGTGTTTTTTGCTGACTATCTAAATATACCTATTCATCAGACCACCCTTTCACCGTATGATCTTATAGCTACCGGGGGTAATTTTCTGACTGACGGTCATGGAACAGGATTTTCAAGTCGACTTATAATGGATGAGAACCCGGGGAAAACCGAAGCGCAAGTAGATACAATAATGAAATTATATATGGGACTTAACCGGTATATAAAGATGACTGATCTTCCATATGACGGTATTCATCATATTGATATGCATATAAAACTCCTGGATGAAGAAACGCTCCTTGTGGGTGAATACCCCCAGGGTGTAGCCGATGGTCCGCAAATAGAAGCAAATCTGCAGTACATCCTTAACAACTTCCTTACCTGCTACGGCAGGCCCTATAAAGTTATAAGAATACCCATGCCCCCGGATGCAAACGGCAGCTATCCGAACCAGGGAGGTGATTACAGAACGTATACGAATTCCATTATTATAAATAAAACGGTAATAATTCCAACTTATGAATATCAGTATGATACCACTGCATTCCGTATATACAGAGAAGCTATGCCCGGGTATAAGATCGTTGGAATAAATTCAAACTCAATCATTCCTTCGCTGGGAGCGATACATTGCATTACAAAGGAAGTTGGAGTCTTCAATCCGGTACACATATCTCATCCTTCATTGTCAGGGACGGTTTCGTATTCAGGTCCCTTCCAAATAGATGCAAATATTCGAAGTGCGGCCGGGATAAATAACGCTGAAGTTTTATGGACAACAGATACTACGGCGGGGTATTCATCAATCACGATGACTGAAGTTTCACCCGATTCCTTTATTGCCTCAATCCCGTCACAAAGTGCCGGTACCGAAGTTTTTTATTATCTACAGGCTGTTTCAAATGACGGCCGTGAAGCGGCAAAACCATTAACTGCACCGGCAGGATATTATCATTTCAGGGTAAATGAAGATGTTCCAGTTGAACTTCTTTCTTTTAATGCGGAATCTGCAGGTGATTCTGTGAAATTAAGATGGAGTACAGCTTCTGAATTAAACTGCAGGGGTTTTGTAATTGAAAGGACACTCTCCGGGGTGGAATTCGCAGAAATCGGGTATGTCGGGGGAAACGGAAATTCCGTCAATATCAGCAGGTATGAATTTACTGACCGGATTACACAAGGGGGAGAGTATACGTACAGACTGAAGCAGGTCGATTTTGATGGGAAAGAAAATATCCTGGCAAGCACAAAAGTTGAGGCAGGGCCGCTCGAGTACGTTCTCGAACAAAATTATCCCAATCCTTTCAATCCTGTAACCAGGATAAATTTTACAATTCCCCGGACTGAAGAAAATTATAATCCTGTTCAGCTGAAAGTATTTGATGCTCTCGGCAGCGAAGTTGCTGTACTTGTGAATGAACGAAAGACAGCCGGAAGTTATTCAATTGAATTTGAAGCAGGCAGTCTGCCCAGCGGTATTTATTATTACCGGCTGACTTCAGGCAGCTTCAGACAGGTCAAAAAGATGGTGCTGCTCAGGTAATACAGGCCAAAAAGAGCGAAAAAAAATTACCTTAACAGGTTCCTGTTAATACTTTAGATTAAAACATTGAAATTTTTGTGGTTTTAAGATGAGCTTAATATTGAACTTCAAACCTATTTTGCATAATTTTTCGCTCAAAATAAAATAATTAACCGGAGGATATATAGATTTCTTTTCTACTGTAATTTTTGATTTATTTCTTTCGGGTTCCACATTAAAAATAAGATTCCAAATCTGTTTCGGGAGATAATAGGGGTCACTGCGGCTTCTGCGGTGATCTTTTACAGCTTAGTTAGTCTCGGATTCTCTCCGGCAGCGGTTCAGGTGGATAATACTATCTGGATAAACGCATTATTTGACTATTACCATAAGCTGGATTCACTCCCTCCCTATAGTCAGGCTAATTCTTCTGCTGAACAGAATGAAGATCAGCTATCGTCTATTCCTTCCTCAAACAAAGAATACATTGATTCTATTAAAGTTATGGATCCTCAGCTGAAACCGCTTGAGAAGAAAGATGAAAGCTATGCTTCACTTTCTGCTTCTGAATCCGATCTTTTTGCTGCGGTTACAGGTTTCTTTCCGCCTGACTCAACCGGGAGCGATTCGTTAAATACCGATTCATTAAAAATCGATACCATTGGTGTTGCTGTTGATACAATTAAAGTTGACTCAATGGCTATTGACTCAACTGCGAGACTGAAATATTTCCATTACGAAAGAAGAGATCAGCCCTACATCCGCCTTCAACGGAAGACACCTTCTCCCTTTATTGCGCAGCCTACAGCAAGACAAAGAACAGTAAAGATCGATTCAACCGGCAAGTTTGTGGTAATTGAGGAGAAGATCGCGGGTCAGGAGACCAAGATTTTATTGAGAGTTCCGATTGAAGATTATATTGAGGCAAAACTTGCTCTGCATGAAAGGGAACTCTGGGAGGACCTGGGATATCAGTACGAACTAAAGTCATCAAAGAAAGAACTCGGCGAGCTGATAAAAAATATAACAGATTTTGAAATCCCTTTACCGAAAGTCGGGGTGCTTAGTATTTTCGGTGAACCCAAAATCAGTCTTAAGATCGGAGGTGCGGTCGATATTCATGGGGCCTGGCGTAATGAAAATACTGAAGGAATAACCGCATCCCGGTACGGGAATACAAGGAATGAGCCGGATTTTAAACAGCAGGTACAGATAACAGTAGCAGGAACGATTGGAGATAAACTTCATATAAACGCGGACTGGAATACTGAAAGAACGTTCCAGTATGAAAACCAGCTTAAGATAAAATATGAAGGTTATGAGGATGAGATAATTCAGAGCATAGAGGCAGGCAACGTTTCACTGCAGACTTCTCCGCTTGTAGGCGGAAGTGAAGCTCTGTTTGGGTTAAAAGCCAATTTTAAATTAGGTCCTCTCTCCCTTACTACACTTGCCAGCCAGAAAAAAGGTGAAACAGAAGAAGTATCGGTAAACAGCGGAACGACTTCACAGGAATTCAACCTGAGGGCGTATGATTACTCGACTAACCATTATTTTCTTGATACATTATATGCCAGTGAGGCACCGGACCTAAACTTATTTTATAATTATTACGGCAAGGCTACACCTCAAATACTTCCTCGATACCGTGTAGTAAATATAGAGGTATGGAAATCAGTTAATGTGGTCACTTTCGACAGGACAAAGCAGAGAAAAGGCAATGCATACATCGATCTTATTCCTATTCCTGAAGGGCAGACCTACAATTCCAGTCTGAGTGGTGATACAACCGCTATACCGGGTCAGGTAGAAACAGGCTGGTTCGAATTGCTGCAGCAGGATGTCGATTATGTCCTTCATCCTGAAACCGGTTTTATAACTTTTAAAACCAACCTGCAGGACCAGGATATAATTGCAGTTGCCTATCAGCGGCAAAGCGGCGATGTTTTTGGAGAATTTCTGAATACAATAGACATAAATGATACATCCTCTCATATTGTTCTTAAACTTGTTAAACCGAAAAACCTGCAGTCGGGGGGACCGTATGCAAGAGCCTGGAAGCTGCAGCTGAAAAATATTTATCCTCTTGGCGGAAGGAATATAAAAGAGGAAGGTTTCGAATTTAATATTGAGTATGAGAAAGAAGGTCAGGAGCCTGTTACTGACCTGGTGGGTACTGACGGACAAACCCATAGGCTGCTTACGCAATTTGGACTGGATCTTCTAGATGCCAGCAAGAATCCGAATCCAGATAATAAATTTGATTTCAGACCTAACCTAACGATATTCCCGGAAACAGGGGAGGTTATCTTCCCGACATTACAGCCATTTGGCAGGGACCTTCCTCAGTATATTCCTGATTCTCTGAAGTTTGTTGATGTCTACGATACTTCTAAAACCAAGGCTCAGCAGAACAAAGTAAAAGACAAGTGGCTGCTTACCGGTAAATATTCGGGAGAAGCTTCCTCTGTATACCAGCTTGGGTTCAATGTGGTTGAAAATTCGGTAAGGGTATTGCTGAATGGCAGGGAATTAACTCCCGGGTCCGACTATATTGTGGATTATAACATTGGTCAGCTTACCATCCGGAATGACGCTGCACTTGTCCCCGGTGCGGACCTTAAAATAACCTACGAAAAGAACGATCTTTTCCAGCTAGCTTCGAAAACTTTGCTGGGTGCCAGGGGACTCTTTGATTTCTCTGATAAAACGAAACTGGGCTTTTCATTGTTGAACCTCAACCAGCAGACACTAAGTGATAAGGTTAGAATAGGTGAGGAACCCCTCAGCAACACAATTTATGGTGTAGACGCTACTACCGGAATTGATCTGCCTATTGTTACAAAAGCCCTTGATAATATTATTTCCACCAGGGAAATGTCATCCATAAATGTAAGCGGAGAGTACGCTTATATTAATCCCGATCCTAATACTAAAAAAAGCACGATTGCTTCCGACCAGGGAAATAGCATCGCTTATATAGATGACTTTGAAGGGGCTAAAAGAACCATTCCCCTTGGAGTATCCTATACCGCCTGGAAGGATCTCAGTCCTCCTGATTCTCTTCCCGGCCTTTCGGGCCTCACACCGAAACAGCTGATGGATTATAAAGGAAAGAGCATCTGGTATACAGTTACCCCTGGCGACGTAAATGTTAAGAATATCTGGCCCAATAAATCAGTTGCCAAGGCTGATCAGCAGGTAACTGTGATGGATTATGTTTTTCTGCCGGATACTCCCGGAACATATAACTATAATCCCCAGCTAGGGAACAGGTCCCGGAATTGGGGCGGTATTATGAAACTACTTTCATCAACAGCAAATAATCTTGTTGAAGAAAATATTGAGTTTGTTGAGTTCTGGGCTAAAATTGATGAAGCACCGCCTGGTGCGAAAGTTTACCTTGACCTCGGAAGAATAAGTGAAGATGTAATTCCCAACAGGGTTTTAAATACGGAAGATAAACCTCCTGAAAATGACCTTATTGACCAGGGTGAGGATGTAGGTCTTGACGGATGGACAGATTCGGAGGAAAGAACGCAGACCGGAAGTACGAAAGGAGATCCAAGCGGCGATAATTTTTCCTTTACGAGTACCGGCAGCAGTAAGTGGCAGGATTATTTTCATATAAATGGGACTGAAGGCAATGCTGTATTGACGGATATCGGAAGATTCCCTGATACCGAAGATCTCAATAAAAATGGAAACCTCGATCTTGCAAACAGTTATTTCAGGTATGAAATACCGCTTGATACTAACAGAAATACCAACCGGTTTATTGCCGGAGGCGGTGATAATGACCATTGGTTTCTCTATAGAGTGCCTTTGAAAGATTTTCAGAGGGAAGTAGGAAGCCCTTCTCTTACAGATGTTGAGTATATCAGATTTTTAGTTTCGGGAGCTGATACTACGGTTCATCTACGTATAACTGAATTCAACCTTACAGGCAGTCAATGGCAGAAAGTCCTCCCGGAAGATACAACGATGTCTATCTCGGTAATAAATATTGAAGATAATCCGGGGTACACCTCACCTCCAGGTGTATTTCAGGAAAGAGACAGAACAAGACCTGATGAACAGATTTTCCGGAATGAGCAGTCATTAAATCTGATCCTGCAGAATTTGTTTGATGGTGAATCAAGGCAGGCTGTTAAATACCTTTTCAGGCCGCTCGATGTATTCAACTACAAACAAATGAAACTGTTTATCCATGGTGATGAGAATGTTGCACCGGGATCAGTTTCTGATACATCAGACGGCAGTTATTCTGCTGAAGTATACTTCAGGTTCGGCGGGGATACAAACAATTTTTATGAATATCGTCAGCCGGTACGACCCGGATGGCATGAGATTTCGATTAACTTCAGTGAACTTACAGCAATAAAACTTGCAAGGAGCGATTCATCATTAAACAGACTTGTGGAAAAACCTGTTCCGGGTAAACCAGGACATTTATACGGAGTAAAAGGAAATCCCACACTTACGTCTGTTAAATTCCTGATGGTAGGAATTTACAATCCAAAAGATATACCGCCGCGGAACAGAAGGACGGGAAAACTTCGGGATCCTCTTTCCGGGGAGATCTGGGTAAATGAACTCAGGGTTGTAGGAGCGGATGATTCACCCGGATGGGCATACAGTTTCTCTTCATCTGTTAAACTTGCAGATTTGATGACTGTCAATTTTAATATCAGTCAGACCAATCCTTATTTCCACAGACTTTCAGACAGGTTCGGATCAAGAATCGAATCGAAAAACTGGGGCATAGCCACGGAATTAAATATTCTGAAGCTGCTGCCGATAAATCTTCCTGAGAGTAACCTGCGGTTAAATTATTCTCACACAGAGACGGTCGGCAAACCTCTTTACCTTCCGGGAACAGATATTAAAGTTGACGAGGCTGCCAGGCAGATTGAATCTTTACGCCAGGACACTACGGTTATAGCTACAAAATCACCGGGTCAGATTATTTCAGAGTCGAGGACAATCAGCACGTCAGATTCCTGGTCTGCATCGAATATTAAAATAAAGGTACCTACATCCCGGTGGTACATAAGGGATACATTTAATGCCCTATCGTTCGGTTTTAATTATAATAAAACATTCAGCAGAAGCCCTACCGTATTATCTAACAATGGATGGATATGGAATGCTACCATGAATTATGCCCTGAATCTGAGTCCTACTTATTATTTCTACCCGGAAGAAATACCGGTTATAGGCTCGGTAGTGGCCCTGTTCTCTGATTACAAGGATGTAAAGGTATACTATACACCCCAGAATTTTGCTTTTAACGTCACCGCAAGAAGGCAGAGGAACGTTAATATCACCAGGTCGCAAACGACTGCTCCTTCCCAGGAAATTGTCTCCAGGGATTTTGGAACAACCAGGGGATTTAATTTTAACTGGAAGCTGACTGAAGGAGGATTCCTGAACCTAGCAACCAGTTACAATGTAAATATAACATCTTCTCTTGCATACCTAGAAACAACTGAAAATGATAAACAGCGTCCTGAAAACCTGATCTGGAATGATATTTTATCAGGGGCGTTCTTCGGGAAAGATTACAGATATCAACAGACTTTTGACTTAAAATCAAATCCGAAGCTCCCGACTGTATGGGACATAAACCGGTTCTTCCAGATAACAGCCGGGTACAATGTAGGTTATAACTGGAATTTTGATTTCCGCCAGGATACCGTAGGAAGAAGTGCAGGATTTGCAAGCCGTCTTCAGGCCAGTCTTACTCTCCGTTTGAAGGCCTTAACTGATCCGCTTTTTGCTGAAAAGCCTGAAACTCAGGCGCCGGGTCAACAGCAGCGCGGCAACACGAACCGGGGCAGGCGGAGCCTTGAAAACCGGGGTAGAAACCTTGAGGGTGATCAGAAAGAAAACCCCGATACAACAAAACAGACAGAGGAACTGCCTGAAGGTACAAGTGCGGATACCACCAACCAGCAGCCGCGTAAGCCTGCATTAACAAGAGCTCTCGGTTTCCTGAAAAGTGTGGCAAAAAGTATCTTCTTTGATTATGAGACAATAGCGTTTAACTATTCACTTGATAACAGCATCTCAAAATCGGGAGTACTGGGCGAGGGTACAGGGTTTAATAATTTCTGGGGTATAAACTATAGTTATACAAAAGGTCCTTCAAGAGGTTTTATGCTGGGAATAAGCAGTGATGTAGGAAACGAGCACCCAGCGCAAATCTTCAGGATGTATTTACCCAGAAGAATAATCTTGATTTCCGTACGTCAAGACCTTTATGGGAAGGTGCCAAGATCGATATAAACTGGAAAGTTGCGTGGTCATTAAATAAAAATACTACGATAAGAACAGATGCATCCGGTAATCCAAGTATTGATAATGTGACCGAAACAGGAACTATCGAAAGATCTTTTCTTTCACTGCCCCCGTCTCTCTTTCTCAGCGTTTTCGGTAACGGAATTAAAAAAGTAAATGAGTTATTTAATCCTGATGATCCCAATCCTGCACAGAATCTGTCAAATGCTTTTCTGAAAGGATTTGAAACTTTTCCTCTCCTTTCCAAGCTCAGCTTTCTTAAGGATGTGGAAAAATATATTCCCAGGCCTAACTGGCATCTAACATGGGATGGACTTGAAAATTTTCTTTTCTTTAAGTCATTTGCAAAAAAGGTCTCACTGGAACATGCTTACAGTGCAACCTATACTGAAGGAACAAAACTTAATCCTGACGGTTTGAAGGAAATACTTACGCAAAGGATAGAATATGGATTTTCTCCTATCGCAGGTCTGAATATGACCTTTAATGATATGTGGGGAGGAAATTTAATAGGCAGTATTAAATACGGAACGAGAACCATCTATGACCTTGGATTGACAACTAAAAATATTTCTGAAACCTTCTCCAAGGATATAGGAGTAACCGCAGGCTTTTCTAAATCAGGATTTGAACTGCCGTTATTCGGTATTTCACTTAAGAATGATATTGAATTCAGTATGTCTTATACAAGTTCAAGGAATTCGGTGGTAAGGTATGATATGCAGAACTTTACGGAAGAAGGAACTCCCCAGGATGGCACTATCAGAACGACACTTGAGCCAAGGATAAAATATACTATAAGCTCCAAAGTTACCCTTTCAATATTTTACAGACGAACTTCAGTTGAACCCGAAGGCGCGGCAAGAATCCCTCCCACAACAACAAATGAGGCTGGTCTCGATGTCCATATTTCGATCCAGTGATATTGTTATTTGATCATTTGGTTACAAATTCTGACAGGATTCTTTATTAAATTATTGCATGTTTATTTTTGAAGAAGTAAAATCAAAGGAAAATAATGGCAAATAAGAAGATATTGTGGGTTGATGATGAAATAGAACTTTTAAGATCCCACATCATTTTCCTTTCCGAAAAAGGATATGATGTTGATACAGTTACTAACGGCGAGGATGCCATGACGCACGTCAGGCAGAATCCGTATGACCTGATATTCCTTGATGAAATGATGCCCGGGATGGGTGGACTTGAGGTGCTGGGCCAGATTAAAGAGACCAGTCCCAACATACCTGTGGTTATGGTTACCAAGAGTGAAGAAGAAACTTTAATGGATGAAGCCATCGGCGGTAAGATTACCGATTACCTTACTAAACCTGTAAATCCCAGCCAGATGTTCCTTGTATGTAAGAAAATCCTGGAGGGTAAACGGATTACCGGCCAAGCAGCAGCTAAGGATTACCTTCAGGACTTCAATGAAATATCACGCGCCTTAATGAATAATCTTGACTTCGGGGAATGGATTGATATTTACCTGAAGATTGTGAATTGGGATGTTGAACTGGATACACATTCCGGGATGGGCCTGCGGCAAACCTTAAACGACCAGAAAAAAGAGGCGAATAAAGAATTCTCCCGTTTTGTCGAGAAAAATTATACGACGTGGGTTAATAATCCCGGCGATAACTATACTCCTCCGCTGACTACTGAGATTGTTGACAAATATATTGTGGATTATGTTAAAGACGGGAAATCATCAGTTTTCTTTTTTGTACTCGACTGCTTAAGGCTTGATCAATGGCTTGTGATGGAAAAGCACCTGCAGGATCTGTTTAAAATAGAAAAAGATTATTATTATGCGATACTGCCTACGGCAACTCCTTATGCGAGGAATTCTTTATTCAGCGGATTGTTTCCATCAGAGATAGAAAAGTACTATCCCCAGCTCTGGCAGTCAGGTGACGATGATGAACGAAGTATGAATAAGTACGAGAAGGAACTTCTTCAGCTGCTTCTTGACAGAAAAAAAATCAAACTTAAAAATGAACTAAAATACATCAAGATTATAGATCCTGAAGTAGGAAGAAACTTCGAGCAGAATATACATTCATATCAAAACAGCCATCTTACCGCAGTGGTGGTAAACTTTCTTGATATGATTGCCCACGGACGCTCGGATTCAGATATTCTGAAAGAGATCGCACCCGATGAGCCCGCTTACCGGTCACTCACTAATACATGGTTTACTCACTCGTCTCTGCTTTCAACTTTCCAAACCCTTGCCACGATGAAAAATGTTAAGATAGTTGTAACCACTGATCATGGAAGCATCAGATCACTGAGAGGGGCGAAGGTGCTGGGCGACAGGGAAGCTTCCACTAATCTCAGGTTTAAGTACGGCAGAAATTTGAAAGTGGATGATAAACATGCTATCTATATCAAAAACCCTCAGGAATACAAACTGCCCAAGCGGGGTGTTACGATAAATTATATTATTGCTAAAGAAGATTATTATTTTGTATACCCGACAGACTACCATAAATATCTTACTTACTATAAGGATACATTTCAGCATGGAGGAATATCCATGGAGGAAATGATCCTGCCTGTAATAAAAATGGAACCTAAGTGACTGTGATTGAAAAACAGGTAGTTGTAGATTCGGAGGAGGAGACAAAAAAGCTGGCGCAGGAATATGCAGCGGAATTGGCTCCCGGAGATATTGTTGTTTTGAAAGGAAACCTCGGTGCCGGTAAGACATTTTTTATTCGTGAAGCAGTTAAGTTTTTCAGGGTTTCCGCGGTCAGCAGTCCTACCTTCTCTCTCGTTAATGAATACGCGGGAGAGATAAAGATCTACCATTTTGATTTTTACAGGATAAACCGTCTTGAAGAGTTATACGATATAGGCTTTGAGGATTATTTTAATGACGAAGAAGCAGTAATTTTTATTGAGTGGGGGAATCTTTTCCCCGAAATACTTCCCCGGAAACGGAAAGAAATCTCTATTAAAGCAGGGGAAGGAGAGCAGAGAACATTTGAATTCAAAGGATATGAATAACAAATCTCCCATCCTGGCAATTGAAACCTCATCACGTCTTTGCGGTGCCTGTCTGTATTTCAGCGAGGACAAATCTTTTCAGAATATTGTAAACTACAAAAATATTCATGCTGAGAAACTTCTGGAGATTGTGGATTCAGTGCTGAATGAAGGAGGGATAAAACCTTCATTGCTAGGAGCAGTAGCTGTTTCAAACGGACCTGGTTCGTTTACAGGCTTAAGGATAGGAATGTCAGCCGCTAAAGGAATTGCTTTCGGAGCTTCAATTCCTCTTATACAGGTACCTACATTTGAGGCTCTTGCACTGCAGATTTCGCGGTATTTGCCTGAAAACACGGTATTTGTCATTGCAAATAAGGTAAATTCAGACGAGGTTTACACCGCAAAGTTTCAAATTAAGGGTAATAATTATATATTTGTGAAAAACCTGGGTATTTTAGAATATGAGGAATTTTTAAGAAGTTCCAGGGACATTATTACTTTTGGCAGTGCTGTTAAGAAAAATGATGAACAGCTGATATACAGGAATGATATATTTGCCCCGCAGCCGGTATATGTTGCCCGCTGGGCTTTGGAATTCGGAGAGAAGAAAACTGCAGAAGAGATAGATTATATCGAACCCAATTATTTAAAAAATTTTACTATAAAGGTTAGGAAAAATGATTAAGCAAATTTTCACCTTCGTTCTTCTTGTATCTGCCGTCTGCTTTGCGCAGATGATTCCCCCTAAAGTTGCAACTCAGCAGATGGAATATAACTGGGGCGAAGTTCCCCGCGGTGAGCATGTGAAATATAATTTTGTTGTTTCGAATGTTGGCGGTGACCTTCTGAAAATTGAAGACGTTAAGGCTTCCTGCGGATGTACAGCTGCAAAACCTGAGAAAGCTGACCTCGCCCCCGGAGAATCAACCAACATTAATGTTGACTTTAATTCTACAGGTCGATCAGGAGAACAAACCAAATTTATTACTGTTAAAACAAATGATCCTGACAAATCTGAGATCCGGTTTAAGTTGACCGGCGTTGTTGTTGATCCGGGCCAGCAGAAAGGAAACCTTACCGAGAGTCCCATTATGTATTTTAAAGAAACCCAGCACGATTTCGGTAAAGTACAGGAAGGTGATACAGTTAAGTATACCTTCAACTTCAATAATAAGGGTAATTCAGTATTAAAAATCAGGGACATCAAAACTTCATGCGGCTGTACGGCTGCCCTTGTATCCAGTCAGCAGGTTGAACCGGGTAAAAGCGGAACTTTAGCTGTATCTCTTGATACAAGCCACCGCGCAGGTAAAATGAGCAGACGCATTACCATTTATTCTAACGATCCAACCAATCCTGATATGGTATTAACCATATTTGCTGATGTAATGAAGGGAACAAATTAATGCCGTGGTTTAAACGGTCAAAAGAAAATATTTCTCCCGATTCCCAGAAAAAAGATTTACCTGACGGTATGTGGGAAAAGTGTCCCAGCTGCGGAGAGATTATTCATAAAAAACAGCTTGAAACAAACCTCTGGACCTGTACAAAATGCGGACATCATTTCCGCATCGGCAGCACTGAATACATACAGATATTGATTGACAGAGGCACATTCAGGGAAACTGATAAAAAGATGAGATCTGCCGATCCGCTCGGCTTTGAGGATACAAAGAAATATAATGAACGGATTGCCGAAACCATAAAAAAACTCGGCTTGAATGATGCCGTAAAAACCGGTACCGGGAAACTGAACGGCATTGATGTGGCATTTGGATGCATGGATTTCAAATTCATCGGCGGCAGCATGGGTTCAGTAGTGGGTGAAAAAATTGCCCGGCTTACTGACAGAGCATTCAAGAACAAAATCCCTCTTATTATCATTTCAGCAAGCGGAGGTGCAAGGATGATGGAGGGGGCATTATCATTAATGCAGCTTGCCAAAACAAGTTCAAGAATAGCCCGGCTTGCGGAGGCAAAGGTACCCTATATATCAATAATGACAGACCCGACTACAGGCGGAACTACAGCAAGTTATGCTATGCTGGGCGATATACATATAGCTGAACCTCAGGCGTTAATCGGGTTTGCCGGTCCAAGGGTAATAAAACAGACCATAGGGAAGGACCTCCCGAAAGGGTTTCAGAGATCAGAGTTTTTACTTGAACGCGGGTTTATAGATATTGTTTCTCCTAGGAAAGAACTGAAGCAGAATATATTTAACGTTTTAACATTACTTAGCTGAGGTTATCATCAAGGTAATTAAAAGCGTTTTTAAAATGCAGCAGCTCTCAAGGACCCTGCATGCCGGAGGGAAAAAAATAGGTCTGGTTCCGACGATGGGGTTTCTTCATGAAGGACACCTTGCCCTCGTTTCCCGGTCAAAAAAAATTTCTGATGTTACAGTTGTTTCCATTTTTGTAAATCCTACCCAGTTCGGACCCAAGGAGGATTTTTCCAGGTATCCCAGGGATCTTAAAAGAGATCAGATGCTGCTGAAGCAGGCAGGCGTAGATTATGTCTTTATTCCTGACGCTGAAGAAATTTACCAGACGGGTTTTCAAAGTTATGTGAACGTGACGGATTCAACTCACATACTTGAAGGGGAATTCCGGGCCGGTCACTTTATGGGCGTAACCACCATCGTTGCAATTCTGTTTAATATCGTAAACCCTGATGCTGCAGTATTTGGACAGAAAGATGCTCAGCAGGCTTTTGTAATACAGCAGATGGTTAAAGACCTGAAGTTCGGTATTAAAGTAGTTGTTATCCCGATAGTGCGCGAAAAAGATGGATTGGCTCTGAGTTCGAGGAATATATACCTTTCTGATAAAGAGCATTCCGATGCACTTGTGCTGAATCATTCACTGATGTATGCAAGGAAAGTTATTACAGGAGGGAGATACGATGTTGGCAGGATTGTGTCAGGAATGAAAAAAATTGTGGGTCGTGCAGAGACCTCTGCCCTTGATTATATTGCAGTTACAGATGCATTGAACTTCAGTCCGGTTAAGAAACTCGTTCATGGAAGGAAATATTATATCCTTATAGCCTGCAGGATAGGTAAAACCCGCCTTATCGATAATATCCTGGTAAAAGCTTAATTCTTTAGGTTCAATTCAGTGACAGCTTTGATGCCGTAAAGAACGAGGTTTTTCTCATAAGTGAATTCCATATCCATATGCGGGATGATCTTTTCAGCATTTCCTCCCGTTAGATAAATCCTGATTTTACTTCCAGGATTGGTTTTTATTAAATAAGTACTTATCCTATCGATCATACCCAGTGTAGAATTTATGAGGCCGCTGGCAATAGACGATTTTGTTGAATTCCCAATCATCCCTTCATAATCTTCGAAATTTACTTCAGGCAGCTGTGCGGTATAAGCATGCAGTGCGTTCCCCATCATTGAAACTCCCGGTGCTATAACTCCCCCTGTGAACTCTCCCGGGTACCTTATAATGTTAATGGTAGCAGCAGTTCCCATATCAATTGAAAGGAGGATCTCATTTTTTTTATTCCCGTGGTTCAAAAAGTAAGCACCCTCGGCAGAACAAAGTCTGTCCATGCCCAGTGTTTCCTGAGTCTTGTATCTTATTTTCAGGTTAAAAGATGAACTATGAGAAATCAAATGAAAGGGGATTGAGCGGGAATTAAGTGTCTCAACAATCTTAGCAGTCTTAGCCGGGACTACAGACGATATCCCGGCAGTCTGGACCCTTTTTTCTGAAATTATTTCATCAAGACGATGAGGGTCCTGGAAAGAAGATGAATCAAGGAGATTATTTCCTTCAAAGAAAGCAGTTTTTATATACGAATTACCAATATCGCAGGCAAGGAACATACAGTTGATAAATAAGTTTAGAAAATTTTAACCGATGCTGACGTCGCCAAAGTATATCTTTTCATATTTTGCACCCGTCCGCAGTACTAAGAAGCCGTCATCATCAAGATCGTCAAAGGTTCCGTATCTTACCTTGTCACCTTCAGTAACTGATATCTTCTCGCCGATCATTCTGCATCTGGCCTTCCAGTCCTTTAAGATTTCGCCTGGTTTATCGTCAATCCAATGAATAATTTCTTCGAATATATTTAGAACCTCAGCCAGAAGAACTTCACGTTCTATCATATTTCCTGATTCAGCTTTTATTGACGTCGGGGGAATTTTATAAATTCCCTGGAAGGAGGTTTGGTTAACATTTATTCCGATTCCAATAACAACTCTTTCAATATTCTTACCGGCCGATGAGGACTCAATTAAAATGCCGGCTGTCTTTTTCCCGTTTATTAAAACATCATTTGGCCATTTGAGTTCAATTTTAAGCTGATAAAGGTTTTCGATGGCCAGTGCTACCGCAAGTGATGAAGCAAAATTTATCAGGTTTATCTTTCTGCCTGAAAAATCTCTATCCTTCAGCAGTACAGAAAAGGTTAAGTTCATTCCTTTGGTACTATACCAAACCCTGTCTTTACGTCCCCTGCCCTCATTCTGCTTCTCGCTTAAAAGTACAGTGCCGTCTTTATCAAATTTATTGGTTTTATCGAGCAGGGTGGAGTTTGTGGAATCCACTTCTTCAGCATAAATAAAATTTCTTCCCAATACTTCAGTATCAAGTTTAATATCAAAAGATTCCAGGTCGAACAAATTCATTTCCTTTAGTTAAATGGTCATCTAAAATAAAAAAATATTTCCAGATATGAAGATTTAATTGAAAATGACGCATATAATGTCACTTTCACAGACGGTATGACAAAATCGCATACTGTCTGCCATATAGTCATACTTGTGCCTTCCTGTACCTCCCCCTTAACTCATTATAAATAAAGCACTTATGGAGATGCGCAGAATGGCACATAGATTGAATAAACATATAGAAAAGAATTTGAGTATCTAGTTAAAAAAACAAATAGGAAGGAGTTTAGAATGGGTAAGATAATAGGAATAGACTTAGGAACCACAAATTCCTGCGTAGCGGTTATGGAAGGTAATGATCCGGTGGTAATTCCGAATTCTGAAGGAGGGCGTACAACTCCTTCTGTAGTAGCGTTTACAAAATCTGGAGAAAGGTTAGTCGGTCAGCCGGCTAAAAGGCAGGCGATCACTAATCCAAAGCACACTGTCTTCTCAATTAAGAGATTTATGGGAAGGAAGATAGATGAAGTAACTGATGAAAAAGGGAAAGTTCCGTATGAAGTTATTTCAGGCGACAGTGATACTGCACGAGTACAAATAGGAGACAGGGTTTACTCTCCTCCTGAAATCAGTGCGATGATACTTCAGAAGATGAAGAAAACAGCAGAAGAATACCTTGGACAGGAAGTAACCGAAGCAGTTATTACGGTACCTGCCTATTTTAATGATTCCCAGCGTCAGGCAACCAAGGATGCCGGTGAAATTGCCGGACTTCAGGTAAGAAGAATAATTAACGAGCCGACAGCAGCTGCACTGGCATACGGGCTGGATAAGAAAACATCCGATCATACGGTTGCTGTTTATGACCTTGGCGGCGGTACTTTCGATATTTCTATACTACAGCTTGGTGAAGGTGTTTTTGAAGTGAAGTCGTCTAATGGTGACGGTCACCTTGGAGGAGATGATTTTGACCAGCGAATTATTGATTACCTGGCAGATGAATTTAAGAAACAGGAAAGCATTGATTTAAGAAAAGATCCGATGGCGCTCCAGAGATTAAAAGAGGCTTCTGAGAAGGCTAAAATCGAACTGTCTTCATCTTCATCAACAGACGTGAATCTTCCGTTTATCACAGCAACACAGGATGGTCCGAAACATTTAAATATAAATCTTTCCAGATCGAAATTTGAACAGCTTATTGATGACCTCGTTCAGAGAACAAAAACCCCGTGTGAAAAGGCAATGAAGGATGCAGGCGTTACCGCTGACCAGGTTGATGAAGTAATACTTGTGGGAGGTTCTACAAGGATACCTATGGTTCAGGACCTGGTTAAGAAACTTTTCAACCGTGAACCCCACAAGGGCGTTAATCCTGATGAAGTAGTTGCTATTGGTGCTGCCATTCAGGGCGGTGTGCTGGCAGGAGACGTAAAAGACGTACTGCTTCTTGATGTTACCCCGCTTTCACTCGGAATTGAGACTCTGGGCGGAGTTTTCACCAAGCTTATTGATGCTAATACGACTATACCAACAAAGAAAAGTGAGATCTTTTCAACAGCGTCCGATAACCAGCCTTCAGTAGAGATTAATGTTCTGCAGGGTGAAAGGCAGATGGCCGCTGACAGCAGGTCACTCGGAAGGTTTCACCTTGATGGAATACCCCCGGCACCCCGCGGTGTACCCCAGGTAGAGGTTACATTTGATATAGATGCTAACGGTATACTTCACGTAAATGCGAAGGATAAAGCATCAGGTAAAGAGCAGAGTATAAGGATCACTTCGTCGAGCGGTTTGAATAAAGAAGAAATAGAAAAGATGAAAAATGATGCGAAAGAGCATGCCGCTGAGGATAAGAAAAAGAAGGAATCTGTTGAGGTAAGAAATCAGGCTGACAGCCTTGTTTTCCAGACAAAAAAACAGATTGAAGAGATGAAGGATAAAATTTCGGCTGATAATAAATCAAGACTTGAAGCAGAAATTAAGAAGGTTGAAGAAGCTCTATCCTCAAACAATACCGAGCAGATGAAAGCAGCCACAGATTCGCTGAGCAAAACGTGGAACGAGATCGCTTCTCAGCTGTACAGCCAGGCAGGCGGTCCGCAGGGTCAGGGTGAACCCGCACAGGGACAGGGAGCACCGGGCGGACAGCAGCAGCAGGGAGGTAAGACTGAGGAAGGTAAGGAAAACGTACAGGATGCGTCTTACGAAGTGGTTGATGAAGAAGAAGAAAAGAATAAAAACAAAAAATAATATTGTGTGGCTTAGTAGAGGCAGGTCTTTGACCTGTCTCTCACACAGCAAGATAACCGCCGAACGGTTAATGCAAAGATTAAAATAAAAAAAACTAAGGAGAAAAAAATGAACGACACTCATAATAACGAAACTGTTGAAGTTCAGGATGAAAAACAATCCTGGGAGGAACTTCTGACAAATGAGGGAAGCTATATCCCGCTCGTAGATATCTACGAAACAAACAACGAATTCGTTCTTACTGCGGATATGCCCGGAGTAAGGAAAGAAAACGTAAACCTGAAGCTTGAAGAAGGTTCAATGCTGATCTTCGGTAAGATCGATTACCAGGATGTGCTGAACAGGAAATTCATTCTTAAGGAAAAAGAAACGGGACACTTCTTCCGTAGATTCAAAGTTTCAGATACTATAGACGAAACCGGAATATCTGCAAAATTTGAAAACGGTCAGCTGATAGTTGTACTGCCGAAACACGACAGAGTAAAGCCAAGAACCATCAGCATAAAATAAGTCCATTACCCATTCGATTAGAGGCTGTCTTAGAAGTTTACTTTTAAGGCAGCTTTTTTTATTACTCTCAGCCGGAATTTTATATATTCTTTTTTTACTCACTATTGGTTATTTTTCCGTTTTAGTTTACCAGTATTCGGAATATTAATGACTCATAGTTCCCAGAAGAATCGCATCATATTCATAGATTTGATGCGGGCTTTTGCTGTTCTTCAAATGGTTCAGGGACATACGACAGACGTATTACTTGCTAATTCTTACAGGAGCGCAGAATTTCCTGTTTACACGATATGGCTGTTTATGAGGGGAATGACAGCACCGATATTTATGTTTTCAGCTGGTACAGTCTTTACCTATTTGTTCAGACTAATCAAAGAACCATATAGAAACAATACCAGGGTTAAAAAAGGATATAAACGCGTTATTCTCCTGCTTGTTCTAGGTTATGTTCTCAGGTATCCTACAGCCACAGTGGTAGACTTCTCGCAGGTTACAGCCGATCAATGGCAAATATTTATGGCCGTGGATGTACTTCAATGTATAGGAATGGGCATTTTCTTTCTGATGATCTTTGCCTGGATAGCAGAGAAATTTAACCTTCATGATTACCTCGTTTTTTCCGCGGGAGCCTTGCTCTTTTTTGCTCTTCAACCTGTTTTCGCGAACATACAATGGAAGGAATTCCTTCCTCTGCCATTAGCCGGGTATTTTTATAAAGGAACAGGTTCAATCTTTCCCTTGTTTCCCTGGGTCGGCTTTGTAATAGCGGGCGGAGTATTGGGGAGCTACCTTGCCAAAAATCCTAAGGTTTTTAAGACTGTTAATTTCAGTGCAAGGATTTTTATTACCGGAGGTGTGCTGCTGGGTGGAGCGCTTTTAATAAATTATATACTGCAGACACAGGGGAATGCCGGCTTTGATGTCTGGCAGGATAGTCCGTTCCTTTCTCTAATGAGACTCGGATTTGTGCTTATGCTGAATGCTATTGTATCATTTATCTCGCTTAAAGCAGAGACTATACCTAGATTCCTGATCCTTGTTGGAAGAAACACGCTATTGATATATATTGTACACCTGATGATATTATACGGAAGTGCATGGAACCCGGGGCTGATCCTTTTGTTCGGCAATGGGCTAAGCGCCTGGAATACGGTAGGCTTTGCAGTTGGAATGATTGTCCTGATGTCTCTGATGGTTATTGTAATACATAAGCTTAAAATTAAAAACAAACAACTTGTTACGCAGTAGAAATGAGAAAATCAGAAACGACTAATCCTGAAATAAATGATACTGAAAAGAAGGTTGAACAGACTCTCAGACCAAAGCAGCTTCAGGACTTCAAAGGTCAGAATAAGATAACCGATAACCTGAATGTATTCATTTCAGCTGCGTGTAAAAGAGAAGAAGCGCTGGATCATGTCCTTTTAACAGGTCCTCCGGGACTCGGGAAAACAACCCTTGCCCATATTATTGCCAATGAAATGGGGGTTAAATTAAAGATCACCTCAGGACCTGTGCTGGAAAAGCCGGGTGACCTGGCAGGACTTCTTACCAACCTGGAAGAGAAATCCGTTTTATTCATAGATGAAATTCACCGGCTCAGTCCAGTAGTAGAGGAATATTTATATTCTGCTATGGAGGATTACAAGCTGGATATAATGATTGATACGGGACCGAATGCAAGAACGGTTCAGATCAGCCTTCCCAAATATACGCTGGTCGGCGCAACTACGAGGGCGGGTATGCTTTCTTCGCCCCTCAGAGACAGGTTCGGAATCAAATTCAGGCTGGATTATTACGATTCGGCTACTTTGCATTCCATAGTGCAGAGGTCAGCAAAATTATTAAACCTCGGCATAGAGAAAGATGCAGCGTTGGAAATAGCAAAAAGATCGAGGGGAACTCCCCGGATAGCTAACCGGCTGCTAAGAAGGACGAGAGATTTTGCAGATTTTGATGATAAGAAAATTGTTGATATCGAAACAGCAAGGAAGGCCTTAAAAGCACTTGAGGTTGATGAGTTCGGTCTGGATGAAATGGACAAAGAAATCATACTTGCCATCATAGAAAAATATAAGGGCGGTCCTGTCGGACTGAATACACTGGCTGTAGCCGTTAATGAGGATGCAGGTACAATAGAGGAAGTATATGAACCGTTCTTAATCCAGCAGGGATTTATTCAGCGTACACCGCGCGGAAGGGAAGCCACAGCGCTGGCATATAAACGATTCAATAAAACAAGGTTTAATCAAGGGAATACTGATTCTTTATTTTAACAGTGGGAGGAAGGGATAGATGAACTCTATACTGAACTATTCGGTTCTTTTAATCATTTTATTTGTTTACGGCAGCACCGCTTATGCTCAGCAGGAATACATTCCGCGGAACATTCAGGATGCTTATGATAAAGGAACAAGATCTTTGGATGGAGCACCGGGACCAAATTACTGGCAGAACTCATCCGATTATACAATCAAAGCCGATTTTAATCCATCAAACAGACTTCTGACCGGGAAGGAAAAAATCGTTTACCATAATGATAGTCCTGACACACTTAACCGAATTGTTCTCAGACTTTATCAGAATATTAATAAATGCAGCGCAGCAAGGAATTTTCCTCTTTCTGATGAGCTCATTTCCGACGGAATGGTCATTGAAAAAATTGCTATAAATGGTAAAGAGCAGGACTTAAGCGACAAAGGCAGGTTCGGGACCGCAGGTACTTTATTTATAATAAACGTGAAAGAGAATCCTGTTAAGCCGCATTCCGATATTACACTGAACATTGACTGGAACTTCACAATGCCGCCAGGGGAAAGCATTCGCATGGGTATGTATGATTCAACTTCCGCATTGATCGGCTACTGGTACCCACAGGTTTCTGTGTATGATGATCTTGACGGGTGGGATATGATACCCTATACAGGCATCCAGGAATTTTATAATGACTTCGCGAATTATGATGTTGAGTTGACTGTACCTAATGATTTTGGAGTGTGGGGAACAGGAGTACTTCAGAATCCTGAGGAGGTTTTTTCGAAAGAGTACCTTGAGAGATATAAAACTGCTTTAACCAGCGACAGCGTAATTAATATAATTTCCAAAGATGATTTAGGGAAAGCAGTATTTAATCACAGCAAATCATTGATTACATGGAAATACAAAGCTGAAAATATAACAGATGTTGTCTACGGAACCAGTGACCATTATTTGTGGGACGGCTTGAGTCTTGAAGTAGAGCCAGGCAGAAGGGTGTATATAGCCGCGGTATACAAAAAAGAATCTCAGGACTTTTACGGGGCAGCTGATATTGCCCGTCAATGTATTGATTACTTTTCAACTGAAATGCCCGCAGTTCCTTTTCCATTTCCTTCATTCACAGTATTCAACGGTTCAGGCGGAATGGAATTTCCTATGCTGATAAACGACGGGAGTATGGAATCATACAGAAGTACGATCGGTTTAACTTCCCACGAGAGTGCTCACCAGTATTTTCCTTTTTACATGGGGACGAATGAACAGAAGTATGCATGGATGGATGAGGGCTGGGCGGTTTTTCTTCCGGCCGATCTGGAGCTTAAGCTTCTGAACGATAGGCGAAGAATTGAAAGGGAGGCGGAAAACTTTAGTATTTATGCAGGCACAGAGAACGATATTCCGTTATTTGTAACAACCGATAATATGTCTTACAGGCCGTACAGGATGGCCTCTTATACCCGGCCGGGTTTGTCATACCTTTTTCTCCGCGAGGTTCTGGGTGATGTGAAATTTAAAAATGCTCTTCAAACATACATGAATAAGTGGCAACGGAAACACCCGATGCCTTTTGATTATTTCTTCTCCTTTAATAAATCTGCAGATAGCGACCTTATGTGGTTCTGGAAATCATGGTATTTTTCGCGTGATTATGCTGACCTGGGAATAAAAAATGTTGTCCTGGGAGGTAATAATATTTCTGTGGAGGTTGAGAGGAAAGGGCAGGTGCCGGTTCCTGTAGTCGTGTCATTTATTTACTCCGATGGTTCAAGAGACTCCATAAATAAGCCTGTTCCGGTATGGGAGAAGAATAATTCCATCAAACTTGAATTTCATCCCGTGAAGCCCGTTACCCGTATTATTCTCGGTGAGCTTTACATACCTGACAGCAATCCGGCAGATAATACGTATGAAGTAGAGCGGAACAACCAGTAAAACGTGATTATTTTCATTTGAAATCTGCGGTTATCCTTTAAATTGATAATTGTAAATCAAATATCAAAAAGGAGATACTATGGATAGGCTGGAAATAAAAGGAAACTGGAACCAGATGAAGGGTAAAGTAAAACAGCATTGGGGAAATCTTACTGATGATGACCTTCAGTATACCGAAGGAAGAGAAGACGAGCTGATAGGAAGAATTCAGAAGAAAACCGGATCTTCCAGGGAAGAGGTCATCGACTATTTAAGAAGTCTATAAATTAAAGTAAAATTCACTGAGGCTGTCCCAAAAGAATATATTAAATCTTTCGAGGCAGCCTTTTCAATTTTAACATCAGGAGGAACTTATGCCAGGCGGAAAAGGACCGGGACCATCGGTAAAAGATAAAAAGCAATATGAAGCACTAAGAGATAAGGGTATGAGCAAAGAAAAAGCAGCCCGGATTGCAAATTCACCTAAAAAGAAGACAGGAAAAAAAGGCGGAAAGCATCCTAAATACGAAGAATGGACAAAGGATGAATTATACGATAAAGCTAAAAAAGTAGATATTGAAGGCAGGTCAAAAATGGACAAAAAAGATCTGATTCACGCCTTGAGAAATCATTAAAACTATTGGCCCCCATTTAGTGCCGGGGGCTATTACATTTCTTAATAATTATTTAACCTTGAAACCCGCGTTTTATATTTGATAGGTGAAAAAATATTAGCATATTAGAAATTCTAATTATAGCTAGTTATGAGATCCTTAAAATATCTTCTATACCTTTCACCAGTAATTATTTTTATCGTTATTTCATCAGCGCGTGAGTTAAACGAGGGAGTCCTTGGTACCAGAAGCAATCCGATTAAACTTTATTTCACCCCTTCAGTTGATGCTAAACGTATAGCCACAAATGCAAAGGAGTTGACGGATTTCCTTGAAAAGGAAACCGGTTATTATTTCACTACGGCTGTCCCGGCCAGTTTTATTGCGGTAGTTGAAGCTTTCGGCACGAAGAAGGCTGATATCGCAAGTATCAATACATTTTCATACCTTATGGCCAATGCAAAATACGGCGCTGAGGCCCGTCTCCGCATTGTAAGGGATAATAACGAAACCACTTATAAAGGACAGATAATCACCCGGTACGACTCAGGCATTGACAGCCTTTCTGAGTTAAACGACCGGAGTTTTGCTTATGTTGATCCCTCATCCACTTCAGGATATATACTGCCTAAAGCGATGCTGGAAAAGAGAGGCATAAAACCGAGTGAAACAGTATTTGCAATGCGGCATGACAATGTGGTTACGATGGTTTATCAGGGACAGGTTGCCGCCGGTGCTACTTATTATGCACCGCCCGACCCGGTAACCCACGAAATTCTTGATGCAAGAATGAGAGTAAAAAAACAGTTTCCTGATGTAGAACAAAAAGTTAAAATAATAGGCTTCACTCAAAGTATTCCCAATGACCCATGGGTGTTCAGGAAGGATATGGATGAGGGAATGAAAGAAAAAATAATTGATGCCTTAATAAAGTACGTCTCCACCCCTGAGGGCGGGAAATCAATGTATGATATTTATGATATCCGGGGGTTGATCAAATCGAAAGACAGTGATTATGACGGATTGAGAAAGCTGCTTGAAGAACAGGATATTAAATTTGAAAACCTTATGAAAAACTAATGTTATTAGAGATAGAAAACCTCCACAAGATTTATAATAATGGAACTCATGCTTTAAGAGGCGTATCCTTTAAAGTTGAAGAAGGTGAATTTCTTGTGATTATCGGGTTAAGCGGATCCGGTAAATCCACCCTTCTGAGATGTATTAACCGGCTGATAGAACCCAACACCGGGAAAATCAGATTCCTTGGAAAAGATATTACCCACATAAAGGGTGAAGAACTTCGAAAGGCTAAATCCCAGATCGGGATGGTCTTTCAGCAGTTTAACCTGATAAAGCGTCGTTCGGTGCTTACCAATGTGATTACGGGGAAGCTTGGTTCGCTCGGGACTTTTGAATCGGTATTTGAAAGGTTCAGCGATGAAACTATCAAGGAAGCCTATACAAACCTTGAGAGGGTTGGAATTACAGAGAAAGCTGATATAAGGGCAGATTCGTTGAGCGGGGGTCAGCAGCAGCGCGTTGCTATTGCACGCAGCCTGATGCAGAATCCAAAACTGCTGCTTGCTGATGAGCCGGTGGCGTCGCTCGATCCAGCTACATCTAATTCTGTTATGCAGTATTTTGAAAAGATAAATAAGGAACTGGGAACTACGGTGATATGTAACCTTCACTTTCTTAGTCTTGTTAGAAGATATGCCTCCAGAGTGATTGCCCTGAAGGGAGGTGAAATTATTTATGAAGGAATGCCTTCCGATATTGATGAAACCTGGTTTAAAACTATTTATGGTGAAGAAGCCGAAGAAGTGGAGATAAGATGATTGATCCTGAACTCGAAGTTCATCCCCAGGCTGCAATTGACCGTAATAAAAAGCGCGAAGCAAAATTTAATTTTGTAAAATCAGTTCTCCTGGATATCTTTTTCGTTTTCTACAGTCTTGTTGTACTTGAAAGAGCTGTTTATTATAAATTTATACTGAACCTGCGTTACCTTCCTTTCGATTGGAATAATATCCTGGTCCTCCTTATGATAAGCATAATAATAGGGTATATATGGACCTATTCGCGCACGTCTCTTTCTGCTAAACTGTTTGGAATAGCAAATGAAAGTAAAGTAACTAAATACACGGTCGAGATCTTCGGCTGGTTCCTATTCAATATTACATTCATTGCAGGCTGGATCGTTACAAGAATTTCTATTATTGACCTTTTCAGCAGTGAAGGAATACAGGGTGCTGAAAGAATATTCAGTGCATTATTCCGGCCCGAGATGGGAATTTTTGATGATGCATTGTTCGCGATGATCGAAACTATATATATTGCCCTGCTTGCAACCCTGATTTCTATACCCATAACCCTTATTCTTTCTTTCTTCACCGCAAGGAATTTGATGAAGGAAAGCAAAATAAGTTTTGCAATTTATTATATCCTCAGGTTAGTTCTTAATTTTGTACGTTCCATTGAGCCTTTAATCTGGGCAATTATATTCTCAGTATGGGTAGGTATCGGACCCTTTGCCGGAATGATAGCCCTGCTGGTTCACACCATCGCATCCAATGCTAAACTTTATTCGGAGGCAATTGAGAATATTGAATCAGGACCAATTGAAGCAATAAGCGCCACCGGCGCTAACAAAATACAGGTGATATGGTACGCTGTGGTTCCCCAGATTATGCTTCCTTTTTTATCGTTTACAATTTACCGCTGGGATATAAACGTAAGGATGGCGACGATAATAGGACTTGTCGGCGGCGGAGGTATAGGTACTATGCTTATGCAGTACCAGGGATTGGCCCGCTGGCATGAGGTAGGACTGTTGGTGCTTATGATTGCTTTTGTAGTCTGGGTGATGGATTACATCAGTGCCAGGGTACGTGAAGCATTATACTGATTCCCGTTTCTACTTACGATTTATTTCTTATATTTTTCTAATCAGAATAATTTCCTGTTAAAATGAAAGAAGTTAAAATATCCGTTAAAAATCTAAGTCTGTATTACGGCACTAAGCAGGCGTTAAAAGATATTTCAATGGATATATTCGCCAACAGGGTCACGGCATTTATCGGTCCCAGCGGATGCGGTAAGTCTACTTTCATAAGATCTGTCAACAGGATGAATGACCTCATTGATGGTGTTAAAATAGACGGTGAGGTTGTAATAGACGGAAAGAATATTTATGATCGTGATGTTGACGTTGTAAATCTCAGGAGAAGCATAGGGATGGTTTTTCAGAAATCCAACCTATTCCCAATGAGTATTTATGAAAACCTGGTGTTCGGAATAAAACTGAACGGCACCAGGAATAGGAAAGTTCTCGATTCAATAGTGGAAAAGTCGCTTACACAGGCGGCCTTAATTGATGAAGTGAAAGACCGGCTTCATGCCCCGGCGCTGTCTTTGTCGGGAGGCCAGCAGCAGAGACTGTGCATTGCAAGGACGCTTGCAATAGAACCTGAAATCATTCTGATGGATGAGCCAGCAAGTGCACTTGACCCGGTTTCGACGGCAAAAATTGAAGAACTGATTCACGATCTAAAGAAGAATTATACAATAGTAATTGTTACTCACAATATGCAGCAGGCTGCCAGGGTAAGTGATAGTACAGCCTTTTTCTACCTGGGGGAATTAATTGAGTATGATAAGACGAGCAGGATATTTACAAAGCCTGCGAAGAAGCAGACTGAAGATTACGTAACCGGAAGATTTGGTTAACAGAGATTATTAATTATTGGAAGGAGATCCAAAATGGAACGCCAGTTTGAAATCCAGATTGAGAAGTTGAAGACGAGGCTCATAAAAATGTGCAGCCTTGTCGATGAACAGGTTGAGCTGGCCCTGAAATCCGTTGAAACAGAGAACACTGAACTTGCTGATCTAGTTATTGAAAGAGACGCGAAGGTTGACAAATATGATGTAAAGATTGAGAAGATATGCCAGAAAATCTTTGCATTGAGTCAGCCGGTTGCAATGGATTTAAGGCTCATTATGTCGGCACTAACAATCGACACTAACCTAGAGCGTATTGGTGATCTTGCTGTGAATATTGCTGAATCCGCAAAAGAGATGGGAAAAAAACCTGACTTTTTTGAGAAGACCCATATAAAGGAAATGTCGCAGGTTAGCAGGGAAATGATCAAAAATGCTATCGATTCCTTTATTGAGGGCAATCCTGAACTTGCGAAGAAGGTAATTGAAACCGATGACAGGGTTGATGATCTCAATGCCCAGAATCATACAATACTAAAAGAAATTATGAAAGAGAAGCCTGAAAATGTTGAGCCCGGCATAGCTCTCATCGTAGTTTCGCGGCATCTTGAAAGGCTTGCTGATCATGCGACTAATATTGCCGAAGATGTTTATTTTATTGTTGAAGCCCAGATGATCAAGCACAAATACGAAAAAATAGTTCTTGGTGACGATGAGGAAAATGAAGCTGATGAATGATAGATTAGCTATTTGGGGAATGTAGGCAATAACCTACTTTATTTAATCCGGAAGGACATTTTCAATCAGAATGTTAAGAAGTTCTTTCGGGAGTACCTTGTCCTCACTGCCCGCTACGCGGTTTAACTTCACACCGAAAAGCCATCCCCAGCTTGTTATTACAAACATAACAGGGAGTGATGGTATGTGCTTAATCTCTTTCATCCTGTAGGCAGGATTAAGCACCATCTCAAGAATTACTTCCTCTTTTCGCATCATCGATTTAAGAATTGTCTTCTCTTTCTCAAATGAATCATCTCCCATAAGCAGAAGAAAAATTTCATACAGAAGCTTGTACTTTTGGTCGATATTTTCTTTGCAGAGAAAATATTCATTAAATCTTTCGCGCAGCGACAGTGCTTCATTTTCAAAAATAGACTTAATTTCTGAAATGAATTGTTCGCCTTCCCATTCTATTGAGCTGTAGAAAAGAGCTTCTTTTGATTTGAAATAGTGATAGATAGTTGCTTTGCCGATTCTTAAATCACGGGCTATTTCATCGAGAGTGGTTTTCCCCAATCCATGTTTTGAGAACCTTTTTACTGCAGCTTTGATTATCTGCGTTTTTCTGTCGTTTTCCAATCTTATACCTGAATATGAACGCGCTGAAAAATAATCTTTAAATTTGAAAATTGAAAATCGATAATGGAATTTGAGGGTAGAAAAAACGTTGAGGGGTTTTTCAACCCCTCAAACGACAGGGGTTTTATATATTAAATCTCAGAGAACCGATAAAATTTCGTCCGGCAGCCGTTATTCCTGATGAATACGGTCTGTACCGCTGATCAGTAATGTTTTCAACTCCAAGATATGCTTCAACATTATCAAACAGCCTGTAGCTTAACTTCAGGTTCAGTGTGTACCAGGACGGTGAATAGATGTTTCCATCAGCATCCTTTGCGTATAGATAATCTTTTTCATATTCTGAAGGCGACAAATCGCTGTAAGCAATTTCACCATTATAATTAGCGTATACAGACGCACCAAGCTTATCTTTCTTAAAGGATAGCTCGGTCTTTCCAAACCAGGGTGCTGCGTGCCTGAGCGGAGTAACTTTTCCTGCATCATCTTCTTCTTTACCCTGCTGATAATTCAGGCTTGTCCTGAAGTTGAAATAACCGGCAAAGTTAATATTCAAATCAGCTTCTATTCCCCATATATGTGCATAAGCTGCATTCTGTATAGCCTGAACTCTGCTCAGGGTTCCGTCGTACATAATACTGTCGAGTCCGTTTAATGTGAAGTCGCGCCTTACAAGAGCATTATCCAGATAAGTAAAGAAGCCGGTTAAATCGAATTCAGCGGAAGAACCGAAAACTTTCGCCAGTCCTAATTCCGCATTATATGCATACTCAGGCTTAACGTCAGGATTTGGAACAACCACAGAACCAGGTTCGGAATCAAATACTTTCCCGAGATCATCGACATTGGGAGCCCTGAAGCCTGTGGATAGATTCAGGTTTACCTGCCAGTCGCTCTGAGGATGCCATACCAGCCCGGCGCTTCCGGTTAAGGCTCCTGTTCTCATCTCAGCCGTTTTAAAGGGAAACTGATAATAGGTGGTGTCAAACTCTGCATCAAGCGTAACGTAATTATACCGGATACCGGTTTGCAGTATGTACTGTGGACTAAATTGGTTCTTATAGGTGACATATACCCCATAAGAATTCCAGGTTGATCCATCAGGATACCGGGAGGCATCCGGAAGAGAAACACCTGTGAGTATATTATCGGTGGTTCCTGTTGAACCTACCTTGTTGAGTACAGCTTCAGCTCCGTAATACAGGTTTGAATTCCCGGTTAGTTCTTTCAGCAGGTCCAGGTTTAACGAAAAGGCGTACACCTTTTCAACCCGGTTAGTTCTGTTTGCAGAATTCAGATTTCTATCGTGTCTGCTCTCCTCAAAGTACTGGTAGGCGGCGGTTACTTTTGAGAGATCATATAATGAGTTTGGTGAATAATTAAATGCTGATAAAGTGTGCATCATCCAGTCCTGGGGACCATAATACCATTCAGCGGACCTCAGTGTACTTCCTTTCGGACGAAGGAGTCTGTCATAGCGGGTTACATCCGAGGAGGTTGAGTAATGAAAACCATATTCAAGTTCCCACTCTTCAACAGGACTATATAAAATCTTCTGCATAAAATTAACCTGGTTATATCCGGAATATTTTTGTTCTTTAGGATCCGGATTTACAAAAACGCTGTCAACTCCGTTCAGCCTTTCCTGGTAAGTGGGACGGAGGTATTCCTCAGGACCATTACTTCCCATAACCAGGTCGTTGAAATCTGTATATGTCAGACTCGACAAAAATCCCAGATTCTTAAAGCCAAGATTAAAATGTATATGTCCCGTTTTCTCCAGGTTGGCTGACGAGAATCGTGTCATCGCACCGGCATTAAAAGAAGGTGAACCATCATAGGCAAGCCGCGGCGAAAGGGTATGGAAGCTCATAACTCCTGCAATGGCATCACTACCGTATATTACTGACCCCGGTCCAAATATAACTTCGGTATTATCAAGAGCATTAGCGTCAAGCGAAATTATATTCTGCAGGTTGCCGCTTCTGAAAATTGCTGTATTCATCCTTACCCCATCAACCACTATTAAAAGCCGGTTGGTGGAAAATCCTCTGATCATAGGGCTTCCGCCCCCGAGCTGACTCTTCTGGATGAAAACGTTGCCCGACATACCAAGCATATCTGCGGTTGTCTGGGGATTCTGGAAGTCGACATCCCTCGGTGTTACAATCTTAATTGTATTCGGTATTTTGCTTTTATTTTCCTCCCACCTGTTAGTAGTAACCACTATATTATCAAGCGAGATGGTCGTAGCCTTCATATATATATCGAAGTTTCTTTCTTTAACCTCGTTAAACGTAAGCTCAAGCTTTTCATACCCGAGTATCCTGAAAATAATATTATTAGTTTTATCCAGTTTCGTGATATCAGCTTTACCGCTGGAATTTGTAAGAAGCGACCTGTTGGGATCCGAATTATAAATAGAAACAAGCTCAAGGGGATTGTTGGTTGACAGATCTCTTACAGTAACGACCTGTGCGAATGATGATATATTAATTATCAGAATTAACGAAATAAAAAATTTCATAATGAATACCTGTGTATTAGTGTTGGAATTAGGCAGAACACAATCCTATCAGGATTGGTCCGCCAGACAGTATAGAGTAATACAGAATTAAGCTTTATAGCGGGGAGGGGGGGTAACCTGCAGGTATTCACCGTCGAGGAGGTGTACAGCCGGACTTATATAAATATTATCATCAGCTCCGGGACTTTTAAGACTATTATCGAAATCTGCACAGTAATAATACAGGTTCAAAAAACTACCGTAACCGTTTGTTTCTTCCGGCTCGTCGTTATCTTTTTCAATAAGATTATCCAGAACTGAATAAAGCATTGTGTCGTCTTCATCGTAGAAGCAGTAGACATATACAGAATCTCCCCTGATTTCGGTACGTATAATATCATACAATTTCTCTTCGAACCGGAACTCCCTGTCATCTTTCCATTCAATCTTTGTGTCCAGGTTTTTGTATTCCTTCATATTGAAACAAAATACTATCTGCCTTTTTTCAAGCACTCCTTCACCAATCAGTTTTGCGGCTTCCGCCCTGTAGTCGGCACGGAAGAATTCAAACATTCCGAACTGGATTATTCCATGCGAAACTACCAGCAGAAGCATACAAACGGAGACAATGATTTTAATATATTTCTGCATCAGGAAATGTTCGAATTCATTATATTTTCTGAAACAAAAATAATATTTTTCCTTGTCATTATACATCCTATTTACAAATCCTGATTAAATATGAACTTTATTAAACCCGTTACCTGGCTCCAGCTGGTACTGCTTTTCGGAATTCCTACGCTTCTGAACGAGCTTGCCTGCGGTGCCGCTATCCCGCTATTATATAGATATTCAGGACTCCCGATTGAGATATGCTACTTTCTATCTGTAGGACTCCTGGTGCTTGTCCCTATGTTTTTTGCTGCTATATGGCTGAGCGGCAAAGAAGCGGGGTCATTTAAACTTTCCATGTTATTTGAAAGGATGAGAATCAAAAAGCTTTCAGCCGGCGATACAATCTGGACGATTGGTGGTTTTATCTTCCTTTCATTAACCTCCTTCCTTATTGCTAAAATCATACTGCCGATGATTAATATTGATGCTGCCCCTTTCTTTTTTAAGAATATGCCGCTGAAAGAAGGCTATATGTATATACTATACGTGTGGCCGTTATTTTTCTTCTTCAATATTTTTGGAGAGGAATTCCTCTGGAGGGGATATATTCAACCGCGTCAGGAGCTGCTTAACGGAAAATGGACCTGGCTGGTCCACGGTCTTTTCTGGGCGGGGTTTCACATTCCTATGGGTTTTGATCTTATGCTGTCTGCATCTCCTATATTTTTTATCCTGCCGGCAATTGTGCAGATCAGGAAGAATACCACAATTTCAATAATCATCCATTTTGTTTTCGGAGCTTTCGGTTTCCTCGCACTTGCATTGGGAATGGTTAAATAATTTCCGGGACCTTATTTATATCAGCACAGATTGAAATTCATCTTTAAAAGTGCGATTTTAGTTATAAGATAAAAAAGGGTTGAGTTATGAGAAATAGTTTAATTTATTTTCTCGTTTTATTTTCCTCCGTTGTATCAGCACAGCAGATCAGTCCGGATAAAGATTCTCTTCATATTTATGCTTCCGATTCTTTATTTATTACCAATACCGGTACAAATCTTTTGACTATAGACTCTCTGTATACGGTTAATCCACTTTATGGCTACTGGATGGACATTAATACACAGGATTCAAGCTTCATATATTACGCATCGTGGGGCGGATATCCAGGCTGGCAGCCACTAGGACTAAGCCTCGAACCTGGCCATTCAGCTAAGTTTGTGTTTAATAGTGTTGATCTCTGTGTCATCTGTAAACAGAATTCCACAGCCGATTACTTTCAGGATACGCTGGTTTTTGTTTCTAATTCCCTTCAGAATGATACACTGCTTATTTTTGTGGATGGTGAGGGTTATACCTCATCAGTCTCACCTGAGGAAGGGGAGCAGGAGACAATGTATGTATTGAAGCAAAATTTTCCCAATCCTTTTAATCCTGACACAAGGATTTTTTACGGTTTGTCTTATGACGGGATGGTAAAAATCAGGGTTTGTGATATTACAGGGAGAGAGGTTCGTACACTCGTTAATGAGTATAAACTGGGAGGATATTATGAAGTTAGATTCGATGGTACAGATCTACCCAGCGGAGTATACGTATACCGTATGGAAACCGGTAACGCAGTGCTGGTTAGGAAAATGATTTTGCTAAAATAAGCAGGATCAGCTCCGTGTAAGTTGAACCTGATCAGCCGAACCTTCCGGTTACATAATCTTCCGTTTGTTTCTTCGAAGGGTTAGTGAAGATCCTGCTCGTCTTGTCGTGTTCTATAAGCTCACCCATATAGAAGAAAGCTGTATGATCACTTACCCGGGCCGCCTGCTGCATATTATGAGTAACAATTACTATCGTATAATTCTGTTTCAATTCAAACATCAATTCTTCTACTTTCGCGGTTGAAATAGGATCAAGTGCGCTTGCCGGTTCATCCATAAGGATTACTTCCGGTTCAACGGCCAGGGTTCTGGCTATGCAGAGTCTCTGCTGCTGACCACCCGATAAAGCCGCACCCGGATGTTTAAGAATATCTTTAACTTCGTCCCAGAGAGCGGCTTGTTTCAGACTCTTCTCAGTTATTTCAGTAAGCCTATTCCTGTTATGGAAGCCGTTCAATCTTAGTCCTGCCGTTACGTTATCTGCAATCGACATCGTAGGAAAAGGATTCGGCTTTTGAAAGATCATTCCAACTTTTTTTCTGAGCCAGACAGGGTCGTGATCCATTACGCTCTCTCCGTCAATTAACACCCGGCCTTTTATAGTGCCGCCTGCTTCCTCATGCATCCTGTTCAGGCACCTAAGGAAAGTTGATTTGCCGCACCCGGAAGGACCTATTATAGCAAGAACCTTATTCTTCGGAATGGTTAGCGAAATATTTTTTAGAGCCTGCACTCTTGAAAAATAGGCGTTAAGGTCCTGCGTCTCCATCCTTATTTTCCCTGATGTGCCTGTGCTTTTTTGTGTACTTTCCACAATATCTGAGTTTGTATTTTCAATCAAATTATTCATCTTTTATGCATACTTTCTTCTTCGTGTTACAATCCTGAACAAAATGTTTATAACAGAAATAAGCACGATTAATACCAGTGCAGCGGCCCAGGCCTGCCGGTTCCAATCCTCGAAAGGAGCTTTAGCATAATCATAAATAAACACCGTCAGCGATGCAATCGGCTGATCCAGCTGAGTTGACCAGAACCTGTTTCCAAGGGCAGTAAATAACAGCGGAGCTGTTTCGCCTGCAACCCTGGCGATAGATAACAATATACCCGTGAAGATTCCCTTGAATGCTGCGGGGAGGATGATGAACATCGTTGATTTCCATCTTGGTATTCCCAATCCTAATGCGGCTTCGCGGTATGAATGAGGAATCAGGTTCATCATTTCCTCTGTTGTACGGGTTACCAGGGGTATCATAAGTATACCTAGTGCTACCCCCCCGGCTAACGCTGAAAATCTTCCCATCGGTAAAACCACTATGATGTAGGCGACGACACCGATCACTATTGAGGGGATTCCGTTAAGAACCTCTGCAAGAAATCTTACAATTCCTGCAAACCAGGATTTGCTGTTTTCCGATAAATAAATGCCCGATAAAATTCCCACAGGCAGACCCATAGCGCTGGCTATTAATATTAAGATCCCCGTTCCCATCAGGGCATTTGCCATTCCGCCGCCGGTTTCACCGGCAGGTTTAGGCATCTTCGTGAAGAAGTCCCAATTAATAGCCGCGATTCCCTGTGAAACGGTATAGAACAGAATTAAGAAAAGGGGGATTACCGCAATGAAGAAGCATAGCACCGTGAGAATAACCATGATTGAGCTTTTTGCTTTTCGCCACCGGTAGTATGTCATTCCTGAATTTTTCATGCAGGCCTGTAATATTTTTTGGTAACGCTCCATACAATTAATCTTGCTATAGCATTAAGGATTACCGTCATAACAAAAAGAAGCAATGCTATTTCAATCAATGAACTGATGTATAAATCACTTGTTGCCTCTGTGAACTCATTCGCAAGAACACTGGCCATCGTATGCCCGGGGGCAAATAGTGAGAATGAAATTTCGGGACGATTGCCAATAACCATCGTAACTGCCATTGTTTCTCCAACAGCTCTGCCAAGACCGAGTAGCGTTGCACCCAAAATTCCCGATTTGGCACCTGTAAGTACTACTTTTACAACTTCCCACCTCGTAGCTCCAAGAGCAAATGCAGCCTCTCTCTGCGAATCAGGAATAGCTTTCATGATGTCACGTGAAATAGACGTAATTATAGGCAGAATCATAATTGTAAGGATCAAGGCCGCGGCGAGCATTCCCAAACCGTAGGGCGGACCCTTAAATAAAAATATGTAGCCTAAGTGATCACCCAGGAACGGTTCAACCGTTTTCCTTAACCAGGGGGTCATTACAAAGATGCCGAACAAACCGTATACTATACTCGGGATTGCCGCAAGGAGTTCAACGAGAAGCGACATCGGCTGCTCAAGCCACTTGGGTGCGAACTCCGATAAAAATATTGCGATGCCTACACTCAGAGGCAGAGCTATAATAAGTGCTATCAAAGAAGAATAGAGCGTTCCGAAGACGAACGGAAGGGCACCATACTCATCCTGAACAGGATCCCACGACTGGCTGGTGATAAATCCCCAACCGAATTTATCAATTGATGGAATAGATTTACGAAGCATTTCGAAAACCATTACCAGTACAAGCGAAAGAAGCAGGAATGCAAAAAAACGTGTTATATTCTGAAAAATGAAATCGCCGGGATTTCGTCCCCGCGAGCCTAATTTAAAAAAGGAAACAGCAGGTGATGAACCTTTTGCTCCATCAGCCTGCTGAAAATTATTATTCTTGTCTTTATACTTAAACGGCATTACTTAGTGGATATCTCATCAATTTTCTTTAAATCAAGTTGTACTACTTCCTTAGGAAGAGGAGCATAATATAAGTCTTTTGCATATTTTTCTCCATCTGTAACAGCCCATTTTAAGAAATTAACAATTGCCTGTGCTTTTTGTTTGTTCTTCATATCTTTATATACAAGCAGCCACGTAAAACCTGAAATAGGCCATGAATCTTTACCGTCAGCATTAGTTATTTCAACTCTCAGATCTTTGGGCATATTTTCTATAAAGCCTGCTGCAGCTGCTGACACCGCGTCAAATGTAGGCATTACAAAGTTTCCGGCTTTGTTTTTAAGTGAGGCATAAGGCAGCTTATTCTGCTCTGCGTATGCAAGTTCAACATAGCCGATTGATCCTTCAGTCTGTTTAACCAGTCCTGCCACACCTTCATTACCTTTTCCGCCGAGTCCTGCAGGCCATTTTACTGCAGTACCCTGACCAACTTTACTTTTCCACGTATCGCTTACTTTTGAAAGGTAGCCAGTAAATATATTTGTAGTACCGCTACCATCAGAGCGGTGAGTAACAAAGATCGCTTCATCAGGAAGTTTTTTACCCTGGTTAATCGAAGTAATTTTAGAATCATTCCATTTTGTAATCTGACCCAGATAGATTCCAGATAAAACCTCAGGTGTGAGCTTCAGTCCCTTACCTACAGAGGGCAGGTTATATGTAATTACAACCGCTCCCATTACAGTAGGTATGTGAAGAATCTCCGTGCCTTGTTTCTCTTTAACCTGCATCATTTGTTCTTCTGTCATCGGCGCGTCGGAAGCTCCGAAGTCAACAGTGCCCTCAATAACCTGCTTTATTCCGCCGCCGCTACCTATCGACTGGTAATTAAATTCAATTCCTGTTTTCTGATGATAAACATCAAACCACTTTGAATAAATTACATACGGGAATGTAGCGCCTGCACCGTTCATTTTCAGTTGTGCAGTTGTTATGGAAGATAATCCCGCTATCATAGCAATTATCAGTGTCCATATTTTTATTTTCATTTTCGTTCTCCTTTGTTAATAAATTCTTTTTAATCTTAAAATTGATAATATAAAGTTACTCTACCTGTTAAATCATTCGCTCCGTCACTCTGGTAAGTGAGAGCTTCAACATTCGGCATGATGCTTACATTTTTATCCACGCGGAAATCAAGTGCCCCTATTATAAGGTTTCTGCCGTCTTTGTCGGCATCTGTATTCGGATCAACAGTATCAAATCTGCCCACGATCCTTACCATATCGGTCAGACCAACCCATGCGAATACAGAAACACCATAACCGCTCTGCGATTCCAGAGTATTGGAAGAAGCGTTATAATAATTGTTCTGCTGGCTCCGGTAGAAAGATTCTACTCCCACAGAGTATTTGTCTTTTTCCATAAAGTTCAGCAGTACAGCACCTGTAACAATACTGTGATCTTTCAACTCGTTTGTGGCTATATCCATAACCTGGGGATTGGCTGCGTAATCTCCGTATACAGTGAACTGAAAATTCTTAACGGGTATAAACTGGAGGAGGCCGTAAAATCTTTTATATTTATTTACCTCGGG
Source organism: uncultured Ignavibacteria bacterium (assembly GCA_963800255.1). Taxonomy (GTDB): domain Bacteria; phylum Bacteroidota; class Ignavibacteria; order Ignavibacteriales; family Ignavibacteriaceae; genus DATFVA01. The sequence goes on along the minus strand of CAWDAK010000001.1, from coordinate 83,579 downwards.
AGAATTACCTGAATTGTTGCCTATCTTAACCCAGTATTTCATTGTTCCTGCTTCATTAAATTTACCCTTCAGGTCAATACCAAGGTCACGGGAAGACACAACCCCGTTAAAATCCATTATTGTTTTTTCAAGCGAACGGTAGCCCCATGCAGCTTCCGAAACATCGAATGCAGGAGTTGGTGAAAGTCCGAATACGAAATCTGATCCCTGGAAAATATTCTTCCATCTAAGCCATGCATCCTTAACCATTACGCCGATTTTTCCTCCGGCAGTTAAAGAACCTCCGGATTGATCAGCTTCCATTCTGAAACGCGAATCAAAGTTATTAGAAATCGTATAATCTGTAGTTATATAAATCCGGCGGAACTGGAATCCGTTGAGGTCCTTTTTTACAGTATCGCGCGAATCTATGTTGTAAAAGTAATCCCCGAACATAAGTCCACTGAACTTAGGATTGTTTTCCTGTGCGGAAGCGACGCCCGAAAAGATGGCGGCAGTAAAGAGCAGTAACAGCACTTTTCTCATTTTTTCTCTCTCTTAATGTTATTTGATTAGTTCTCATTCAACACCCCAAATTTATATGAACGGAATTTCTCAGATGTTAAGGAATTGTTAAGTCTATATTAATTAATTGTTAAACCAGCCAAAACAGGCTTTTTTGCAGGCAACGTAGATCGGCATACGTGAGGGGCCAGGGTGAAGGAAAGGAGACAGGGTGGTGAGGGGTGGTGAGGGAATGTGAGTGCTATTAACGTGCTGCCGCGATGCGGCAAGGAGGAATGAGTGAATAGGTGAAATGCACAGTGGATGCGGCAAGGAAGAATGAGTGGATAGGAGAAATGCACAGTGGGAAATGCGGCAAGGAAGAGGGGAGGATAGTGTGACGGTATGGAAATCTAGGGTAACGTATTGCCGGTGAGGCAGCAAGGTGGGGAGAAATGTGAGTGCTATTAACGTGTTGCCGCGATGCGGCAAAGGAAGAAGCGGAGACTGTTGACGGAATGGAGATGCTATTAACGTGTTGCCGCGAATGCAGCAAGGCAGGGAGGATGGAAAGAATAGAGTTGAATTTGTCGGTGTAGTGTGGTGGTGTTAATGGTATGGGAGAGCTATTAACGTATTGCCGCTAATGCGGCAAGGCAGGGAGGCGGAGGTTCAAAGTAGTAAAGTAGAACTTAGAACGTTTTCACAACGTTTTCAGAACGTATTCAGAACGTTTTCAGAGCGTTTTCAGAACGTTTTCAGGTGCTTGTTAGGACGGTTTATGAAGGTAGGGAAGTAGGGGGTGTTGATTGAAATGGAGAGCTATTAACGTATTGCCGCTAATACGGAAAGGCAGGAAAGGATTGAGACATCTTGCAGACAGGCGTGGTAGGGCATCCGGATGTGATCAAGGCGACGTGTATTTCTAATACTTCTGCTATTTTGTAGTATAAACACGAATAAAAAAGGAGATTCTATGAGCAAAGATCAAGATAAACTAACAGGATTTGTATCCGGATTACTTGTGGGGGGAATTATTGGCGGCGTTTTAGCATTACTTTATACTCCTGTTTCAGGAAGAAAGATGAGAAAGAATATCTCTAAGACAACCGATAATTTACTTGATAATGTAAATGATATAGTTGAAACAGGAAAAGATAAGATGGATGTTTTACTGAAAGATGGAAAGAAACGGGCATCCACAATTATAGATGACGCTAAAAAAATAGTTTCCAACTAAATAAAAATTTTCAAATTGCAGGTTGAAATATTTTAACCTGCAATCTGAAATCTCTACCCGTCGCCAGGCAGGTTTAGTTTTTAATATCCGCCTTTCTGCGAAGCTCATTCAGATTTAATGCCGTTGTAATTCCCTTGTCGTCCCAATGTTTGCTGCATCCGCAGTAATCAAGCAGAACACATTGCGCAGGCACGTTATATCTTTTTAATTCCCAGCCTCCTTCAACCAGAGTGGTAACGCAGGCAGATGCGATTACGCTTCTTACCGGCTCGCCGGGTTTTGGCGACCATAATGAAAGATCAGAAGCGTGCGGGATAATGTATACATCAAATGCTTCTTTTCCCGTTCTTCGTTTTCCTTCTTTACGCAGCCTGTTTACCCTGCATCCGGGAAGACAATCAGAGCAGATTAAACCTTCCTTCACTCTTACGGCTTCACATTTATCTTCAGCACGAGCGCGCATACATCCTGGGACCAGACACAACTTTTCTCTCTCCCTTTTTGAAATCTTTCCTGAACGCATCGTTCAACAGTTCAGCTCCTGCCATATTTAAATGGTATTCAAGTCTTGAACGTGTGCAGGATACCCTGTCTTCTCTCCACTTATATTTAGTACCAGCCGTTTCCAGGAATTTCTCAACGTTCTCAGTATATTTCCCAAGTGATTTTATTGAAGCCTCTTCAAACCATTTTGTAAACTCCTCTATGAGGTAGAAAATTCTGTATAATTCAGATTCGGATTTGGTTCCCCAGTATGCCCGCCACCTTATGAAACGGAGTGCCTGTTCCCTGAATTCTCCTGTTGCTTCAAACCATTTACATACATGGTCCACCTGATCAAGTGAAGGTATACCGGGAGGATTCTTTTCAGTCTCCGGAAATAAAAAAGCGGTGAGGAGGATACCCCGGCTGAAGTCAATTAGCGGTTTCAGGCGCTGATGCTTCTTTCTCCACTCTGCCATTTTAGCCATGGTTATAAATGGGGCATGTTTAACCTTCAGAGCTTTTGCTGAGTATTGTCTCCACAATATCCCGAAGCTTAAAAGCTCGAGGATGTATTCTTCAGGTGTATGAAGTTCCTCCAGGTTGTACTTTTTTATATAATTTATATAGTCATATATGATAGGGGTGACCGTACTGCTAGACTCTTTAATAACCTCTTTTGTAAATTCCCTGACATCTCTGTAGTAGGTCTCTGAATTCGTTTGTCCGGGTTTCAAAGTATACGTAATTGCTTCCACGTACTGAATCCCTCCGATTTCTTGAACAAATTTAATTAGAAATATTAGAAAATGATAATTTAATGTTTCAGAACGGTGATGGCTGGAAGTGTTGAGTTGCTCTTTTTTTGTATTTTCACGATACAAGAAAACGGAGTTTTTAAGTATGCTTTTCCCGATAGGCGATGATAATCGTGATCGAACCATTACCCCTTTTATTAATTATTTATTAATACTGGTAAATATTTTCGTTTTTGTTTACTTCCAGGATTTTGGAGAGAATGAAAAGTTTACTTATAAATTTTCAACTGTCCCCGAAGAGATTATAACAGGGAAGGATATTGTCACCGGGGAGGAAACGTATGAAAACCCTGCTACCGGGGAAAGGTTTACAATGCCGGGACTGGGTGCTACACCTATAACGGTCTATATTACTTTGCTGACTTCAATATTTATGCACGGCGGTTTTGCCCACATCTTCGGAAACATGCTTTTCTTATGGATTTTCGGTGACAATATAGAGAACAGACTGGGTCATTTTCGCTACCTGCTGTTCTATCTTGTCTGCGGAGTACTTGCGTCTCTTGCCCACGTGTATTCCACTGCCGCATTGGGAGGTGACTTGCTGATTCCCACATTGGGAGCTTCAGGTGCGATTTCGGGGATCCTTGGTGCTTATATCCTTCTTTTCCCTAAGAAAAGGGTTAGTATAATAATGTTTTATTTTATAACGAATGTACCGGCGTATGCAGCAATAGGATTGTGGTTTATATTCCAGCTTATAAGCGGGCTGGGATTACTGGGAGCAGGTTCACAGGGTGGGGGAGTTGCGTATGGAGCTCATATCGGAGGATTTATTGCAGGCATGGTTTTAATAAATTTCTTCTCCATCGGAAGGAGAAGACGTTGAGTTACAATAGTGAGGGGGGATGTGTGCATTCGTTTCTATTAACGTATCGGTGCGCTGCACCGAGGAATGAAATAGGAACGTCTACGATGTTCAGAATAGAACAGGGGTTGGGTTACAATAGTGAGGGGGGATGTGTGCATTCGTTTCTATTAACGTATCGGTGCGCTGCACCGAGAAATGAAAGTGGAACATCTACGATGTTCAGGATAAAGAACAGGGGTTGAGTTACAATAGTGAGGGGGGATGTGTGCATTCGTTTCTATTAACGTATCGGTGCGCTGCACCGAGGAATGAAAGTAGGAACATCTACGATGTTCAGAGATAAGAACAGGGGTTGAGTTACAATAGTGAGGGGGGATGTGTGCATTCGTTTCTATTAACGTATCGGTGCGCTGCACCGAGGAATGAAATAGGAACGTCTACGATGTTCAGACATTATTCTACCTTATCCGGTACACGAAAGAACGGGTTGAGCATCAGCGCAACCAACACAACCAGCAGACAGCCGATTACATTATACCAGAGAAAGGGGATGCTGGTAAAGAAATAACAGTAAAGTATAGCCAGCTCCGCAACTAAGGCTGCAATAAAAGTTGGCGTTCCCTTTACCGCCTTCAGGTAGAAAGCTACCAGGAATATCCCCAGAATTGTCCCATACACAAGCGATCCCAAAATATTTACTGCCTCAATCAATGATCCTAGTCTGTTTGCAAATAAGGCGAAGGTGATAGCGTATGCTCCCCATAGTATGGTGGCAAGCCTTGATACCCTGAGGTAGTGGCGGTCATCTGCATCCTTTTTAATCATCCGCTTATAAATATCTATAACTGTGGTTGAAGCAAGTGCATTAAGTTCTGCTGAGGTAGATGACATTGATGCAGAAAATATTGCAGCCAGTATTAAACCAATTATGCCGGCAGGAAGGAAACTTATGATATAATTAATGAATATGTAATTCGTATCGTTCGAATCCGCATCAGGATCAGCCTGCTTAATTAAACCCACGGCCTCATTTCTGATTAAATTCGCTTCTTTTTGCTTGCTCCTGATCTGCTCCAGTAATTGTTCTGTTTTCTCATCCTTTCCGGAATGGATAGAAGCGAGCATTTCCTCAAGTTTTTCTTTTTTCTCAAGATGCACCTCCTCAAACTGCCCCTGTAATTTATTATATTGACTCGCGTAAGTACTTTGTTTTACATTATTTACCGCATTAGGGTTAAAGAAGATAGGGGGCAGATTAAATTGATAGAATACGAAAACCATCGCGCCTACGAATAGGATGAAAAATTGCATCGGCACTTTAACTATTCCATTGGTCAGCAATCCAAGCCGGCTCTGAGATATCGTGCTCCCTGACAAATATCTCTGAACCTGCGACTGATCCGTGCCGAAGTAGGAAAGCATTAAAAACGTGCCACCAATAATACCCGACCAGAATGTATACCTGTTGTTCAGATCGAACGAGAAATCTATTGCGTTAAGTCTTCCCAATTTTCCTGCCACATATGCAGCATCAATAGGCGAAACGTCTTTGGGAAGAAGGAAAAAGATCATTATAAATGCTGCAAACATTCCGAGGGTTATAATAATCATCTGCTGGAAGTGTGTTTTATTTACAGCTTCAGTTCCTCCCGTGGTGGTATAAACGACTACAAGAACTCCGGTCACGATGACGGTAAGGTCGATATTCCATCCCATTATTACTGAAAGGATAAGCGAAGGAGCAAATATTGTAAACCCTGCCGCAAGTCCCCTCTGAGATAAGAACAACAAACTGCCCAGAGTTCTGTTCTTCAGGTCAAATCTTTTTTCAAGGTACTCGTAAGCAGTATAAACATTCATCCTGTGAAACAGGGGAACGGCAGTTATAGATAAGATTATCATAGCAACAGGCAGACCGAGATAAAATTGAACGAACCTCATCCCGTCTACGTAAGCCTGCCCGGGTGTGGATAAGAAAGTAATTGCGCTGGCCTGGGTAGCCATAATGGAGAGAGCAATGGTGTACCAGCGGGTTGTACGACCGGCCCGCATATAACCATCAATGTCTTTTGTTCCCCTGGTTTTCCATACGCCATAAACTGTTACAAATAACAGGAAGCCGATGAGAACAATCCAGTCAATCAGGGTCACTCAAAAACCTTTGTAAATATGTAAAAGAAAATGATCAGTATAACCAGGTTAAGAAAAACCACCGCATAAACTCTGTTCCATGTTTTAAGGAATGGAGGTTTTTCTTCAGTTTCAACCGGCTCTTCTTTAATTAGCTTTTGTTTCATTTTGTTCTGCTGAAATCATATTAACAAAAAATCTGAAAGCACCTGGAACACCTGCAGGTATCTGCCGGAACCATGAATATCCTGAATAGATGAATACGCCTTTTCCATATTCGGCATAAAGCATTCCTCCATCGAGAGGTTTTTCCCCGGGATCATTACCCGATAAAACAACCTGGTATCGCGGGTCCCATTTGTCAGCAAAATAAAGTCCTCTCTCCTGTACCCAGCCGCTGAAGTCGTCCTGCGTAATTTTGTCAGGATAATTCAGAACAGGGAGCGAAGGATTCACGAAAGTTATGGGTGCTTCTTCCACAGTTATTCTGTCGTGTGAAAGTGAAAATGGGTAGGGACCAATATTTTCGGTAACAAGATTAAAACTTGTATTATACTGGACGAGAAACGTCCCTCCGTTTTTTACGTAATTCATAAGCCGCGGCTGATCCTGTGCAAGTCTTTCTCTTGTATTATATGCCCTTATCCCTGCAATAATAGCATCGTATTTTGAGAGTTCTGCAGTATCAAGTTCAGCATCAGATAATAGGTCCACGTTATATCCAAGCTGCCTGAGGTACTCAGGAATTTTATCACCGGAGCCCATTATATAGCCTACAGCATTTATTGTTTTATTTATGTTCAGCCGCAGGAGTTTTGCCTGTGCCGGAGGGAATAATGTCTGTACCGGAATATGAGGATAATCAATAGAAACGATCCCCCTTGTTATTTGATTTCCATCCTCTTCCGCAAAAGCCTGTAATGTGGATTCTGAGGCACTATCCGGAGGAGTAACATTAAACGTGAAGTTTTTTTCCGTCCCTTTTTCAGGGATTGAATAATGATATTCTTCAGGTCCGGCTTTCCATCCTGCGGGAAGCTGCAGGCGGAGCTCTCCGCTCGCATTAGCAGTGTTACTCTTCAATTTCACAATGACAGGTTTAGGGGTACTGTCTGTGAAAAGATATATACCATTGGAAAGTGTAATAGATACCGGAGGGGTAATTTCTATCGGCCTGTATTCCTCTCCGTGAACCGGGTCAGTCCATTGATATTGTACCGGTACCTCCATTGTAAGCTCTGTTGTTCCAATTGACAGGATAAATTCAGCAGTAAGCGGAGGATCTCCTGAGGCTTTGCCGATCAGCTGCTGATCATCAACAGTATAGGCTCCTTTGCCGTGAGGTTTTACCAGCCAGTATGGTTGTGTAATTGAAGCATCAGCAGGTAGAACAGCTGATTCTACATATTTCGTCATTTCATTTTTATTCAGTATCCGGTTTACATTATCGTCTGAAGTCTGGTGTGTTACGGAAATACTTTTAAGTTTAATGGGATAACCTGACCTGTTTACGGCTAAAACCGAAATCTTCACAGAATCACCTGCAGTATAAGCATAGGTGTCAGCATCAGCTTCCAGCCATAAGCCTGCTGCTGACCGTATTACATCAAGCAGTTCCTTTTTCTTTAGGGGTACCCAGTAATCATCATCCAGTTTACTTAATTCGCTGTAAGCCTGAATTAATTTCGGCAGACTCGCGGCAGGATCCTCGGTGTTATACTCCTTTTCAACTTCCTTCAGTAAGGCCGAGACTTTGCTGCTTCCTTTAACCCGGTTCCAGGTAAGATCAACTCCGTCAAATAGATCTGTTTCTGCTGAATCACCTTCAAGGTACTGAAAATAGTTAACCTGTTCACCCCGTCTTGCTGAAACACCGAAACCCTGGCTCTTATGCATGCTTCTGCTTTCCGCTGCTATCTCTGTATAAGATTTCCCGAGCAAGGGATTGTAAGCCCCGAGGTCAATCTTTATAAGACCCGATGTATCGGCCTTCCTTTTTTCAAGTATGGGCAGCCAGGCATTCCAGTAAAGTCTTTTCGGCTGCCAGGTTTTAACATATTTTAACTGATCAGGAAAGCTGTCCGGATCTCCAGCCAGTTTGAATGCTTCTTCGGCAAGCAGGGCAGATGCAGTATGATGACCATGACCTCCTTCACCCGTGCCGGGGAAACGCGTTATTATAACATCGGGACGGAATTTTCTTATTATCCATACAACATCTGACAGGATTTTCTGTTTCCCCCAGATATCGAAAGTTTCTTCGGGATTTTTTGAAAAGCCGAAATCAACCGCACGTGTAAAAAATTGTTCTGCTCCGTCTATTCTCCTTGCGGCAAGCAGTTCCTGCGTTCTTATAACCCCTAGTTCATCAGCCTGTTCGTTACCGATCAGGTTCTGGCCTCCGCTCCCGCGGTTCATTGCACAATAACCCGCTCTGAGGAGCCGGCCTGATTCAAAATATGCCAGTGCTGCAGTATTTTCATCATCAGGGTGGGCAGCAATGTATAAAACGCTTCCAAGTACGTTAAGTTTTTTTACAGCAAGTTCTAATTCAGCCGCATCCGGCTGTTTAACAGGCTGTGCCTGAACAATGCTGTATAACAGCAGCAGGATAAACGATAAAACAAATATTTTGTTTGAAATTAAAATCATTTTCACCCGAAAGGTTTATGGGTTATAAGTTAACACCGGGATTATATCCCGAGCTGAATCTTCACAGAAATACACATAATCTGTCTGCCAATGCGGATCCAGACGGTGTATTTCCGGTCAAGTTTTATCTCTGAATGGGTGAGATAATACGACTAAATCTTTAAAGTTCCAATGGATTTATGACCATATTGTCAGATTGAATGATGAGCGTTTGGGGTAAGTACCTAATAGTCCTATCACAGCAATACCACCGAAGGCCAGGGGAGCCATAAGAGGTTTAAAGGAATAAGAACAGTAATTAGAAAAATATACTTTATTAATTGTTTGCTTTATCTATCTTTGTTATGCACAATTGAAATAATTAATGAAGAAGTGCATCTCTATACTGCTTATTATTTTCCTTTTGATCAACTCGGGTGGATTTATTATCATTTTGTACCAGGCGCAGCACTCTGCCAGGGCTCAAATGATGAAGAGTCTCCGGGAAGGGAATTATTCAGAAGATGAAGTTGTGTGACAATTAACAATTTATTCAGGTAATAAAATGAAGAGAATAATACTATTATTATCAGTATGTCTGTGCTTTAGCTTTTTTGCACAGGCACAGGAAAAGAACATATCTGCCGATACATTAAGTTATCAGCTTCCCGGTGAGGTTGTTGTTACGGCGGCAAGAATGAATGTTCCGTTAAAGCAAATCACTTTCGCCACATCTGTTGTGAACCAGGAATTCCTGGATGTCATCCCCAGGTTCGTCTCAATTGATGAAGCGCTTAAGATAGTTCCAGGGGTAAAGATAGATAACCAGGCTAACGGCAACAGGCTTCATATGTCAATTCGCGGTATAGGAATCCTTACAGAGAGGGGAATAAGAGGTATTAAAATCCTGATGGATGAACTTCCAATAAATGATCCTACAGGCTTTGCTCCTGATTTTTTTGATATCGATATGACAAATATTTCCCGCATAGAAGTTTTACGTGGACCTGCGGCATCACTTTATGGAGGAAGCGCTTCCGGTGGTATTGTTAATGTTATTAGCAAAAATTCGCCGAACACTCCTTTATTCGGCGAAGCAGGCGGAACTTACGGTTCGAATAATTTCTGGAAAGGATATGGTCAGTTCGGAGGACGTGCAAGGGATATCGACTACCGGATCTCTTTTGGAAGAACGATGGGAGACGGATACCGCACTCATACTCATTTCTGGGGTGATAATGTATATGCAAAAGCCTCCTATATACCCAACAGTAATGTTAAACTAACCCCTATTTTTGAATACATAAACTACTACCATGAAAATCCGGAGGGAATAAACCTTCAGCAATTTAATGAAAATCCAAAGCAGGCCAATCCGGACGCGGTACCGTTTAATGAATACCTGCAGACGGAACGAAATACAGCTGGATTAACCGGATTAATGGTATTCGATCAGCATGAAATCCAGTTTAATGTTTATAACAAAAGAAGCCTTTTTACGGAAGCTAATAACCATACTTTTAATTACAGGACGTACCTTACTCCCGGAACCTCGCTTCAATATTCTTTCGGCTACGGAAAAAAGAATGATTTCTTTAGAAATAGGGTAAGTGCGGGAGCTGATCTTCAGTGGCAGAATATAAAAGAGCACCGTGTTGCTAATGATCATTCCATACCGGGTACCGAAATATTATCGAATGAAGAAATTGACCAGAACGGAGCAGGGCTTTTCCTTATTGATAATATCTCTCTCGGGGAAAAGACAAATATTTTTCTGAGTTTACGCTACGATAAAATCCATAATGAGCTAAAAGACCTGATGAAAACTGACTATGATGCTTCAGGAACTGCTGATTTTTCAAGGACAACAGGAAAAGCAGGCATAAGCTATTCATTAATGGAGGAAGTAAATATATACGCTGACTGGGGACAGGGATTTCTCCCCCCGGCAACCGAAGAACTTGCGCAAAATCCGGATAATTTCGGCGGATTTAATACTCACCTCGTTCCCGCCACATCAAACGATTATGAACTGGGTTTCAGAGGATACGCTGCTAATTCTCTTTATTATGATATCACGGGGTTCTACCTGGTTACTGAAAATGATTTCGACCGTTACCGCATTACTGATCCATTGCGGAACCAGGAAACATTTTACAGGAATGTGGGATCAAGCGAAAGAATAGGGTTAGAACTTTATTCAAGATATATGCCGGTGAAAGATTTTACTATCCAGGCGGCATACACTTTTTCTGACTTCAAGTACACAAACAGTACCCCGATCCGTATAATGATGGATGATCCTGCCGTGGTAAAATATATAAAAGATGGAATGTACCTTCCTAACTCACCGCAGCACCAGTTGTACGTAGATGCTGAATATCGTCTGCCTTATAATTTCGCTGTCGGCTTAAATGCAGAGACTGTAAGCAAAATATATATTGACGGTGCAAATATTGAGAGTGAAGCAGCCGCAGGATATACTCTCATTGGTGCAAGGGTAGGGTATACTTTGGATCTTTCAGGAATCCACACTGAGATTATACTGCAGGGCAGAAACCTTGGCAATCAGAAATTTGTAGCTTTTACCGAACCTGACCCGGGTGGGAATGCCTATCAGCCTGGTGCCGGCCGGGAGTTCTTTGGTACCGTCAGGATAGGGTTATAATACGCAGGCTGTCTCAAAAATGTCATTCCGATTTTTTTTCGGAATCTAACTGAAATGTCATTCTGAATTAGAACCTGAAACCAGTTCAGGTTGAGCAACTTTTGAGACAGCCTCACAGTTAAAACATTTCTATTGCTTCTAATCCAAATCTTAAATATGTTTTCCCTGATACTTAAACCTATATTTGAAAAAGTACCCTAAAATATTATTCCGCACGGCAAGGATTTTTTTCCTAAGCTATTTTCTCAGCTGGACCATTTTATCATTTATTCTGATCCAGCATGTTAATTACGATTTTTCAATACAGAACGATTCATATCTTCTTTCCTCACAGATTACTTCATCCTTATTAAATGGAATCGAAGAGAACAGGAAACCAAGGTACTCCGGTGAGAATGATGCAAGGTTCTATTCTCTCAAATATTTGGGAACCACAGGATTATTATTTATTAAACCATCCGGTAATTATCATTTCATAGCGCAGGATGACATTCCTGCATTAACTGAAGTTTGTCTCTCTACTGATCACCCCCGTCCTCCGCCTGTTATTTAAGATTGAAAAGTTAATTGCAAGTACAGGCAGTCGTTCCGGACTAAACCCGGAATGACAACAATGCGACGACCCATACTACATTAAACATAAGGAAAAGACATGGAACTAAGCGGCTGGATCTTCTTAATCGGTGCATGGGGAATAATAATTTACCTTACTGTTTTCTGCTTTATCAGGGTATTCGCATCAGAACGGAAAGAAAATAAATCAGATAATCCATAGGGAGATAAAAATTTTGAAAAAAGCAGCTAGTGAAGAAGACAAATCAGGACTAAAATCGATTATAGAAGGAGTAATTATGCTTCTGGTCCCTCTTATAATCGGTTACATTATATATTTATTAACATAATTAAATTTCTGGGTGAAGGAAAAGTTTAGAAACCGGCTACTTCACCCAGTGCATTCTTCACTGGTATCCAGAGTTGATCAAAAAATGTATCATCTTTGCTTCCAACATAATCCGCTTGTCCTGTTTTTAAATTCCCATCTTCAGGATTTGCAGCCCTTATCTTAAATGTTTTTGCCAGGAATGTCTTAATCTTTTTCTCTTTCTTGCTTTTGTCAAGCAATTCCACCTTAAGGTTTTCGTACACAGGAGTTACTATAGCATGTGCTTTTCCATCTTTCATTTCGGCGGAAAAATGGACTTTTGAGACATGTCCCATCGGTTATCTTTGTAAGTTCATCTATAAGAAGCCACTGATTCATTTGTTTAACTCCCATTGAATCCAGTTTCCCCTTGTTTTGATAGTTAAGTTTTTTCGAACGCTGGTCTAAATGAACCTGCAGACTCAGCTTAGCAGCTTTGAACATATTTCCCTGCGCCTTTATCACAGCATATTTTTTGCCTCCCTTAAGATTACCAAGGTCATAAATCTCTGCGTACACATTTGAAAAAGGCAGTACAGCAGCGGTATCACTGTTCTCAAGTAAAGCCTTAACATCGATCTCGCCCTGCTTAAACTCAAACTTATTAATACTTAATCCGAAATTCAGGTCCTGCAGAATTTCATTCGGCATTTTAGGAGCAAAATCAGGAGCTATTGCTTTACGTTTGTCGGTAAGAATTTCAACAAAGAAATCATTTATTACACCGGAACCTGCAGTGAATATACTTTTCTGAACAATATCACTGAAGTTTACTCCTTTCATTTTCAGATCCGCAATCGTTATAATTCTTCTGTCGGACCGGTATTTCTTCCTGGCAAAATAATCGCTTCTGGAAAGGAATGGTTTGTAAGAAAAGTTCCTTACTTTGAAAAGAGAATCATCACCGGAAACAAGAACCGAATCTACTGCGAGAATATTCCCGCCTTTTACATATTTCCTGCTGATATTCTGAGCTTCAAACCTGAAACCATTCGCTATAATGTACTTAAGAGAACTATCGCTCCTTGTTGAATCTATAATAATTCCACTGATGTCCAGGTTAAAATTGCTGATTGTATCCTTTGTTGTTTCATCACCGGTATCAGAAGTACGGAAAAGTTTTCCGGAACGGATTTCCAGCTTATTAATGTTCAATGGATTTATGCGTGAAGGTAAACCGGAGGCAAAAGATTTGCTGAAGAGGGGAGTATACTTTTGTTTTCCATTCCCGGAATTCTCTTTTTTGTCCTGCTGTTTTTCACCCGTCTCCGATTTTACCTGAAGGACAGGCTGCTTCACGACTGTTGTACCTATCGATAATCCTGAACCGAAGATTACTTTAAACCAATTTATCCCTGATATTTCAAATGAAGCAATTACAATATTATAGGTCGTTCTGCCCGCTGCAGACGAATCTTCATAGGAAAACCTGATTCCGGCAGCTTCAACTGAGTTAGAAAAAAGGTGGTAACTCATGTCATCTATGTGAAGGTTTGTGTTTTTTGCTGAGTTGGCTTTAGCTACTAGTTTATCTTTAACAAGCGAGTTCAGAAGGGGATCGGAGAATATAATAACTGCAAGGAAGAAGAACAGCAGGGCACCGGCTGCTATAATAATCACCCTGTATGTTGTTTCTTTCCATATGGATTTTAAATTCATTCATTATCCCTGCAAGTTATTGATTCTTTATTATAATCATTATTCCGGAAGGCATTAGTGATATATAATAATGTTGTGAGGCAGAGGAGGAATATATAGGGGACCTTATAAAAATGGGGGGGTGAGGCTGTCTCAAAAGGCTGATTTTGTCAAACTTAACTGATTTCAGGTTCTCGGTTAGATTCCGAAATAAATTCGGAATGATCCCGCGGGGCGGGACTTCGCCTTCGGCGCAGCAGCGAGACAACCTCACGGTTTATACTTGAATCTTTACTTTGTTAGGATCATTTTCCTGACCGAAGTAAATTCTTGTCCGTCAGGTGATGAAGCCTCCACCCGGTAGAAGTAAATTCCGCTATTAAGGCCGGATGCATCAAAAGTTATGTCCTTTTCACCGGCGGATAAATTTCCATTAATCAAAGTGGTCACTTTCTGCCCGAGTACATCATAAATGTTTAATGTTACCCTGGCATCCACAGGAAGATTGAAGGCAATCCTGGTTGAGGGATTAAAAGGATTAGGGTAGTTTTGTTTAAGCGAGAACTCAGCAGGAGCGGTCACTTCAATTTCAACTTCATTTGAATACTCAAATGAACCGTCAAAATCAATCTGCTTCAGGCGATAAAGGTATTTTCCGGATTTAACATTAGTATCCGTAAAATGATATTCAACAGGGTTCGAAGTTGTGCCATTGCCAATCACAAAGCCCGCATTCTCCCACCGGGATGGTTTATCTTTTAATTCTGACCTCTGAATCTCAAATCCTTTATTATTGGTTTCAGTAGCAGTCATCCAGTTAAGCTGTACATTTCCATTCCCGGCAGAAGCAGTAAAAGAAGTAAGTTCAACAGGAACAGCATCCATATCCATCAGTGTTAAATCGTCCACGTACCAAAAATCAATATCATTGGCGTTACCGAGGTAGTAAAGAGCAACCTGCATATTATCAATACCGGTGAAATTAACAGTGACCTCTTCCGGTCCGGAATTTCCGCTCGCCTGCAGTTCCCACACAGACGTATAAGTACCTCCGCCGTCACCCGTTATTGCAACGCCTACATAAACGATATTCGACCAGTAATCCTCATAATAATTAAATTTTAGTTCCATACTATGTCCAGCTGAACCTGTGAATACAGGGGAGGCAAGCAAATACGACTCACCAACAAAAATATATTCCCAGGTGAAACGAACTTCGGGAGATGAATACCCTCCGGCATAATTAGTATTCTCTATTGTCCAGTTCTGCTGCCCCAGCGGACCAACAGCAGTCCAGTTAGACATATCATTAAAAGGCTCAAAAAAGAGAGTATCAGGGGATTGGGAGAAAATAGGTGTGTTTATGGTAAAAATTAATAGCAGGAAAAAGAACATGTTGAAAAATGCGGTAGATTTGAGCATCCGAACCTCCGATTTTGTTGAAATTTAAGTAATGAAAAGGGTACATCCGGATAGTACGCATAAATCAGGAAAAGGGACATAAAATTATTCAGATCTCCCAAAATATTTTAAGACCATACAGGTGATGTCATCCGATTGTTCTGCGCCTGCTGTAAAATCAGCAAGACCCGCAAAAACCTTGTCCACAATTTCTTTATTATTTAGACTGCTGAGGGTACCAAGAAGGGCATTAAGTCTGTGTTCGTTAAATTCCTCCTCTTCCTCATTAAATGCTTCCGTTACGCCATCCGTGTAAAAGAAAATACTCTCACCCGGTTTCAGCATTATAATATTCGATTCATAATCTGAAAGTTCGAAAGCCCCCAGCATCAGTCCTCCTGCTTTATCGATTGCTGTAATACTGCCGTCAGCTGACAGCAGGCAGGGGGGATTATGACCTCCGTTCGAGTATTCAAATGATCCATTTCTTGTATCGAGGATCCCGTAAAAAACAGTTACAAACATATTAGAAGGACTTTCTTTCACCAGCATCTTATTTACTTCTGAAAGCACATCATCGGCAGGCATTCCCTTGGCGGCAGTTACCTTAAGCAATGTTTTGCATACTGCCATCAGCAATGCTGCGGCAATTCCTTTTCCCGAAACATCACCAATAATAACCCCCAGTTTGTACTTATCAATAAGAAAAAAATCATAAAAGTCTCCGCCCACCTCCTTCGCCGGGATCATACTGGCATAAATATCAAACTCATTCCTGTCAGGGAAAGCCGGAAATGACTTTGGCAGCATAGATGTCTGTATTATAGTAGCAATATCCAGTTCCTGCCTGAGGGCTACAAGTGTATCATGAGCCATCATAGCGATTTTATACTTTTCGATTTCCCTCAGCGATTTTTCAATTGTAATCTCAAGATCTTTTAAATCTATCGGCTTGGTAACAAAATCATACGCGCCCCTGTTCATTGCTGTTCTTATATTGTCCATATCCCCATAAGCAGAAACAATTACGGATCTGAGAATCTTCTTATTCAGTTCATTCAATTTAGAGAGGAATGTCAATCCATCCATCACCGGCATATTGATATCCGTTAAAACAAGATCAATTGCTCCGTCATTCGATATTATTTCCAGAGCTTCAACACCATTTTCGGCAAACTGAAATTCATACTCCTTAGCTTTAATCTTATTCCTGAATTTCTGACGGATCAATGACTGGAGATCTGGTTCATCGTCTACTACTAAAATTTTTGCTAATTGCATTTCATTATATCCTTAGATTGCATTTGGATAACCTAACCTTGTTTTCAGCAAATCGAACTGAAGAGGCTTTGTAAAGTAGTCATCTGCTCCAAGTTTTTTTGCCATATTAAAGTTCTGTTCATCTCCGTATGCGGTTATTATAATCACTTTAAGTGAAGGGTACCTTGACTTAATATTTTTGAGCAGTTCTATCCCGTTCATCTCCGGCATATTAATATCAGTTAAAATCAAATATTCATATTTATTTTCAACTGATTCCAGCAATTCCAGAGCGGAAATTCCGTTCAAAGCATATTTTATATGAATTGTACCCGCCTTCAGTTCCTTCCTGAATTTCTGCTGAAATAAAAACTGTACATCGCTTTCATCATCTACCACTAACAATTTCATTTTGCCTCACTTTGTTTAGGTAATGTTATTATAAATTCTGTGTAATTACCTTCTTCAGTTTTAAAAACTATATTCCCGTTATGCATCTTTGTAATGATGTCATAGCTTAATGAAAGTCCCAGACCCGTTCCTTCACCTGTTGGCTTGGTAGTAAAGAAGGGGTTAAATAACTTATCCTTTACATCCTCCGGAATCCCCAGTCCATTATCTCTAATACAGATTTCTACCTTATTCTCTAAGTTTCTGGTAGAAACCCTGATAACCGGGGAAAAATCATTACCGTTCTTTTTCCTTTTGTCATAAGCCGCGTAGCAGGCATTGTTAATAATATTCAGGAATACTCTGCTGAGATCCTGCGGCACCACATTAATTTTCCCCAGTGTTTTATCGTAATCTTTTTCAATTGTAATATTGAACTCTTTATTCAGTGCACGCATACCATGATAGGCCAGTGCTGTATACTGATCCAGAAGTTCATTTATATCTGTCAGTACTTTTTCACCCGAAGTCCCTCTTGAGTGAAGGAGCATTCCCTTGACAATCGAGTCCGCACGTTTTCCATGCTGAGTTATCTTTTCAAGATTCTGCCTTAAATTATCCACTATCTCCTTCACACTTTCAGTCCCGTTGCTGCCGCTGTTTAATTCAATCTGCATTTCATCAAGCAGCTCGGTACTTATCTCAGAAAAATTATTTATAAAGTTCAATGGGTTTTTAATTTCGTGCGCTATTCCTGCCGTAAGCTCTCCCAGCGATGCCATCTTTTCAGCATGAATAAGCTGGGTTTGTGTGTTCTTCAATTTGTTGTACGCCTTTTCAATTTCTTTAGCCTGCTCTAGCTCTTTTTCTTTAGCCAGGGTCCGTTCTTTTTCAATTAGGCGTCTTCTCTGGAACCTGTCTATACCGAACACCATAAATGCAAATAGGAAAAAATAGCCAATGTATGCGGAGAGAGTTCTCCACCAGGGAGGGTGTATATATATCTTAACTGATTTCCCCTTGTCATTCCAGATCCCATCACCATTTGAGCCTTTAACAATAAACTGATATTCACCGGGAGCAAGATTTGTGTAAGATGCAAAATTTCGATCTGTGGATATCCAGTGATTATCAAATCCCTCCAGTCTATAAATAATTTTATTTTTTTCAGGTCTTGAATAATGAAGCGATGCAAACTCAAAAGATAAATTATTTTGCGTATAGGAAAGATCAAGTTCATTAAGATTCATTACACTTTTGTTAATCTTAATTTCAGAGGAATCTGATTTAAGTGAGATATCAGAAACCTTTATGTCTTCTATAACAATATCCGGTTTAATTTCGTTAATTTTGCCGGGATAGAAATATGTGAACCCATCGATTCCACCTAAAAATATCTCGCCATCTTTTCCTATCCAGCTTGCTTTGCTGTTTGTAAAACCCTGCAGCCCGTCCTGAACATCAAAATTGACAAAATTCCACTTATCCTTAGGAGCATTTTTATTCAGTTTGGATAGTCCGGCCGAGGTATTAATCCAGAGACTTCCTTCAAGATCTTCAACAATGGAATTTATTTGATTAGAGGGGAGTCCATCTTTCTGATCAAACTTGCTAATTATTTCAGTCGCGGGATCAAATCTTAATAAACTGTTTGCTGTCGCTATCCATACTATGCCTTCATTATCTTCAAAAATGCAATTAATATAATTGTTCAGAGAACTGACATTGAGGGAGTCAAAGTTGTACTGCTTAAAATGACCTGTTGCTAAATTATATTTAAAGAATCCGCTTTGCGTAGAACCTAACCAGAGAACATCATTGAACCGCTTGCTGAATTCAATGCATGTGCCTATTTCCAAAGGCATAAATTTGTCGGAATTAATTTCTTTGTCACACATCTGACCTATGCTGTTATAATCAGATTCATCTAAACTAAAAACCTGGATACCATACCACAAAGAATCAGGAGGCGGAATTACATTCCAGGTTCCATAAGAGTGACCTACATCTGTTGCGTATGTTATTTTATAATTCCCCTTTTTCAAATTTAAACATCCGAGCGCAATCCGGTTTTTATATCCTCCCCCGTCATTAAATGTTTTAAATAAATCGTTCATTGACCAGATTGTCCTGCCATCTTCATTTAATAGTGCGCCGGCATCTGAAAGACCCACGCCAACATCCATTTGGCCCTCTCCCAGACCAATTATCAAAACTTTTTGGTCAGAACTCAGAGTGAATGTTTTTTCCAGGTTTGAGGCTTCACCAACTTTTACAATGGAAGTTATTGGCTCCTGTGAGCCGGCTATTTCATGAATTTTTTGCGAAAGTCCTTTACTCATTGGTTTATTCATGATCGTGGGTAAGAGTGTATATTGATTCCGGGCAGGATAATATTTTTCAAATCCCTGTCTGGAGGCTATCCAGACATTACCTGCTGAACCAATTTTTATGGAGTTGACATAATAACTTGAAGTTTTGTTTTTATCAGGCGATTGATAAGTGCTTAGTAAATTATTCTTATCAAGTTTGTGCAGACCAAGGTTATTATATGCGAACCATTTATTACCTTCATTATCAACGGCAAGACCCTGAATATTTGTAATCCCTTCAGCACCAAATTTTATATTGTTTAACTTATGATTTTCAAGATCATAAACAAATAAGCCTTTTTCAGATGTTCCAATTGTTATCCCTTTACTTTGATGCGAACCCGCAAATACCGTTGGAAAATTCCCGCCGGAGCTTGCGATGTCACCGGTATATAATGTACTAAAGTTGAATGGTTCTCTAAGCGGATCAAATTTGATAATGCCTTTTCCCCATATACCAAGCCATATAACCCCGTATTTGTCTTTATAAATGTTATTAATAACATCCCGTCCGTAGTTGTTTAACGCATTATTAGCATAATTAATTCTTTCGATGTTTTTTGTCTTAAGATTAATTCTATACAACCCCTGCGAATAAACACTTGTCCATAAGTATCCTTCATCATCCTGCATTATTCCCGTGATGTTATCGTAACTAGTAGGGATCTTGATCAGTCGGAATAAATCGAAATCTTCAGTAGTATGATGAGAAGGAGAATATTTTACTAGTTGGTTCCTGCCGCCAAGCCAGATATTTCCGGCTGCGTCTTCATATAGAACCTGAATTTCATTCGGGTTGAAATTTGAATTAAGATAATACGGCTGAAATAAATTAAGCTTTTCATTGTATTTTTTTACCCCATTTGCATAATCGGCAGCTAAAATATTACCATTCTTTAATTCAATTATAGCATAGATATTACCCCATTGAGCATTTTTATTATTAGCATCGAGGTGTACCTGTTCAAACTTATTTTTTGATTTGTTGAATTTCTGTATTCCGTGATATGTTGATGCAAACCACAAATTCCCTTTAGAATCCAAAAGAGCAGAATAAGAATATGATATTTTAGTGACCCCCGCAGTTTCCAGGGGATAGCTGTGAAAAGTCTCATTTTTAGGGTCGAATTTTGAGATAATGTTATTTGATACACCAATCCAGATAAACCCCTCTGCATCCTCCGCAATGGCATAGCAATCATTAGTTGGTAGTGTAGTTGAATCATTCGGATCGTTTTTAAATACTATAACTCTGTTTCCATCATACCTGTTAAGGCCGTCATTAGTTGAAATCCAGATAAACCCGTTACTATCCTGAAAGATATAATTGACTGTAGCATTTGAAAGTCCTTCAGGAATAGAAATATTTTCAAAGAGGTAATTCCTTTGTGCGAAGCTTGAAGTAGATATTAATATCATTAATATCCATACAACAAGTATTGTATTCGTTACACATGATAAAATTGTTTTTGCCAACAGACTATTTCCTTTTATCTAAGTTAAGGGCAATTGAATTATAAACCCTGCACCTTTTCCATATTCAGATTCAACTATGATATTTCCACCGTGGACCTTTGTTATGATATCATAGCTGAGTGACAAACCGAGACCGGTACCTTCGCCGGATGGCTTGGTAGTAAAGAACGGGTTGAATATCTGTTTCTTTACTGACTCCGGAATTCCTTCTCCATTGTCGCAGATTCTGATTTCAACTTTACCTTTTATTTTTTTAGTTGAGACTTTAAGTATTGGGGAAAAATCATTCCCGCTGGTTTTCTTTTTATCATAAGCTGCATAGCAGGCATTATTAATAATATTCAGAAAAACCCTGCTGATATCCTGCGGCACCACATTAATTTTCCCCAGCGTTCTATCGTAATCTTTTTCTATCGTGATATTGAACTCTTTATTCTGTGCACGCATACCGTGATAGGCAAGCGTAACATACTGATCGAGAAGATCATTCAGATCTGTTGGAGTTTTTTCGCCGGTAGTACCCCTTGAATGCAGAAGCATTCCTTTAACAATAGAATCTGCACGTTTGCCATGCTGCCTTATTTTATCGAGGTTTTGTCTTAAGTCATTAATAATTGAAAGAACTTCTTCCTTATTATTATTCTGGAGTTCTTCGGTAACCTCATCTAAGAGTTCGCTGCTTATTTCTGAGAAATTATTAACAAAGTTCAGAGGATTTTTAATTTCGTGTGCAATCCCTGCTGTAAGTGCTCCCAGGGAGGCTAGCTTTTGTTGTGTAACAAGCTGCTCCTGGGTTTTAATAATCTCTTCATTTTTTTCCTGTAGTATTTTAATTGACTGAGCCTTTAGTATTGCCGATACTGCGTGTTCCCTGAAGCGGTTCAATATTCTTGCTGTTGAGGGGTCGAATGAATTTTTATCAGCAAAACTATCAAACACAACATAAGCCTCTAACTTATTTTCCCATTCAACTGCCATAACCAGCATTGAAGAAGCTTTGTTTATTCTGGAAAACATTTCATTGCCGTGCAGTTTTTCTGTACTGCTTATGATATAGATCCCTTTTTCGATTTCTTCTGAATTTTCGGTATATCTTCTTTTCAAATCTCCGGAACTGAAGGGGATGGATTTAAGCGCATCAATATTGTATCCAAGAGTAAAAGCCACGTGAAATTTATTGTCATTATGATCGAGTAAAAAAACTGCAGCTTTTTCTGCTTTTGGAATAAAGCTGACTGTCTGGACTAACAATGAATTAAATAATGTATCAATATCTTCAGCATTGTTAATCACACGAACCAGTTTATCTACAGTTTCCAGTTCTTCGGCCTGTTTTTTTATTAACTCTGCTTCCCTCAGCTTTGCTTTATCCCTTTCTTTTTTAGTTATACGCGCACGCATGATTCTATCAGTAAAATAAATGCCGGTAAGGATGAGTACTGAATAAATTACAAATGCCCACCAGGAAAGATACCAGGGCGGTAAGACCGAAAATGAAAAGGTGGCTTCGCTGCTGACTACACCGTATATATTTTTTGCCCGTACACGTAATGTATAATCACCACCTGCAAGGTTTGTAAATTCTTTTTTTGATTCGGCTGTCCATTGTGACCACTTATTATTATTTCCTTCCAGTAAATACTGATAAAGATTCGCACCCGGTTTATCAAAAGAAACCGCCGAAACACTAAAACTTATATTGTTGTCGCTAAAAGGAAGAATCAATTTATTCATCTTAGAACCTGATATATTAGCTCCGCCATAAATCAGGGAATCGTTTTTAACTTCTACTTTTCTTACTAAACATTCATAATCTGACCTTATATCTTTTCTATGAACAGAACTATAATGCACCAATCCTTCATCGGTGCTTATCCAAAGGACATCCCCGTTTGCAGCAGGGTCCGGTTCGGCATATATTGCTGTTATGCTGCTTAAGTCCAATCGTTTGAAAACCGGGTCTGGCTGCCAGATATAATTACCATTTTCCTGCAGCTTTGCTTTACCCAGTTCATTCACCCCGTTTATATCTGCTAAAATCCACAAATCGCTGTTAGTTCCTGTTGTAATATTTAAGATCTTATTGGCAGAGTCTGCAAACACAGAACCTAAAGTTGAATCAGGCACAAATTTATTTGCATACTTATCAAACCGGAACAAACCCTTATTTGTTGAAAGCAGCGCTTTATTGTTAATGTCATAAAATTGCGTCAGATAACCGGGAATAGTTTCTTTACGGTAACGATCGTAATCTATTTTAATTATTTGTCCTGATAGAAGATGTTTTATCCCGCCTGTTACATGAATTATCCCCCCGTCGAGACTATTCAGCCACAGGCTGCTGTCTTTGTCTTCAACAACTGAAACAATTTCTTCGTCTATATTAGTAGTATGGACGTCAAAATCGTTTCCATTTATTTTCGTGAGAATTGTCAGTCCCCCGGAATTTGCGGAGTATAATCTGCCCGGGTAGTATTTAGAAGGGACTATTGTTACTGCTGAAGGTTGATCTAATGTTTCCTGAAGTTTATCATCCTTAATCAGTTGAACTCCCGAATTAGTCGCAGCAATAATAGATCCGTCATATTTTATGAGATCGTAGCCTGGTTTATTAATACCCTGTACTAATTTAAAAGAAGATTCTCCTTTATTTGAAAAAATTATCCCTAACTCATTAGCAATATAAAGTTTATCATTAAAGCGCAACATTGAGTATAAAGGATATTTAGCCGTACCTTTTGACGGCAGAATTGAAAAAGGGGAGGGGATTTCACAATATACTATCCCGTTATTTGTTGCTAACCATAAACCGCCATGCCGACCGGAGTATACATCATAAATTACATTCGTGGGCAATCCGGAATTTTCATCTATGATATTAATAAAATGCCCTTTGTGATCCATAATTATCACACCACCACGTTGGGTGGCAAAAGCAAAATTTCCGTCAGAAGTGATACACGAATTATATATCTGGCTTGCCTTTAAAAACGCGTCATCATCAGTTCTAAATGGTGAAAATTTTTCTCCGTCAGATAGGAACAGCCCGGAGGTATTTGTTGTAACCAGAATTCGTTCACCCCCGGTTGAGCTTTTATCATCAAAGGGAAGCATATCGAATACACCGGTATCGGCAAAATATTTTCCGTCCGGCATAACAACTATGGAATCTCCATCAATCACCATTAGGCCGATTCCCTGATTCCTTGAGTAAATTTTATCATTTATATTATACAGCCTGAATGCATTTACTGAATCCCACACTGTGATCTTCCTGTCCTGCCATCTGAAAATATTATCTTTCGTTTTAAAGTAAACTGCTTTTGAAGAAGCAATCACATCCCACATCTCACCGTAATTGCGGTACTTTTTAGCGAGATAGCCCATTAAGGAATTGTACTTTAATTTTCCTGAAGAATCAGGTGCCAGGTAACCAAAATCTGAGGATGCGCAAACATATATCATTCCGTCATCAGCCAATGCCATGGAGCGGACGGCTGAATTATATGGAACTTCTATTTTCCGCCAAGAGACACCGTCAAACTCCAAAATACCTGTTTCATTTCCGAAGTACATTACACCTCTTGTGTCCTGCACAATGCACCAGTTCGACAGAGCTGATTTATAGACTTTAGGACTGAAATATTGAAGAAATGGCTGTCCGGTTTTCTGAAATTTGTAGTCAGTTGTCTGACTAAATGATGTTACAGTAAAAGAAAACACAAAGAATGCAAATACTGTTATATAGAATTTTATAAAAATCATTTTAGCCATTATACTCTCGTTTCTGACTGAGATCCGGCAACGCGATTATGAACATAGTTCCTTCACCGGATTTGGATTCAACTTTAATATCTCCTTTGTGCACTTTTGTAACTATATCGTAGCTAAGAGATAGACCTAAACCAGTTCCTTCGCCGGAAGGCTTTGTTGTGAAGAACGGTTGGAATATTTTATTTTTATTCAAGTTGACCATGCAGACCCTTAGAAGTTAAAATAGGCAAATAAAGCACAAAATGGTTTTGTACTTACTTTGCTTTTAAAATTGAAAAGTAGGGAATGCACAAATTGCATTCCCTACTCAAATACAGCTCCTACTGGAAAAATTAATCGTCGTTACCCGGTTTTGAAGTTCTTCCTCCATGGTCGCCTATCAGCATCCACTTACCGTTTTCTTTCATAAGTATGTCTGTCCAGGTACCGCCGTTGGGTGTTTTCTTATTTGTTTCTTTATTTTGTTCGAGCATTGTATAAGTATAATGTACATATGCGAAATCACCCTTTACCCATATAGTCAGCGGTGTTATGGTATATACAAGAGTTGAATTATTCTT
This sequence comes from uncultured Ignavibacteria bacterium, assembly GCA_963800255.1. Lineage (GTDB taxonomy): Bacteria > Bacteroidota > Ignavibacteria > Ignavibacteriales > Ignavibacteriaceae > DATFVA01. Next base: position 58,522 of record CAWDAK010000001.1, on the reverse strand, counting down.
AGCATCCTGTGTGATCCATTTGCTGGTGTTAGCTTTGTTCATCGGTACGAGTGTCTGGTTGCTCCAGCCCATATAGCTGTCATCGAAATAATTTATAAATCCTGCTGCATCGCCCGAAGATGATACCTGCCAGTATTTTTCAACGCCTGACCATACATCTTTCTGTGCGTCAGACCATTGCTGGGCAAAGCTGCTGCCGGACAACAACAGTAAGACGAACATTGCAAAAAATATTTGAGTTAGTTTTTTCATAGAACCGCTCCAGTTAATTTTAAGAAGTAATTATTTATTTAGTATATCTGCATCCGAACCTGACATCACAGACAATTAAGAGGCTGTCAAAATTGCAAACGATGCAAAAAGACAACCTCTAAAGAGGTTCAGCTGATAAAATTATTTAAACACTACTTCCCTGTATATTTCATCCGAGTGTTTTCCGGTGAAATACTTATTATATGCTTTTCCGAATGCCTGCCTGTCAGCTTTATTCGGCATGGCTTTCATAAACTGGTTGTTGGCTTCTTCGCTGGCTTTGTCTACATCGTCCCAGCTCTTTACCTCAATAATCTGAACAAAATCACGATTGTCATTTCCCCACCAGTGACGTACTGTTTTATAACTAACCACGAAAGGATTATTCTTATAGGAATAATCATTCATTATCTGGTTCAAGGAGTCGAGTTCCCGGTTGGAACCGTTTTCCGGAAAGGCTCTTTCAAATTTTGTCATTACAAAGACATTCCCTTCTGCCGACTGTGCGTATACCGTAATATCAGCAGAGATGAAGAGAGCAATTAAAAAAAGTGCTGTTAACAGAGTTTTCATATAGTACCTTTCGATTTGTTTAAGTTAGTATGTTGTGAAATATTATTTTTTGAAATCACTTAAGCCGACGGGGAAATTGTCATTGGCCGCCCAGCCATTGTTCAAAACTTTTATTCTTTTCACCGGCAGGGTAAACCCAGTCGGGTTTCAATCTTAATCCGTCACGGCTCTGCCAGATAAAATTTACCGCATCTTCAATATCTCTTTCATTCATCACCCTCAAGGCGAACAAAAGCTTTTCTTCAATGGAAATTGTTTTTATTTCAGAATTTATATGCTGTGCAAGAAGGGTGCTCTGGATAATTTCCGCCTGGCTGATACTGAGCGTAGCCCAGACAAAACCACCGTTTCCCAGCAGCAGATCATTCTCCTTAAAAGAGATAGTTAGTTCTATTTTAATTGACGGGGGAAGATCAGGGGGAAGAGACTCGCTGAGATCATCCCAGTTCAAAAACCTGCCATTTTGAAACACTAGAGTTCCATCACGTTTCAGTATAGCTGCCGTTTTAAGCATTACCATAAAAGCCGAAATAGTTAATTAAGAGATAGTTAGTGGTAAAAACAGAACTAAGGTAAGATTAAAAAGAGGCGAAATCTTGCACTATTGGCGCAAAAATTAGGACTTTTCGAATTTCACTTGAAATAATGCCATTTTGGCTGCCTGCAGAATTATAAACTGCAGATCTCAATCTGCAATTTTCCGGTAATCGCTTGGACTGCAGCCGAACTGCTTTTTGAAGGCCCGTGAGAAGTAGGACTGATCATTAAAACCAACCTGGAAGCATATTTCAGCTACAGTTCCGGCATTTTGTTTCAGAAGATCTGCTGCTCTCTGTAATCTGAGGGATCTGATTAATTGTCCTGCCGGCTGATCTATCAAAGCTCTAAGTTTCCTGTTCATTTGGGAAACGCTCATTCCTGACTCAGATCCAAGAAGTTCAACCCCGAATTGTTCATCACTGAAATGTTTTTCGATAATTTGAATTGTTTTCTTCAGGAATGCCTGGTCGGCGGAAACAGTTGAAACTTCAGAAGGCTTAATCACCGTAGCGCTGCTGAATCTTCTTCTGAATTCCTTCCGCTGCTGTATAAGATTTCTAACCCTTACAGTTAATTCCCTGGTACTGAAAGGTTTTGTAAGGTAAGCGTCTATACCGGTTTCCAGTCCTTCTATTTTATCATCAAGACCGGCCTTTGCTGTAAGCATTATTATTGGGATATGGCTGGTTCTTTCATCTTTTCTTATCTCCGTGCAGAACCTGTATCCATCCATTTTCGGCATCATTACGTCAGTAATTATTAAATCCGGAACTATACCCCTGGCTTTTGCAATCCCAGCCTCACCATTGCGGGCATCAACAATAATGTATTCAGTTTCAAGCTGTTCCCTGATATAGTTTCTTACATCCGTATTGTCTTCAACTATAAGTATTATTTCACCCTTATTGCCTCTACCGTCTTCTCCGGTTATTAAGTTATCATCCTTTATTTCAGTTTCGGACTCCGTGGTAATATCATCAAATACATCATGATGCGGAAGGGCATCAGGAGTTGTTTTTTGATTATTCAGAGTACCGAGCGGAAGGCTTACAATAAACTCAGCTCCTTCACCGGGTTTACTTCTTACTGTAATTTTTCCCTGGTGCAGTTCTATCAATTCTTTGGTAAGTGCCAGACCTATTCCTGATCCCTCATGCTCTCTGGTGCTGGAATTGTCAAGCTGATAAAAACGGTCGAATATTTTTTTGGTCATGTCTGCCGGAATTCCGGTGCCGGTATCTCTAATGCTCAACTCTGCAAATGAACCAACGATATGGGCTTTAACAATGATAGTACCTCCGGGAGGCGTAAACTTAAATGCATTTGAGAAGAGATTATAAAATACCTTCTCCAACTTGTCCGGATCAAAGAGCACGGGGATATTAACCAGATCCGACTCAAATTTTAGTGTAATCTGTTTTGCATCAGCAAGGGATTCAAAGGAATAGAAAAGACTCTTAAGGAATGAAACAATATTATGCTGTTCCGCTTTAAGCCGCATACCTCCGGCTTCAATTTTTGAAATATCCAGAAGCTGGTTTATAAGGGTGAGCAAACGTCTTGCATTCCTGTTGGCTATGTGCAGCTTGCTTTTTGCCTTTGTCCCGATGTCAAGCGAAAGAACACTTTCAACCTGTCCCAATATCAGGGTTAAGGGTGTTCTGAATTCGTGGGAAATATTAGCAAAGAACCTGGTTTTAACCTGGTCGAGGTGGCGAAGTGAATCCGATTCAACCCTTTGTACCTTCAGTTGATTTTTCAACTGGATTCGATTTAGTTCGTACCTCCTGATTATATAAAGTCCCGAAATTAAAAGTATTCCATAGATTGAATATGACCACCACGTTCTCCACCAGGGAGGGAGGATAACCAGTTGAAGCGATGCTCCTTCATCATTCCACAGCCCGTCATTGTTCGAACCTTTAACCCTGAATGTATAATGGCCTGGAGGAAGATTTGTGAATGAGGCGCTGTGTTTTGTTCCGGCAATAATCCAGTTTTCGTTAAAGTTCTCGAGCTTATAAAGATATCTGTTCTTTTGCGGCGCAGAATAATCAAGTGAGGCAAACTCAAACCTTAAATTGTTTTTGTTGAAGGGAAGTGAAATTTCCTGCGGTCTTTCAGCGGAGTATATAAGTTCACTTTGATCATTAGCATTATCCGACTCATTCAGTACCTCGCATGAGGTAATTACTACGGCCGGAATAAATTTATTATCTTTTATATCCTCCGGGTGAAAATAACTCAGTCCGTTTATGCCTCCGAAAAACATTTCACCGCTGCTGCTTTTATAATATGCCCCGGTATTAAACTCATTACTCTGAAGCCCGTCAAGCACATCAAAGTTCCTGAATTTATTTGATGAGGGATTAAAAACAGATAGTCCATGGTTTGTACTCATCCACAGGTTACCCTTACTATCGGATAAAATCGCGTATATAACGTTATTCGGAAGTCCGTTTTTCTTAGTCAGGAAGCTGAACTTTCCGGAGGCTTTATCAAACTTGTTCAACCCGCCGCCTGAAGTACCGATCCATAAATACCTGTCGGGATGAGCGGGATCGGGACAAATAGATTTTACGTAATTATTGTTAAGGCTGTTTGGATCAGCGGGATCATTGACATATTTGTTAAACATTTTCTTCTTTGCATCGAAGGAGAACAATCCAAGATCGCTTCCTATCCAGAAAATACCCTCTTTATCCTGGTATATGCAGGGACGCAGCACATTATTATTAGATGCCGCCATGTTAAACCTGTAATTCTCAAATATCCCCTTATCTATATCGGCCAGGCGGCTGAAATAACTTTCAGTGACGGTCCATATGCTGCCGTTTTTGTCAACGAAGAGTCCGTATACATCCTTCTGTGGGAGTCCGTCAATACGTTCCGGGTGGTAGGAATACTGTCGGGATTTTTCCTTGTTTACATCATAGCTGAATAATCCCTGGGTACCGGCAAACCACATTATCCCGTTATTATCTTTATTGATATCCCAGGGGCGGGTATTCCCGAAGTCATCGGGACGGTTGGATGAAGTTTCAAAGCTGGTAAACTCCCCGGTTTTTCGTTTCCATTTGTAGAGCACGTCAGAGCCCACCCATACATCGCCATTATCATCCTCGCATACTGAAGCAATGCTGAAACCCGTAACCCGGGAGGGAGCTCCTTTCTTACGCTGAAGCAGACTGAAACGGTTAGCCTTCGGATCGTAAATGTTTATGCCGGCACCCGGGGTTCCTATCCACATAATGCCTGACCTGTCGCATTCTATGCTTGAAACCGAATTGTAGCTTATTGTTGAAGGATCAACAGGATCGTTTACAAAATACCTGTATGATTTGGTATCGGGATTAAAAAGCATGAGTTCGCCCGGAGTAGCCAGCCAAAGCATACCGGAATTATCAATCTGAATATCAGTTATCCTTCCCCAGCCGAAACGGTAGATTTCATAATGATGGGGATAGAAATCAAATTTACCGCGGCTGATAGAAAACTCCGCAATACCGCTGGGCGTGCCCAGGATAAGCTGATCATCCTTAATTTGCGAAATTGCTGTAACTGCATTATCGGCATGGAAGGGAGGAGCAGCAGGATTCTTTGTTTGAATTTCATAAAAGATGAACGAATTATTTCTTCTGTCAAATTTGTTCATTCCTTCAGAATTGCCTATCCACAAAGTTCCTGTTCTGTCAACAAAAACAGCAGAAATTAAATTGCTCGAAAGTGAACCGGGATTTTTGTCAGCCGCGTATTGTTTAAATGAAAAATAACTATAGTCGGCATTATGCATAACCCTGAAGATGCCGTTCTGACCTGTTCCTATCCACAGGCTTCCGGACGAATCCTCAGTTATCGAGTTAACCTGGCTGCTGTTTTTCAATCCCAGGCGTGAAAACGTTCCGGGGCCCTCATTGAAGATATTGAGTTCGCCGTTAAGGGTACCTATCCAGATTACTCCATTCCTGTCAACAAAAGAGGCAGTTATAAAATTAGAAGAAATTGTAGTTGTATCGCGGGGATCATTTTGAAAAATTCTGAAATTGTAGCCGTCGTATCGATTCAGACCATCTTTGGTTCCGAACCACATATAGCCATGGCCGTCCTGCATTATAGATAGTACGGCATTCTGCGATAAACCATCGTTAATAGTAAGGTGTCTGAAATGTACCTGCTGAGCTGTTACCCTTAGCGGTAAGGTGAGAAAGATGATTGCAGAAATATATAACAGGTGCTGTTTCAAAAGGTTCTTTCTTTCATTTTTGCACATTACCATCCCGTTTCTTATCCCGCTATGCGGGCATCGGGCTTAATCTAAGGCTATACCCGTTACCTGCCCTGTACATAAACGCTTCCCCCGGCAGCGGAAGACCCTAACTTCCAACCTGTCAACTAACATTCAACTATACCCAAACGTTCCAAATGGTTGCTGGCCATTTCCCGAGTTTCAATTACAGCCTTGATTTATAGATTTTCGCCCTGCGTCGCCTGGCGCTTTTCAGGAGTAGGTGTAGGAAGAGGCACGACACAATTTGGAGGCAAGTTGAATTTATTTGTTTTTTTGTTGTAAAACAAGGGTTTTTGATGTAAATTTCTTCGGGTTTTTGTATAGAGGGCTATGAATTTTTATTCGGTATTACAAAAAATCCGGACTGGCGATATTTCGCAGACCGACTTGAACCGGTTTATTGAGAAACTTATCCAAATTGCGCTGAGGTTTGTTAAATATAATTCAGGCAGGATTAAGAAATTAACCAATGGGAGCAGCAATTTCCTTGAGGACATTGCTGTGGATTCTATAGTTCCGTTTTTTACACGGAACCAGTCTGATGGTGAGCTATTCATAATTTCAAGGTTCTCTTCCTGGGATCCCGGGATAACTAACGAAGAAGAAGCCAGATATTTTCTCCTTAAAACAATCTCCCTCAGTGTTAACCAGCGAATTAATACTTTGCTAAAAGAATATGACCCGTTCTTCTCCAAAATCCTCGACTCTGTTAATTATTTTATTAAGTCGCAGAACTTTAATAAGATCAACATCGCAGGAAAAATTTATATAACAGAACAGAGTGGGGATACTGACAAATACTTTTTTGCTGACAGGGAGTCGCTTTACAACTCACCGTCAGACCTGATATCGAATAAGAAGGAAATGCTTCCTTCACTCTTCAACTATTTTAAAATGCTGTACGGAGGTCCTGCGGCAATTCCCCTATATGATTTAATCTACAGGATTAAGGAGATAAATTTATCGGGTGAAATTTCGTCTACAATCCAGGGAGCAGGCGAAAGGCTTGAGGTAAGAGAAATAGTTGAAAAAGGATTGGTTTTAGTCTCAGAGAAAGCATCGGTATCCTATGTTAAAACGGGCAAGCTGGGTGAGGATGAATTCAGGATGATGATGGAAGCTCTCAGGCTCATTGGAAATGATCTCATGGACGGCGGTATAAACCCGGGTTTATATGAATATCTTTATGAGACTATGCCCGAACTCACAAAGGTTATATACGAAAGGAAATACCATAATATTTTTGAGTATATAGTAAAACTTTACAGGCAGCAGCTGGCAGAATTAATGGTTTAGTTTTCCGAAGAGGATATTTTTTAAAGTATCTATCTGGTAAAAGAATACATTTTATTCTGTTTTATCTTATTTTTTTTACTTTTAACCTGATTTATGCTTATAACTGAAAAAGATATTTTTTATTACGTCTTTTCTCCGCTTAACCTGGAGGAGGAAAAAGTTCGTCATATTGCTGATAATGAAGCTGATTTCCCGGAAGTAGAAGTCTACAAAGATATATTCAATTCGCTCGGCAAAGAACTATCTCCCGCAATCAGGAAAAAGATTGCTGATAAAATACCTGCATATAAACTGAACAGAGTATTTGAATTGTTTCCATGGACAATAGAAGCCTCTGAATACATTATACACACCGCAGTATTAGCTGCGGCTTCAGCAGAGACCGAGTCAGGGGTATTTTCCAAAACCTTTATTGATAAAGAAGAGAACATAATCATCAGGCTTATCGGCACAGTTAAGAGAGCACGTTTGTTTGTATTCCCTGTATCAGGTGACAAACTGGGTGAGTTCACTCTCACTCTTAATCCGGGGATGCAGAAATATTATTTCAAAGACAGCCAGGAAACAAAGATCCTGGAAAACGTACCCGAGATTACGTCAATTTCCATCGAGGTATACCCCCGGTGAACTGCAAAAGGGGATAAATGGATATACTGCACCTTGAAACGGAAGCCTCAAAGCTGAGGATTAAGCTGCTGAAAACTATCCCCGCCCGTAATAAACTATTCCTTCTATACTCTTTCTTTCACATTCTGCTTGAGGAGAATGACAAAAACATTGCTGAGTCGTATCTCCTTGAATTCGGCACATTGTACTTTGAATTGCTCTCAAAGATCGACCTCTCCGGTACAAACCCCGTTCTGATAGATGATCTTATAAAACAATCCAGGCGGGTTCTGTTGATTTTTCCCGGGGAGGATAAGGTGTTACCGGAATCGTCTTTAAGCATTCTGCAGGAAAAGTATAATAACTTAAAGGCGGTCCTTTCAGGCAAGGAATCTGGAGAGCGTCCCTGCATTTGTCTTCCACTGCTGCAGGGCGGTAATGAAAAATTCGAAAACGATTACGGAGTCCTCAGCACCCTTAGCGTGCAGATTAAACCAGTGGAAAATGCAGACAACTTTCACATAATTCCCGGAACTGGGGAGCCTGATCCGTTACTCAGAGAGCAGGCAGAGAATTCGCTGGTAAATGCTGTAAGAATTGCGGGAAGATTCACAAAGATAAAAAATAAATTCTGGGATGTTTATATAGATTTTGAGAATAAGACCGGAGAATATACCGGTACCTCATTCGGCGTGCTGCTCGTGCTTAAACTGGTTGAAGAGATTTTAAGATTTTATGATTCACCCATTAAGATTTTCAGCAATACTTTAGCCGCTATCACCGGTGCCGTTGATGAAGACGGAAGCATTCCCGCCCTTTCAAAAGATATAATTTCTGCGAAGACAAAAATAGTTTTCTTCTCCGGCATAAAGCAGTTCATAATTCCTGAGGATGATTTTATCGATGCCCGGAATACCCTTCATCAGCTTCAGGCAGAGTTCCCCGGGAGAAAACTTAAGCTTGTAGGCATCCAGTCAGCCGACGATCTTTTTGACCTTCGTAATGTAGTAGATATTAAAAAAGAAAGTGCTCTTCTCCGCACCGGTAAGTTCATCAGGCGCCAGGCTCTTGCGCTGTTCCTGCTCATTCCACTCATAGCAATAATTATCTTCTCCGGTATATTTGATTTTGACGACAACCCTGACCATTTCGAATATAAAGGTAAAGTGGGATTTATTGTGAACAAAAGTGGAAAAAGACTGAATGAGACTAAATTGTGGAATGATTATAATGATGTGCTGGGTGTCGGGGCAATAAAAGGCTCCGGAAAAATATTCGATACCAATAATGATGGAACAAATGAAGTTATATTATGCAGTGAGCAGCAGGTCCTGAAAGAATCCGGTCAATCAGATAATAGCATGATATGTTATGATAAAAAGCTTAAGGTTAACTGGACGTTTATGTTTGACAAAGTAGTCAGAACCAAATTCAACGTTCATTCAGCTTCGTATAATTTAAATATTATAGATACCTTAACGATAGACGATACATTAAGTCTTTTATGCATAGCTAAGAATAATCCGAATGAGGTTTCGGCTTTGTTCCGTCTTGATTGTAGAACAGGAAAATTATTAAAAAACATCTTATGGCATTCCGGCCATCTGGTGTCTGCTGCTGTTGATCGTAAAAAGGGAAATGATGAGGTTTATGCCACAGGCATAAATAATGGACTCGGGAGAGGGATAATGCTATCTGTAAAAGTAGATAAAATGAATGGACAGCTTCCTTGTGCCCCAAGTTATGAATTCCTGGATATAGAAACCGCGGATCCTGATCAGTACATACTTCTACCCAAAACAGATTTTACAGATTTTTTCAATCAGCGCTATAATGTCCCTTCTCAGGGAGCTCTTTATCTAAATAAAGACAAAAATGAGATACTTATTTATGTTTTTGAGGGTGTTGTTCCCACCGATTATGCCGGGGTAGCTTACCGGTTTAACAGTGATATTCGATTTATTTCAGTAAGCTTTAGTGACGATTTTATTGAAAAGAGAGATGCACTGGTTAAGGCTGGCAAGATTAAGGGACCGTTAACCAGAACCAGGGATTTTGAACAGAACCTAATCTCTCAGCTTGCGTTACTGGGACGGGAAGAAATTTGTAACGGCGAAGGAGAGATTTGGAAATTAGGACTTCCTATGATACCGGATGCAAAGGAGCGGATGACAAATTCTTTTTTTGGCAAACTTTAATCATCAATCCTCAATATTATCTTTCCTTTTCCGTGCTGTGAATCAAGCCGTTTATGAGCCTTCGATACTTCCTTCAAAGGGAGAGTTTCTTCGATGACTGAATACACCTGTCCACTACTAAACAGAGGAGCCATCTCCTCCAGCCTTTTTGATTCGCGGGTAAGGAAAACTCCGTACAGCGTAATGTTTTTATAATTTATTGCACCAAGATCACCTTTGGGTGGAAGGATGCACGACATTCTTCCAAATGGTTTTACCGCCGGCAGGCACCTTGAAATTATATCATCTCCCTGTATGTCGAATACAGCATCAGCGCCTTTATTGTTAGTCTCATCAAGAACCGTTTTTATTACATTATCATTGTTATGATAGTCAACTACTATATCAGCACCGAGGTCGCTAAGATATTTGTGATGGTCAGGACTTGCAGTTGCGATTACTTTTGCTCCGGAAACTTTTGCGAACTGTACAGCAAAAGAGCCAACGCCTCCGGCCGCTCCCTGAATTAAGATCGTCTCTCCAGCTCGGATCTTTATATTTCTTACGATAGCTTCCCAGGCAGTTCCTCCTGCAAGCGGAATAGCTGCAGCTTCCTCAAAGGATATACCTTCAGGCTTTCTACCAATAATAGAAGTGTTTACAACATTGTACTCAGCATAAGTTCCAAGCTGATTTCCATGGATTGCCGGAGTGAAATATACCTCATCACCTTCCTTAAAACCGTCAGCATTATCTCCGGTTTTTTCAATTATTCCGGCCCCGTCATAACCTAGCACAACAGGAGGCTCAAGTTTTGCCCAGGTTCCATTTGCCCTAACTTTTGCATCAACCGGATTTGTACCTGAGGCAATAACTTTGATAAGAACCTCACCTTTTCCCGGTTCGGGTTTATTTATATCCCTCATCTCAAAAAGATCAGCGGCACCGAATTCCGGAAGAACCATTGCTTTCATTTTGTCTCCTAATTTGTTTTGATATTTATATGATATGATTTTATGGATCAGCGTTTGTGATAAAGATGATAAGTGTAGGGTGGAAAGAAAGCTCTGCCGGGGCGGAGAAGAAAGGGAAACATAAACGAGAGAGTGTTTAAGGGCCGGGTTAGTTTTATTAAATGAGGAAGATGCAGGAGATGGCTCACATTCAGAAACAAAAAGTATGGTGTGGTAACAGGAGACACAGAAAACTCGATGACATCTGCAAAGGAACTCGGCATTAATTTTCCTATATTGTATTAACAGATACAAATTATTAACAATGAACAAACTTTTAAAAAGAGCCTTGATACTGGCTCTCATTACTATAGTCTATAATGTAATAGAAGGACTGATCTCGGTGTTCTTCGGGGCAAAAGATGAAACCCTTGCTTTGCTTGGATTCGGAGTTGATAGTTTCGTTGAGGTAATCTCCGGTATCGGTATCCTTCATATGGTTCTAAGAATGAAATATTCAAAGGTGAACCGGAGAGATAAATTTGAAAGAACTGCATTGCTGATTAATGGTTCGGCATTCTACCTGTTAACACTTGGACTTATAGCAGGTTCAGTACTTAATATTATCTATGATATCAGACCAACAACAACATTCGCCGGAATTATTATCTCTGCAATATCAATCGGTACAATGTATTACCTGATGAAGGCTAAGATGAAGGTAGGCCACGAAATGAAATCTGATGCCATTATAGCAGATGCGAACTGTACAAAAACCTGTTTCTATCTCTCTTTTATTTTACTTGCCTCAAGCGGACTGTATGAAATATTTCATATAGCATACTTTGATATATTGGGCTCTCTTGGAATTGCTTACTATGCATTTAAAGAGGGGAGAGAGTCATTTGAAAAATCACGATCTGAAGAGATCGCCTGCGAATGTTAAATCACGCCTGAGCGGTAATCCAGCTGGTATGAAGTTCCCCCCGTGTGGAATTCTGACATCAGGTGAAATTCAATTCGCTGAAGAATAGCAAATCAGATAATTGTTCTCAGTTAGAGAGTTCCTGGCTTTGAATTTCAAGACGTATGCGTTCACTTTCCTCACTTTCCTGTTCGATGGGAAGCATCTGTATCCAGCCATTGATCTTATAAGTTAATCCCATAACGATACCGAACAGTAAGTACATTCCTGTAAAGGCAATGATATATGTGAATCCATGGTGGGCCATAAAATAGCCCGGGGCGTTGAGATAATGGGGGATAACAGGACTAATCACGGGAAAAAAGCCGTATAAGAATCCGGAAACGATTATCTGGAGCACGGCGATTTTAACCCCTGCCAACCAGCCAGTCCTTCGTGTTCCAAGTTCAAAGAAAAATGCATAGATCACTCCGAATATCATTCCCATAACAACGTGGATACCGAACCCGATCCACCACATACCCGGTCCCGGCATCCCTCCGAATAAAGTACCAAGTATCATCTCTATATCTATCTGCATCCCCAGCCATCTAAGAGTGAGGTTGTAAAAGGTTACGGCAATTGCCCCAATTGCACCGCCCATCATCGCGCGTCCGTAGTTCATCTTTGCTCCGTTTTTTTCAAATGTATTTTTAAAGAATCCGGGGATTAAATGTTGTAAAGTGAAGCACATTGGGGTGCGGGTAAGGGGAGTGCCGGTTATAGGCTTGTTGTGCGCCTTTTATGAGCCTGTTACAGGCCGACAGATGGCCGACAGATAGGGTAAGTTAATTAATTTGGGGAAAGAAACCGCTTTCACCGCCCATCAGAGCAATTCATTAAAAAAGTAAAATTTCATCATTTGCTTCATTCCATTACAAATTTCATCAGCAGACAAATAAATGATGAATCGTTTCATTGCATCAGCAGGCGGCTGAAAGCATGGAGATCGTTATGACATTGTATAATCCCAATTCTATGCCATTGATGCAATGCCATTTATAAACAAATTTGAGCGGGAGAAGGGAGATAATTTCACTAATTGGAATTATGATTCTAATTGTTAAGAATAAGAGGCAGGCAGTAATTAACGATTAGCAATGAACAAAGAAAATTAAGTCTTAACAAGCTGGAGCATCAGGCAGGCAGGTTAAGCTTGAGTTTTTAACCTGACGGTGGGCTTACCAGCCGCCGCCGCCGCCTCCTCCTCCTCCTCCGCCGGAAGAACCGCCGCTTCCCGAACTTGATCCGGGTGCGCTTGAGGATGATGAGACTGCACTTGAAAATGAACTGCTTAAAGATGATGTGAAGCCTGACGTGTTAAAGCTGCTCCACGCCGCTCCTGAATACCATGCGGGCGAATAACTTTGTTCAATTGCTGCTTTCGCTAAGACTTCCGAGAACTGCTCTGACCATTTCTGCTCAACGTTCAGGGCAAATGCATACGGCAGATACTTTTCAAAAAGTTCCGGTGTTTTCTCGGCAGGTGTAAGGTAATTCAGCCTGTCCTTTTCCGCCGTTGATAAATACATCTCAAACCCTTCGATCTTATCAAGCAGTTTTCTTCCCAGCAGGGTAGGCGCCTTCAGAAGGTGATAAAAAAGTACGTTAACAAATATGATGATGCCGACGATAATACCCGAGAGCATTGAGCCCATTGTATAAAAGAACCAGAGGCCGACTATCTCACCTACAAGGAAGGGGAGGGCAAACAAAGATGAAAATATAAGTGTGCCAATAAGCGATGCTTTTATTCTGCCGCCCGAGAAGGCCTGCTTCCAGGTTCTGAACAGATTGATGAGAAGCGCTCCCACGGCAAGGCTCCATATCGAAATCCATACAAGCATAAAAGCCTGCTCACCGTGGCCCGACGCTATGCTCAGCACCAGGAACACAAGGGATATCACCGCACCAATAACAAACTGCTTCCGGTTGGTTATGAAGTAAACTTTTTCATAGGAATTCTTAAGCTCATTCTTCAAGGCAGTGATTGCACTGCTGAATATTGTATGATTGGTATTCTTAAGTTCAAGTTCAAACTGTTCATCAGTTGTCTGATCATCCTTTGGAAGCGTTTTAAATTTATTCTGCAGCGCATTGGTAATCACTCCTGAGAGCTTCCTGGCAAAAAAGTTATTGCTGTTCTTAAATGAGTTAAGCTGCTTTAATGCCTCCTCAGCCTGTATCGCGGGTACACCCGACTTTGAGAAGCTCAGCTTTTCCGCAATTTTCTTTTCTTCTTTGCTTAATGATGAAGTATCAGTTTTCAGACGTACCAGCGTATACTTCCCGTCATCCTCTCTTATTTTAAGATAGCCTTTTACAGCCATATTAATCACTGATGCAGTAAAGGTGTTATTGTCAAAACCCATCCGCTTAATATATCTTACAGCGGCCGGTGAAAGGTTATCAGGCGGCTCGAATAGAGGAAAGATTACATTCTTCTCAGGATCCTTTCCAACCCTGCTCCACATAATAAGGTAATAGAATAGGATCACTAACAATCCTATTATACCTACTATTTCACTGCCGTTATCCTGTGCAAAATATTCAAGCTTTTGAGCTGACGTTGGTTCAGCAACAATCCCTTTGGGAAACTCAAGCACTATTGTTAGTCCCTCATAAGAACCGAGAGGGCCGGATGTTGTATAAACAGCCTGTCCTTTAGGATTCACTTTGGCTGATAATCCGCGGGTCCGCGAACCTTCACGTCCCGTAAAGCCATATAGCTTTAGTTCACCGGATGAAACAGTTTCGGGAAGGGTAATTGATGCAGATGCTTTTTCGATGGGGAACTTCCAGCCAACACCCGTAACGTTCCAGTAAAGCTCATCATGATCCTTAAAGAAACCGAGCTGCCGGTTTGTTTTATAAACTATTTTGTAGGTGTAATCACCGGGATCAAGATAAACATTTTTATTACCGGCATAAATGCGTACACCGTTCTCCAGGCTTTCTGTATGGTAATCATCAGGTGCTCCATCACGGTATATTCCCAGGATATCAAAATCAACCACCACCTTATTTCCGTAGGAATCTTTGTATGTAGTCGGGAAGTCGCGCGTAATTCCGCGCCGTATATCGATCCCGAGTGCCTTCACCTTAATCGTTTCGGTTACTATCATCGAAGCATCTTTATTGATTACGATATCGCTGTGATATGAATATATTTTTTCCTGCTGTGGATAAGCGGAAGCGCCGAAAAGGGTAAGCAGTATGATAACAAAGATTTTTTTCATCAGCTGAGACCAACGTTTGGAGTTTCGCGTTCTGTGGCAAATGAGATCTCAAAGAAATCTTCCTTCTTAAAATTGAAGAGCGAAGCGACGAGGTTGGAAGGGAAGGACTCAACCCGGGTATTATAGTCGCGCACCGCACCATTATAATAGCGGCGTGCGTACTGTATCTGGTCTTCCGCCTCAGTAAGCTGCTGCTGAAGATTAAGGAAGCTCTGGTTTGCTTTAAGATCAGGGTAGTTTTCAGCAACAGCCAGGAGGTTTTTCAGCCGTCCCGACAACTCCGACTCAGGTTTCGCTTTTTCAGCCGGTGAATTCATCAGCATTGATTTTGCACGCAGCGCGGTAATATCCTGCAGAAGTTCACGCTCATAGCTGCTATAGCCTTTCACGGCATCCACCAGGTTTGGTATCAGGTCATACCTCCGCTTTAGCTGAACGTCAATCCCGCTCCATGCTTCTTTTACAATATTATGCTGACTAACAAACCGGTTATAAATGTAAACGAACCAGGCTGCAAGAACTACAGCTATGACGATGAAAATAATCATTATGAGAATTTATGATTTATAATTGTTAATTGCTGATTGATAATTTTTCGGCCCAGACAAGTTCACAGGCCCCACCGCCCGTATCGTCACGCCGCAGGGAGCTTGACCAGTGCCAGCCATCAGCAGCCTTCACTGAAACA
The DNA here is from genome assembly GCA_963800255.1 of uncultured Ignavibacteria bacterium. Taxonomy (GTDB): domain Bacteria; phylum Bacteroidota; class Ignavibacteria; order Ignavibacteriales; family Ignavibacteriaceae; genus DATFVA01. The sequence goes on along the minus strand of CAWDAK010000001.1, from coordinate 42,946 downwards.
AGGTAACCCTCCATCTCAATAATGCATCCTTTGTAAAGCTCATCAAGAACATCCTCAACCTCTTCATTGGCCGGGATGATGTGCATATTTGAACTGTGAGTACTAATCTCACTGGCAGGAATTATAAGTACCTTTGCTTTCCAGCGGTACCAGCGGTTGCTTTGGCTAATATCCAGTCCGTCTATAATCGGCTGGTTCGACATCTGTCCCCACCCTAGCGCAAGGTCCATTGGTGAAAGGTCACTTTCTCTTCCCAAAGAAAAACTGTTTGTGCTGAGAACAAAAGCTTTTATTTTGAAACTGGCCAGGGGAGTAATTGTGAACTCATCCTTCTGCCAGGGCACAGGGTTAGTTACTGCAGTCTGTATAGGCTCGTCGGGACACAAAATACCTGCCGGATGACGCAGCTCCTTCTCAGGCCAGAATGAATAAATAAGAATGCCAGTAAGGCAGATAATGAGGAAGAGGGAGAATTTTTTCATATTTTTTTTAGCCTGGAAAGCTCAAAATAAGTGCCAGCAGTTAAAATGCAAAATATTCTGATTATCTACCCGGTAAATTACCTTTTTTCAATATTATTAATGTCATTTCGACCGAAGTGGAGGGAGAGTAAAGGTCTATGGCACCGTAACATTGAGAGTTAATTCGTGGATAATGTCCGGGAATCTCCAAATTAAGAAACGGTGAGCTGCCGATTTGCCGGCCCGATGTACACAAAAATTGTTACGGGAACGACCATAAGACTTGAGTTTAGCTCAGAAAGTTGAAGGCGTTGCCACAAAATCTTTCGGATTATAGCCGTTCTTTTTCAATATACCGTATGCTTCACTGAGTTTTTCTTCAGGGAGTTCAGGAGTTCGACTCAAAATCCATCCATACTTCCTGTTGGGGGTTCCGATTACGGCATAAGAGTAATCATCAGGCAGTCCAATTATCCAGTAATCACCCCAGAAAAGATTTATACCTAATATGCTCACAAAACTGACTTCAAGTTTTGCGTTCGTTTTAGGATCGACAACCTTTGCAACCCCTTCGGCTGTGTCCATTTCGCCTTCGTCATCAGTGCAGGAATTAACAACCTTTATAGTTCCATCCTCATTCAGCGAATACGCAGCCGTAGTATTTTTAACGCATTGTTTCTGAAATCTGTTCGGTATTTTGGAAATCTCGTACCATAGTCCGGAATATTTTTTAAGATCAACATGGTTTACGGTTCCCGGTTCGCTGTTCTGTGCCATCAGGTTAACTGCTGCAAAAAGTGTTATTAAGATTATATACATAATAAGTTAAGATTTATTATTAAATGTGTTGTGAATGAGATCCGCATTACCGGATCCCGTTTATTCATTCATGTAAACATACTTCTTATCTGGATAATTCCCCTTTCTAAAGCCTGCTTTTACAAATCCAGAGGGAAAGTGATTTATCTCCGGTGCGATGACTATTAACGTTACGCCGCTATGCGGCTAAGAATAAAGGGACTATAGGTAGGGTGCGATGACTATTAACGTTACGCCGCTATGCGGCTAAGAATAAAGGGACTATAGGCAGGGTGCGATGTCTATTAACGTTACGCCGCTATGCGGCTAAGAATAAAGGGACTATAGGTAGGGTGCGATGACTATTAACGTTACGCCGCTATGCGGCTAAGAATAAAGGGACTATAGGTAGGGTGCGATGACTATTAACGTTACGCCGCTATGCGGCAAAGAATAAAGGGACTATAGGTAGGGTGCGATGTCTATTAACGTTACGCCGCTATGCGGCTAAGAATGTTTACTATTAAATGTTACGCCGCTATGCGGCAAAGAAAAGGGATGTATCAGGTAGGGTGCGATGACTATTAACGTTACGCCGCTATGCGGCTAAGAATAATGTGGCTATAAAATGTTGCACTGGCATAGGTGCATCGCACCGGCATATCAGTAGCGTGCCGTATCCAACCCCACCCTCGCACCTAAATGACGTTAGTCACTTCACAATTTAATTTTTCTTTTAGATTTGGATAAGAGTTTTTAAGAGTTTAGTGACAGGATATAGTTCTTAAATTAATGATTTTGCCGGCGGTAAAAGGGAACCAGGGAAGCCATTTTTTAAGAGAACGAGCAATACTGATTTTCAGGCTGCCGGCGACGATTTGACGAAATAGATTCTCCATACATAATAGTAATTGCCCCTCGAAAGAGGGGCTTTTGCTTTTTAAATGATTTTGATTTGTATGGCTTTAGATTTGTTGTATCGATCTTACCAGCTGGTAAGCGAACTGAAGAAGAAATCCCAATGAAGCAATAAGGACTTCATTAATTCCTACATTCATTGTTTGGGTAATCCCGAATAGATAAGCTATAAAATCCATTAAGAGTAATAAAAAAAGGAACGTTGCAAAACCTGCAAGTCCCGCTGAGAAAGGAGCTATTATATAATTATATAATGACGAATTTTCTTTTGCTATACTCCCATTTTTAGTCAAGTATTTTGAATATATTTTTAAGATTTCCTGCATACGTTTTCCTAATCCGGATTAATTTCATATTTTATTTGATGCAGGTACTATATATGAAAAGAGAAGGGAAGTGTCAGTGATGGATTAGCTTTTGACCTGAACCCTGTGACTAATTAGATAGATTCAGCGTTTTTATGATATTAATTACAAAACCTATATTTTTGTTACGATCATACAATCATATACAATCCTGAGAAAATGAAAAAACATTTGAAGATCATTTCCGTTGTCGGGGCACGGCCAAACTTTATGAAAATAGCCCCGGTTCACAGAGCTTTCCTTCAGCACAAAGGAGCGGCAGATCATTTCATCTGCCATACAGGCCAGCATTACGATGAGCGCATGTCGAAGATTTTCTTCACAGACCTGAAAATGCCAGAGCCCGATTTTTATCTCGGCGCCGGAAGCGGCTCACACGCAGAACAGACCGCCCGTATAATGATAGAGTTCGAAAAGATTGTACTCGCAGAAAAACCTGATCTTGTCATAGTAGCCGGTGATGTGAACTCAACCATCGCCTGCAGCCTGGTAGCAGTAAAACTCGGGATAAAAGTTGCCCACATAGAGGCCGGTTTAAGATCATTTGACCGCACTATGCCCGAAGAGATCAACAGGATACTGACAGATTCAATCTCCGATTATTTGTTTGTAACAGAGGAAAGCGGACTAACAAACCTGGAGAATGAAGGAGTAAGCAAAGAGAAGATATTTTTTACAGGGAATGTGATGATTGATAGTCTTGTTCATTTTCTCCCTGAAGCAGACAGATCAGGCATCCTTGAGCAATTTAAATTGACAAAAGACAAATATTGTCTCGTTACACTCCATCGTCCCTCCAACGTCGATTCCCCTGAATTCCTTGTGAAACTACTGGAGGTACTTAACACAATCGCAGAAAAGGTGAAAGTCGTTTTTCCCGTTCACCCAAGAACGATGAAGAATATAGAGGCAGCCGGATTAAAAGGAAGCCTCAGCCATAATCTGCTGCTGACCGAACCTGCCGGGTACCTGGATTTCCTTGCACTTATCAAGAATGCAGGACTGATAGTTACTGATAGCGGAGGCATCCAGGAAGAATCAACCTACCTTGGCATACAATGCATCACTGTACGAGAAAATACCGAGCGCCCGATAACTGTAAAGCTCGGTACTAACCAGCTCATCGGCACAGACCTTCAAAAAGTTAAAGAAGCAGCACTTGAGATCATTAGTGGAAAGAAAAAGAAGGGAACCATCCCGCCATTATGGGATGGTCACGCCGCCGAAAGGATTGTGGACCTCATCCTGAACCTTGACTGATCATCATTACCAGGGGATGAAATGAGGCAAATAATTCGTGTAAATGGTAAGAATTACGGAGACAGAAAGGGGACAGAGTGTTTGGAGCCTGTAAGAATTAAGTTTAAATTTGGCATTGAGTTTGTTTGGAAACGAACGTGATTTCCGGGTTAAGGAACTACTTCACATAAAAATCCGGTTATTCAGTAGTTCAGTAATCGGGAAACCGTCGCTATCAGAGCGGGGATTACCTGGCAGGGAGGCAGACGTTAATTTTCATTACGTGATGCAGATTACCTGAATTCTGCCCGGAACATCCGATAATTGTTCTTACAAATTCATAATTCTGAATTTCCCCCCGCATTACGGGGAGATCAGCATTCCAGATTCGCAAAATTAGTGAATCCGGTAATACTTTAATCGCTTAAACTTCGAAAGCTTATGAACTACAAACATATACTATTACTGCCATTACTCCTGATATTACTCAGTTTTATACAGAACCAAAAAACATACGCCCAGGACGAAGAACCAATACAGTATTACCAGATGGAGCCCCTGGATGACAGTCTCTTTATCCACATACAAGATCAGCTTTTCATTACACCTCCGGATCCCAAAGCTGAGATAATCGTTGATTTAAGAGACCCGAACAACCAGACGATTTCCATCAAAGGAGTACTCTACCCGTTCCTTGCCGTTAAACCTGAAACCAGGGCATTAATTGTAACCTATCCCTTTAAGATCAACTTAGAAGAGACAACAAACTTTGCCAGCGTATTTACACGTGTAATAGAAAAAATAAGATTTGATAAAGTAGCCTCGCCGCCAAGTGTATTCCAGATATCATCTACACTGTCATACATAAATCCATTCATACAAATGCTTGGAGGAGAGAGGTTCGGGATATCGCTAAAATCTGATGCCGGTTTTTCCTTCGGAATCGAGACCCCATACTCAGGTCCCCTCGAATCAAATATGGTAGAAGCGAGCTTCCACATACTCGGATTTCACGGTGGAATCTTTTCAAACGTTGACGCACTTACCGAGCTGCAGACCAAAAACAATCACAACAACCTGTACGTTACAAGCGGATTCCAGTTAGGGTATGTAATTCCCCTCGGCAACTTTTTTGAAGTAAGCTATATGGAAGCCGACAAGAAGTTTTCCGAATCACAGAAAGAAATATATTATAAGAATGGTGCGGTTGTTTATTGGCCTAACGGAGAGATCAGGTACAGCGCATACTTTGCAGACGGCAATTACTTCAACTTTGAGGCAAGATATCCCGTTCAGATAATGGGATCAACCAGAGGAAAGTTTTACGGGGCAAGATATTTAGACGAGTGGCATGCAGGATATATGGGAAGAGAACTATCACTAGCAGGAAGCACGTTTGACTTCAGATTTGACGCGATGTGGGATAGTCCCGTTCGCCGCAACCGCATAGTATTCGAAGTACTCGTTCAGAAGATAATGGACTTCTGGGGCTTCAGTGCCTTCGCGATGGGACCCTCAGGCACAATGACCACCCTTAGCGGCGGCAGCTACGGCTTCTCAGCCATCTTCTTTAACCTAAGGCTGAAGATCGGCACATCTTTATAGGTGGCTATCCCGACCCTGCAGCGGGGTAGGTAATTTTTTATAAGGGGCTATTTCGAGATGGGGGGCCCTGATAACTTTTTAGTAAATAACCCCAACTTTGATTTTATTATTCCTGTATTCTATTTAAAAGTTTCTGCTCTTATATTTATTCCGTTCCCTCTATTATTTATGTTTAAACCCTTCTTTCATTTTGTGATCAACCAGAATAAAAATGACTTTCGGCAAAATGTGTTCTTCGTCAAAAATGACGTCATATTTTGCGCATTGAAAGTAAATTTTTCACATCAAGTTTTCATCTCATTTAAAAAATAAACTGAATTCAAATTTTTTTTTTGGTATGGATATTGGGTTAAGCTCTGCGTAAAAAGAATTAATAAAGTATTGTCGAGTGGGTCACAAAATTGAAAATATTGTACATTCTTTCAGGGATAACTCTGCTGTTTTTGTTCGGACCATTTTTACCTGCACAAAGCATCATTTCTTTCGATGATCAGGGCTGGAATTCCAATCAATCATTAAATACAACGTTCACTATAAACAATTTTCATTTCTCAGGAACACAGGAAATTTTTATACCAATTATGGCAATGATTTTAATGTTGATAGTGTCAGCATCTTTTTTCTTTTGAGAATAGAAACAACGATGAAATTATTATTTCCGTCCCCGCTAATGAAAGGTTCACGTTCAACAGTCTTTCTGTTTATCAGGTAAGCGAAAAGAGTACCGACAATCTGGTTATCGAAGGCTGGAACAATAACACTATGGTTTATTCGGAATCATTTTCAAATGAGACGGAATGGACGACATTGTTATTAAATTACGGCAATATTACATAAGGAGTTATCAGGCTTGACTCAGTGGGACAGGGGGGAATATCTGATTACAATTTTGACAACTTTCTCTACTCAATGATAGTCCCTGTTGAATTTGTCAGCTTTAGCGGGATACCTGAGAATGACGGCATCAGGTTAGCATGGGAGACTGCCACAGAACTGAATAACAATGGCTTCGAAATAGAAAGAAGGGACAGTCTGGAAGATTGGAAAAGTTTTGGTTTCGTAAAGGGGAAAGGCTCTACTGCTGTTCCTAACAAATATACCTTCTCAGATAAATCTGTAGAAAATGGGAAGAAATATAAGTACAGGTTAAAACAAATAGACCTTAACGGGAATTTTGAATACAGCAGCGAAATAGATATTACAGCGAATTTGGTCTCATCATGTTTTCTTAGTCAGAACTATCCAAACCCATTTAATCCTACTACAACTATAAATTACAGCGTTTCCCAAACAGAAAACGTAGCAATCAGGGTTTATAGCGTCCTTGGTGAAGAAGTTGCCACCTTAGTAAATCAGACTATACCTGCGGGGAATTATAATGTAAAATTTGACGGAAGTGGATATCCAAGCGGTGTGTATATATATGAAATAGGCGGGCAATTATATTTCACGTGCGAAGATGATGATGCTGAAATAACATTTAATTCTTCATTAGTTATTGAGTAATTTTGAACAGAGAAAATTTTCAAATGAGATCACAGCCTACATATAAAAAGAAATTTAGAACAGCGGGATTTTTATCATTAATCTCATTGTTGTTCATCGCGTTAACGGGTTCCTTTCTTCTTCCGGGTACACATAAGAATTCTATATCGGACGGCTATAAGCCTTCTGAGAATAATTTGTTTGAACCTCTCAGCGTCACAACTCACGTTAACATCGATTCTTTAATACAATATCTTATCAGCAGCGGACAGACAACCTATATGTGGGAAATAGAGGAAGATTCAGCATGGTCAGATCTCCATGTACTCCTTCCACTGGCAAAATTTGAAGGCATACAGATCTATGTCTCACTTCTGCCTCCCTCGCTAAGTCCACCGATCTGTCAGTCTTGCAACTATTCTGAACCGTACGAACTTGATTACATTACCTGGGCCAGAGAAATAGCAGCCCTGTCCCTTAGTTATTCAAACTTTAAGGGCTACACAATAAAAAATCTTCAGGAAAACCTGGACCTTGGTTACCTTACGCCATCCTACATAAATAGTATGATTGATGCAGGCCTCCTGATCAATGAAAATTTACAGTTTGTTTTCGGGATAGAGGCACCAACAGGTGTTACAGCATCACTTAGAAATAAAAATATTAATCCCAATCTGCCATATAACTCTCCCTTTAACGGAGTGCAGGAATATTGGGGGGCATATTGGTACAACACGATCTCCACTAGCTGGGAAATTCATTCATTAGAACTGGGATGCAGGTCGTTGAAAATCCTCATTATGATGCATTAAACAGTACCCCTTCTGCTGCAAAATTCATGATAGGCTATAATGTTGATTATACATGGTCTGGCTGGTAACGGCGACTCCAAGAGCAGAGATTATACACAAGATATACGTTTGAGGAAGGGCACCAGTATTCTATTAAGTGGAAGCAATATCTTCCCACCTGATTTTCAATTTGATAATACAAGCGGATATCAGATAGATTGGTTTGCCCAGTTGTTTTGGTCGCAGGCAGATTAGGACTTCACGGAGATCAATATTATTCTCTCAATACTTGGAGCTACCGCTCAGTGACATAGGTTCAGCAGCTAATGAATGAGGTAGATGGATTCAATGGGAAACAAAATTTATGGCAACTACAATCCATGCAGGTTGGTATGATATATATAAAAATGATACACTCCTTTACCATAACGTTGATTCGACTCTGTCCTATGCAGGAGGCAGGATACCAACTCCTAAATGGGGTACATATAAATCAGGCTGGCATTCTTCATACGTCCCTGATTGACACTAGTGGTAATTTATCAGGATGAATATCAGATTAGTGATTTAACGACTGGAGACCAAAGTTATATACAGGATTTTGGAGACGAACACAATGCCCATGGAGGAGGGACTTACGGGGACAGTGTTGCCCATTTTACAGATTTAAATTGGACTAATCCGAACAACACCCAGGTTGATTCGATTTATCTTTTCAGCAGCCTTACAAATGATACTTCTTCTGCAGTTATAAGAAAAACATTCAGTAAGAGCACAACAAATTATGAGGATGTCCTGGGAAATGAGACTCATAGATTTTATTGGCTTAAAGCAAAATATCAGAATGGATTTCTGAGTCCATTCTCACCGGTAGCTGTTGATACAACAACGGTATACGTTCCGAACACTCCTTAAAGCTTATGAACTCCTGGCCTTCATAATCAGGATATTATAGCAGCATCTATAGAAGTACTTTAGGTCTGTCTTAAAAGGGTTACAAAAATAGCTTTCCAGATATCTTCTTTCTGATTCAAACAGTTCTATCATTGTTTTCGGAAGATCAGCATAAAAAGGGGGAATTAACCCTGGTTTTGCTGAATTCCTTATGGCTTGAAGTTCCGGTGGATATAACTCAAATTTAGACCGGCTCAACGGACGGACTCCCACCAGCTTAAGGTCACCTTTAAGTAAATTGATGAGCATTGGTAATTCATCCAGCCAGTATTTCCTTAAAAATTTTCCCCAGGATGCAACCCGGAAATCATCAGTTATCTTATCACCGTTTTCTGAACCGTTCAGGTTATACATAAAATCCTGAATGTATTCCGAATACGGGTGCATGGTTCTTAACTTATAGATATTAATGATCTTACCCTGTTTTCCTAATCTTTTCATCTTGAATACGAATCCGGAAGATGGTTTAGTGCCGTAGGATGCGGGTTTATTTTTCTGAAAAACGAAATGGGTTATATTATTTATATCTTTTAAATAAATAATATTGAAACCGTAAAAGACTGACATCCCAAGTATATGAGCAAGAGACAAAACCTTATTATTTTTACTTATAAAAAAATCATACAATTTCTTTGTTAAACCACATTTTGGCAGGATACGGTTAACTATAAAATCGAGGAGATAGTAAGGATAGAAGATCATTTTCGGAAACTTACCACGCATCCTGTTGTACCTTTGTTCTTCAACTTCAGCGCGGCAGATAAAAATTCCGCCAAGCGGAAGTTTCCAGTTGACCATATTAAAAAATCTATCCATGAATGGAATTTCGTTCAGCCTATCCAGGTTTACAATATTCCTTGTCTTTGTTTTTATTGATTCTATATCATTCCAGGAAGTTGTCTCTACTACCCGGGTAATATGCGGATCAAGGTCAACGAATAATTGCACAAAGTCGATAACAGATGTTATCTCATAATTATGTGTACCCTGGACTCTTTTATGAACGAATGGCTTTCTTGAAAGGTTTGATCTCTCAAGCTTTTCGGCTACTACGTCAAACATTTTCTCATCTCCCTCATAGAATGAGAATGTGAATAATAATTGTTACCAATGGATATCCGGGCGGATATCCGTCAGCCCTCTCAACAATTGTTATTATAATGACAGGTTATTTATGGTGTTCTGTTTTTAGTATAGTTCCAGGCAGGCTCCGAGAATTAGGGTAAATTCATATGTACTTATTTATACAATTTACGGTTTCTTTTATATGTTCTTTCTGCGACATACCAACAACAACCGAATTTAAGTTTTTTATTCTTCCCAAATAGCGGTAAGCTTCTTCCGGTTTTAATGCCCCCCCGGCCAGTGTACTCATTCCTATGAAATTTATCCCGGGCTTTTCAATTGCATCTACTGCTGTTGCCAGGTCGGGGTTTACGAAAAATCCTGACTTGTTAATTGAGGCCATAACTACATAGTCATGCCATCCTCTGCTTTCAACTTTGCATCTGAAGTTATTTATATTCTTTGTTATAAATCCTGCAGGTACCTTGTATTTATCTTCTACATAATCCTTAAAGGTCTCCAGCACAGATTCGGCGCCCAAACCCAATGCAAGGTCAGTTAAAGAGTCATGGAGAAAAATAGCCCCGATATCCAGATCTTTAAAAGTCAGGAATTCTACATCCACCAGAAGCTTTACTGTTTGGTCTATATCCTTTCCTAATATCCCTCGGGCCCCATTTTTGAGTATGGAAAATTTTTGAGAGAAATTAGCTTTACTTAGTGTGTCAATTAAAATATTTGTTAAACCTTTTTCGTTTGCCTGCCTTACATATTTAGCAATATATGGCAGAAGAGGGTAAACCTTCATCTTAGACAGGGTTGAACTATTTTTCATAATTTTCACCAGGACTTCTGCCCTGGGATGTGTCGACATCATAATTGCATTTATACCTGATTCCATGGCAAAGCTCAGAATATCCAGGATCATATCCTGATCTTCGAACTTGAGTTCTTTTTTATTTCCGTTTTCCTGTGAAAGGTGGTCTACCCCGAACAGAGGATTGTGACCTAAGATAATTTTTTCAAGTTTCATTAATTCTTACTCGTATGTATGTGATTTAATCTGATTTGAGTATTTTATCTCTCCCCGAAAAATCATATTCGTGTTAATCCAAGGCTATTGCAACCGGAATTAAGCCATCCCGTGAAGATTTATACCCGGCGTCTACGATTTGCTGAACATGAAATCCCTGCTTAATATCTGGTTCCGCAGATTTCCCTGATCTAATTGAATCTAGGAAGGCTTGATCCTGGAATGTAAATTTAGGAGTTCCTACATCTATAAGTACAGGTCTGAAAAGATCATTTGCGTTTAAGAAAGTCTTGCCGGCATTATATCCACTTGTTGATTTATCTAAAAATAATAGTACTGAATCTTCAGATATCACGAGGCTGCCATTATCGCCTAGTATATCAATTTTTACATCGATCTTTCTTTTGAACCTTACGCTCCAGGAACAATCAAGTATGGATGTATTATCAGACTCATGATCCAGCATTAAATGGGCAAAATCATCTATTCCTGGTGAATAAACAGATTTAACTTTACCAACAACCGATTTAACAGGTCCGAAATACCAGGTTAATAAATCTATTATGTGTGAACCCAGACCAATAAGAACGCCGCCGCCTGACTGGGTCGGATCGTACCGCCAGCCCTTTCCTTTCTTAAATAGCTGTGAGATATATATACTTGCCGAAATCCGTTGAATATTTCCAAGGCAGTTTGAATCAAGTATTTCCTTGCCTTTAACAAAGCTGTCAAGAAAACGGTAAACATATCCTATCATATTTGGTATATTGTTCTTATAAAGGATTGAAAGAAGAGGAATAGCTTCCTCGGCCGAAATGGATAGCGGCTTTTCCAGCAGGAAGGGTATATTTCTTTCTGCACATAAAATTGATAATGGTATGTGGCTTGAAACAGGGCTTGAAATTAGTACTCCATCCAGCTTTACTTTATCAATCATCTCTTCAGCATCCGAAAATACTTTAATAGAGGGATTAATCGTTCCTAAAGACTTTGCAGGGAAGTCTGAAGGGTCTGAAACGGCTGCTACTTTACTATTCGGCAAGCTGTTTATCAATGAAGCATGCATCAGCCCCATTCTTCCCAGGCCGATAATTCCAATATTTGATAACATTATTCATTTATAATTTATCATCCTTAATTTTATAGTTCATTAAATGGTATCTTGAAATTATCTTTAAAGAATTATTCAGTTCGGAATTTAGCAGGCTTAATATAAACCCTACTAAATCTATAAATTCTAGGTTAATTTTAGTTCGTACTTTTTCCTGGTTTCGATCGTATTTAATAATCTCGTTAATATTGCTGTACAATTCGTCCACCTTATAATGGAAGAAAGTTCCATAAGGCTCTAATGCTTTATTTGCCGCCATTTCTCTCATCCCTGTGTACACTGATGGGACCCCTAATAAACTTCCTTCCCTCGCCATACTATCTCCTGATGAAATAACCAATTTACTATAGTATAACAAAGAATGAATATCATCAACTGGTTCTTTTAATACTATCCAGTCGTCAGGATAAAGATATCTTTTCGATTTATCTTCTATTGATAATAATACTTTTATATTCGGGATATATTCAGATAATTTATAGAGTAAGTTTGATTTTTGTCCTCTATAATTCATTGTATTGGTTGAGACTTCCCGTATGAAGATATAATTATTTGGACGTAAATTATATTTCTTTAATACTGAAATATTCGGTTTAAAATAAGCAGGAGAGAGATAAGCCCATTCTTTTAGTGCTTTAAATGTTCTAATTGAAGGATCGGTATTATAGAAATAGGGATAATACAAACTATCTGCAGTCAACTTCTGCAGAAACTTATTAGTTTTATTTTCAGGGTCATCCCAGAATTGAATATTATTTATCCTTAATATTTTGCAAACCGCACCCAAAATAAAGCTCCCAAAACTGACGCATAAAACAGGTCTCACCTTCAAAACATAGAAGAACAGTTTAAAAAATTTAATAATATTTGCTTCAATAATTATCGAGTGAAAATTTCCTCGGTGCCTGCCGATAACTTTAATATGAGTCCCAGGTAATTCAGCTGCAACCAATTCCGGAAGAGAACCTCTTTTTAATACGGTTAGGATAATCTCAGCTTTACCTTCAAAGGAAAACCTGGAGATAACATTTTTAAAGAAATTTATATCACAGGGATGATTCAAGTCGAATAATACTTTTTTCATATTCTGTTCTTTTGAGGAAAACATTAGTAAGAACTCTAATATTTCCACAGCTAAATTTGCTCATATTTGATTTATTTAATTCAGCAATCTCTTTGCCCGAAGAAGGATGATCAAGCAAAAAATTAATTTTGGCAGCAAGTTCTTTGGTATCAAATTCCTTAACTAGGATGCTTTTAACAAGTTCTTTGTTGCCAGCATGATCAGTAACGATGACAGGTTTTTCCCAATAGACAGCCTCCATCACTGCCACAGGTATACCTTCTTTCTCCCTCACTCTTCCATCTTCATAGTAATCGGTGATTGAAGGTAGACAAAAAATATCACAGCTCGCATATAAAATATCCACAATATTTTTTGGTTGTTCCCCAAGAAGGATTACTCTTTCTGTTAATGAATATTTATTTACTAACTCATAAAGGTTAACTGATTTAGCTTCTTTTGTCCAACCTCCTACGGCCCATAATACATAGTCTTCTCTCTTTAATAATTTTAGAGCCTGAAATAATTGCTCGTACCCTTTTTTCTTGAACCAGTTGGCAACTATCAATATCTTTTTCTGAGTGAAATAATTTTCATTGAAGTTAGCTGGATATAAATACATGACAGAGATATCATCTTCCTTAAGGTTAAATCTGTTGATTAATTCATTTTTGTTAAATAAAGATATGGTTATGATTTTTGCACAATAACTAAAGATATGTTGTACTAATCCCACATTATTGTAATATAGTCTACTATATAATTCATGAGCATGGATGGTTGTTGTTAATTTAGAGTCAAGCAAATTGCTTAAAAAATATGAGATAACAAGTTTATGATCTCCCATCTGGCAATGGACAAAATCGACCTTATATTTTAATAATTTATAAAAACTTAAAGATGCTAGGAAGTAGCGTAAAACGCTTTCCTTCAAGGAGAAAATGAATAACTCCATAAATTTTAAAGGTGAATACGAAAAAAAGAAAATAAAGCCCAGGATGATTTTGAGAGATGAGATAACCTCAATTTTCCAATGATCTTTTGGCATGAAGATACCCTTTTTCAGTTGTGTAAGGCAAATGATAAAATCAACTTCATTTTTCTCTAACAACGTCAGTTCTTTATGGGTAAAAGAATGAAGACCCGTCTTACCACAAGTTAAATAAGCTATCATAAGTTAAAATTAGAATAGGTTTATTGAAGAATATATAAGAAGTAGAAAATATTTTTTTAGTTTATTCTTTCATAAAATCCAAAAATAATTTTCCATTCCTTTCGTAACTAAAAAAATGTTCAGCTTTTTGCTTCCCTCTCTCCCCTATACTTTTAGCTTCATCGGGCTTTAAGTAAAGATATTCCATGCAATTATATAATTCATTTTCACAATCGGGTTCAAAAATCATTGCGTCTTTTTTGTTCTCTAGGTAAAATGCAATATCGCTGACTTTAGAACATATTACTGGTTTACCTGAACTAAGATATTCACCTATTTTATAAGGAAATCCTGCATTAGCGAACTTAGAGTTTGTGCGCGTCATACATAAAACATCACTTTCAAGCAATTTTTCATAATATTCTTTTCCATAGAATGGTCCCAAATACTTTATTTTCGGGTTAATTTTTAAAGTGTCCAAAAACTCGGTATTGTCCGATTTTCCGATTAAAATCAACTCTGAATCAGGATATTTTTTATTAAAATTACTAAAAGCTTTAATAAGGGTTTCCAGACCATCTTTTTTTCGAAAGGTACCGGCATATAAGAACCGGAATGATTTGTTTTTATTAGGAAACTGCTTAAAATTATAATTATTATTTGCTGTCGGAGGAATTAAATATAATGGGTAATTTTTGACCAAATAAATTTTGAAATTTATTTTCAAGATATCGCGAAATAACTACAAGTTTATCTGCAAAAAGAGGAAGATGTTTTTCAAATAATAAAGTTGCCTGAATATTCAAGTTATGGTGGAATGATCTATTATCCTCCATAAATTGATAATCTTCCACAACTTCTATTACAACCTTATAACCAATTAGCCTGGCTATAACGATTGGCAAAATATTAAAAATGAAAATGCTGTCATACACAAACAGTATATTTTTTTTGGTTTTATCTTTCCAGATAAGTAATAAAAGTGAAAAATAAAATAAATTAGCTGGATAAAGCAGTATATCAAAAACCCGATTGCCTGTTATAACTCCCAGGTTCTTATATTTTATTCCATTATGGGTACCGCTAAAAGGATTATCAGACTTCTTCTTGATTCGTTCTTGAATAGTTACCACTTTAACTTTGATTGTTTTTTCTATGCAATAATTTAGAAAATGCATTACAATCTGCGTTCCGGCCATACCTACAGGAAATGAGAATCTGCCAATAAAAATTATGTTCATCCTTCAACCAATTGTTTGATTATTCTACAGGGGCTACCGACAGCTATAACGTTTTCTGGTACATCTTTTGTGACTAAGCTATTTGCACCTATAAATGTATTTTTGCCTATAGTAACTCCTTTCCATACCACTACGTTCAATCCTAGCCAGATATTATCTCCAGTACTACAGGATTGGAATTTCCAGTGCGAAAATCTTCGGGATGCCAGTCTCCATCAGTTATTGTGGTATTTGCTCCGCACATTACATTGTTTCCTAATGGTGATCTCATTAAACGCTCCTATCACCGTTCCACTGAAATGACTATTATTTCCTATCGTTATTTTTGCACCTTTTTCCTGGGCGGATAAGAATACATTTATGATTTAATCCTATTAGGTTACTGTCAGATATAGACCTGAAAGAACATTTGTCACCTATTGTGATCTAGAATCCTGGACATCTATAAAACCTGGTATTTCCATAGAAAGTACATCCCTTGCCAAGTTTCACCCCTAAAATATTTGCTTTTAATCCTCACCTAGGTTGTGAAAAACATCTTTACAGTCCTATTTGGCTAAGATGTATAAGTACTTGCAATAAGTGTCCTCTGATGTCCATTGTTATTACTCATATTTAGTAATTATCATTGTTAAGTGAATTGCTCTCATTTGCGGAAAGTATTAATCTGGCTTTGCTGGATCTGGCTTGGAGATAGAAAAGAATCAAAGTATAAAAAATTTAATGAAATAAATGAAATGAAAATGGTTGTGCTGAAATAAAGTTCTGAAAAACCAATAGTAAAAATTGATATTAAAATAAAAATTGAAAATGATGTCTTGATATTATTTACCACACATAATGAATAAAATGATCGATACATTAAATAGAAATAACCTAAAAACATTATTATACCTAGTTGAGAGGCAAGGTATGTTATTCCATTTGTTCGGTGATTAATCCATTTTCATTTGTGATGTATTATATTCTTTGGGCACTAAACCTGTGCCAATTACAGGATCTTTACTGAGTGTTTTCAAATCCAGTATGGCACCAACAAATCTATTAGGGAACAACCTTTCAGGTGATGCACTTAATGAATATTTGATATCCTTATCAATTTTATCCCCGAGAAATTCTAGTTGTGTATATCCGTAAAAAATAAGATTGAAATCCAAATGCTAATAGCAATTTCTTGAACAAATCTTCTGCATTAAGTAAATAGTATGAAAATAATAAGATGCCAAGGGCTAAATATCCAGATGTCGATATCGTGGTTAATAATGCTAAAATCAATATGTTCCGCACTTTTCATTAATCTTATTGCCTGAAGTTATTGTATTAAAAATCAGTGCAATTATTAAATAACCGGAAAAAGCACCTGGTTCCCAAAAAGGACCTGAATTCCTTGGTATCAGACTGATGTTTCTTACAGTATCTAAAGTATAAATAATAAATTGAGGATTGGGCTGATATATATCCGTGGAATAATTAAAATGTGCGAATAGTGGTGCAACATTATGGATCAAATACTGTTCAAATTCGGGCGAAATACAGATGGGAACATAAAAGATAAAGCTTATGATGTAAACATTATTAAAATATTCACGTAAAATTTTGGAAAATCTTTCCCCACTATTTTAATAGTGAAATATCCACTTAGTATGCGGATTAAAAAGCCGGTTTGTGTTATATATGGCATACTTCGATCATAAACCGATTGGCAAACAAATAAAATAATAAATGCGGTGGCAAAAAGATGATAAATTTATCTATTTTTATTTTTTTTATTATAAAGACACTACCTACGAATATAAATCCGATCAGCATATATAAATCACCCTGGAAAAAATCTATTCCTGAAAGAGCGATAAGTAAAAATGTTAAAGTGTAATTGAGGTACAACTGATTGGCGGGAAATTTGTTGAAAATTTGCCATATTCTCTTATTGAGTATAATTTATTTTTATAATATTTATGAATTCCATATCCCTGTGGCTGTATAATTTATAATCTTTTTATACTGAATTAATGCAATTACAGGGCCGTACAGAAAGCAGATTGCTGTAGCCATAATTACTCCGACTACACCGAAATTGCAGTACTTTGCCAGGAAGATCGAGAGAGGAATATTTAGTAAGCCTGCAAATACAGCAAAAATTGTTTGAAGTTTTATCTTTCCAACTCCATTTATAAATATCAAGTAAATGCTTGCAAAATTGTGTTCAATAAAATACAAGAACATTACAAGGGAAAGTATGAATGGTATATAAATCGTATCGCCAATCCATATATGATATATGTAACCTGAAAATAGAAGGAGGAACAGGCTGAATACTGAAATAACTGCCCAGGTGTATTTTAACTTCTTGTTTATATTTTTAATCCATTCAAAGTCTTTTTTTTGAAATGCCTCGGTATATGCCGACCAGAAGGGGAGATTTATGCTCATAAAGATAAAAGTTGAAATACCGAAGTATTTGTAAGCAATAAAATAGGGCGTAACCTCAGAAGGACCGTATAGCTGGGATATTATCAGGTTATCTGTAGTAAAAAGTATCAGACTTGATATCTGGATGATGAAAAATTTTAAGCCCAGGTTTGTCAAATCTTTTATCAGTCCCAGTTCAATGAATCTGAAGCTGGGTTTATAGTCTTTGTAATCTCTCCTGAAATAAACCAGGGATATACCTATTAAAATAACAGGATATAAACCCAGCGTTATAGTTAAATATATAAGTGAACCTTGGCTGATTAATGTAAGGATATAGATAACTATTAGAGAAAGTAGGTTCGAAAGAAATAATGAAAAGTTTTTAAGTGCCGGCCGTTGATCAGCCATAAAGATCATATTTATTAACTGGGAAATAAATCTTAAGTTGAATACTGCAGCGATAATTAATGCAACTATTCGCAGGTCGTTATTTAGTCCTGCTTCTGTATTTAAGACTGCTGTCCAGTTGACAAAAGGATTTACTGCCAGGAATAAAAGGAACAAAACGGAAGCCGCCAGGGTAACGATTGCATAAGTAGTGCTAACATATTTTTTTGCGAGGATTTTGTTATTATTTGCTAATGCCTCTGCGAATTTATTTCTTAAACCATTACCCAATCCCACGTCAAATAACTCAATCCAGCCTACTATAGAGATAAGTGTCAGCCAGACTCCATAATTCACCGTATCCAGGTAATGAAGGGTCATGGGAACTATTAATAAACTTGTTAAAACACTGCCGATTCTTAAAATAAAAGAAGCTGCAATGTGTTTTTTCGCCTTAATGGTTCTTTCATGACCCTTTGAAAAAAAATCCTTAATTCCTAGAAAGGATAATGTCTGCATCTTCATCTATGTATAAATAATGGATTGCCGGTATAACAGAATCATTACGTTGCACTCACTGTTTCTTCATGCGTTTTATTAAGCCAGGAGTTCGATATTTCTTTAATGATATCGTTAAGAGATTTTGTTATTCTCCATTCTGGATAATGATTCATCATTTTTCTTAAATCACTGTAGTAACAGATATGATCTCCAATGCGATTCTTATCAAAATATTCATAGTTCATTTTCTTGCCAGTCATAGCTTCGGTCATACTGAATGCTTCCCAGATGGAACAGGTATTGCCTTTCCCGCCTCCGAGATTATAAACTTCGGCAACACGCGGTTTATTTATAAACTCTTCAATAAATCTTGCTACATCATAGGAATGTATGTTGTCTCTTACCTGTTTCCCTTTATATCCGTAAATATTGTACTTGATTCCCTCCACATTGCATTTTACCAGATAACTTAGGAATCCATGTAATTCTACGCCTGAGTGATTAGGCCCGGTAAGACAGCCCCCGCGTAATACACAGGAAGGTATACCGAAATACCTGCCGTATTCCTGCACGAGGATGTCACCCGCAACTTTGGATGCACCGAACAAGGAATGCTTGCTCTGGTCAATTCTGAACGTCTCGGGTATCCCGTTTTTGTATTGTTCATCAGCATATTCGTACCGCGTTTCAAGTTCCAGCAGGTTTAATTCATTTGGTGCATCACCGTAAACCTTATTAGTTGACATATGAACAAAAGGGGATTCCGGGCAGGATCTTCTTACTGCCTCCAGTAAATTCAGTGTTCCGATTGCATTGGTTTCAAAGTCATCAAAAGGAATATCAGCGGCCCGGTCGTGACTTGGCTGAGCAGCAGTATGGACAATAGCATCAGGTTTTAATTCTTTAACCAAATTCAAGATTCCATCTCTGTCTCTTATATCAATTTCATGACGCTGAAAGTTTTTAAGTTCCTGCTGCAATTTCATCTGATTCCAGCGTGTATTTCCCTGAGGTCCGAAAAATACTTCTCTCTGATTATTATCTACACCATGTACCTGCCAGTTCAAATCATGAAAGAATATGCAGACTTCCGACCCAATTAAGCCCGATGAACCTGTTATTAATATGCTTTTCATAATGTTATCCTTTAATAAGTTGTATAGTTTTCGTTTGCTGAAAAATTAATTGGACCTGGTAAATTCGGTCATCTTGTTAATTTTTCCTTTGAATTGAAATGAGTATTCTTTAAGAATATCGTTCAGGAAACTCAGTTCGGGGCTGATATGTTGAAGATATTTTTCCCCATGATCATTAAAATCAAAATAACAGCTGCAGTGCGCTTCTGATTTATCCAACATATTTCGTAAATGAACATCGGGTTCACAAAGATGCTCAAAAATATCTTTCCCATATATAAAGTTAAATTTTCGTTCTCCGAAATCCGGAAGTGAATCTGGGTCTGTGATTTTTATATAATCAATTTTTTTACCTTTCCAAAGATCCGATAAGATATATTCAACTAGATCTGTATGGATTATATCCATGTCAACGAGTGTAAATGATTTAATTTTTTCCGGAAATTTTTGCAATGCATTGATTAAACCAAACGGTATTCCTGCTCCGTAGTTCAGGATATGAAGCGAATCATTTCTTTTAGCTGCTTCAACATATGGTTCGGTATAAGATGTAAGACAGCCCGGGCCCCAAAATGGATAGCTAAGGAAATTGAGCAGTATCAAGTACTGTTGCTGTTTATAATACTCATATAAATTTTTCTCATATTCCGGCATAAAAGCTGTCTGCAGATATTGATGTATCTCACTAAAAACAATAAGATTATCCTGTTTTTTTATAATATTCATTACTTTTTTATTATCCAGCGACTCAGGAATGCCTCCTACTGTCCGGCAATAATCCTTTGTTTTCTTTAATAAATATAAACCCAATGACTTTTCCTGATCCCTGATATTGGGCGGATAAACAAACCACCTGATTTTTTTCTTAAACCATGTTGGAAGTAGTTTTTTAAACATAATAACCGTTCAAATAATTACCTTATTTCCTGATTTTGATCAAAATGATATTATTGAAAACAAAAGAAAAATAGAGTAACCAGAAGGGCATCGATATATAAAAAATCCTACGGAATCCGCTTACAAGCGTACTTCCGGAGAGATAAATAAATACAAAAATGAAAAGCAGGATTAATTCTTCAGGGAATCTCCTAAAGTGCCTGATACTCACCGGTAAGGTTAAAACAAGAAGTACGACTACAAACATATTCGGAGTAAGAATGAAATAAGTTTTTATTGATTGATCAGTAAATGAATACGGATAGGAGAATAAAAGCCTTCCTATGTTAGCCATCCAGTTAGAGGTAAATTTTATCGGGTGCGCTCTTATGTTATTTATCGCAGCATCATAATAGGCCTTATCCATTTCCCCAGGTGTTAAATTAGCCAAACCCTGCATGAATGCTCTATGATTCGGGTTTGCGGTGAGGGCGGAATCAGTCTGCCAATCTCCTAATTCATTTTCATACGGTGAGCTCATCGTATATAAGGAATTGCTCCCGCAAGATGCCCAATAGAAAGGTATTCCTGTCAGGCTATAGGTATAAAGCAGCCAGGGCAGACAGAAAGTCAATGATAATAAAAAAACCGCCGCGTAATGCTTTGCCCTTCTACGGGATTTCGGTATGAGAAACAATACAACTGAAAGAGCCAACATCGTGAAAATTACATATCCAAAAATCACCTTGGTAATAACCAGGTATGCTAATACAAATGCAGTGAGAAAACTCATTTTCCAGGAGTTATTATGATAGCTTTTTATAAAAAGGTAGCTCAACAGACTTATTAAAAACCAGGTCAGGCATTCTGTCAATAATCTTGGCAGCATTTCGAAAATGGGATAGTACAATCCTAAAAGTGTTGTAAATAAAAATGCTTTACCCTGAGGTGAATAAAAACACATAGTTTTATAAACAATAACAAGTGAGAAATAGAGGAGAAACGCATTAGGAAGTTTTAAAAATATAAGAGGCAGATTCAAAACCTGAAAAGGTACCAGGAAGAGCGGATATCCCGGTCCTCCTAATAGGTTAACATCGGCATACTGCACCGATAGGTTGCCATTAATGATGTTGTTTGCAAACGCAAAGTACCTATCCTCGTCACTTACGAAATCGTTCTTGTTGAATATCAGGATGATTGATATATAAAGAAGTAAAAAAGGTATTAACCTGTAATAAATATTTAACCCCGAATACCACTGTTTTAGATTTTTCATATTCTTTTTTCAGATACTAATAATCAAAAGTATTATAAGTCTGA
The DNA here is from genome assembly GCA_963800255.1 of uncultured Ignavibacteria bacterium. Lineage (GTDB taxonomy): Bacteria > Bacteroidota > Ignavibacteria > Ignavibacteriales > Ignavibacteriaceae > DATFVA01. The sequence continues at coordinate 21,029 of CAWDAK010000001.1, read as the reverse complement.
TGTTTGTCCGTTTCTTCGACAATATCTGCTGCTTTCCTCAGAATGCTTGTATTAATATGGAACAGCTCATCGAAGTACCTTTTGCTCTGAAAGGAGAGGAATCCCAGACTTAAAAACTGGAGGGATATTATTAAAGAAATTCCTCCTACGATGAATGAATAAGGACGTTCTTGAAAAACTATCTTCACTGCCTCTGAGAAGGTGCCGTCAAAAGAACCTGCTACAGAAGGAAGATCAGCATATACATAAAAGGTATTTATGAATATCCAGACTATCACGTAAAGGGAAAGAATTAATAAAGCCGACCCTATGAGAATGAAATAAAAGTAAGGACGAAAGATGAAGCCTGACATCAGCCCGTTGAGTATCCCTCTTACAAGCCTGATGTTCGAAACCCTTTTACCTCCCACTCTGTTCTGCAGGCTCCAGTCAAGATGAGCGGGGATCTCTACGATCCTTGCTCTAAGCAGGAGTGATTTATATAAAATTTCAGGATTGATCTCAAAACCGGAGGATTTAAGATCTAGGCGGTTAATAAACTTTCTCTCGTATATTCGAACCATGCCTGTAAATGTGTGTATATTTTTATGTACGATGAGTGTTAAGAAGAAATTCAAAGCGCGGCTTAAAAGCTTTCTCAGGAAGGGCACATTTGATATTTTTCCACCCTTCATATAGGGTGATGCAATTACAACCTGTGCTTCACTTTCATTTATTTCTTCCAGGAGCCTTTCTATATGATCCGGTGAGTAACTCAGATCCATATCAAGGGTAATAATATAATCTCCTGTGCAATGTTTGAAGCCCGTTTTAAGTGCGTTACCAAGCATCCGGTTGTATTTATGATGATATACGAAAATATTAGGCCACTCAGCTGCATATTCATCGGCCAACATTTTAGTATTATCTGTACTTCCATCATCCACTATAATGATTTCCCAGCTGTACTTATTTTCGATAGACTTCAAATATTTGCATATGGATGACAGGTTCTGGATAAAAACTGCTTCTTCGTTATAAGCAGGAATAATTATTGAAACAAGTACCTTTCTTTCATTTAATTCCATGAACTTTTTCCCTTTTTTGTGATGGTGAGTTTATAGGCCGTATTAACGTGGAAGATTCTATATTTTTGCTTTTAATATTTTTTATTGTCTGGATACTTTTAACGAAATTTCCCATAGTTACCATTTCAAAACTGTTTCGAAGCTGGTTTATAACCTCTATAAATATTTTTGTCTTCTGGTGACTGTTAACATTCATCCCCGGAAAAAAGGCGAGTTCCTTTATCTGGTCGCCGCCTATTAAATCAAGAGGATGCAGCAGAAAGCTCGGTTCTGTTTTAGTAAGAAGACATAAATTTATTGCCGTATTGAGGTATGCTTTCATAAGCAAAGGGGAAATATTATTTAAATAAATAAGATAGCTGAGATGGAACGGGATTTTAATAAAGGGTATCGTACTAACCGGGATTTCTAAAAGATGCTTACCATAGTTCAAATTCCAGTTATAAGGTTTTACCGGAAGTAAACCATTCGAAAAACTCCCGAATAATTCCCGCCTGTCCTGCCTCTCTTCCTTTGTCAGGTTCGCTGTCTTGAAATAATAAAGTCTTGCGAGGGGACCAATAAAAGTAGGCAGGGTGGAAGCATCATATTCATAATCAAGATCGGATAATGTCTCCAGTACGCGGCTGCTCCAGCTAAACCCGGGGCTTCTAAATCCAGAGGTTTTTTGACCGCTCACTCTTAATATTGCTTCTTCCGCATCCAATATTTCCTTCTTTATTATTTCTTTTGATAACAGGTGCATCCAGGAATCATGATTGTAAGAATGGTTGCATATCTCATGTTTTTCTGTGCTTATCCTCTGCAGCGGTTCTTCATTTCCCTTCTGATCTGCATCTTTTCCAACTACGAAAAATGATATCGTCAAATCCAGGTCATTTAATACTTTCAATACATAAGGAATGAAGATATTCAGATAAGATGGATATGATTGCCATGCATCATTGCCATGTATTTTCAGGTATGACCATAGGTTATCGAGATCAAGTGAAATACTGCAGGATGATTTCCTGCGGGACAAACTACTCATAAACGAAAGGGATGTCTTTATTTTGAAAAAATAAAATATTTACGCGTGGTGAAATTGAATAGCGCAATTGTGATTGTTATAAGAATCTTAGCCGGCACATACCACATGTTCCAGAAGTCAACCAGCATATACAATAAGAGAGCGTTAAGAAAAAAACCTACGGTGGAAAAGATATAGAAGAAAGAGATCTCTGTCTTAAGGCCGAATTTTCCATTCCTGAAAACAAATTTTACATTTAAGAGGTAAGCTGCATATGTAGCTGTAAGTACTGAGATACAGTTAGCGATGTTAACATTTATTTTTATGAATTCAACCAGGAATAACAGGATAGCCATATCGATAACAAAACAAATTCCACCTGAAATGAGGTAAAGTACAAACTGCCTGTGCAATGAATCAGTAACAGTGTTTTTATTAAAATATCCTGAAATGAATTGTATCCCGTTCATACTACATTTCCGCTGTTTCTAAGGTCAGGTTTTTAGTTATATCCCGATTTAGGATCCTTTTTAGCCCGTAATCTGCGAGGCTGATTGTTTCATTTACGTTAAGCGTTCCGTTTACGATCTGGGCAGAATTAATCACATACAATCCAGGTATAGACGTTTGGATAGGCGGTAAATTCTGAGAATAACTTAATGTCGGTAAAGCAAATACATTTTTGGCTTTTGAAACTTCCGCAGCAAGTATATCTTCTTTTTTTATTTCCGGGTACATTTTCAGTAAAGCGCCAAGAAATTTGAATTTAATATCCTCATCTGTTAAAGCAAAATCTTTATCGTCTGAGTTAATATATTGGGGTAAGTATACCAGGGTATTTCCGTCGAATTTTGATTTGTTCACCAAGGCTGTCATTTCAATAACCCCGGTAAACGGAATGTTTTCATCCAGGATATTGGTAACATAAAATCCAGATAAAGGTTTTTTCAGAAGGACAGATACACAGATAACGCCAAGGTACCTGATCTTATTGTGCTTCAACTTTTCGTCTGCTGAAAGAAGCGGACAAACTTCGGGTATATACTCAGATGGAATCGTTAATATTACCCGATCCAGGTCAGCTGTGGTTCCATTTCTGAACGTGACCGTTATTGTTCCATTATTGTGGTGTAAAACGTTTGTTACCCCATGCCCGGTTTTTATAATTACAGCATCCCTGTCAAGTCTTTCAAGGAATTTTGTTATTATTTCTTTATAACCTCCGTTTACATACCCGAACATTTCTTTTTTTAACCCGGATTTCCGTGCAGCATACATTCTCTGGATTGTAGCCCAAATAAATACCGCTGAAGAGATTTTGTAATTTTCACCTAGTTTTGCTCTTAATAAAGGCACCCAAATTTTATTGTATGTATTTCTGCCTGACAATTTTAATAACCAATCTTCAAGTGAAATTTTTTCTAATCTCCTCCAGTTTTTTTCCCTGGAAGCATACAGTATTGTAATAGCCAGCCTTATCTTATCAATCACATTGAGAGGCGGAAATTTCATGAATTCAAAAATATTGGACATTGAATAGGAATCACCATTCCAGTGGAACCCGGTTTTTGTCTCAACCCAATTTATTTCCAGATCAGGATCAATTTCCCTTAATAAAGATCTTAAATGAGAATCAGATTTTAGTATAACGTGATAAAAGCTGTCCCATTCATATTTTTTAAGTTTATTTGTTTCCAGGAGTCCTCCAGGAAAAGGTCCGGCTTCAAAGATTGTAACCTGTTGACCCATACTGGCCAGCCTGTGAGCCAGTGTCATTCCAAGTATACCGCCTCCTATTATACCCCAGGAACTCATATTTTTAGGGCTTTCAATTAATTTACCTCGCCAATAAGTACTTCGGTTTCAGCTAAACACCTCAAAAGCATAGATATCTTGTTAAGCTTCCCGGATACTGAGTTAATAATTTCAGGATCAACGATTTTGCAGCCGGTGGTACAGCTGCCTGCAAGCTTCTGTATTTCTTTATAGTCAGCTTTATTAAAATCATCTGCAGCATATTTACCATTCAGGAATCCAACCAACTTGAATAATTCATTTGATACACCCTTTTCAAGCAACTTAAAACCTTCATAAACGAAATTAACTAATTCTTCCGGGGGTTCTATTTGTCCCCGCCCTATGCCTGTATAAGTTATCCCTGTATTCCTGAAATCCTTATGAGTATAAATATTGCATCCATCGAATACACCCTTAAGCTTCGTGTGAGAATCCAGGATCTTTCCTTTATTTTCAATATAGTCAGCATGAGCAGTACACAGGAAAATGTATTCACTCTCAAACAGTGCTTCATCAAGATTATTTGTAAACAGATCTTTTAACCCGGCAGCAGCCAGGTTCTTATCATCTTTCTTCACAAATGGATCGTGCAAGACCACACTGCAATTCTTTTCCAGTAATATTTTTGCCAGGGAGAGGGATGGAGAGTTCCGTGTATCTTCAGAATTAAATCTATAGGCTGCCCCCAGCAGAATGACACGCTTGCCGGAGATGTTCCCGAATTTTGATTCAGCAAGTTTTACTGAAGCAGAAGGGGACGCATTATTCACCAGGCGCGAAGTTAAAATCAGGCTTTTGCCGACATTGTCGCCATTTTCTATTTTTCTCCACCATAATAAAATACCGTCTTTAGGAAGACAGTGACCTCCAACACCTATCATAGGGATTAAGAGCCCGCCGATGGGTACTTCATTTGGTGTAAATGAAGCATGGTCTTCCTGGTTTAGTTTTGAATTAACCCGATCTCGGATTTTATAAAAATCTATGTCATTCTCATCGCAGTATTCAGCTATTTCAGAAGAATAAGCAATTCTAACGTCTCTGTAAGCGTTTTCAAACGTTTTAACGATTTCTGCAGTGAGACTGTTAGTTTTATGCAGTTCTCCGCCGGTTACAATCTTGGAATACATCTGGCAGATAATTTCAGGGGTTGCAGGATTTAGTCCTGCCGCAATTTTATCTGAATTTTTAATTCGCTCAACCAGACGGCCGGGCATTACACGGTTGGGACTATTTCCGAGGAAAATATCCTTTCCTTCAATTAAACCATGCGCAGCGAAGAAAGGTTTTATAATACTCTCCATAGAAGAAGGTCCAAGAGTCGACTCAAATATGATGACAACCTTCTTTCCGGGTTCTTTTTTCTGAAGAGCTGCAGCCGTGTCAGACAATGCTTCGAACATGGGTCCATAATCAGGTTCGTAACCCTTTTTATCTGTCTGAACGCAAACAATAATAACATCAGCATCAGTCAACACCCTGTAGTCATGACTTGCGGACAAAGTACCTGCTTCAACTGTAGAGCGGACGTAGTAGTCAAGTTCGGGCTCAATTCCGCCGATTACTGATTTACCGTCGTTTATGGCGTTGACTTTCCATCCTGAAGTTGGTGAATCTCTCTGGACAACTACTACACGGGCAGGTTCTTCCTGTCCTATTTTTATTCCCGCGTAAGCGAGCATCGCTGCCATTGGCATACCTACAATACCAGGACCAATTACCCCGATTTTATTTACCCGGAAATCTTTTAATTCCTCAAATTGACGTAAGTATTTCAAGGTTTTTCCCTTTTAATGAATGAATATCCTGATCAATGAATTTTTGAAACCATAGTTCAAGGCAGAGCATGCCCCATAATTGTCTATCGTATGGCTGTTCACATTCAATTATCTTTTCAACTTTATCAATATTAAAAATACCCCTGGTTTTCGATGCATCTGAAAACATAACGTCCCTGATAAAACTTTTTGCTTCACCCTTCACCCAACGGTGCAAGGGAACAGGGAAACCCATCTTATCTTTCCTATTAAGGATTTTTGGTGGAAGTAAATCCAAAACAGCTTTTTTCAATATGTACTTCATTTCAGCGCCCTTAAACTTCATTGCCGGCGGCATAGACGCCGTCAGTTCTACCAGCCGGTGATCTAGCAGGGGAACTCGTGATTCAATTGACACAGCCATACTCATCCGGTCCTCTACCTGTAACAACGCGGGTAAACTGGAGAACATATCAAAATGCGTCATTCTATTGTAATAAGAGAGGGTATCAGGATGATTAAACAGCTGCTGAAACTTGGTGAATATAATTTCTTTATTATAATTATGATTATACTCATCAGAATAATAATTAAACGCGCCCCCATTGCGGTCAATTAAATCAAAGTACCTTTTATCCATCGGTTCAAAGGTGCCTTTATTCCAGAATTTCTTCAGCATTGGAGTATACTGTTTTATATAAGGAAGGTTGGGTAGAATTGAAGTTAATGATACAATATGTTCGCCTTCCTCATTACTCTCAAAAATTGCTCCTTTTAAGGCTTGTTCGAGGTATGCTATAATATAACGTGCATATCCTCCATAAATTTCATCGCCGCCCTGTCCCCCGAGTACTACCTTAACATTTTTTGATGCCATTTTAGAAACCATATACTGAGGGAATAATCCCGGCCCAGCAACAGGTTCATCCATGTAGTATATAAGTTCGGGCAGCGTATCAATGAAATCATTAGCGGTTGGATAAGTTATGTATGGAAGGGCATCTGCTTTTTTGGCAATTTCAGCGGAATATTCTGTTTCGTTAAAACCGGGTTCATCGAATGCTCCTGTAAAAGTCTTCAATTGTCCAGGGGATTTTTGTGCGGCTAATATAGTCACGATACTTGAATCAATACCTCCACTAAGATATGTTCCAAGAGGTACATCACTCCTTAAACGCAGTTTCACAGAATCTTCAAGCAAACTTCTTATTTCATGTATAAAGTATTCTTCAGTATGGTTGTAATCCACCCTAAAACTAGGGTCCCAGTAATTAACCCTTTTTGAATCCAGTGTATTGAGATCTATAACGAGGTAAGTGCCGGGAACAACTTTATATATTCTATTAAACAAAGTTGAATCATCCAGCAGGAACTGAAACGTTAAATATTCTTGCAGGTTCTGATAGTTTACTTCAGTTCTGATTTCAGGGTGCATTAGAATTGCTTTTATTTCCGAGGCAAATATCCATTTCCCTAAATCCACATAATAATAAAGAGGTTTAATACCGAAATGATCGCGGGCGGCTATAACTTTCCTGTTCAGTCGGTCATAAATTATAAAAGCAAACATTCCATTTAGTTGTTTTATAAAATCATTCCCGTAGGTTTCATACATCTTAAGTATTACTTCGGTATCTGATTCCGTTCTGAAAGAATGTCCCTTTTTCTTCAAGCCCTCCTTAAGCTCCAGGTAATTATATATCTCACCGTTAAAAACAATAACGTTTTCCCCGCTTATCATTGGTTGATGACCTGTATACAGGTCTATTATTGAAAGCCTTTTATGATAAAGTCCCAGGTTTCTATCAATAAAATGGCCTTCATCATCCGGACCGCGATGCTCAAGTACAGAAGCCATACTTGCCAGGCTATTTAAATCTATACCTGCATTGTCCTTATTTATTATTCCTACTATGCCGCACATTTTCTATACCCTGTTTTGATTTTATTGGTGAAGCATTTATTTGGGGAAGCGTTCATAGTTTAGACCCCTTTTGTGATGTTCTAAGCATCTACCTTGCTCTTTATTTTTCCATTCCCGTTCGACGAATAGTTATAATAATATTTGTAGTAGTATCTATACCCGTTTTTATATTTAAAGTTATTCAGCACTGTCCCCAGGAAAGTAATATCTTCTTTGGTTAACAGGTCGTATGCGTCCAACATTAAATTAGTCTCAGTCCTGGCAGATGATACCACCATTACTACACCGTCGACCAGCCTCGAAAGTATCTGAGTATCAATGACAGGTACAACAGGAGCAGAATCTATAATGACGATATCAAACATATCCCTGGTTATTTGTAAGAAATCTATCATTGCCGTAGATGCCAGTATTTCATCTGTATTTTCTGTGCTTATCCCTGCGGTAATGTAATTCAGCCCGTTTATGGGAGATCTTCTTAATACATCTTCAAATTTGGCATGACCAAATAAATAATCGGCTAGCCCAGGTGTTCTTTTAACGCCCATTAAGGTTTGTATCCTGGGTTTAATCAGGTCGCAGTCCACTAATAATACTTTCTTTTTTGATCTCACAAAACTAGCAGCCAGGTTTAAGGATATCATTGTTTTCCCCTCCTGTGCCGCTGGAGATGTTATCAGGATAGTTTTATTGATTTTTTCACTATTGGTTCCAGGGAATTGTATACGCGCTCTAAGGGATTTGAAAGATTCAAACAGCAGCGTATCTGTTTTTTGCGACTGAGCGGGATCGTGCTTCCTGTAATAATCTATACTGATGTTCTTAAGATGAGGGCACCCAGGCACAGCATCTTAATATTATTATCATCGAGGTCACCAGGGGTTTTAATCGTATCATTAAAGTAATCTTTAACCAGTATAAAGCCGATTGCGAAGCCCAAACCTGCAACTATTCCGATCAATAAAATCAGGAATGGTCTTCGGTTTTTACTGTTCATCCGGAATTCGTACCTTTTCCTACAATTACTACGTTACCAGGCTGTGAAAGTTCATTCATCATTGCTTCCTGGTATCTGGTTTCAATCTGATCAAAAGTAAATCTGCTGCAGAGATTCCTTCCGCCTTTGATACTGTGCAAGTTCCATAGATTTTTTAGGAAGCCGCGTTATTTTTTGTTCATAACTCCCAATTAAACCCTGGAGCTCATCGTACCTGATTGCAAGAGAGTTATTCTTAACTTTCTCTTCTATCAGCTTCTGTGTAAGATCTCTTATCTGTTCCGGACTGCTGGAATATACCCCGGCTTTTATATTTTCGATTACTGTCGCTAAGGTTATTTCTTAGATTAGTAGATTTTTTTATCATAATCCTTAATTTTTTCAGTAACGTCTACACCCGATGTATTATTTGACAACGCAAGTTCTTTATTCATCTGAATTTCGGCGAGCTGTTTCTGAATAATATCGATATACTTTTGAGAAGTCTGACTTTCAATGTAAGCAACCAACTTAGGATCTTCTGCCCCAATCTGCGTTTTGTACTGTGCAAGCATCTCTGTAGAGGTAAGGAGATCTACTTTTGCCGCGTCCCTCAGGGCGTCAAGGTTAGCCAGCTGATTAATGAGCACATTCGATTGGGCATCAAGAGCAACAATTCCCCCTTCCTGCTGATAATTTTTCAGATTTTCTTCAGCAGAATTCAACTCTGCCAATTTTTCTTTGCGTTGAGCTTCCAGGAACTTCCTTACTGTAGTGAGCTGACCCCTGTTATTTTCAAGATTAATTTCCCTGTATTGGGATGCACAGGTATTAGCGATTAAAGCTGCTTCATATGGAGATGGGGACTCAGCAGAAATTTCGATGATATCAAGTCCGCTGAGCTGTTCTACCTTAACCACATCCTTTAATAACCTTATTATATCCTCTTTATCCCGGTGTCCGTTAGTCCCAGATCCCGGTTCTGCTCTGAGTTCACTGAACAAAGTTTTGTCCTTAGTGTTATTAAAACTGTCGATTAAAGCAGCTGCACATCTTTCTTTCGAATCAAAATTATTTATTATCTCTATCTCATTTGATACAAATCTATCACTCGAAGATACACTGATATCATTTGAGGATTCCGCTTCCAGCACGCTATGTTTTTGAGAATTCAATTTCAAATCTACAGTGGAGACATATACCTTTGTTGATAAAAGAACATATAAAACAGCTATTACTATAACGCTTAAGAAAATTGAAAAGAATATTATCAGGTTAGCACGAATCAGGTCAATATAGTCCCTTAAGGAATGGACATCTCCCGATAAGATACGGTTAACATCAATTTTTGAATTATTCATAATCTCCACCGTCAATTATTAAAAATTGTTATAAACAAAACTGCCACCGAAGCAACTGTTGAAACTATTGATAAGGTAAGTCCAAGGTAATCTTTGAGAAACCAGCGAGGCGAACCAGGAACCAATAAAATATCTCCGGCTTTCAGTTCAGGAATCTTTATCTTTTTTGTAAGCTTATCATTCCACAGGAGATCGTCATAATCAAATTTAACCATCGTTTGGGACGAGTCAGCATTTATTTTAAATAGTCTCAGTTCTGCAAGATCTGCATCCTGCAAAGGACCACCGGCTAGAGCGAGGACGTCATTCACGCTGCTTGTTGCAGGGATGAAGTATTGCCCGGGGTATTGAACATAACCCCAAACGAGTACTTTGATATTTATTGCATCGGGGTCTGAATAATCATATTGCGCCCCTTTATAATCGTAATTCTGTCCCAGACTTTTCCCGATCCTGACATCCTGCTGGGCATTAACTATTATGGTGGAGGAGAGCAGAAGGAGTAAAAAGTAAAATGTATTTCTCATTATATTACCTGAACTATTGATGATTTACTGAAATGTTAAGAAAGTTTAAGGTTAATCCCATTTTAGAAGAACTACAGGCACAGCTTCGCCTGGTCACTCACAAGCGGCTGGAATAACGAACGGTTTATTCTTCTTCATTTCTCAGAATGTTAATGCTTCCGGTGAACGGATAGCTGATTTAGTTAATAGAAAGCGCCATGCTGCTTATTATCTGCTTTGCATCCAGCAGCAGTATGCACCTGTTGTCTATCTCTAGTGAACCTTTAGTGTAATTGTTTCCTTCGTATGTTTTCGTTGGCTCCGTATCCGGGAGTAACTTGATACAGTTGAAGATGTATTTGGAATCGAGTGCCATTATTTCCTTAATTTTATCAACCAGGAATCCGAATTCTTCGTTTTCATTTTCTATGATTATTACCCTGGAAGATCTGGTGGTTTTGGTACTTTTAAGTTTGGGATTTAAAATGGTTTTAAGATCAATGAGAGGTATCAACCTTTCATTCACCTTTATAACGCGATCTTCATTTCCGCTGCCTTTACCGCAGCGTGAAATTTCAAATGGCGGTTTTACCGTCGAAAAGACAATTGAATCATTTAAGCAGTAGTCTATTCCCGCAACTTCAAATATTAGAAGACCAGTATAGCTTCCGATTAAATCAAAAGCTGAATGCATTTATTTCCCTCAGTATGCGGATATTTCATATCCAAAATAAATGCCAATAGCAAAGGTATGATTAAAGATTAAAAATAGGGTGGGGGAGTAAAATAATGTTAAAGATAATTTAAGGGGTTAAAGAAAGTTTAATCATTAAAGATGAAATAAGCCATAGGGGATTGGTTTCCGAAAAGGTCGGGCTGACATTATTGATGTTAGATATTAAACTTTGGGTGATGGATGAAGGTTGAAATCTCTGATCTTTTTGTCGAGGGTAGGTTTGGAGATTTTCAGTACTTCGCAGGCTTTAGTTTTATTCCAATTGACTTTATTCAGCACGAGAGCGAGGTACTGCCTGGTAATATCCTCAAGAGATTTATCACCATTGCCGAGGTCGATTTTTAATTTCGTATCGTTAAGGGTCTCACCATTATTTTGTGCTGCAGTCATTTTGTTTTCTGAGCAGGATATTTTCCTGCTTCAACATATCACCGTCTGTTAAAACAACAGCCTGCAGAAGCATATTCTCAAGCTCCCGCACATTGCCTACCCATTCGTAATTCTGAAGCATTTCGATTACTTCAATCGGCACTTTTCTTACATTTTTGTGTAGATCATTATTTATCTTTTTCAGAAGATAAATAATCAGGTTGGGAATATCCTCCCGTCTCTCTCTTAACGGCGGGACATCAATGCTGAAAACCTTAAGCCTGTAATACAGATCCTCCCGGAATTTACCTGACTCTACAGCCTTTTCAAGATTCCGGTTAGTGGCGGCAACCACACGCGCCTTCATAGGAATTGTAACCTCACCCCCTACTTTCTCAAACTCTCTTTCCTGCAGTACCCTCAGCAGCTTAACCTGAAGCTGGGGTGAAATATCAGCTATCTCATCAAGGAAAATAGTACCTTCTCCGGCTAGTTCAAACTTTCCATGTGTGTCCTTAACAGCACCTGTGTAAGCTCCTTTAACGTGGCCGAAGAGTTCACTCTCAAGCAGCGTTTCAGTAAGCGCAGTGCAGTTAACGGCAATAAAAGGTTCGGCTTTGGTTATCCCTGTAAAATGAATAATTCTTGTTATAAGTTCCTTTCCGGTTCCGCTTTCACCCTGGATCAGAATATTTACACGGTTATTAGATACCTTTCCTATCTTTTTTAAGATCTCTTTCATTGCCGGGGTTTTGCCTACCAGACTCTTCTCAATCTGATAGTCTTCAGTATCTTTTGAGATGGTAACTGATAGATGTGTGCTTAACTTTTTGCCTTCAAGCGCCCGTTTTACAACTGTCTTAAGCCTGTCCATATCCAGAGGTTTTTCAAGGTAGTCGTATGCGCCTTCCTGAATAGCTCTTATTGTGGTTGTGGATTCATCATAGGCAGTAATTATTATGAATGGGAGGTCCTCATTAATCTGATGCACTTTTTTCAAAAGATCGATGCCGCTTTCATCCGGAAGTTTGAGATCAGAGATTACAAGGTCAAGGTTAGTCTTTGAAATTATGTCCATAGCTTCTGCAGCATTTTCTGCTGTAGTCACGTTGTATCCTTTCTTTGATCAGCACCATCTGAAGGGCCTCCCTCAGAGATTCATCATCGTCAACTACAAGAAGTTTTTCCATTTATCCAGCCTTCAGAGGAAGTATCAGCTCAAAAATTGTTTCACCGGGTTTAGAGGAGAATAAATTCAGCAGACCGTTATGTTTCTCCGCTATGCTCTTAGCAATGGGCAAACCAAATCCTGCCCCGCTAGATTTCGTAGTGAAGAATGGTTCAAAAATATCCCTGGCATTTATTATTCCTTTACCGCTATCCTTAAAGTAAATATAGCATTTTCCTTCTCTCATCGCAGAGGAAACTTCTATTTCTCCATCCTTATCAATGGATTCAATAGAATTTTCCAGCAGGTGAAGAAAAAGCGAATGAAGCTGCTGGGTATCACCGTAAATTTTATGATCCAGGGTATTTGTCTTAAAGTTTATCCCTCGTGCCTTCAGCATGGGCTGCAGAAGCGTATAAATATTGCCGAGTTTTTTCGTCAGGTCAATCTCGGAAAAGTAAAACTTTGACTGTTTCGAAAACTGCAGAACCTCTTTAAGTAACTTGGATAAATGACCCACTTCCTTCTGAATAATCGTGATAGACCGTCTGGCCTCATCGTTTATAGATTCATTCTGACCCAGCAGGTCTACACTGAGTTTGATGGAAGAAAGGGGAGTCTTAATCTGGTGAGACACAAATGCAGTCATCTTCCCCAGCTCAGCAAATTTAACAGATTTATCTACATCACTGAGAGCTTTTTTAAGTCCTGTTATATCCTCCTTAAAAGCGATGTAGTTTTTTATTTTTCCCGAATTATCCCTGAGAGGAGAAATCACCGCATATTCATAATAAATTTCACCATCTTTTCTCTTGTTGCTGAATTCACCCCGCCAGGTATTGCCAGCCAACAGGGTATCCCACATCTCTTTATACCCATCGGAGGTAGTATTTCCCGACTTAAGTATCCGCGGATTTTTCCCGATAACCTCTTCCCGGGTATAACCTGAAACATCGGCAAACTTGTCATTTACGAATTCTATATTTCCTTTAATATCGGTTATTATCACAGAAACCGGGCTTGGTTCCATAATTTTCCTGAGGGAATCTGCGGAAAGCTTATCCGTCGATGCATTTTTTGGAGCAGGTAAATCATTAAGGTAATGGCATATTATCAGCAGCTCATCATTAATAACCTGGAAGAACGATTCATCCGAAGGATTGGAAGATAAAATATTCTGATATTCAACCGGGAAAGCCTTATCGAGCCGGATCCCCCAATGATAAGAATGTTTAAATAGCTTATCAGCATACCTGTTCATATAAACCAGGTAATAGTTATTCTCCAACTTCTGCCATACAGATATAGGAACCGGCAGGTTGTTAATTAAAGAGAAGTCAACCTTATTTTTTTTACGGACGGAATTTACAGGAGGATCAGCTTTATCAAGAGTAATAAAACTGCAAAAATGATTCCCACTATCCATTTTTCCCCTTCCCCGGGTTAAAATTTTATTAAAGAAACTTTAAGATCCATCTTTCCCTCACAGGGCTTCAAAAGCCTTGAAAAACATACTAAATTTATATAAGCATTGCAATAAGGCTATTATATAATCGTGATCAAAAAACATCAAGAATATGTTTCAAATTCAGGCAAAATGCCTTATTATAGAACAGGGCTTAATCAGCAAATTAATTGTAGAATCAACTACAGCTCGCTTGTATGCCCTTTTCTTTCCAATAAAGCAGCAATTATTTGAAGAATTCTTACTGCAAGAACAAGAGTTCCGGTTAAAATAACCAGGCTCAATATATCAAATTCAATTACCAGGCCAACAAAGATAGCCGCAGCAAGTATGAAGTCGAAAAGAAGGGTTTCATATGACATTCCGTTACTCTGAAATGCAGATTCCTTTAAGGAAAGGAAGTTCAGAGGAGCCGTTATTACGAAATAACTGAAGAGATAGTTGGAGATAGTTAAGGCAGGATTTATATGAAAGAGGACCAAAAAAACGGAAAAACCCCATGTGGTGATAATAATAATTCTTAGAATAAGAGATAAAAAAAAGGGGAAAGTAAGATAAGAATCCTTTTGGCTCACATTAAATAAAGAATGCACTAAAAGGTCCGGCAGGAAGATAAATAGCCGGAGCAGCCAGTATCCAGCAAACGCCAAAAGGATCCCAATAACTAACAGGTTCCAGTAACCTCCAAAAAGAAGTATTACTCCGCTTACGATACCTATCAAATAATTATAGTAAACCAGAGGCTTCAGGAGGATGGAGAAGTCGTTAGCTTCTTTCACTTTGTAAGTATCTCCTTGTTAATTAGATAAATTATACGATTTGCTGGTGCCAGCCAGCTTCCCTTTATCGAATCCCAATCTTTAGCATTATTTTATCCCCGTACAAATCAAGTATAATTTAAGTAAAAAATTTCAAATAGCAAATATCAAGCCTATCAAAAATTAAGGTTCTCTGCCTGTCAGCCAGACTTGCTATATTAAATCCTTTAACTTTATCTTTGCAAATATTAATATTACTCTTAGAATATTTCCTAGAATGAAAATAGCATCAATCGTTGGGGCCAGGCCTCAATTCATTAAACTGGGGCCCTTATCAAAAAAGATCAGAAATTCTTATGATGAGATCATAATCCACAGCGGGCAGCATTTCGATAAGGAAATGTCTGAACTGATTTTCAATGACCTCAGCATTCCCTTGCCGGATTACAACCTAAATATAAACCAGGGACTCCATGGTGAACAAACGGGCAAAATGCTTCAAGAAATTGAAAAAGTTATCCTTATCGAGAAACCTGATCTTATCCTGATTTTCGGAGATACTAATACTACACTGGCGGGCGCTCTTGTCGGGGCTAAGCTGCACATTAAAACCCTGCATATTGAAGCAGGACTTAGGAGCTTCAACAGACAGATGCCGGAAGAAATAAACCGGATAGTTGCAGATCATACTTCAGATTTGCTATTTGCACCTACGATGACCGCTTTGAAGAACCTGGAGAATGAGGGGCTTAAAGATGTTTCTTATTTAACAGGTGACATCATGACAGATTCTCTTCGCGGAGCTTTACCGATTGCAGATTCAAAGTCGAAGATACTTGAAGAACTCCAGATTTCACCTGGCCAATATTACGTACTCACATTGCACAGACCCTATAACGTGGATGATCCGGATTTGCTAAAGAGCCTGCTTAACAAGCTTCAGCAGCTGGGTAAAAAGCTGGTTTTTCCGATCCATCCAAGAACCCGGATAATCCTGGAGCTCTCAAAATATAAAGCTGGTAAGAACCTTATACTCATAAATCCCCTTGGCTATCTTGATTTCTTGAAACTTCAGCATAACGCATATATGATTTTAACAGATTCCGGGGGAATACAAAAAGAAGCTTACATATTGGAGAAGCCGTGCATAACTCTAAGGACTGAGACCGAATGGTTGGAGACCGTAGAATCCGGCTGGAATCTTCTGGCAGACACTCAGGACCCTCAGCTTTTAGATAAAATAAATTCCTTTACCCCTCAGTCCCGGCGAAATCCCTTATTCGGCGAGAATGTTGCGCAGAAAATGTTATCAATAATTGACGAGATTCTATCCCGGTGACGGCGCCTTTTCGCTCTTAACAAAAACCCCCCGATATACGATAATGTTAAATGAGCGGACGGACGGGAATTAGTGTGTCTGCACAGTGCTGGAAATGTTGTGGGCGGTGGACTCCCACATTCAAAACCAGGGGAAAGGGGAATTACTTTAAGCAGTTTCTGTTAAATTTTTCAGGAAGCGGCATCGGCGAAAGCGGGCCCGAATTTTATTGAGTATTATTTAGATATTTGGTTATATTAAGACCGGAATACACTAAAGTGGCTTCACTATGATTACGAGCGGAACTTTCTTCTTCGAAAATAATGAATTTGGTTTTTTGTTCAACTCAAATCCTCTGCCTATGTGGATCTATGATGTTGAAACACTTAGGTTCCTGGCTGTTAATGATGCGGCCGTGGCCAAATATGGTTATTCCCACAGCGAGTTTCTCACAATGACCCTCCTCGATATTCGTCCTAAGGAAGATCACCAGAAGATTTTTAACAACATCAGTCAGAATGATGATCCTTACCAATGGTCGGGCGGATGGAGGCATCAGCTCCAAAATGGTGAGTTAATTGATGTTGAGATCCTCTCGCACGAGTTTGAATTCGATAACAGGAAGTCGCGCCTTGTTACTGCCCACGATGTCACCCCCGTCAGAAGGGCTGAGGCGCAAACTGGTCGAGTCTGAAAAAAGATACAAATCAGCTCTCGATCATATGAGGGAGGGGTTCCAGATTATCTCTCCCGATTATACTTATATTTATGTAAACGATGCTGCCGCGGCCCACGGTAAAAGTACAAAGCAGGAACTTATTGGTCGTAAAATGACTGAGGAATACCCGGGCATAGATCAGACAATAATGTTCTCCAGCCTCCGGAAATGTATCGAAGAGAAAGTCCCTGCAAGGATCGAAAATGAATTTTTTTACCCCGATGGTACAAGCAGCTGGTTCTACCTTAGTATTGAACCTGTTCCTGACGGCGCGCTCATTCTTTCAACCGACATTACTGATCAGAAAAAAGCAGCCTCAGAAATCATACGACTTAACCGCGTTTATGCTGTTCTCAGCAATATCAACCAGGCTATCGTAAGAATAAGGAACAGGGAGATCCTTTTTGAAACTGCTGCCAGCGTTGCCATTGCTGATGGTGAATTTAAGTTCACCTGGATTGGTCTTATTGATACTAACAATACGTTTGTTAAAAAAACTGCTGCGTTCAGGGATGACCAAAATACTATCTCCCGCCGGGTTAATTCTTCCGGGGAGTATACTTTCTGGACGAAGGAGGGCAAAGAAACTATTTTCGAAGGTAATTATTATATCTATAACGACCTCGAATCGATCCCGGGTGAGCATAATCCCTTCAAGGTTCTGCTGGAAGGGGGATGCCGGTCAGGTATTCTTTTTCCGCTGGTTGTGTTCGATAAAGTAGAGGGTTTGATCAGTCTTTTTTCCGGAGAGAAGGATTTCTTCGAGGGAAAAGAGATTGCTTTGTTAAGTGAAATGATACAGGATATTTCCTTCGCACTTGAAACTATTGATGTTAACAAGCATCTTATAGAGGCCAAAGAAAAAGCTGAAGAAATGAACCTGTTGAAATCTAATTTTCTGGCGAATATGAGTCACGAACTGCGTACTCCTATGATAGGCATCCTCGGAACCGCCGATATTATACGTGATGCTGATTCACTTGAAGAAGTGATGGAGCTTCTTCCTACTTTTGAAGAAAGTTCACAGCGGCTTTTAAGAACGCTTAACCATATTCTCGATCTCTCAAAAATTGAAGCGGAAAAGTTTGATAGCAAATTTCGAAGATGTTGATCGCTGATAAACTCATTAATGGAAGCTGTCTCACTTTATCAGGCTGCAGCTGCTGCACAGAAGAATCTTGATGTTGATACAATATTTCATACTAGGTAATAATTTCCTTAAAACTGATGAGCGATATTCTTACTCACATTCTTCAACAACCTGCTGCATAATGCTGTTAAGTTTACGGATTCAGGCAGTATCACTGTTGAGGCGGGACAGAAGCTGATCAGTGGTTCCGAAGTCTTTGAAATAATTGTAAGGGATACCGGCACAGGGATTCCTCAGAAGATAAACTTGACCTTGTGTTCCAACCCTTCAGGCAGGCGAGTGAAGGCTATACCAGGAAGTTTGAGGGCACCGGGCTAGGACTAACCATCGCGAAAAAGTATACATCGCTGCTTAACGGGCAGTTGTCTGTTGAAAGTAAATTAGGTGAAGGTACAAGCTTTATACTTCAATTTCCGTCGGAGAGCACTTTGCACGAAGCCGCTTCTGTGAGGGAGGATATCGGGAGAAAAGATATTGCGCAGACTGATCATTCTCATATTCAGTCTAGCGTCAATGCTTTATATTGACGACGACAAGACCTCTCATAAATTCGTACCCCGTTTTTTATCAGGTGTATGCAGTGTTGAATGCTGTCTCACTGCCGACGAAGCTATTGAACTGGTGCATAAAAACAAATATGATTTGATCTTTATTGATATCAACCTGGGCTTCGGGAAGTCGGGTATTGACGTCCTCAAGCACATCCGCGGTATGAAAGATTTTAACAATGCTCCGCTGGTTGCCGTAACAGCATACGCAATGCTTGGCGACGAGCAGATCTTCCTTGCGGAAGGATTTGATCATTACGTCTCCAAACCTGTAACAAAAGATAAACTTATTAACTTCGTAAAAGATCTCCTTCCTGCCTGATTGCTTCTTGTGTATTTCATTTATTTTTTTTGTTAAATTCCATTCAGCGGAAAAAAACCATTTAATACACTTAAAGGAGGTTCTATGGTAAAGCGTACTTTGGCATCTCTTTCTTTTGACCCTTACTTTTCTACTTGCATCCGGCACGGCGTTAGCCCAGGGATGGACGCAGGTAAGCACACTCCCTTCAAGTCCGGCTATCAACTCAATTTCAGTAGTTAGTGAAGATGTAATCTGGGCGGTTTGCGCCGGTACCCAGGTATATCTTTCAGTAGACGGCGGAACAAGCTGGGCTTTAAGAAACACGGGACTCCCCGCGGGCGATCTTTACGGAGTTTCTGCACTTGATAATATGAACTGCTGGGTAGGCACGGGCACAGGCAGTATCTACAGAACAACCGATGGAGGAAACAGCTGGGCGCTTCAGGTCGCTGTTTCAGGAAGCTTCATTAATGGTATTCATATGTTCGATATGAACAACGGTGTGTACACAGGTGATCCCACAGGCAACGGGGTACCGTACCAGGACAGGTATACAACCGATGGCGGTACAACATGGACGCTGGCGCCGAATGCTCCTATCGGCACTAATGAATTCGGTGTTATAAATGCATGGGACTGGATTGATCAGAATACTTTCTGGATCGGATCAGCCAATACCCTGGCGAATGCAACAACTGCAAAAATATTCTACACAACCACCGGATTTGCAGGCACCTGGAATGTGGCAACCCTTCCCGGTACAGGCGGAACTGCGGGTCTCTATTACCAGGCAATCGCATTCACAGATGCAATGCATGGAATGGCCGGCTCAAACGGCAACAACCTTATGAAAACTTCTGACGGGGGTGTTACCTGGCAGGCGGCAAACATTCCTCCCGGTATCACAACATTTGCAGCAATAAATTTCAGTGGATTAAAGGACGGTTCAAACACGATAAGGCTGATACTTACCGATGCGTCCGCCATTTACTATGTTTACAAGACCACTGATTTCGGTAATACGTACGAACAGGAAACCATTCCTGCAGCTGCCTCCGCAAGCGGTTTGCAGCATATGGTATTCCTTAATGCAAATCTTGGTTTTGCAGCCGGCGGCGGCGGTGTTTTCCTTAAATATGTAGGCATTGTGCCGGTTGAGTTAACCTCTTTCACCGCTAACGCTTCAAGCGGCAGGATCGTGCTTAACTGGAACACTGCAACAGAAACAAACAATCGCGGCTTTGAAATTGAAAGACGTGTTATAAACGGTGATGACCAGGGTACCTTCAGCTTTGTAGGCTTTAAGCAGGGTAAAGGAACCACAACTGAACAGCAGGAATATTCATTTACAGACGACATTCAGAATATCCAGGCTACTGCAATTGCATACCGACTGAAACAAGTTGATTTTAATGGAAACTCGGAGTACAGCGATGAAGTTCTCGTTAAAGATCTTATTCCGCTGAAGTATAACTTATCGCAGAACTTCCCCAATCCATTTAACCCGACCACCGTTATCGATTATGCCATTCCCGAAAATTCTTTCGTTAGTCTTAAGGTATATAACTCCCTCGGCCAGGAAGTATCAAACCTTGTTAACGAAAGCAAACAGGCAGGAACATATCATGTTAACTTTAATGCTGCCGGCCTACCGTCGGGTGTATATTACTACATCCTCAGGGCTGGAAGCAACAACGAATATGTAAAAACAAACAAAATGGTTCTGCTCAAGTAAATACGCACAGGAGAGCAGATAAACTTCCGGAATGAGAGTTCATATGAGAATTAAAAGTCCCGTATGAACTCTCTTCCTATTGTTGTATTAGGTGCAGAGCACCGAAATGTAAATCGATTACGTTACCTGTCACTCCACCCTTAGGTGCAGAGCACCGGAATGTAAATAGATTACGTTACCTGTCACTCCATCCTTAGGTGCAGAGCACCGATATGTTCGTAGATTCATAAATCCCAAAACCTTCCACCTCCGCATTCAGCGGGTTTGCGTTTGCCCCGACCTTTTGATCTGGTGGTGCCTCGCGCTATCACATTTGCTGTACCTGGTGCATCGCTGCGTCATATTTGTTGCCTTAGGTGCAGA